>NZ_JAUJPV010000002.1:0-777786 GCF_030481585.1 Burkholderia sp. AU45388 | reverse complement strand
CTTCCGGCACGTCGGGCACTTCCGGCACGTCGGGCACTTCCGGCACGTCGGGCACTTCCGGCACGTCGGGCACTTCCGGCACGTCGGGCACTTCCGGCACGTCGGGCACTTCCGGCACGTCGGGCACTTCCGGCACGTCGGGCACCGGCGTCACCCCCCTCGGCAATGTCCTTCAGCAATCCGGCAACCTCGTGACGGCGCTCGGTACGACGGTCGTGAACGGTGGCGCCCAGATCGGCGGCGTGCAGATTCCCGGCACGAACGCGACGACGGTCAACAGCGTCGGCAACGCGGTCAGCAGCCTCGGCAACGGCGTGCAATCGCTCGGCAACGGCGTCGCGGCCGGCCTCGGTTCGATCGGCGTGTCGCCGAACCCGCTCGGGCCGACGCTCACGTCGACCACCGGCCTGCTGACCGGCGCCGGCGGCGCGGTCAACAATCTCGGCAATGCCGTGACGAGCCTCGGCACCGGTCCGCTGTCGCCGCTCGCGCCGGCGACGACCCTGGTCGGCAGTCTCGTCAACACGGTCGGCACCGCGGTCAACTCGACCGCATCGGCGCTGAACACGGCGCTGAACAGCGCGCCGGTGCAGCAACTCGAGACGCAGCTCGGCAGCGTGATCAACCCGATCACGAACACGCTGACCGGCGGCGTCACGACGCCGGGCGTCACGCAGACGCTCGGCAACGCCACGTTGCTCGGCGCCCCGCTCAGCGGCCTGCTGAACACGCTCGGCAGCGGCCTCGGCCTCGCCGGTTCGCAGGTCGGCGGCGCCACCGGCAATCCGGTCGGCACGAGCGTTGGGAGCAGCGTGTCCCAGCTCGGCAATACCGTGGCATCGGCCGGCGGCCTGCTGTCCAGCGGCAGCTCCAGCAGCGGCACCAATCCGCTCGCCCCGATCACGGGCGTGCTCGGTTCGCTGACGGGCGCTCTCGGCGGCGGCAGCTCGAGCGGCTCAGGCGGCACGAGCGGTACCAGCGGCGGCCCGCTTGCGCCGATCACCGGCCTGCTCGGCACGGTGACGGGTGCGCTCGGCAGCATCGGCTCAAGCGGCACCGGCGGCACCAGTGGGACGAGCGGCGCAGGCGTCGGCGGCCTGCTCGCGCCGGTCACCAACCTCGTCAACTCGCTGACGCCGCTCGGCGCGAGCCTCACCGGCACCGTCACGACACCGGGCGGCAACGTGTCCGGCGCGCTCGGCGGCGTACTGACGAGCGGCCCGGTCGGCACGCTCACGGGTGCGCTGGGCACGCCGGCCGGCTCGGCCGGCGCCGTCGGCACGGTCAGCCCTGGCGGCGCAACGGCCACCGTGACGACGCCGGGCGGCAGCGGCTCCGTGGTGACCGGCCTGACCGGCGGCACGAGTGGCGGCGCCGCCAGCGGCACCGGCAACCTGCTGTCGCCGGTGACGAACCTGCTCGGCGGTCTGCTGGGCGGCGTCACCAAGAAGTAAGCCGTAACGCATCACGTATCAGAACGACAGGCCAATGGCCGGGCGCGCATCCATAAACAGCCCGGCCGACGGCCGGCGCCACCCGCCAAGCGGGGGCGCCGGCCCTCATCCCTACGAGGATCCGATCATGAACTCCACGCTCGACGGCATCGTCGCCGCCCCGGACCGCCCACCCCGTTCCGCCACGCCGCTGCGCGCCGGCCTGCTCGGCATCGCGGCCGGACTCTTCGCGCTGTGGGTCACGCGCGACCACCCGTCCCTCGACGCGGCCACCCGCGCGGTCATCGCGAGCCTCGCGATCATCGGCACGATCGCACTGCACGAACTCTTCATCTCGCGCGTCTACCTGCGTCCGAGCGCGGGGCTGTCGCGGCAGGCCGTCCGGCCGCTCGGCATCGCGCGCGTGGCGACGCGGCTCGGCGCGCTGACGTCGATCTATGCAGGCATCGGCGCGATCTACTGGCTGCTGCCCGAATACCACGGCGCGTTCTACCTCCCGTTCTGGTCGCTGCTGCGCTCGCTTGCGCCGTACGTGATCGTCGCCGCGCCGTTCTACTTCGCGTGGATGGACCGCCACCAGCGCGAGACCGACGACGCGTACCTGCTGTGGGGCCGCTTCCTGTTCCGACGCGAGCAGCCCGCGAGCTGGAAGCCCGTGCGCGAGATGCTGGCCGGCTGGGGCGTGAAGGCGTTCTTCCTGCCGCTGATGACCGTCTATCTGTCGAAGGACGCCGATCACCTGAGCGCGTCGCTCGCGAACGCGATGCATGCGCCGATGACGATCGCGACCTTCGTGTTCATGTACGACTTGTCGTTCACGATGGACCTGATGTTCGGCACCGTCGGCTACCTGTGCACGTTCCGCATCCTCGACAGCCACGTGCGCACGGTCGAGCCGACGACGCTCGGCTGGGTCGCCGCGCTGATCTGCTACCAGCCGTTCTGGTCGCTGATCTCGAACAACTACATCCGCTACGAAGGCTCGATGTTCTGGGACAACTGGCTGCTGTCGGCGCCGACGCTGCGCGTGATCTGGGGCACGGTGATCATCCTGCTGCTGCTGACCTACGCGCTGTGCACGATCTCGTTCGGGCTGCGGTTCTCGAACCTCACCAACCGCGGAATCATCACGTCGGGCCCGTACCGCTTCACGAAGCATCCGGCCTACATCACGAAGAACCTGTCGTACTGGATGGTGTCGGTGCCGTTCGTCGAGCCGCTCGGCTGGCAGCTCGGGCTCATGCACTGCGCGGGGCTCGTCGCGGTCAACCTGATCTACTACACGCGCGCGAAAACGGAAGAGCGTCATCTGATGCGCGATCCCGACTATCGCGCGTATGCCGAATGGATCGCGCAGCACGGGTTGTTCGCGCGGATCAGGCAGGCGTTCGGCGAGCGGCAGGCGGTGTGATGGAGCGACGGGGGCGGTCGTCCATGCCGCTCCTGTCCTGGCGCGGATGTCGACCTGTCCCGGCATTCACCCCCGCGACACTTTTCCAGGTAGGCCCTCCGCCGCTTGACGATGCACTTTCGCGTGGATCCCCGCACGTTTCAACGCGCCCCATGCGGCTAATTGTCGCGAAACACCGCGATTCGTCGCGCTTCATCGCTTTTCTCCGTCGGCCCGATTGCCCGCCCGCTGCCCATCGCGTATGGTGCCGACCGTCCGCGTGCGCCCGTCGCCCGGACACCCGACCGTCGTCCCGCACGACGGCCGTGCGGGCCGTGCCCGCCGCTCACCGTCTCCGCGACGCCGCCCGCCGGCGCCGCGCATTCATGAGGAAAGAGGCGTGATCCACAAAGTCCTGATCCTGTTCGCACTCTGCATCGCGGGCCTCGCCGCGATCGCCGCCGGTTTCCAGCACATCCCCGGCTGATTCGCGGCCCCGGCTCGCTTCGCCGAGCCCGGGGGCCGCTTCCATTTCCGTTCTCCCGTTGCCATGAACCCCTTTCTCGATGCGCCCGAGACGGGCGCCTTTTGCCATGCGTATCGACGTACAGCATTCCCAGCACGACATCGACGACGAACTCGACACCCTTTATGAACGCCTGCACCTGCCGGGCCATCGCCTGCACGGGCTGCCGGCCATCGCGCTCGGCGGCTCGGGCCTGATCGTCCGCCACCGCAAGGCGGACGGCGAATACTTCCTTTACATCGAGGATCCGTCGGCCCGGCAGCTCGCCGGCTATACGGTGTTCAACCGACTTCCCGAAATCCCGCGCCGTGCCGACCGCTACCTGCGCGCGCCGCATACGCGGCTGCGCGGCTCGGCACAACGCAAGGGACTCGCGACGACGCTGTATCGATGGGCGCTCGACGCGGGCCTGTGTCTGATCAGCGGCGCGCGCCAGTCGGTCGGCGCCGCGCGGTTGTGGACGGCGCTCGCGCAGGATTACGGGCATGGCTTCGTCGATGTCGAAGGCCGCGCGCTGCGTTATCTCGGCGACACCGTTGCCGACGACGTGCACGGTGCGCTGCATACGCGGCGGCTGTTGCTCGGAAACGGGTGGACCCTCGGTGAACTGGCGCAAGCAACCGGGATGACCGGCATCGATGCCGCCGAGTATGCGAACGTGAACGCGCGGCGCGGTGAACACGAATGACACTCCGCGGAGCGGCGGCCACGTGCGGCACGTCGCTCATGCGGCTCATGCGGCTCACGCACCGATGCGATAATTCGCCGGATCCGCGCGCCGCCGCGCGAGCCACCTCCCCACACGTTCCGCGATGGCCAACGACACCCGAACCGCTTCCGAGCGCCGCATCGACCTCGTCGCACTGTGCGGCAGCCTGCGCGCGCAGTCGTACAACGCCGCGCTGCTCGACGCAGCCGCACTCGTTGCCCCGCGCGGCATGCATATCACGCGCTTCGATCGTCTCGGCGAATTCCCGTTGTTCAATCCCGATGCCGAATATCCGACGCCCGCCGCGGTGCGCGATCTGTTCGACCGCCTGAACGCGGCCGACGGCGTGCTGATCGCCAGCCCCGAATACGCGCACGGCGTGACGGGCGTGATGAAGAACGCGTTGGACTGGATCGTGGGATGCGAGGCCGTCGTGTACAAGCCGGTCGCGGTGTTGAACGCGTCGCCGCGCGCCGAGCACGCAGACGCGGCGTTGCGGGAAACGCTGTCGGTGATGTCGGCGCGCATCGTCGAGCCCGCATCGATCACGCTGCCGATTCTCGGGAGCCAGCTCGACGCGGCGGGCATCGCCGCCCATCCGCCGTTCGCGTCGGCGCTCGTCGAAGCATTGCACGCGCTGCGCGCGGCGATCGACGACCCGGCTGCAGGCCGGTAGACGATACACACGCCGAACGCGTGCGCCGTGGCGTTATCGCGCCTTCGCGCGCGTCGTCTTTCTCGCCGGTTTGGCCGCCTTCGCGCGCGGCGCTTCCTTCTCGGGCTGCGCGCCGCCGCCCGCGAGATCCTCGAGCCATGCGAGCGCATCGACGTACGACAGGAACTGCTGCAGGTATTCCGGCGACAGCTCGCGCATCGTCGCGAGCGAGCGGTGCACGAGGCTGTTCGAATTGAGCGGCCCTGCGTTGCGCGGCACTTGGTCGAGCGACTGACGGTATTGCTGTTCCGTGCGGACCTTCGACCACGTCGCACGGAAGTAATCGATCAATTCGGGATCGAGCCCGCGCCGGTCGGCCTGCGCATCGCGGCCGAGCCCTGCGACGAGCGCGGCAAGCGCGCCGCACGCGGGCGCATCCGCCGCGGCTCGCGCCGTCTCGCGCGTGGCTTCGGCGTCACCGGCGCGCGCGACGATCTGCGCAAACCCTTCGATCAGCATTGCAAGCCGCGCATCGAGCAACGCACGTGCAGCGCCATCGAGCACGGCCGCGCGCTTCTCGAGCGCGTCGATCCGTTGAAAGCGCACCGGATCGAGCCGATCGGCGCCCTGCTCGCGCCATGCGTCGAGCGTCGCGCGCGCGTGCGTCGCGCCGCCCGTCACTTGGCCTTTCCTCCGTTCGACGCCGACTTGCGCGGCACCGGCGCGATCTCCACGCGGCGGTTCTTCGCGCGGCCTTCATCGTCGGCGTTCGAGCTGACCGGCTGTTCGGAACCGAACGCGGCCGCGAACACCGACGAGGCCGGCACACCGGCATCGATCATCGCGCGTGTGACCGTCAACGCGCGCTTGGCCGACAGTTCCCAGTTGTCCGCGAACAGGCGGTTGCCGGCGTGCACCTGCTGGTCGTCCGCGAAGCCGCTGATCATCAGGATCTCGTCGCGCGTCTTCAGGTACGTGGCGAGCGGGCTGGCCAGCGTCTTCAGCAAGTCGCGGCCCGCGGGCTGCAACTGGTCGGAGTTCAACGCGAACAGCACGTTGCCGCTGATGCCGATGCGCCCGTTCACGAGCGTCACGCGGCCGGCCGCGAGCGGCCCGGCGAGCGCCTGTTCGAGCGACTTGCGCTGCTGCGCTTCGAGCTGCCGCGCGCGCACCGCTTCCTCGAGCTTCGACGTGAGCTGAAGCTGCATGCCGATCACGCCGACGAGGATCAGCACGAACGCGCCGAGCAGCACCGACATCAGGTCGGCGAACGCGGGCCATACCGGCGCCGATTGCGCGCCGCCGTCGATTTCGTCGTGCATGCGTTACGCTCCGACGCTCGCTCGCCGGCCGGCGAGCTGCTGCAGATCCTCGACGATCTGCTTCTGCGACATCACGCTCAGGTCGATCACCTCGCGCGCCTGCGCGACGTAGTACTCGAGCTGTTCGTCGCTGCGCGCGAGCGATTTCTCGAGCGCGGCCTCGATGCGCTGCAGATGCGTCAGCAGCTTGTCGTTCGATTCGCCGAACACCTGCACGGCCGTCCCGAATGCATCGCCGAGGCTCGCCACTTCGACGGCGCCGGCCGTGACCTGCGCGGCCACCGAATCGAGCTTGCGCGTTTCGGCGTCGACGGTGTCGTTGAAGCGCGCACCGACGCGGTCGAGCAGATCGGCCGACGTACTGACGAGCGCGTCGATCGCGGTACGCTGTTCGGTCGACGCGTGGTTCACCGCGCCGAGCAGCGTCTCCAGCGTCGCGAGCAGGCGGCTGCGCTCCTCGAGCATCGCGGTGTCGCGCACCATGCTGTCGGACAGGCGCTGGCGCAACTCGGCGACGACGTCGGCCGCCGCCTTCGGCGCTTCCGACGCGGCCTGCACGAGGCGCGAGATTTCGTTGATCGTGTCGCTCGCGTGCACCTGAGCCTGCGCGGTGATGCCGTTCGCGGTGCGGGTCAACGTGTCGCAGATGTCCTGCTGGCGCGCGGCGGCTTGCGCGCTCGTCCGCGCCCATTCGTCACGCAGCGCGGCGGCCATCGCCGCGAGCGAATCGTTCCACGCGGCGAGGCGTTCTTCGTCGCGTGCGGCCAGTTGCGATTGCAGGCCGGTGTGCGAATCGCGAATCGTCGTCAGCAGATCGTTCGAACGTTGTTCGAACGTCGACGCCTGTGCTGCGAGGTCGCGCGTCGTTTGTGCGAGGGCATCGCAGATTTCCTGCTGGCGGCCGGCGCTGTGCACGCCTGCGCGCTGCCATTCTTCGCCGAGCTTCGCGGCCATCGCAGTCAGCGAATCGTTCCATGCCGACAGACGTTCTTCGTCACGTGCCGCCAGTTGCGATTGCAGGCCGGTGTGCGAATCGCGAATCGTCGTCAGCAGATCGTTCGAACGTTGTTCGAACGTCGACGCCTGTGCTGCGAGGTCGCGCGTCGTTTGTGCGAGGGCATCGCAGATTTCCTGCTGGCGGCCGGCGCTGTGCACGCCTGCGCGCTGCCATTCTTCGCCGAGCTTCGCGGCCATCGCAGTAAGCGAATGGTTCCAGGCCGACAGACGTTCTTCATCGCGCGCGGCCAGTTGCGACTGCAGGCCGGTGTGCGAATCGCGAATCGTCGTCAGCAGATCGTTCGAGCGTCGTTCGAACGTCGACGCTTGTGCAGCGAGGTCGCGCGTCGTTTGCGCAAGTGCATCGCAGATTTCCTGCTGGCGGCCGGCGCTGTGCACGCCCGCGCGCTGCCATTCTTCGCCGAGCTTCGCGGCCATCGCGGCCAGCGAGTCGTTCCACGCGGCGAGGCGTTCTTCGTCGCGCGCCGCCAGTTGAGATTGCAGCCCCGCATGCGACTCCTGCATCGCGGCGAGCGTCGCGGCCGAATGGCGTTCGAACGTCGCGGCGGCTTCATCCAGCGCGCGCGCATGCTGGCCGGCCAGCGTCTCGCCGACCTGCTCCTGACGCGCCAGCGCGTCGCGCCATGCGGCCGACAGGCGGCCCTCGGTCGATTCGAGGCGCGTCGCGACGCCATCGAGCAGATCCGACGAACGCTGCGCGAACGTGTCGGTGAACTGGCCGAGCGTCGTCTGCAACTGCTGCGCGACCGCGTTGCCCGCCTGACGTTGCTCGTCGATCGCGCGGTTCCAGACGGCCGTCACGTTGCCGGTGGTCTTCTCGAAGCCGTTCGTCAGCCCGTCGAGCTGACGCTGCACCGCGCCCGTTACGGTGTCGCGCAGCGCGGCCATCTCCTGCGCGAGCCCCGTCATCGTCGCGGCGACGACCGGCTGCAACGCGGCGCCGGCCACACGCGCGCTTTCGGCCGCGCTTTCCTTCAGCGCGTCGCCGACGTTCGACGCCAGGCCAGCATACGCCCGCTCGGTCCGGTCGAAAAACGCCTGCTGGCTTTCGAGCTGACGATCGTGCAACGCGACGCTGCGCGCCTCGAGCGTCGTCATCATCGTCTGCAGCCGGTCGACCAGCGCCGGCATCACGTCGGCCTGGCGCTGCAGCAGCCGGAACGATTCGTCGCGCTGGTGCGCGGACGAATGCACGCGCAGCGTCGTCGCAATCTTCGCATCGAGCTGCTGGGCCGCGTCGATCCGCTCGCGGCGCACGAGCGCGGACAACAGCCCGAGCATCGCGGACGTCGCGACGCCGGCGATCGACGTGCCGAACGCGAACCCGAGCCCCTTCACCGGCGCGATCAGCGACGCGCGGATCGCATCGAGATCGGTCGCGCTTTCGAGCGCGGCGCCCGTGCCCTTCAGCGTGACGACCATCCCGAGCAGCGTGCCGAGCATGCCGAGCAGCACCAGCAGGCCGACGAGGTAAGGCGTGAGCGCCGGGCCCGGCAGCGCGACGCGCGCGCCTTCGACCCGGGCGCGCACCGCGCCGCGCAGGCCCGGATGCAGCATGTCGAGCCACGTGTCGAGCTTCGCGGGCGGTTCGGTCAGGCCGGCGACCGCGTGCGACAGCGTGGCGGTCGCCTGCCGGTAGCGCAGCAGCTCCCATGCGCCGGCAACGTAGCACGCGCCGATCAGCAGCGTGACGGCCGCCGCCAGCGGGTTCGACGCGACATAGCCGGCACCGATCCAGCCCACAGCGAGCAGACCGGCGACGAAGACAACGAGATCAAGGCGAATTCTGGACATAGCGTGTTGATTAGCAGGTGCGAAGGGCCGCGAGCAGCCCGTCTACCGTTTGAAACCGGACTTCGAGTTCGGCAAGCAGGATGCTGTGCATCTCGTCGCGAAACGTATCGAGCCATGCGCCGGGCACGATCGCCGCGACGGCCGGGGTGTCGGCCACCGCGCCTTCGTCGGCCGGAGCGGACGCGTCGGTGGTATCGGGCGCCCCGGCGGCCGCGGCTTCTGCCTCCGCCAGCGCCTGCCGCTCCGCGTCGCGCAGCCGCGCGAAGCGCGTGCCGAGCAGCGCGGGCACGGCCGACAGCAGGCTGCGCTCGCGCGCGCCGAGCACGCGCTCCATGATCGTGTCGAGCGTCGCGAGTCGCGCCATCCCGGACGAGCGCGCGGCGAGCGCGACGCGCAGGCGGCCGCGCAACTGGCCGATCGCCGTTTCCATGTCCTGTTGCAGGGTCAGATAACGTTGGCGAAAGTCCGCGAAATCGGCCGTGTCGGCGGCCGGCGGCGGCAGGTCGCCCGGCCGGCGCCGCGCCCGCGGCCGGTTGGTGGCAGCGATCGCCTGCGCGAGGTCGTGGCGCACGCGCGCGCAGTCGCGCTCGGCGTCGTAGCCGCGCACGCCGGCCGCGACGCCGGGCGGGCTCGCATTCAGCGCGGACGACAGCGTGATCGCGTCGGTCCAGCCGAGCCACTGGCTCAGCCGGTCGGACAGCGTCTGCCGGGATTCCGCGACGTCGGCATCGGCCAGGCGCGCGAGCAGCCGGACGAGCGTCGGACCGCTCAACGCCGGGCGCGGAGATGCTTGCACCATGCTGCAAACCGTCAAAAAAGGCAGCAGTTTACACGTCGTCGGGCGGTCGACCGCCAGAATCGGGGAAGCGGCGCGGTTCGGCGTGCCGCGCGATACACGGGAACGCCCGTCGCGCAAGGCTCGGCGGGCGGCGGTGAGAAGGTGGGAAGCACGGTCGGCGGCGGCCGGCGAGCGGTCGCGCCATCGGGAAGTCATGCGTCACGTGTTTGCAGTGCCGGCCCGCCATGAACGATGAACGGGCCGAGCCGCGGCGACGGGTGCGGGCGTTCCGCACGCCGCGCCTGACCCTGGCCCAACGATGAACCGGTAATCATGGCATTCGGGACGCCGACGCGCGCTCGGGCGAGCGGCCCGGGCGGGCCGGCCGGTTCCCGCCGCTGACCGGCGACGGCATGGCCGTCGCCGCCACGTGCCGATAAAGAAGCGCTCAGATCCCCGCTTTCGGCGCATTGAGGATCAGCCGCAGCCCGAGCAGCGTGATCGCGCCGGCCGCGATGCGGTCGACCCACCTTTTCGCGCGCAGGTAGAGTTCGCGCGGCCGGCGCGTCGAGAAGCACAGCGCGACGAGCGTGTACCAGCCGAATTCGACCGCGAACACGAGCGGCGGCAGCACGAGGTAGCACCACAGCGGCGGATGCTGCGGAAGCAGCGCCGCGAAGATGCTGCCGTACCAGATCGCCGTCTTCGGGTTGCTGAGCTGGGTCGTAAGGCCGGTCCAGAACGACTTGCGCGCGCTGCCGTCCGCCATCGCCTGCGGACCGTCCATCGCGATCGGCCGGTCGGCGCCGCGCCAAATCTTCGACGCCATGTAGATCAGGTACACGCCGCCCGCGACCTTGAGGCCCACATACAGCCATTCGACGGCCTGCAGCAGCGTGTAGAGCCCGGCGAGCGCGACGCCGCCGAACACGATGCCGCCGATCCCCATGCCGAGCGCGGTGGCGAGCCCGTCGCGGCGCGACAGCCCGATCGAATTCCGGGCCACCAGCACGAAGCTCGGGCCCGGAATCATTGCGCCGAGGAACAGCGCAGCCAGGATGGCGAGTACGGCAGCCGATGCGGTCATCGAAGTCTCCTTGGTCAGCGACGCCACTGCGCCGGCGCCTGCGTGTCGTTTCCGACGGTCGAGCGGTCGATTCTGGCACGCCTCGCGCATGGCCGAAAGCGGCCGTGCGCTGCTATGCTGGCCCTCTTTCCCGTCATCCCGCGCCGCCCCATGATCGAGATCCGCGCCGCCCGCTATCCCGACGACGACGCCGTCGTCGAAGCGATCTTTCGCGAGTCCATCGCGAGCCCGACCGTCAGCCTCGCCCTCGCGGACGACGGACCCGACATTCCCGCGCCGGGCGCCGAGCTTCCCGGGCGCAATGCGTAACGGCGCACGGCTCAATCCCTTTCCTCTTTCGACCAAACCGCCCGCCATGCGCGCTCTTCGCCTTTCCGCCCTGCTCCCGCTGCTCGCCGCCCTCTCGTTCGGCGCCCGCGCCGACACCCTGCCGAAATCGATCGCCGCGCAACTCCCACCCGGCTACCAGCCGCTGCTCGCGCAAGCCGGCCCCGATCTCGACAACGGGCGGCACAGCTTTCTCGTCGTCGTGCACCGCGCGGTCGACACGCGCGACCAGCCGTCGCCGCGCCCGCTGCTGATCTACGAGGAACAGGCCGACCACACGTATCGGCTCGCCACGCGCAACGACCAGGTCGTGCTGCGCGCGAACGAAGGCGGCCAGTGCGACCCTTTCGATCCTGAAGATGCCGCCGACAACGGCTTGTCGGTGAAAGGCCGCTATTTCACCGTGCAGAACATCGTCGCGTGCGGGCAGCACTGGACCGACTACGTCACGTTCCGCTACGACCCGCGCACGCATGGCTGGCTGTTTTCGAGCCAGATCGTCACCGAATCGTTTCCGCTCGATGACCAGCCCGACCACGTCACCGTCACGCGCGCCGACGCGCACCGGCCGGTGTCGTTCGAGCAGTGGCAGCGCAAGGACTAGACGCTGCACGCCGCGCCGCCCGCGGCAGTGCCGTTTTTCAACGCGACGCACCGTCCGCCCGCCGCTCGCCGCGCCCGGCCAACAGGTCTACCATAGGCGCTCGTCGCCCGCGCGACCACCGGCACGGCATGCGGCTTGCGCCGGCCTCTTTCCTCGTTGCCCCCGCACAGGAGGACGTCATGACGCAACACTTCGACGCGATCGTCATCGGCACCGGCCAGGCCGGGCCGCCGCTCGCCGCACGGCTCGCCGGCGCCGGCATGAAAGTCGCGATCGTCGAGCGCGGCCGCTTCGGCGGCACCTGCGTAAACACCGGCTGCATCCCGACCAAGACGCTGATCGCAAGCGCGTACGCCGCGCAACTTGCACGACGCGCCGGCGAATACGGCGTGTCGGTCGGCGGCCCCGTCACCGTCGACATGAAAGCTGTGAAGGCGCGCAAGGACCAGATCTCGGGACGCTCGAACCACGGCGTCGAGCAATGGGTGCGCGGCCTCGACAACACGACCGTCTTTCAGGGTCATGCCCGCTTCGAACGCGCGAACGCGGTGCGCGTGGGCGATGACGTGCTCGAAGCCGAACGCATCTTCATCAACGTCGGCGGACGCGCACAGGTGCCCGCGATGCCGGGCCTCGACTCGGTGCCGTACCTGACCAATTCGACGATGATGGACGTCGACTTCCTGCCCGACCACCTCGTGATCGTCGGCGGCAGCTACGTCGGGCTCGAATTCGGGCAGATGTACCGCCGCTTCGGCTCGAAGGTCACGATCGTCGAGAAAGGTTCGCGCCTGATTCGCCGCGAGGACGAAGACGTGTCGCAGGCGGTGCGCGAGATCCTCGAAAAGGAAGGCATCGACGTGCAACTCGACGCGAACTGCCTGAGCGCACGCCGCGACGGCGACAGCATCGTCGTCGGCCTCGACTGCGCGGGCGGCGGCCGCGAGGTCGCGGGCTCGCACCTGCTGCTCGCGGTCGGGCGCGTGCCGAACACCGACGATCTGGGGCTCGACCGCGCGGGCATCGACACCGACGCACGCGGCTACATCACCGTCGACGAGCAGTTGCGCACGAACGTGCCAGGCGTCTGGGCGCTCGGCGACTGCAACGGGCGCGGCGCGTTCACGCACACCGCGTACAACGACTACGAGATCGTCGCGGCGAACCTGCTCGACGACGATCCGCGCAAGGTGTCCGACCGCATCATGGCGTATGCGATGTACATCGATCCGCCGCTCGGCCGCGTCGGCATGACGCTCGCGGAAGCGAAGCAGACGGGCCGCCGGCTGCTGGTCGGCACGCGCCCGATGACGCGCGTCGGCCGGGCGGTCGAGAAGGGCGAGAGCCAGGGCTTCATGAAGGTGATCGTCGACGCGGACAACCACGCGATCCTCGGCGCATCGATCCTCGGCGTGACCGGCGACGAGGTCGTGCACGGGATCCTCGACGTGATGGCCGCCGGCGCGCCGTACACGACGATCAGCCGCGCGATGCATATCCACCCCACCGTGTCGGAGCTGCTGCCGACACTGCTGCAGGATCTGCATCCGGTCGAGTGACGCACGGCAGGCGGGCGACCGCGACGTGGAGGGTGTTCGTCACGGCCCGAGCCGCCCGTCAGCTTTCGAAATACCGCGGCCGGTCGATATCGGCCAGCAGTCGCGGCTGCGTCGGCGCCCAGTCGAGCGATGCCCGCGTGCGCTCGCTGGTTGCGGGCGCATCCATTCCCGCAAACATCGCGAACCAGCCGAAGTGCTCGCCGGCTTCCGCCCCCGACTTCGCGACGACCGGCACGTTCAGCCGCCGGCCGATCACCTCCGCGATCTCGCGGAACGGCACGCCCGTATCGTCGACCGCGTGATAGCGCGCGCCGGCCGCACCACGTTCGATCGCGAGCCGGTACACGCGCGCCGCGTCGAGCCGGTGCACGGCCGGCCAGCGGTTCGCGCCGTCGCCGACGAACGCCGATGCGCCCTTCTCCCTCGCGAACGCGATCAGGCGCGGCACGAAGCCGTGATCGCCGTCGCCGTGCACGGACGGCGGCAGGCGCACGACCGACGCATGCACGCCGCGCGCTTCGAGCGCGACCGCTGTCGCCTCCGACGCACGCGGATAGTGCGCCGACACCGGCACGTGGGGATCGTCCTCCGTCGCCGCGCGGCCGGGCGCGACGAGCGCGAGGCCGGACGTGACGACGAGCGGCCTCGCCGAGCCGGCGAGCACCGCGCCGATCGTCTCGATCGCGCGGCGGTCGAGTTCGCAGTTCTGCGCGAAGCGCGAGAAATCGTGATTGAATCCCGTGTGGATCACCGCGTCGGCGGCTTCGGCGCCGCGCGTCAGGCTGTCGAGATCCTCCAGCGATCCGCGATGGACGTCGGCGCCGGCTGCGGCAACCGCCGCCGCGGCCGCATCGGACCGCGCGAGCCCGAGCACCGAGTGCCCGTTGGCAACGAGTTCGGCGACGACGGCCGAGCCGACGAATCCCGACGCTCCCGTAACAAAGACACGCATGTTCAGCACCTCCGGATGAAATGGAGGCCTACTATCTGCCGATGGCCGCTCGCGGTGAAGTCGTGACGGTTTACGAGTAAACGAACTAACAGGATATGGCTGACGCCCCCGACAACCTGCTCGGCGCGTACCTGCGGGACCGCCGCGAGAAACTCGACCCGGCCGCGCTCGGGCTGCCGGCCACGCGCCGCCGCACGCCGGGCCTGCGGCGCGAGGAAGTCGCGCAGCGCGCGCACGTGAGCGCCGCGTGGTACACGTGGCTCGAACAGGGGCGCGGCGGCGCACCGTCGGCCGACGTGCTCGACCGGCTCGCCCGCGCGCTGATGCTCAACGACGCCGAACGCGAACACCTGTTCCTGATCGGCGTCGGCCATCCGCCCGAGGTGCGTTATCACGCGCCGGCCAGCGTAACGCCGCGCCTGCGGCACGTGCTCGATTCGCTCGACGCGAGCCCCGCGATCATCCGCACCGCGACGTGGGACGTCGCCGCGTGGAACGACGCGGCGGCCGCGACGCTGACCGACTACGCGACGCTGCCGCCGGCCGCGCGCAACATCCTGCGGCTGATCTTCGTCGACGCGGGCGTGCGTTACGCGCAGCCGAACTGGGAGCGCGTCGCGCGGTTCGCGGTCGGCGCGTTTCGCGCGGACGTCGCGCGCAGCGGCGCGACGCAGAGCGTGCAGGCGTTCGTCGACGAGATGCGCGCGACTAGCGCCGAATTCGACGCGATGTGGCGCGACCACGCTATCCGTACGCACGACGAAGGCACGAAGGAGATTCGCCATCCGCAAGCCGGCCGAATCGCGCTCGAATATTCGGCGTTCTCGGTCACCGGCAGCCCGGACCTGAGCCTCGTGATCTTCACGCCGGTGACGCCGGCCGACCGTGCGCGGATCCGCGAACTCGTCGCGGCCCGCGAACGGGCCCGCGCGGTGCAAGCGCCGGCTGTGTAACCTTACGCGGCTTTCTCGGGAGCCTGATTCGGGACGACACGTATCGGCGGATCGCGAAACAAATCTCGTCGTTCGCTATCACCACTCACGAACACGCGCGAAAAACGCAAAGGGGCGTCGCGCACGAATGCGCGACGCCCCTTGTTCGTTCACGGAAACGTACCGACTATGCGACGCGCTGCAGCAAGTCCGTCGCGAAAGATTTCGCATGCGCGACGGCTTCCTGCGCGTCGCCGAATACGCCGAGTTCATCCCAGTGCTCCTCGGCCGCGTAGGTGCCTTTCACGGCGAGCGCCCGCTGGACGCTCAATTGCGCCGCGTAGCGGCCGTCGTCCAGCGGCCGGGCCGTCGCGACGACCCGGTGCGGCGGGCTGGCCCGCTCCGGCTGAACCAGCTCGACAGGGCCGCTGACCGTGCCGACATTCATCAACTCGTTTCGGGTGTTGCAATCCGGGCAGTAGAAGCACCAGCCCGCGCCCTCCTGATGGTGCCTGACCTGCCCGCGAGCCAGCACGGCACGGCATTCGACGTTTTCGCAGATGAACGGCATCGCAGTCTCCGGAGTTGTTTGACGGAAATCCTAGCATGTCCGCCGACGGTCAACCATCGGCATCCGCATGATTGCCGTGCCGGCGGTTTCGGTTCGTTACGCATGCCGGGCGCGGTAAGCGCCGCCGCGTTTCGCTGCGCTGCAAAATCGGTTCTTTTCCCGGATCGGGCAGCCGCATCCGGGACCGCGCACCGGATCATGCCCCTGCGCGGATCGCGCGTGTCGCCGAGATCGGCGTGCGTCCGACCGCGACGCTCGCGGGTTAGCCGATGGCGGCGCGCGGGCGCGAGGCCGCCCACGATAAACTGACGGCCCGACACCGAACCGAGAGAAGCTCCATGTTGATCCGCGTTGCGACCCTGGCCGACGCCGTCCCGCTTGCCGAATTGAAACGCGATACGTTTCGCGAAACCTTTCTGCAGGACGGATTCGGCATCGACTACCCGCCGGACGATCTGGCCGAATACGAAGCCCGTGCCTATTCGGTGGCAGCGATCACCGGGCAGCTCGGCGACCCGCAGTGCCGCACGTGGGTCGCGCAAGGCGACGACGGCACGCTGGTCGGGTATGCGCACGCGGGGCCGTGCAAGCTGCCGCACCCGGAAGTGGCGAACGGGTCGGGAGAGGTCCATCAAATCTATCTTCGACGCGGCACCCAGGGAACCGGCGCCGGGCGGGCCTTGTTCGACGCCGCGCTCGCGTATCTCGCCGAAACGCGCCCTGGTCCGGTATGGCTGGGCGTGTGGTCGGGCAACGCGAAGGCCATCGCGTTCTACGAGAAGGCAGACTTCAAGCGTGTCGGTACGTACGATTTCAAGGTCGGCGAATCGACCGACCTGGAGTTCATCTACCGCCGCTGATCGTCGCTTCCTGTCGGCATCGCCTCGGCGCGGCGCAAACGAATATCGTGGATCGATGACGGTGTAAACGTCGTTTTTCCGTCGTTTCCAGTCAAACGACACAAAGCGAGGGTTCCCTGTAAAATCCGCCATTCCGGGTCTCTCGATCAATTGGTTCGGCATGCATCGCATTGGATTCTTCGTTTGCAGCGGCTACGACGCGCTCGATCTGGGCGGCCCGCTGTCGGCCTTCAATCAGGTGAGCACGGCCGCCGGCCACACGCCCTACGATCTTCACGTCATCTCGCCGTCCGGCGGCCCGATTCCCGGCAATACCGGCCTGTCGATCGACACGAAGCCGATCGGGCGACGCGCGTTCGACACCGTCGTGTTCGTCGGCGGCAATATCGCGCCGATGCAGACACCGGACAATATCTCCGCCGCCAGCAAACTCGCCGCCAAGGCGTCGCGCGTGGCAAGCGTGTGTACGGGCGCATTTCTGCTGGCGGAAACCGGTTCGCTGGACGGGTTGAGAGCGGCAACGCACTGGCGCTACGCCGCGCAATTGCAGTCGCGCTTTCCTCGCACGCGGGTCGACGGCGACAGTATCTATGTCGTCGACGGCCGCGTCTGGACGTCAGCGGGCATCGCGTCCGGCATTGACCTCGCGCTCGGCATGATCGAACGGGACATGAGCGCGGAGATCGCGCGCGAGGTCTCGCGGCTGCTGGTGGTTCCGTATCGTCGGCCCGGCGGGCAGTCGCAGTTCTCCGCGATGTCGCAGATGGAGCCGGAATCGGATCGCATCCGCATCGCGCTGAATTTCGCCCGGGAACATCTGGCGGAGGCGTTGCCGGTCGAGCGGCTCGCCGATGCGGCCAGCTTGAGTGTGCGGCAGTTCGGGCGCGCCTTTCGCCGGGAAACCGGTGAAACACCGGCGAGGGCCGTCGAGCGCTTGCGCGTCGAAGCCGCGAGGCTGCGCCTGCAGGGCGGCAGCGAACCGATCGAGCAGATTGCGCTGGCGGTCGGCTTCACCGATCCGGAGCGGATGCGCCGAGCCTTCATCAAGCTGCTCGGACACCCGCCGCAAGCGGTTCGACGCGAGAGCCGGTCGAACGCAGCGCGCTGATCGACCGCGCACCGATCGGCGCGCTGCGGGGTCGACGTCTCGCTAACGGATGATTGGCGCGCGCGTAGCATGACTACGCGGCGCGCCATTTCGCCGGACGTCGATGTCCGTCAATCCTTGACGGGCGGGTAAGCGTTCCACATGTCGCGATGCAGCTTCCACGTGCCGTGCTGCTTCATGAAAACAAGCGTCTGCTTCGCGCGGACCTTGAGCTTGCCGTCACCGTCGCGAACCTCCGCATCCGATACCTCCGTCACGACCCGTTCATTACCGTAGAACTCATAGTTGCTGAACGAGACGGTGCCGGGCTTCGATCCCGCATATCCGCTCGTGAAGTAGTCGGCGATCGCGCGGCGTCCGATGACTTTGTCGCCGCCCGGCGGCAAGAGCGCGCCGTCGTCGGTATAGAGGCGGCCGATCGCGTCGTAGTCGCCTCGCGAGAACGCATCTGCCCAGCGCGCGTTTTCGGCCTTGATGGCCGCTTCGGGCAGACGTTGCGCACCACCGGCGACAGCCGGCGCCGTGAACGCAAAAAAGGACACGCACGCTGCAAGCGCAGCCGTACAAAGATGAATCTGTCGCATCGAGTGATTTCCGGATCGGGTGTGAATTGAAGAGGCGGCGACCCTGCACGCGTCGCCGGCAAGCGTGTCAGCGAACGCCGGGAACGCGTGCAAGTCCCTTTGATGCGCCGGGCAGCTTCTTGTCGACCATCGCGACGAGTTCGGGCCGTGCATCTCTCGGATGACCCGAATGGAACGGCGGATCGGGATCGTATTCGACGACGAGCTGCGTGTATTCGGCCGCCTGCCGGCCGCGCAGCTTCTCCGCCACGCGCAGCGCGAAGTCGATGCCCGCCGTCACGCCGCCGCCGCTCATGAAGCGGCCGTCGTCGTCTTCGACGAAGCGATCGGGAACGGGAATCGCGCCGTATTCGGCCAGCTTGTTGACGAACGCCCAATGGCACGCGCTGCGCTTGCCGTTGAGCACGCCCGTCGCGGCGAGCACGAGCGAGCCGTTGCACACCGACGTCACGTGCTTGGCGCTTTCCGCGAGACGTCGGATCTGCGCCTGATACGCCGGACGCATCGGCGCCGACAAATCGGAACCGCCGGGCACGAGGATCACGTCGGTCTTGTCGATATCGGCCAGCCGTTCGGTCTTGCCGTACACGACGCCGAATTCGAGCGTCACGTTGCCGCCATCGAGGCTCGCGTAGCGAACGTTCGTATTCGGCAGCCGGTGGAAAATCTCGCTGGGGCCCGCGAAGTCGAGCAGCGTGCCGCCGTCGTAGTTGACGATCAGGATGTTGAGCGGCTCGTTCGGCGCAAGCAGCCCGACGTTGCCCGTCGGTGCAGGCGCAGGCGTGGCGTGCCCGAGCAACGCGCCGCCGCCGAGCACGGCGCCGAGCGTGGCGGCGCCGCCGAACTTCAGGGCATCGCGGCGCGAACGGCCTGCCCGCGTGAGTTGCCTGGCAGAGGCATGGTTATCGCTACTGTCGGTCAAGATGATTGCTCCTTGCACTTCGGCCCATGGGTAAGCGCACCACGCCGGGCCAGGTCGAATAATCGCCACGGCGAATCGCGTGGCGGACGTGAAATCGGGGATGGGGATGAACCGGGGTGACGTGCCGGGCGCGGGCAGCGCGAAGCGCCGGCTCAAAGCTGCGACGCACCGCCATCGACGACCAGCTCGGTGCCGACGACGTACGACGATTCGTCGCTGGCAAGATAAAGCGCCGCATACGCGATATCGTCGGCCATGCCCATGCGGCCCGCCGGAATCGCTTGCGCGAATTCGGCCTTGCGCTCGCGCACCCAGTCGTCGGGCTTGCCCCACTTGGCGAGCAGCGGCGTATCGATCGGGCCGGGCGCGATTGCGTTGAAACGGATTTTCCGGTCGAGAAATTCGTACGACCAGCTGCGGGCCAGCGATCGCACGGCCGCCTTCGCCGCCGCGGTCAACGAAATGCCATGCTTGCCGGTCTGATCGACGAACGAGGTATTGAGGATCACCGACGAACCTTCGCGCAAGTACGGCAGCGCCGCTTGAAGCGTGAATACCACGCCCTTGACGTTGACGTCCATGATGTCGTTATAGAGCGTGTCGTCGATGTCGTCGACGGCGGACGGGAAAGCCCAGCCCGCGTTGGCGAACACGATGTCCAAGCCGCCGAACGTCTCGTCGACCTCGGCGGCAATCGCGCGCATGTCGTCGAGCGAACGCACGTCGCCCTTCAGCACGAGCGCGTGCTCGCCGAGCTCCGCCTTCACGCGCTCGAATACGGCCTCGTCGCGCCCCGTCACCGCGACGCGCGCGCCTTCCGCAATGAACCGCTTCGCGGTGGCCAAGCCGATGCCGCTGGTACCGCCCGTGATCAACGCCGATTTGTTGCCGAGTCTCATCTTCCGTTCCTTTTCATGTCGTGAGTACCAGGCCGGATACGCGACACGCGATGGCGTGTGCGTGCGTGTTCCGGCTTGATCGTTCACGTCAAGTATGGAGCGGGAGGCAAATGTCGCAAAGGTCGTATAACCCTCGAAAAGCGCCATTCGCTTCATTCAGTCCGAGCCGGCAAGCGACGCCGTAAAAAAAACAAAAGCGCGCAGGTCCACTGGACCCTGCGCGCCTCGATCGAACGTGAATGGCTTGCGCAAGCAAGCCGACGAAACGGCAACGCGTAACGCCGCTATGCGGTTTTCCCCGCTAGCCCGTGCATCGGCCGCCGCAACGCGGCGTCGAACGGATTCGTGCGCGGGCCGATCGCGTCGGCCTGCCGCCGCAGCAGTTCGACGACCATCGGCATGCGGTCGTCGCCGAGCCGCGACGCGAGCGTGCCGACGCTCAGCGCGCCGACCGGATAACCGGTGCGATCGAGGATCGGCACCGCGACGCCGGCCATCCCGTCGAGCACGCCGCTATTGCGGCCCGCGTAGCCGAGTTGCCGCACGCGTTCGATTTCGGTGCGCAGGTACACCTCGTCGAGTACGCCGTAGCCGCGGATGCGCGGCACGTTGAAGCGGATCACTTCCTCGCGCTCGGCCTCCGGCAGGAACGCGAGGATCGCGAGGCTGCCCTGCCCGACGCCGAGCGCGATGCGCCCGCCGATGTCACCGGTAAACGAGCGGATCGGAAACGGCCCTTCGCACAGGTCGAGGCACACGGCGTCGAAGCCGCTCTTCACGAGCAGGAAGATGGTTTCACCGAGGCTCGCGCACAGCCGCAGCAGCGCGGGCCGGCACAGCGTGCGCATGCTGCTCGGGTTGCCGGCCAGCGCGGCGAGCGCGAAGAAGTCGACGCTCAGCCGGTACAGCTTCGACTGCTCGTCCTGTTCGACCATCCCTTCGGCGATCAGCGATTGCAGGATCCGGTGCGCGGTGCCCTGCGTGAGGCCGACGGCCTTCGCGAGATGCGTGACGCGCACGCCGTCCTGCTGCATGCCGGCCAGCGCGCGCAGGATCGCGAACGCGCGTTGAAGCATGCCGGTGCCCGGCGCGCCGGCCGTATCGGCCGGGTCGACGGCGGCCTCGTCCAGGCACGGCGTACGTGCCGCCGGCGACGTTCCGGTCGAATGGGGTTCCTGCATGCCGGCTCTCCTCGACGATTTCATTGAACGGAATACGATAGCCGCCATTGTCGTCCGGCCGAAAATCCGCGGGCATCCGGGTGTGCACGGGATTGACGCGTGCGTTTCGCGGGTCGGCCGCCCTTCATCCAACGGAACGATTCGCAGGCACTTTTCCCGTCCGTTCCATTGAATGGAATTTTTCGGAAATTCCTCCCGTTCAGCAGAATTCCAAATTGACGCTCCGAAATATGGCTGGCTAGAGTCCGCGTCATCGGCGCACCGGCCATGCGGTGTGCGAACCCGGAGCTCCCCATGTCGTTTCTCACGCTTACGGATCTGACGAAAACCTTCGGCGAACTCACCGCCGTCGCGGACGTCAACCTGTCGGTCGAGCAAGGCGAATTCGTGTCGCTGCTCGGGCCGTCCGGCTGCGGCAAGACCACCACGCTGCAGATGATCGCCGGCTTCGTCGACGTCACGCGCGGCCGCATCGCGCTCGACGGGCAGGACATCACGCACCTGAAGCCGAACCGCCGCGGGCTCGGCATCGTGTTCCAGAGCTATGCGCTGTTTCCGCACATGAGCGTCGCGGAGAACGTCGGCTTCGGCCTCGACATGCGCGGCGTCGACAAGGCCGAGCGCGCCGAACGCATCCGCGCGGCGCTGGCGCTGGTGCGCCTCGACGCGCTCGCGCACCGTTTTCCGCGCGAACTGTCGGGCGGCCAGCGGCAGCGCGTGGCAATCGCGCGCGCGGTCGTGATCGAGCCGCCGGTGCTGCTGCTCGACGAACCGATGTCGAACCTCGACGCGAAGCTGCGCGAGGAGATGCAGTTCGAACTGCGCGCGATCCAGCGCAAGATCGGCACGACGACGATCATGGTCACGCACGATCAGTCGGAAGCGCTGTCGATCAGCGACCGCGTGGTCGTGATGGAAGCCGGCCGCATCACGCAGACCGATACGCCGTACCGCGCGTACGAACGCCCGGAGAATCATTTCGTGTCGCAGTTCATCGGCAAGGCGAACCTGCTGCCCGGCACGATCGTCGCGCACGACGGCGACGCGATCCGCATCGACCTCGGGCACGATCTCGCCGAGACCGGCCGCACCGCGCACCTGCCGCCGCGCGAGCGCGACATCCGCGTCGGCGATGCAGTGTCGGTTTGCATCCGTCCCGAGAAGCTGCGGCTGTGCGCGCCCAACGCCGGCCGCTTCGCCGCGACCGTCACGAGCCGCTTCTTCCTCGGCAGCCAGTGGCTTTACCGCGTCGACAGCGCGCTCGGCGAAGTGCTCGTGTGCTGCCAGAACGAAGGCGCGGAGCCGCTCGCGGAAGGCGCGCCGGTCGGCATCGACTGGCACAGCGACGCCGTGCGCGTGATGCGTCGGGAGGCGTGAATGGGACAGCCTTCCCGCCCGCTCTCGACCGACCGCGCACCGGCCGGGCTCGCGCAGTCGGCCGCGGTGTCAAACGATGCCGTGCCTGCACGCGCCACCGCCGCGCACCCGATGCGCGCGACGTGGCGCGCCCACGCGCCGCTGTGGCTGATGTGCGCGCCCGCCTTCGCGCTGTTCGCCGCGCTCGTGCTCGTGCCGCTCGCGATGACGTTCGTGCTGACGTTCTACCGCTTCGACCCGGCCACCGGCCCGATCGCCGCGTTCCAGTTCGGCAACTACGTGGACGTGCTCGGCTCGTCGTACTTCCACACGATCTTCGCGCGCACGTTCGGAATCGCCGCCCTGACGACCGCGATCTGCGTCGCGATCGGCACGCCGGAAGCGTACGTGCTGTCGAAGATGCGCGACCCGTGGCGTTCGCTGTTCCTGCTCGCGATCCTCGCGCCGTTGCTCGTCTCGGTCGTCGTGCGCGCGTTCGGCTGGAGCATGCTGCTGAACACGAGCGGCCTCGTGAACCAGGCGCTCGGGCTCGTCGGCCTCGGGCCGTACAAGCTCGAATACACGACGTTCGCGATCGTGATCGCGCTGGTGCACGTGATGCTGCCGTTCATGGTGATTCCGGTGTGGACCGCGCTGCAGCGGCTCGATCCGCAGACGGAACACGCGGCGCTGTCGCTCGGCGCGTCGCCGTTCACGACGCTGCGCCGCATCGTCGTGCCGCAACTGATGCCGGGCGTGCTGTCGGGCAGCCTGATGGTGTTCGGGCTGTCGGCAAGCGCGTTCGCGATTCCGGGCCTGCTCGGCGGACGCCGGCTGAAGGTCGCGGCCACGGCCGTCTACGACGAATTCCTCGGCTCGCTGAACTGGCCGCTCGGCGCGACGATCGCGGTGCTGCTGCTCGCCGCCAACCTCGTCGTGATGCTCACCTACTACCGCGTGCTCGAACGCCGCTACGCGCGCAGCCTCGGAGGCGCAACGCGATGAGAAAGAACGGCCCCTTCGCCCTTGCGTTCCACACGCTCGTGATCCTGTTCGTGCTCGCGCCGCTCGTGATCGTCGTGCTCGTCGCGTTCACGCCCGACGAAACGCTGACGCTGCCGACCCACGGCGTGTCGCTGCGCTGGTTCCGCGCGATCCTCGACTATCCCGACTTCGTCACCGCGTTCTTCAACAGCGTGAAGCTCGCGTTCGCATCGGCCACGCTGTCGCTCGCGATCGCGTTGCCGGCCGGCCTCGCGATCGGCCGCGCGACGTTTCCCGGCCGCGCGTTCCTGAACGGGTTGCTGTTGTCGCCGCTCGTGATTCCCGGCCTCGTGCTCGGCATCGCGTTGCTGCGCTTTTTCGCGCTGATCGGCGCGACCGGCTCGTTCGCGTGGCTGGTGCTCGCGCACATGATCGTCATCACGCCGTTCGTGATGCGGCTCGTGCTCGCGTCCGTCGCGGGCCTCGACCGCAGCATCGAGCAAGCCGCGTGCTCGCTCGGCGCGGACCCGTGGACGACCTTCCGCCGTATCACGCTGCCGATGATCGTACCCGGCATCACCGGCGGCTGGCTGCTCGCGTTCATCAACAGCTTCGACGAGCTGACGATGTCGATCTTCGTCACGTCGCCGCAGACGGTCACGCTGCCCGTGCGCATGTACATGTACGCGACCGAATCGATCGACCCGATGATGGCGTCGGTGTCGGCGCTCGTCATCTTCATCACCGCCGGCGCGATGCTGCTGCTCGATCGCGTGTACGGCCTGAACCGCATCCTGATCGGCCAACATTGATGACGACTCCCGTTTCCCGTTCCACCGGCATCGCAGACGACGGCGCGCAGTTCGTGCGCGTCGCCGAACGCGAACGCGCCGCCGTCGCGTTCACGCTCGACGGCCGCCCCGCGCACGCGCTGGCCGGCGACACCGTGCTCACCGCGATCCTCGTCGCGCAGCGTCGCGTGCGCGTCAGCGAATTCAGCGGTCAGCCGCGCGCCGGGTTCTGCCTGATCGGCGCATGCCAGGACTGCTGGGTGCGCACCGAAGCCGGCGCACGGCTGCGCGCATGCTCGACGCCGATCGCCGAAGGCATGCGGATTCTCACGTCCGCGCGGCCGATCACGCCCGGAGACGCAGCGTGAGCGCCGCACTGCAACCGGTGATCATCGGCGCGGGGCCGGCCGGCGTGCGCGCGGCCGAGGCGCTGGTCGACGCCGGGCTGCGCCCGGTCGTGATCGACGAGAACGCGCGCTGGGGCGGACAGATCTATCGTCAACCGCCGGCCGATGCCGCATTCGTGCGCGGCAAGCGCGTGCTGTACGGCTTCGAGGCCGCGAAGGCCGACGCCGTGCACCGGACGATGGCCGCGCTGCTGCCGCACGTCGACTATCGGCCGAACACGCTCGCGTGGTCGTGCGGCGCGGGCCGCGTCGACACGTTGCAGGATGGCCGCGAGGTGACGGTGCCGTACTCGCACCTGATCGTCGCGAGCGGCGCGACCGACCGCATGCTGCCCGTGCCGGGCTGGACGCTCGCGGGCGTCTATACGCTCGGCGGCGCGCAGGTCGCGCTGAAGGCGCAGGGCTGCGCGATCGGCCGGCGCATCGTGTTCGCGGGCACGGGGCCGCTGCTTTACCTCGTCGCTTATCAGTATGCAAAGGCCGGCGCGCACGTCGCGGCCGTGCTCGACACGAGCCCGCTGCGCCGCCAGGCCGCCGCCGCGCCCGCGCTGCTGCGCATGCCGTCGATCTTCGCGAAAGGGCTCTACTACAACGGCTGGCTGCGCGCGCATGGTGTCGCGATCGAAACGGGCGTCACGCTCGAGCGCGTGCTCGGCGATCAGCACGTGACAGGGCTCGCATGGCGCGCCGCCGGCGACGACGCGCAGTCCGCGCCGCCGCGCATGCTCGATTGCGATGCGCTCGGTCTCGGCTTCGGCCTGCGTGCCGAAACGCAACTCGCCGATCTCGCCGGCTGCCGGTTCCAATTCGACCCGCTCAATCGCGCGTGGCTGCCCGAACGCGACGCGGCCGGCCGCACGTCGGTACGTGGCTTCTACGTCGCCGGCGACGGCGCGGGCATCGCGGGCGCCGATGCGGCCGAGGCATCGGGCCGACGCGCGGCGCTCGCGCTGCTAGACGATGCCGGCATCGCGTCGCTCGCGCCGTCCGACAAACCCGACGCGACGGTGCTCGACCACACGCTCGCGCGCATCGGCGCATTCCGCGCGGGCCTCGAGGCGGCGTTCGCGCCGCCGGCCGAACAGGCTGCCCGCTGCCCCGACGACACGATCGTGTGCCGCTGCGAGGAAATCGACGCGGGCACGCTGCGCCGCTGCGTGCGCGACGGCGCGGCGACCGAATTGAACCGGCTGAAAGCGCTGACGCGCGTCGGCATGGGCCGCTGCCAAGGCCGCATGTGCGGCGACGCGGCCGCGCTCGTGCTGGCCGCCGCAACCGGCCGGCCGCTCGCCGACGTCGGCCGGTTGCGTGCGCAACCACCCGTGAAGCCGTTCCCGATCTCGGCCGCGCTCGCGGGCGACGACGTCGCGGCGATTCCCGACGAGGCGCGCGATGAGTGACATCCGGCATTACGACGTCGCGATCGTCGGCGGCGGCCTCGTCGGCGCGTCGGCCGCGCTCGCGCTCGCGCACCGCGGGCTGCGCATCGGGCTGTTCGAGCGGCGCGACTGCGGCGCGCAGGCGAGCGGCGTGAACTACGGCGGCGTGCGCTGTCAGGGCCGCCCGGCCGAGCAATTGCCGCTCGCGCTGCGTGCACGGCGTATCTGGGATCGCCTGCCCGAGCTGATCGGCATCGACGGCGAATTCGTCGTGTCCGGCCACTTGCGGCTCGCACGCAGCGACGCCGATCTCGACGCGCTCGACGCGTACGCCGCGCTCGCCGGCGAACACGGCTTGCCGCTGCGGGTGATGCGTGGCGACGCGTTCCGTCGCCGCTACCCGTGGCTGGGCCGCGCGGCGCTCGGCGGCTCGCTGTGCGAGACCGACGGCCATGCGAACCCGCGCCTCGTGTCGCCCGCGTTCGCGCGCGCGGCCCGCGCGGCGGGCGCGGACGTGTTCGAGCACACCGCCGTCGATGAGGTTCATCACGACGACACGCGTTTTCACTTGCAGGCGGGCGGCCGCGCGCACACCGCGACGTGGCTGATCAATTCGGCCGGCGCATGGGCGAACACGATCGCCGAACGCTTCGGCGAAGCCGTACCGATGGAGCCGATCTACCCGAACATGTGGGTGACCGAGCCGCTGCCGCCGTTCATCGCGCACAACCTCGGCGTGTACGGCGGCGGCGTGTACGCGCGCCAGGTCGCGCGCGGCAACTGCGTGATCGGCGGCGGTCGCGGCCGCGGCGACGGCGAATTCGGCCAGCCGTCGGTCGACACGACGCGCGCGGTGATGCGCGATGCATGCGCGCTGTTGCCCGCGCTGCGCGACGCACTGCTGATCCGCACGTGGAGCGGCGTCGAAGGCTGCACGCCCGACCACAACCCGATCATCGGCGCGAGCCGCACCACGCCGAACCTGCTGCACGCGTTCGGTTTTTCCGGCGGCGGCTTCCTGCTCGCGCCAGGCGTCGGCGACGTGCTCGCCGATCTCGTCACCACCGGTGAAACCGCCACCCCACTCGATGCATTCTCGATCGGCCGCTTCTTCCGCGAAGCCGCGCCGACCGCCCCTTTCCGTCAAGAGGAAATCCAAAGATGAAACTGCTCGGAACGATCGCGGCGGCCGCCGCCCTCTGCGTCGCAGGCGCCCACACGCCCGTGTTCGCGCAAACGAAGACGATCTACGTCGGCATGAACGGCGGGCCGATGGAAAAGGCCTATACGAGCCAGGTGCTGCCCGACTTCGAGAAGGCGAACAACGTGAAGGTGGTGATCGTGCCCGGCACGTCGTCGGACGTGCTCGCGAAGCTGCTTGCGAACCGCAACAAGCCGCAGATCCACGTCGCGTTCCTCGACGACGGCGTGATGGCGCGCGCGGTGAGCCTGGGCGTATGCCAGAAGCTCGACGATTCGCCGGTGCTCAAGGAGCTGTACCCGTTCGCGCGGATGAAGGACGACGTCGGCGCGGGCGTGCAGCTCGGGATGACCGGCATCGCGTACAACAAGAAGCTGTTCGCCGAGAAGGGCTGGGCGCCGCCGACGTCGTGGATGGATTTCGCCGATCCGAAATACAAGGGCAAGGTCGTATTCCAGTCGGCGTCGAGCAGCACGTTCGGGCTGCACGGCTTCCTCGCGATCAACCGGCTGCTCGGCGGCAACGAACAGAACGTCGAGCCCGGCTTCAGCAAGTGGGCGAGCACGGTCGGGCCGAACGTCGTCGAGTACATCCCGAACTCGGCGAAGATCTCCGAGATGGTGCAGACCGGCGAGGCCGGCCTGTTCCCGCTGACGCCGACCGGCGTCGGCGACCTGCAGGACAAGGGCATCCCCGTCGCGTATGCGAACCCGAAGGAAGGCCCGGTGCTGCTGCTCGTCGACCTGTGCGTGGTCGCGAACAATCCCGATCCGCAACTCGCGCAGAAGCTCGCGCAGTTCCTGCTGTCCGCGCCCGCGCAGACGAAGGCGGCCGAGGCCGGCAAGCAGATTCCGACCAACCGCCTCGCGAAGATGCCGGCCGCGATGCAACAGAGCCTCGGCAACGTCGATGATCTGGTGCGCAAGGTGACGGTGGTCGACTGGACCGCGATCAACGCGCGCCGTGCACAGTGGGATACGCGCTGGAACCGGCAGATCGAGCGGTAAGGGGCACTGGCGCGCGCTGCCACGGCGCCCCGAGAAGGTTGACCATCATTTGCCGGAGTGATGACACTCCCCTTTTTCTGCGGATTTGACCAGGGAGCGGCGGGCCGACAACACTAGCCCGCAGTGCTGCAACAGACGGCACGCGCCCGCCTCCCCTCAGAGTCCGCCATGTACCCGACCGACACCGTGCAATCCCCGAGCGCCGTCCGGCCGCTCGCCGACCGGCAGCTACGCCGGATCGTCATCGCCTCCGTCGCCGGCAACGCGATGGAATGGTATGACTTCTTCGTGTACGGCACGGCCGCCGCGCTGGTGTTCGGCCACGTGTTCTTCCCGCCCGGCGCCTCGCCGCTCGCCGGCAGCCTCGCGGCGTTCGCGGCATTCGCGCTCGGCTTCGTCGCGCGGCCGCTCGGCGGGATCGTGTTCGGCCACGTCGGCGATCGCTACGGGCGCAAGGCATCGCTCGTATGGACGCTGCTGATCATGGGCGCATCGACCTTCGCGATCGGCCTGCTGCCGACCTATGCGCAGGTCGGCCTGTGGGCGCCGGCCGCGCTCGTCGTGCTGCGCCTGCTGCAGGGCATCGCGTCCGGCGGCGAATGGGGCGGCGGCGTGCTGATGATCAGCGAGAACGCGCCGCCCGAGCAGCGCGGCTACTACGCGGCGTGGAGCCAGCTCGGCGTGGGCGGCGGCTTCGTGCTGTCGTCGGCCGCGTTTCTCGCCGCGCAGGCGCTGCCGGACGACGTGTTCCGCACGTGGGGCTGGCGGCTGCCTTTCCTCGCGAGTATCGTCATTTTCGCGATCGGCATCTATATCCGCCGCCATCTGCCGGAAAGCCGCGACTTCGAGCAGGCCGGCAAGCGCGGCACACACACGCACTTGCCGATCGTCGAGTGCATCCGCCGCCATCCGAAGGAAATCCTGCTCGCGATGGGGCTGCGCGTGGCCGAGAACGGCGGCGCGTACATCTTCCTCGCGTTCTCGCTCGTCTACGGCAAATACGTCGGGATTCCGAACGGCACGATGCTGACCGGCGTGATGATCGCGATGATCGTCGAGATGGGTGCGATGCTCGCCTGGGGCCGTCTGTCCGATCGGATCGGCCGCAAGCCCGTGTACCTGATCGGCGCGCTGAGCCTCGTCGCATGCGCGTTTCCGTTCTTCTGGCTGCTCGACACGCGCGTGACGCCGCTCGTGTGGCTCGCGCTGACGGTCGGCACGGCGGTGAGCCACGGTGCGATGATCGGTACGCTGCCCGCGCTCGTCGGCGAGCTGTTCAGCACCGAGGTGCGTTATTCGGGCGTCGCGCTGGGCCACGAAGTCGCGTCGATCTTCGCGGGCGGGATGTCGCCGTTGATCGCGACCGCGCTGCTCGCGCGCTATCACGCGTCGTGGCCGGTGTCGCTGTTCCTCATTGCGCTCGGCCTCGTCACGATCGCGACGCTGTGCGTGATGCGCGAGACGCGCATCACGCCCGCCGACGATTCGCGCCGCGACCCGGCATGACCGCGCGACGCTCAGCGCCCGGCGTCGCGCCGCGCGCTGTCGAACGCCGGCGCGAGCCCGAGATGGTCGAGCAGCCGCGCGAATTCGCCGAGCCGCTGGCGCATGTACGCGGGCACGTCGACCGCCGCATAGTCGTGGAAGCCGGCGCCCGTGCGCACGCCGTCACGCCCGGCTTCCATGTTGCGCACGACGCTCGCGGCCGGTGCGAAGCGCGGGCCGATCTCGCCGGCCAGGTACCGCGACGCGTAGTACAGGATGTCGCAGCCGCCCCAGTCGATGAATTCGAGCAGCCCGAGCACCGCGAAGCGCGGGCCGAAACCGGTGCGGATCGCGGTGTCGATGTCCTCCGCGCTGGCCACGCCTTCCTCGACCATCCGCGCGGCCTCGTTCATCGCGAGCGCCTGGATGCGCGGCACGATGTAGCCGGGCGCGGGCCCGCAGATCACCGGCTTCTTGCCCACCCGTTCGAGCAGCGCGGCGAGCGCGTCGACGACGGCCTGATCGGTCGCATCGCTGCGGCTGACCTCGACGAGCGGCATCAGCAGCGCGGGGTTCAGCCAGTGCGCGTTCAGCATGCGTGCCGGGTGCGCAACGTGGCGCTGCAATTCGGTGACAACGAACGTCGACGTGGTCGACGCGATCGTTGCGTGCGCATCGACATGCTCGCCGAGCCAGCGCAGCGCGTCGGCCTTCGCATCGAACACTTCGGGCAGCGCTTCGAACACGATATCGGCATCGCGCACCGCGTCGGCCGCGCCGTCCCGTGCCACGAGGGCGATGCGCGCGACGACGGCATCCGCCTGCGCGGCATCGATGCGGCCGAGCGTGACCTGCGCATGCAGCGGCCGGGCGATCTCGTCGCGCGTGCGTTCGTCGAATGCGCGCCTGCCGGCCGCATCGCGCGGCTTGAAGTCGATCAGCGTCACGTCGAGGCCCGCGAACGCGAACACGAGCGCGATGCCCTGCCCCATGCGTCCCGCGCCGAGCACGTGGATGCGCGTCACATCGTCGGCCGCCTTCATGCCGCATACCCCGTATCGAGCAGCGCGCGCAGCGCGTCTTTCGACAACGCCGCGAGCCCGAGCCGCTCCAGCGTGCGGCCTTCCGCATACAGATCACGCACCGCGACCGCGCTCGCGACGCTCAGCAGCCCCTGCGCGACGGGCGTGGGCACGCCGGCCCAGCGCCCGCACGACACGACGAACGACAGCCCGAGCCGGGTGTCCTCGAGCATGTAGCGATGCGCGCGCAAATCGATCTTCTCGCGCCAGTCGCCGCTATCGGTCAGCTTGCCGTGCGCGCCGCGGCCGTACATCCATTCGTCGCCGTCGGTCGCGTAGTGATCGGCCAGCGGAAAATGCGGCGCGCGATAGCCGAGCGCTTCGCGCACCGCGATCCGTTCTGCGTCGAGCGCGTTCGTCACGCGGCGAATCGACGGCTGCGTGCCTTCGTTGTGGATGTCCCATGCGTCGAAGTGTTCGAGCGGCCCGGCGTTCATCAGGATCAGCGGCGGGTGGATCACCGGGCCCGCGTTCATCAGCGCGCCGGACAACGCATCCTCGACCGGCTCGACCGACGGATAGCCCGCGCGCAGCACGTCGAACGCCCAGCCGCCCGCGTTCGCCGGCCACACGCCGGTCGGCAGGCGTGTCGCGTATGCGCTGATCACGACGTCGTTGTCGCGATGCTTGCGCACCAGGTACGGCAGCGTGCCCGTTTCGGCGAACGCGACGCGCGAGCGGTTGCCGGCGTCGGCCGCCGCGCGGGCGAACACGGCGCTGCCGAACGTGCCGGGCGGCAGGAACACGACCTGGCCGTCCTCCAGCAGCGGCGCGACCTGCGCGGCGAGTGCGTCGTGCGACGTGGCCGGCAGCGGCACCACGACGAGCCGCGCGCCGTGCAGCGCGGCGGCGAGATCGTCGGCCAGGCGGATCGCACCCGGCGCATCGCCGAGCGGCACCGCCCGCTTGCCGCGATAGTCCGTCACGTTCAGCACGCCAAGCGCGCGCAGCTGCGCATGCGGCTCGCGATCGCGTCGCCACCACGTCACGTCGTGGCCTTTTTCGAGCAGGTCGATGGCCGCCGCATGGCAGCCGTGGCCACCGCCCAGAACACATACCTTCATCGTCTTCTCCTGGTGATCGAGTACGTCCGAGACTACACGGTTGCCTGCGCCGCGTCGCTTCAAAACGCGCAACGACGCGCCGGTTCGCGCAACGCAATCGCGGCGCGGCGCAGGCCGCATCGCCCCCGCATCCGCTACGAGGTCTACGAATGGACATCGCCCTTTCCCGCCATGCGCCGAACCGGCTCGGCACGCTACGTGCGCCCGACGAAGTCGAACGCGCGGTCGCGCATCGGCTCGGGCCGCACCGGATGGCCGCGTCCAGCCGCGATCCGTTTCGCGCGGAGCTATATGAGGTGCCGCTGCATCACGGCGCGCTGCTCGAACTCTGCTACGGCCGCGAAACGCGCATCGAGTTCGGCGACGACGCCGATCACTTCCTGTTCCGGCTGACGCTCGCCGGTGCGTGCGAGCTTCAAGCCGGCAACGTCGTCGCGCGCGCCGGCCCCGGCGAGCTGACCGTGTCGTCGCCCGCGCTCGCGAGCCGCCTGCGTACGAGCCCCGATTGCCGCAACCTCGTGCTGCGGCTCGAACGCGGCGCGCTCGAACGCAAGTTGCAGGACATGCTGCACGCGACGCTCACGCGGCCGTTGCAATTCGACGTGGCAGCCGGCGGCGCCGGCGCAGGCGCCGCGCTCATGCTGCCGACCTTCGAGTACCTGTGCCGGCTCGGCGCGCAGCCGGGCATCGCCGCGTCGCCGGTGTTCGGCGCCGACCTTACCGCGTGGCTGATGTCGCTGCTGCTCACGCACCTGCCGCACGCCTACAGCGACGCGCTGCTGCGCGGCACGCCACCGCTGCCCGCGCACGTGCGGCGCGCGTGCGCGCACGTCGACGCGCACCTCGGCGAGCCGCTCGCGCTCGCCACGCTGGCGGCCGTCGCGGAGGTCGCGCCGCGCACGCTGCAGCATGCATTCCGTGCGTTCCTGCACACCACGCCGGCCGCGTACGTGCGCGAGCGCCGGCTCGCCGCCGTGCACGCGGCGCTGCAACGCGGCGACGCGCGCAGCGTGACCGACGTGCTGATCGCGCACGGCATCCTTGGCTTCGGCCATTTCGCGAAGGCGTATGCGCGGCGTTACGGCCACGCGCCTTCCGTCACCGCGAGGCAAACACGATGACGCTCTCCGCTCCCGGCCGCCCCGCCGCCTTGGCTCGGCCCGACTCCGCGCCGCACGACAACGACTCCGCCGACGGCCTGCGCGTGCAGGATCTCGATCTCAACCTGTTGAAGACGTTTCGCGCGGTCTATGAGGAGCGGCACGTCGGCCGCGCGGCGCTGCGGCTCGGCGTCACGCAGCCGTCGGTGAGCTACGCGCTCGGCCGGCTGCGGCTGATGTTCCGCGACGCGCTGTTCGTGCGCACCGGCACCGGCGTCGAGCCGACCCCGCGCGCGCAACGGCTCGCGATCTCGGTCGACAAGGCGCTCGCGATCCTGCAGGACGTGCTCGACGAAGGCTCGCGCTTCACGCCCGACAGCACGCAGCGCGTGTTCCGCCTGCACATGAGCGATTTCGCGGCGAGCGCGTTCCTGCCGACACTGCTCGCCGCGTTCGCCCGGCGCGCGCCGGGCGCCGTGATCGAGACGCTGCACGTCGACGAATGCCAGCTCAACGTCGCGCTCGAATCGGGGCGCATCGACTTCGCGCTCGGGCATTTCGCCGATGCGTCGAGCCATTTCCAGCGCACCGCGCTGCTGCACGAGCGCTGCGTGCTGCTGATGCCGCGCCGCACCGCGCAACGCATCGGGCTGGCCGCCGATTTCGTGCTCGACGGCACGGCGCCCGACGCGCTGCGCTTCGTCGCGATCACGTCGCATCCGCAGTCGATGCAACTGCTCGAACGGCACGAACTGATGCCGCGCGTGCGCGCCGCGCTGCCCGATTTCATGGTGGTGCCGGCGTTGCTGCAGGACGGCGATCACGCGCTGATCCTGCCGGAGACGATCGCGATCACGTTCGCGGCGCGCCAGCCGTGCGTGCTGTACGAGATTGCCGGCGCCGGCGAATGGACCGTCAACGCGTACTGGCATCGCCGCTTCGATGCGGACCCCGGCCACCGCTGGCTGCGCGCGCTGCTGCTCGAACTGTTCAACATCGGCGAGCAGGCGCCGTTCGACGCATGGCTCGCGCCGCAGCCGCCCGCCTGCGCGTAGCGGCGCAAGCGAGCAGGGGCACGGGCGCGCCGACACGCTCAGAACGACGTGAGGATGCCCGCGACGAGCGAGCTCGCGGTCGCGCCCGGCTTCGCGACGGCGACGCCGCCGCCGGCCGCCCCGTTGACGACGAAGCGCGCATGCGCGCCGTTGCGCACCATCGCGGCGCCCGTATACAGCACCGTGCGCTTCGACAGCGGATAGTCGAAGCGGATGCCGTACGAATCGGCGTTGCCGTCGCTGTCGGCCACCTTCCGGTAATGGCCGACGCTCAGCAGCAGCGACGCGCGACCGATCGGCACCGTCGCGCTCAGTTCCATGATGTCGCTGTGCGGATACGCGCTCTGGCTGTCGATCGCGGTCGCGACGTCGGGGCCGCCGCGATGGCGCAGGTACAGCGCGGCAATCTTCACGACGTTGAAGTCGTACGAGATTGCACCGAGCGTGTAGTTGCCGTTCGCGGCCATGCTCGTCGCGCCGAGCGTCGATGCGGCGACCGGGCTGAACTTCTGCTGCATGGTATCGACGTCGATCGACAATCCGCCGCGCACGTAGTTGATGCCGGCGCCGTACGTATCGCCGAGCGTCGCCGGCTGGCCGGCTGCACCGTTGGCGCCGCGCGCGGCCATCGCGCGCAGCATGAAGCCCGCGTAGCGCGGCGACGTGTAGCGCATCGCGTTGCGCACGCGCAGGAACGCGGGCCCGACGAAGTTGTTGGTCGCGTTGCCCCATGCGAGCCCCGCGCCGAGCCCCGGCAGGCTGTACGTGACGAGCGTCGTATGCAGGATCGTATAGAGCTCGCCGAACTGCACGCCGCCGAACGGCCCCGTGATGCCGACCCACGCCTCGCGGCCGAACAGCGCGCTGCTGTTCGACAACGCGCCGCTCGCCGCGTTGAAGCCGTCCTCGAGCTTGAAGATCGTCGCATAGCCGCCGCCGAGATCCTCGACGCCCTTCAGCCCCCACTGCGACGCCCACAGGTTGCCGCTGCCCATGCGCGTCACGTGATTCGGCCCGGCGTTCGCGTATTCGATCGCGGTGTCGATGCGGCCGTAGAGCGTCACGCTCGATTGCGCGACGGCAGGCAGCGTCATGCTCGCGAGCAGCGCGGCAAGCGGTACGGCAAGCCGGTCGGCCCGCCCGTTCGGTTGGTTCATCTGCGTCGTCCCGTAGAAGTTGCGGCGCCTGTCGGCCTCGCGCCGCTCGATGTGAAGCGCGTTCGCTTTCGAATGCGAACGCTGCCGATCAAAACCGGGCCGAGTCTAGGAACGACAATTTCGGACGTCGACGCAATGCGCTCTATAACGCTTATAGACGGGCCGCATGACGCGCACGGGCCCCGCCGCACGCGCGCTGCGCGGCGGCCCGCGCGCACGGCCTCGGTGTTTTCTTTATCCGGGTCGGTAAATGTCCGTGTGGCGCGGCTGTCACTCCGGCTATGGCGGCCGAAATTGGCCGACTACGCTGCGTCTCCGATCGTGTCATCCGCACGCTTTCGTGCTGCGACGGCGCCCGGCCCGCGAGGCCGATGCCGCGCTTTTCCACCGCCCGCTCCTGGAGAACCCGCATGTCCGCATCCACGGCCCGCGCTGCCGACGGCAAGCGCTATACGTACGAATGGTATGTCGTCGTCATCTGCATGCTCGCGTACGTCTTTTCGTTCGTCGATCGCCAGGTCCTCGTGCTGATGATCGAACCGATCAAGCGCGACCTGCACCTGTCCGATACGCAGTTCAGCCTGCTCAACGGCTTCGCGTTTTCGCTGTTCTACGCGGTGATGGGGCTGCCGGTCGCGTATCTCGCCGACCGCTATGCGCGCCCGCGCATCATCTCGCTCGGCATCGCGCTGTGGAGCGTCGCGACCGCCGCGTGCGGGATGAGCCAGCACTTCGTGCAGATGTTCGTCGCACGGATGGGCGTGGGCGTCGGCGAGGCCGCGCTGTCGCCCGGCGCGTATTCGATGCTCGCCGACTACTTCCCGAAGGAGAAGCTCGGCCGCGCGATCGCCGTGTATTCGCTCGGCTCGTTCATCGGCGGCGGCATCGCGTTCCTGATCGGCGGCTACGTGATCGCGCTGCTCAAGCATGCGAGCGCATTCACGCTGCCGGTCGTCGGGCGGGTGCATGCGTGGCAGGTCACGTTCCTGATCGTCGGGCTGCCGGGCATCCTCGTCGCGCTGCTGTTCGCCGCGACGGTGCGCGATCCGCAGCGCAAGGGGCTCGCGCAAGATCGCTCGGGCGTCGTTCGGCGCGTGTCGATGCGCGATTCGCTGCGCTTCGTCGGCACGCATCGCGCGACCTTCGCGTGCCACTACCTCGGCTTCTCGTTCTACGCGATGACGCTGTACTGCCTGCTGAGCTGGACGCCCGCGTTCTATATCCGCCGCTTCGGGATGACGGCCGTCGAAGCCGGCTACACGCTCGGCATCGTGCTGCTGGTCGCGAACACAGCCGGCGTGTTCTGCGGCGGCTGGCTCAACGACTGGCTCCTGCGGCGCGGCCGCGGCGATGCGCCGATGCGTGCCGGCGCGATCGGCGCCGCATGCATGGTGATTCCCGCGACGCTGTTCACGCAGCTCGACAGCCTGCCGGCGTCGCTCGCGATGCTGGTGATCGCGATGTTCTTCGCGTCGTTCCCGATGCCGACGTCGACCGCCGCGATGCAGACGCTCGCGCCGAACCAGATGCGCGCGCAGATCTCCGCGCTGTTCCTGCTCGTGTCGAACCTGATCGCGCTCGGCATCGGCACGACCGTCGTCGCGCTGTTTACCGACCGCGTGTTCGGCGCGCCGGCCGCGGTCGGTCATTCGATGTCGATCGTCAACGTCGCGGCGGCCACGCTCGCCGCGCTGCTGCTCGCCGCCGGCTGCCGCCACTACCGCCGCAGCCTCGAGCGCGAACGCGGTCATGCAGCGGCCGCGGTGCCGGCTGACGCGGCCGTCGACGGCGGCAACGCCATTGCCGCTCGCTGAAGTCGCTCGGTTCACCGATCGCGTGGTCGGCGCACCGGCCGCGCGATCGCCGCAACGCTGACCGGCGACAATCGGCACGCCCACCATCATCCATCCCACTTATTCCGGTATCGATTTTTAATCGATTTGATTTATGCAATGCCCATCCCTATTCTCGATCGCATGACGGCGCGGGGCTCTGCCGCGCCGCGTTCCTCTCCCCCACGGAATTTCCCATGCAAGCGAACCGCCACCAGGTCCGGATCGACGCGCTGATCGACGCGGCGCAGGACATCCGCTGTTTCCGGGTCTCGCGCGTCGACGGCCAGCCGTTCGACGCGTACGAACCGGGCGCCCATATCGACGTCACCGCGCCGTCCGGCATCACGCGGCAATACTCGCTGTGCGGCAACCCGGACGAGCGCGGCAGCTATCTGTTCGCGGTGAAGAAGGAAGCGCAGTCGCGCGGCGGCTCGCGTTCATTGCACGACGACGTGCGCGTCGGCGCCGAATTGTCGATCGGCACGCCGCGCAACCTGTTTCGTCTGACCGATGACGCGAGCGAGCACGTGCTGATCGCGGCCGGCATCGGCATCACGCCGCTGCTGTCGATGGCGTATGCGCTGCACAAGCGCGGCGCGCGTTATCGACTGCACTATTTCGCGCGCAGCCGCGACCATGCCGCCTTCGTCGACGAATTGTCCGCCGAACCGTTCGCGTCGCGCGTGACGTTTCATTACGGCGTCGAGCCCGATGCACTCGCGGCCGAACTCGGCCGCTGCATCGAGTCGATCGATCTGAAAGCGCATGTCTATACGTGCGGGCCGGGGCCGTTCATGGATGCCGTTGTCGCGGCCGCGGCCGAGCGAATCCCGGAAGATGCGATTCATCTCGAACGCTTCGCGGCGGATCCCGTCGCCGCGGATGCAGGCAATGCCGAAGCCGGCGCGAGCCCGGCCGATGGCTTCGAAGTACGCCTGAAACGCAGCGGTCAATCGGTGCGCGTCGCGCCCGATACGTCGATCGTCGACGCACTCGCGGCGATCGGCATCGAGGTCGACACGTCATGCGGCGAAGGCGTATGCGGCACCTGCATGGTGCCGGTGCTCGACGGCGAACCCGATCATCGCGACCACTGCCTGAGCAAGGCCGAGCGCGCGAGCAACACGGTGATCTGCTGCTGCGTGTCGCGCGCGCGCTCGGCGGTGCTCGTGCTCGATCTCTGATGCGCCGAGCGCGCCGCCATGTTGCCGCGCCGATCTACTGATTGACTGATGTAAAGGCGCGCGGGCGACGGACACTCCGCCACGGCGGTGGCGTCGTGCGGGAGCCGCCCGACCATCACTCGTCGAAACGCTCGACGATCTCGGCGAGCAGCGCGCGCATCCACGCGTTGCCCTCGTCCTCGTGGAAGTGCTCGTGCCAGTGCATCGTCACCGGCGCGGGCGGCAGCGTGACCGGCAGGTCGTACAGGCGGAATGCATTGTCGCGATTGAGAATCTGCGCGAGCCGCTTCGGCAGCGTCGCATACAGATCGGTGACCGACAGCACGCTCGGCAGCGCGACGAAGTGCGGCACCTCGAGCGCGATGTTGCGGCCCACGCCCTGCACGCGCAACGCGTCGTCGAGCGCGTGGTGGCTGTGCTCGACCGATTTCACGTTGACGTGCGCGGCGCGCACGAACTGCTCGAGGCTCAGCGCGGCCGCCGTCGGCAGCCCGCGCCGGCGCCCCGTCATGCACACGTAGGTTTCCTCGAACAGCACCTGGTGGCGCGTGCGCGGCATCAATTCCGGCAGGTTGCCGATCGCGAAATCGAGCCGGCTCGCGCGTAGCGCTTCCTCGATCTCCTCCACCGGCAGCGGCTGCACGCTGAGCGTCACGCGCGGCGCGCGCTCGCGCAACGCCTGGCAGATCGCCGGCAGGTACGCCATCTCGCCGGCATCCGACAGCGACAGCCGGAACGTGCGCGTGCTGGTGGCCGGATCGAAGCGCTCCGCGTAGCGCAGCGCGACGCGCACCATGTCGAGCGCCTTGCCGACGATGCCCGCGAGTTCGAGCGCGACCGGCGTCGGCTGCATCCCCGAACGCGTGCGCACGAACAGCGGATCGTCGAACAGCGTGCGCAGCCGGCCGAGCGAATAGCTGACGGCCGGCTGCGACAACGCAAGCCGCTCGCCAGCCTTCGTCAGGCTGCGTTCCTCGACGATCGCCTGGAATACGCGCAACAGGTTCAGATCGAGATGATCGACCGATGTCATCGTGACCTCCATCATTTGCCGCATTTATTTGATTATCGATTTTAGATCAATTTGACCGATATGCGGCAGAAGACGAGACTCGTCTTCGGACGCCGCGCACAGCCCGGCCCGATTTTCGCGACTCTTTCCCCACGACGACGATGAGCGACATTGCCTACCAGACGATCGACACCCGCGCGTTGCACGGCCTCGCGCAGCCCGACCGCATCGCGCCCGCGATGTATCACGATCCCGCGCTGTTCGAAGCCGAGCTCGACCGCATCTTCTACCGCACCTGGATCTGGGTCGCGCACGAGAGCGAACTGCCGAACCCGGGCGACTTCGTCACGACGACGATCGGCCGGCAGCCGGTGATCGTCGTGCGCGACAAGACCGGCGAGGTCAACGTGCTGCAGAACCGCTGCCGCCATCGCGGCGCGACCGTGTGCGAAGCGCACAAGGGCAACGCGAAGGGCTTCACGTGCCCGTATCACAGCTGGTCGTACGCACTCGACGGCACGCTGCGCGCGCTGCCCTACGGCGACGGCTACGAAGGCGTGTGCGAGAAAGGCGACCTGCCGCTCGTGAAGCTGCGCGTCGGCGTGTACCGGGGGCTCGTGTTCGCGAGCTTCAACGACGCGATCGAGCCGCTCGAGGATTTCCTCGGCGGCGCGAAGCCGTGGATCAACCTGTTCATGAAACAGGGCGCCGGCTACCCGATCAAGGCGAACGGCGAGCACAAGTTCAAGTTCAAGGGAAACTGGAAGATCCAGCTCGAGAACACCACCGATCTCTATCACTTCCCGGTCGTGCACAAGTCGTGGATGAAGTCGATCGACGACGAGACGGCCGCCGCGATCACGAGCTTCATGACGAGCGAGCACGCGTTCTGCCGCGCGCTCGGCAACGGCCACAGCCTCGCGGTGCTGATGCCGGAGCTGATCGACCTCGACGAAGACGACGGCGCACCGCTGCCCGAACGCTTCGCGCCGCTCGCGGCGAAACTCGCCGAGCGTCACCCGCCCGAAGCGGTGCGCCGCATCGTGCGCTCGCTGATGGGCGTCGGCTTCAACCTGAACCTGTTCCCGAACCTCGCGCTGTCGATGGCGTTCTTCCGCGTGCTGCGGCCGATCTCCGCGAACGAAACCGAGATCCGCCACGTCGCGCTCGCGATGGACGGCGGCCCCGACGAAGCGAACCGCGAGCGGCTGCGCATCCACGAGCATTTCCAGGGCCCGTTCGGCTTCGGCAGCCCCGACGATGCGGAAGCGTGGGAACGCGTGCAGCGCGGCGCGCATGCGGGGCCCGACGTACCGATCCTCGTGAATCGCGGGCTGAACCGCGAGACGACCGCCGCGAACGGCGAAAAGACCGCGCACGCGACCGACGAAACCGGCATGCGCGAGGCCTACCGGCAATGGCGCAACATGATGGAGCAGCAATGATGGACGACCGTAACGCCCTCTTTTCCGAGCAGACCTTCGCCCGCGCGGTCGAATTCGTGTGGCGCGAAGCCGAGATGCTCGACCGCCGCGACTACCGCGCGTGGCTCGCCCTGTGGGAGCCGGCCGGCCACTACGTGGTGCCGATCGATCCCGACGCGACCGATTTCGCGGCGACGCTGAACTACGTGTTCGACGACCAGGACATGCGCGAGAAGCGCGTGCAGCGGATGGTGTCCGGCTATTCGGCGTCGGCCGCCGACGCGGCGCGCACGGTGCGCACCGTGTCGCGCTTCACGCTGGAAAGCGGCAGCGCCGATACCGTCGAGCTGAAATCGGCGCAGGTCGTGGTCGCGTACAAGCGCGGCGTCGCGACGCTGTTCGCGGCCGACGTCACGCACAAGCTGCACGTGGATGCCGAAGGCGAGATGCGGATCGCCGAGAAAGTCGTGCGCCTGATCGACTCGACCGAAGCGCTCAGCGCGATCGGCTTCCTGCTGTAAGCCGTGGCCGGCTCACCGTCGCCAACGCAATGGTGAGGTGGGCACCTTCACCTGTGAGCGGCTGCCGGTTCGCCGTCGCCCGCGCAAAGGTGAACCGGTCACCTTCACCTTTCAGCGGCGGGCGCTTCGCCATCGCTCACGCAACGGTGAGCCCGTCACCTTCACCTTTCCGGCCCCTCATGCCCACACTCGAAGTTTTCCTGCCGGCCGGCCACGACGACGCGCGCAAGGCCGAACTGATCGCACGACTCAGCCACGCGACCGTCGACGCGATCGGCGCACCGATCGAATCGGTGCGCGTGCTGCTCACCGAATTGCCCGCGACGCATATCGGCCTCGCCGGCCGCAGCGCCGCGGACGGCGCGCCGCCGTCGCTGCCGGTGATCGTCGCGATCCTGATCGCCGGGCGCACCGACGAACAGAAGCGCGCGCTGATCGCCGCGCTGTCCGACGCGGGCGCGAACGTGCTCGATGCGCCGCTGCAGGCGACGCGCGTGATCATCAAGGACATTCCGAACACCGACTTCGGCATCGGCGGCCAGACCGCGCGAGCGCTGGGACGCTGACCATGCGTCGCGCGTCGCTGCCTCGCCGCCACGCGTCCGTGCGGTTGCGCTCAACCGTCGGCGAGCGGCAGCGTCACGCGGCAGTCGAGCCCGCCGCCCGCGGCCGGGTTCGCGGCGATTCGCCCGCCGTGGCGCGTGACGATGCTCTTGCACAGCGACAACCCGATCCCGTTGCCGCCTGCCTTCGACGACGAGAAGCCGTCGAACAGCCGGTCGTGCGCGCCTTCGGCGATGCCGGGCCCGTTGTCGATCGCCCGCAGTTGCGCATGCCCATCGACATTCGCGGTGCCGAGCGTCAGCGTGCGCGGCACGCGCTCGCAACTGGCGAATGCCTCGATCGCATTGAACGCGAGATTCAGGATCACCTGCCCGATCAGCACGCGCTCGCAGCGGATCGGCAGCGGCGCGTCGGCCTGCACGATCGCGACCGTCACGCCGGCCTCCTTCGCGCGCAGCTCGATGAAGTACGCGACGTCCGCGAGAATGTCGCGCAGGTCGGCCCGTGCGACGACCGGCTCGCGCTTCACGATGAATTCACGCACGCTCTTGATGATCAGCGCCGCATGCTCGGCCTGCCGGTCCGCACTGCGCAGCCCCCAGATCGCGTCGTCGACGGCGCCGTTGCCGTTCAGCCGCCGCACCGCGCCTTCGATGAAATTGCGCACGGCCGCGAGCGGCTGGCTCAGTTCGTGCGCGATCACGGTCGCCATCTCGCCCATCGCGTTGTAGCGGCCCGCGTATTCGAGCATCCGCGCCTCGGCGCGCCGCGCGTCCTCGATCGCGACTTCGTCGCTCACGTCGCGAAACTGCACGAGCAGCCCGTCGAGATCGCCTTCGATCTCGACCTGCCGGCACAGGATGCGCAGCCAGCATGCCGAGCCGTCGCGCCGCACGATCCGGTAGCGCTGCGGCGCGGACGGGCACGCGGACGGCGCGTCGCGCAACTGCGCGACGAGCCGGTCGCGATCGGCCGCCGAGCAGTAGTCGAGTACCTCGCCGAGCGGCTCGTCGGGCGCGAGCCCGAGCACGCGGCGGCCCGACTCGCTGATGAACTGCACACCGCCGTGCGGCGTCACGACCGCGATCCCTTCGTCGAGATCCTGCATGAACTCGCGCAGCCGCGCCTCGTAGCGGCGCAACTGCTGGCGCACCGCCTCTTCCGCGCTGATGTCGCGGAACTGCACCATCACGACGTCGCGCCCGCGCAGCGGCACGTAGGTCGCGGTGGCCTCGGACAGCATGTCGACGCCCGTACGCGAGCGATAGCACCATTCGTACACCTGCGGGCCGTCGACGAGCGCACGATCCCACGCGCTCACCGCGATCTCGCGCCGGTACTTCGGCTCGGGGCGCGTCATGTCCGGCGCCTTCAGCGGCAGCAATTCCTCGACGGAAAAGCCGAGCGCGATGCACGCGGCGCGATTCGCCCACACGATCGCCCGGGTGCGCGCGTCGTGCAGCAGCACGCACGTGGTCAGCGCGTCGAGCAGCCGGTGGAAATCGTCTTCGTCGGGAAAACTCATGATCGGATTCGGAGGAAGGCGCGCGGCATCGCGCGGCCGGAAACCCAACATAGCACCGGCGCGCGCCGATCGCATCTGAAGATTTCTTTAGGCCGGCACGGAGCGTCACCAGTCGCGCGGCCCAACGCACCAATTGCTGCGTGTTTTCGGCGTTTCTAGACTGGCTGCATCGTCTTGCCCCCGACAACCGACATCGACATCGCCCCCATCCCCAGGAGACTTTCATGCCGCAAGCCGCCCTCGCCATCGAATCCGCGCCGACCTCGCCGCCCGCGGCACGTCCCGCGGCTGCGCCGTCGTCGCCGCTCGACGCGGTGATCGAAACCGTCGCCGCGCGCCGCGACGAATTCGACCGGCTGTCGCACGTGCCGCGCGACGTGATCGCGCTGTTCAAGCAGGCCGGCATCTATCGCGCGGGCACGCCGCGCCGCTTCGGCGGCGATGCGCTCGCGCCGACCGCGTTCCTCGACATGATCGAACGAATCGCGACCGCCGACGGCTCGGCCGCGTGGGTCGCGAGCTTCGGCTCCGCGAACGTCTATCTCGCCGCGCTGCCGCTCGACACGCAGGCCGAGCTGTACGCGAGCGGCCCGGACCAGGTGTTCGCGGGCGGCCTGTTCCCGGTGCAGCCCGCGCAGGACGCGCCGGGCGGCTGGCGCGTGAACGGCACGTGGAAATTCGCGAGCGGCTGCAAGGGCGCCGACTGGCTCGGCGTCGGCATCGCGGTGCCCGGCGCGCAGCACGCCGCGCCGAACAAGCCGCGCACGGCCGTGTTCCGCGCCGCCGACGTCGAGATCGTCGAGAACTGGAGCGTGGTCGGCATGCAGGGCACCGGCAGCCATGACCTGCGCGTGAACGACCGCTTCGTGCCCGAGGCGTGGACCTTCGTGCGCGGCGGCGAGGCGACCGTCGACGAGCCGCTGTACCGCTACCCGACCGTCGCGTATGCGGCGCAGGTGCTGGCCGTCGTCAACCTCGGCCTCGCGCGCGCGGCGCTCGACGTCGTGAACCGGATGTCGGGCGGCCGCCAGACGACGACCGGCGCGCCGCGTCTCGCCGATCGCGCGTATTTCCGCATCGAGCTCGCAAAGGCGGAAGCGCAACTGCGCTCGGCGCGTGCGTTCTTCTACGATGCGACCGATACCGTGTGGCAATCGATCCTCGCCGGCAACGCGGTGACGCCCGATCAGGTCAGCCTGCTGCGGCTCGCGGCCACGCAGATCGCCCGCGAAGGCGCGAGCGTCGTCGAGCGCGCATACCGCCTCGGCGGCACGGCGGCGATCTATCGGTCGCATCCGCTGCAGCGGTTGCTGCGCGATGCGATGGTCGTCACGCAGCACGCGTTCCTCGCCGAAGGCAACTTCGACGGCGCGGGCGCGGTGTTCACCGGCGTCACGCCGTTTCCCGGCTATCTGTAACCGGCATCGACCGACACTTTTGATGAACGCGCATGAAGCCGCCGCGCCGTCGCCGGCCGGCTCGCGCACCCCACCGATCCCTCTGGAGAACCCGATATGTCCGATTCGAATCCGCTGCCGCTGCGCGTGCTGTTCTGCTGCGGCGTGTCGCAGAATTTCTTCGACCTGCCGCGCGAGAAGATCGGCGAAGTGTGGCAGGCGTATGGTGCAATGCTCGCGGCCGTCGAAGCGATGCCCGGCGTGCGCGTGCTCGGCGTGATGGACGACGACCGCCTCGTGGTCGGCCAGGCCGACGGCGCGCCGTGGACCTTCTACATCATGGCCGACGTCGCCGATTTCGACACGACGGTCGCCGTGTGCAACCTGTACCGCACGACGCCCGTCGGCGAATACAACCTGTGGCGCTACGGCAAGATCGAGGCACGCGTCGGCCGCGCGCTGACCGTGCCGCCGGCCGCGAAGCCCGCGGCGTGAGGCGCGCGATGACCGACTTGTCTCCCGCGGCGATCGACGCGCTCGCGCAGCGCGTCGCGGCGCTCGACGCCGAGCGCTCGGTGCGCGCGACGATCACGCGCTACATGGCGCTGTGCGACGTGCCCGAAGCGGCTGGCGAGGGCCCGTCGCTGGCCGAACTGTTCACGGCCGACGCCGTGTGGGAAGGCATCGGCCCGCAGTACGCGAAGAAGTTCGGCCGCCTCGAAGGCACGGCGGCGATCGTCGCGATGCTCGGCCGCTATCTGCCGCCCGATCCGCATTTCTCGGCGAACCTGCACTTTCTGACGTCGGAGTCGATCGAGATCGGCGCCGGCCATGCCAGCGCGCGCGGCCGCTGGATCATGCTGCAAGCGTCGCGCTACGCAAACGGCTCGGCCGAGCTGATCGCCGCGCGGCTGACGATCGATTTCGCGCCGGCCGCCGACGGCTCCGCCTGGCTGATTCGCCATTTCCGCACCGAACGCGTGCTCGACGGCCCGTGGCCGCTCGCCGCCGCGCCACGGTCCTGATGTTTCCCGCTGCTTTCGCACGATACCGACCATGACAGGATTCATCGACACCTTCACGCTCGGCGGCCCGGGCCCGACGATCGCGATCAAGGACACGATCGACATCGCCGGCCATCCGACCCGCGCGGCGAGCCGCGCGCTCGCCGATGCGCCGCCGGCCGTACGACACGCGGACGTGGTCCGCCTGCTGCTGGACGCCGGCTGGCAGATCGCCGGCAAGGCGAACATGCACGAGCTCGCGTTCGGCATGACCGGCATCAACGACTACACGGGCACGCCCGTCAATCCGCAGGACGCCACGCGCATTCCGGGCGGCTCGTCGAGCGGTTCCGCGTCGCTCGTCGGGCTCGGCGCCGTCGACGCGGCGCTCGGCACCGATACCGGCGGCTCGATTCGCGGGCCGGCCGCGTGCTGCGGCGTGGCCGGGCTGAAACCGACGTTCGGCCGCGTGTCGCGGCGCGGGGTCGCGCCCGCGGACACCACGCTCGATTGCGTCGGGCCGTTCGCGCGCGAAATCCGCACGCTCGTCGCGGTGATGGCCGCGATCGCGCCGGGTTTCGAACGCGCGCAGGCGAGCGCCTCCGTCGAAGGCTGCACGGTCGCGCAACTCGCCGTCGAAGCCGATCCGGCGATCGCGGCCGCGCTCGATGCGGCCGTTCGCGCGTCGGGTCTGCGTTCGCATACGGTCGTGCTCGATGAAATGCCGGCCGCGTTCGCGGCAGGGCTCACCGTGATCAATGCGGAAACGTCGCGCGCGTTCGGTCATCTGGTCGAAACAGGCAAGCTCGGCGCCGATCTCGACGCACGACTGCGCACGGCCGCGACGACGACACCGGCCGCGCTCGCGCAAGCCGAAGCCGTGCGCGCACGCTTCACCGCGCAGGTCGATGCCGCGCTCGAACACGCGGACGTGCTGGTGCTGCCGACGCTGCCCGCACTGCCGATCACGCTGCAACAGGCCCGCGACGGCGTATCGGTGATCGCGATGTCGTCGCTGATCCGGCCGTTCAACCTGAGCGGCCATCCGGCGCTCAGCCTGCCGCTGCCGCTCGCCGGTTCGCCGTTGAAGGCCGGCTTGCAGATCGTCGGACGCAAGGGCGCGGACGAACGGGTCTGCGCGATCGCGGCACACTTCGAAGCGGCATTGGCCGCATGAACCACGATGCGAGCGCCGCCACAGGCGTGCGCCCGCGAACCAAGGAACGCCACACCATGTCAGATCGAGTCGTCCTCGTCACCGGCGCCGCGCGCGGGCTCGGCGCCGTCCTCGCCGAACGCTTCCATGCGGCCGGCTATCGCGTCGCGCTGGCCGACATCGCCGCCGACGCCGTTCAAGCGCATGCACGCGAACTCGACCCGAGCGGCGAACGCGCGATCGCGCTGCCGCTCGACGTCACGTCCAAACGCGATTTCGAAGCGGCGCGCGATGCGCTCGTCGCGCGCTGGGGCTCGATCGACGTGCTCGTCAACAACGCGGGCGCATCGAAGGTCGTGCCGGCGATGGAGATCACGGCCGAGCAGTTCGACCACGTGATCGACGTGAACCTGCGCAGCGTGCTGTTCGGCTGCCAGGTGTTCGGCCAGTACTTCGCGCAGCGCGGCGCGGGCCGCATCGTCAACATCGCGTCGCTCGCCGGGCAGAACGGCGGCTCCGCGACGGGCGCGCACTACGCGGCCGCGAAAGGCGGCACGCTGACGCTGACCAAGGTGTTCGCACGCGATCTCGCCGCGCAGGGCGTGACCGTCAACGCGATCTCGCCGGGGCCGCTCGATCTGCCGATCGTGTACGAAAGCGTCGCGCCCGAAAAACTGCGTCAGGTGCTCGCGAGCCTGCCGGGCGGCAAGCTCGGATCGGCCGGTTTCGTCGCGGATGCGGCCGTGCTGCTCGCATCGGGCGACGCGCATTTCGCGAACGGTGCGTGCTGGGACATCAACGGCGGGTTGTACATGCGCTGAACGCGCCGAGCCTCATCGCGACGATTCGCCGTCGTCGCCCCACACGACCATCACGTCGCGCACGAGCGCGGCGATCGACGTCGCGCCGAGCTTCTCCTTGATGCTCGCGCGATGCACGTCGACGGTCTTCACGCTGATCGACAGATCCGACGCGATCTGCTTGCTGCCCTTGCCGTCCACGACGCCGCGCAGCACCTCCTTCTCGCGCGCGGTCAGCGCATCGAGCCGCTGGCGCAGTTCGCGGTGACGCTGGCTCACCGCATGCCGCTGCTGCGCGAGCCGCAGCGCGCGCTGCACGCGCTCGAGCATCTGCTGCGAGTTGTACGGCTTCTCGACGAAATCGATCGCGCCGTTCTGCAGCGCGCGTACCGACATCGGAATGTCGCCGTGTCCGCTGACGAAGATCACCGGCAGCGTCGCACCGCGCGCATTCAGTTCGGCCTGCACGTCGAAGCCGCTTTTCTCCGGCATCCGCACGTCGAGCACGAGGCACGCGGGCAGGTTCACGTCGAAGCGCGCGAGAAAGTCGGCCGCGTTCGCGAATCCTTCGGACGCGATGCCCACCGATTCGAGCAACCACGCGAGCGACGTCCGCATGCCGCCGTCGTCGTCGACGATATATACGATCGGTGCGGGTGACGTCATCGCGGGTGTCTCGCTGAATGTCGGTATCGGTATCGCACGCGCCGCGCGCAACGCCGGTGGCCGGCGTGTCGCGAGCGTCGTTCGCTGGGGGTGCGGCACATCATAACGAGCCGAAAACCCGCTGCAAACCCCTTCACGTGCCGCGCGAACGCGCAATCGCGGTTTTTTGCGCGCGCGATGGCGTGCATCTAGGTAGAACCTTTAGACGCGTCGGCAGGAACGCCATCCCGATCGCCAATCGTGCGAATGGTCGGCCGCCTTTTCGCGGCGTACGCTTGGGTCATCGTCGGCCACGCGAGGCTGCATCGACAGCGCCCGCGATCGCCGCCTTCATCCAACCTGGAGCGCCCATGTCCGCAACGACCGATACCCCGCAACCGGCGCGCGCCGAACCGACCGACGCGCAGAAGGCCTTCCGCCAGGCGATGGCCCATCTCGGCGCGGCCGTCAATGTGATCACCACCGCGGGCCCGCACGGCCGCTGCGGGATCACCGCGAGCGCCGTGTGTTCCGTCACCGACGCGCCGCCGACGCTGCTCGTGTGCCTGAACCGGTCGAGCGCGATGCATGCGACCTTCGAGCGCAACCGTCAGGTCTGCATCAACGTGCTGCCGGCCGAGCACGAGTTGCTCGCGCGACACTTCGCGGGGCTCACCGACCTGCCGATGGAGCAGCGCTTCGCATTGCCCGTGTGGGATCGCGGCGAACGGGACGTGCCGGTGCTGCGCGATGCGCTCGCGAGCCTGCAGGGCACGATCGCCGAGATGAAGGAAGTCGGCTCGCATTCGGTGATGTTCATCGAGGCGACGTCGATTCGCGTGCGCGACGACGGCGACAGCCTGATCTACTTCAGCCGCGCGTTTCATCGCGTGTCGCGCACCGCGTGCGTGCGGTGACCGGCACATGACTACGCGGACGTGCGCAACGCGCGCTGCCCGGCCGCGAATGCCGCGCCCACGAACAGCGTCAATGCCGAATACACGAGCCCGCGCGCGAGCCCCGCACTGTCCGACACCCAGCCGATCGCGACCGGCCCCGCGATCTGCCCGAATGCGAAGACTGTCGTGAATGCGCTGATCCCCTTCGCCCAGCCGTCGGGCGGCAGGTTGTGCCGCACGAAGGCCGTCGTCGACGCGACCGCCGACAGGAACGTCGCGCCGAACAGCAAGCCCGATGCGAATGCGGCGGCCGGGTGCACGAACAGCGCGGGCATCAGCGTCGCGACGCCGAGCAGCGCGTTGAGCACGGCGAGCGCCTGGCCGCCGCGCATCCGGTCGAGCAGCCCCGACCACAGCCGCGCCGACACGACGGTCGCGACGCCGAGCATCACGTAGAACGCGGCGACGACCGTGCCGCTCATCCCCGCGCCGCGCAGCAGCGCGACGATGAACGTCATGTAGCCGATATAGCCGACGCCGAACAGGCCGTAGCCGGCCAACGCGAGCGCGAAGCGGGCCGGGCTCGCGGTCGCCGCCGGTTTCGCACCGTCGGCGCGCGTGGCCGGTGCCGCATGCGCATGCTCGATGCGGCGCGCGGCCAGCACGGCCACCGCCGAGAACAGCACGCACGCCGTCGCGAGTGCGAACCACGCGGGCTGCCAGCCGTGCACGCGTGGCACGAGCGTGGCCGGCACGAGCAGCGACGACGCGACGATGCCCCATCCGGTGCCGCCGTAGTACAGGCCGAGCAGCAGCCCCGCATCGCGCGGCGACGCGGATGCGAGCCGCGCGGCCAGCACGCCGCCGCTGATGAAGATCAACGCGCTGCCGACACCCGTCGCCAGTCGCTGTGCGAGCAGCACATGCATGTCCGACGCGAGCCCGCAGGCTGCCATCAGCACGGCGGTCAGCGCGCAACCGGCGGCAAGCAGCGTCCCCGCGCGCCAGCGCCGCGACAGCAGCGGGAACGCGAGCGCGCCGATCAGGTAGCCGGCCGCGTTCGCCGTGTTCAGCGCGCCGGCCTGCGCGAACGTCCAGCCGAGATCGGCCTTCATCGGCGGCAGCAGCAGCGCATAGGAAAAGCGTGCGAGGCCGAGCGCGATCGCGCTGCCGAGCGACAGGCACATCGCGAGCCGCCAGGCCGCCATGCGGCCGGGATCGGTTGCGCCGGCGTCCGGCCGCGAGCGGCCGGCACGCTGCGGTTGCGGCACTACGCGCATCGGGCGTCTCCTTCGTTGTTCGGTTCCGGGGCTCACGCCGCCGTCGGTCGATCATACTGGAGCCGCCACGAAATCGGCACACGCGGCAGCGGCATACCCGCGACGGGCGCCGCGCCCGGTTCCCGCTCCCCGACACGACGGCCGGGAAACGCGGGAGACCAGCCGGCGCCGGCACGCGCTACCGCCCGAGTCCGGCCGCAAACGCCGTCAGCAGCGCCCGCCCTTCGGCCCATCCGGCCAGCCCGGACGCCGCGTTCAGGTGGCCGCGCGCGCCGAGCAGAAGCGGCGCCGCGCCGTGTTCCGTTGCCCATTCGAGCGCGCGCCCCGACGGATCGTACGGATCGTCCGCACTCGCGATCGCCAGCACCGGCACGCGCCCCAACCCGCCGTTCGGCAGGTTCGCGAACGCGGCGGCGGCAACCGGAAAGCGCGGCCCCGCCGGGTCGGGCATGGCCACGAGAAACGCGCCGCGCACCGCGCGCGACGACACCGCATGCCAATGCGCGAACAACAGACACCCGAGTGAATGACAAACGACTAGCGGGGCCGCCCCGGCGTTCGCGACGGCCTCGTCCAGCGCCGCCATCCAGTCGGCCAGATCGGGCGCGTCCCATGAAGCCGGCGCGATGCGCGCGGCGCCGGGAAACGCCGCCTCCCAGTGGCTCTGCCAATGATCCGGTCCCGAATTGCCGATACCCGGCACGATCACGATCGCTCGATCCATTACGCCCTCCGTCAACTTGAAGCCCAGAGTGTGACCACGCGTGAGTCGGCATGGAATGGCAAGTCATCGGCTATTGAGACAAAATGCCGATGAATCAACGGTATCGGAGGCCCGTCATGCCGGACGAAGCACTGGATCGCCTGGATCTTGCGATCCTCGAAGCGCTGCAGGACAACGCGCGGACGCCGCTGTCGGAAATCGGCAGGCGCATCGGGCTGTCGCAGCCCGCCACGTCGGAGCGCGTCAAGCGGCTGGAAGAACGCGGGATCATCGCCGGCTACGGCGCGCGGATCGATCCGGCGGCGCTGGGGTTGGGCATGATGGCCATCATCCGGCTCAAGACAACGCACGAGCACATCCAGCCGGCGCTGCGCGCGTTCGCCGAGATGCCGCACGTCATCGAAGTCCACCGCATGACCGGCGAGGACTGCTTTCTGCTGAAGGTGCTGGTGCCGACGCCGGGCCAGCTCGAAACCCTCATCGACGCGATTGCCCGCTTCGGCGCGGTCACGACTTCGCTGGTGCTGCGCTCGGAACCGACGAAGGCGATCGGAAAGGCGCTGCTCGGATAACGCTCGCCGGCGGACCGGCTGCGTGACGCATGGAATCGGCAGACCGGTTCGAGCACCGGGCGATCGCGCACACGGTTTTCGTGAGTGACATGAATCGCATCAATCCGGTCAATTGAATTCAAATTAAAAATAACCGAATTCATTTCGTCGCGCACGGTTCGATTTCTTAAAAAAAGATGCGTGATCTGTCGCTCGTTTTATTCATGTTTTCCAATATGTGGATCGAAAATCCTCGTGTTTAGCACGCTTCGGCTAAAAACAATACAACGCATTGCATTCGCAAATTCGTCAGACTAATATCGACGCCACTCGCCCGGCATTCACAAAATTCCGAACGAGGAGCGGCAATATTTTTGCCGCGCTTTCATGTTGAATCACTCATGTTCACCACAGGAGAATTGACATGCAGGAAACCCAGCAAATCGAATTGCTTGACTGGATGCAGGAAGACACGCACCCCGAGGCCGTCGACATGATGGTCGAGGACGCCGTGGTGCCGTTCGGCACCGCGCTCTGGCCGGTCTGAGCGGGCCACCCGTTCTCGCGGAAGGGCCTCGGCCCTTCCGCCGCTTCCGGAGATACGCATGCTGAACCTGCACCGCGCGCTCGGTTTTCACCCGGCGCTGCGCGACAAGCTGGCGCGCGGCGAATCGGGAAAACTGCTGGTCGGCTATGACTCCCGCAACCGCGACACCGCGTTGCGCGCCTTTTCCGCCCTGCCCGATTCGCTCGACGCGACCACCCTCTGCCTCGAAAGCACCGCGCCCGCCGACATCGCCGCCGCGCTCGACGACGCCGACCTGTTCGTGCTGCTGTACGACTCGTCGTGCCTGCCGACGCCGTCGCCGAGCGGGCCGCCCTTTCTCGCCGCGATCCGCCCCGCGATCGTCGAACACTGGAGCAAATCGGTTTTATTCAAGGATTACGGCCCGCACCTCGACGAGGCGTTCGCCGAATCGCTCGACGACATCGCCGCGCGCAACGGCCGGCTGATCGACGCCGCCGCACGCGCGTCGCGGATCCGCTTCATCGACGAAGCCGGCAACACGCTGACGGGCTCGCTCGCGCCGGACCAGAAATGGACGAGCGTGGACGGCATGGGCAACCTCGACGTCGTGCCCGGCGAGATCGCGACGCACGTGACGGACCTGAACGGCACCGTCGTGTTCAGCGGCACGTTTCTCGGCACCGTGCCGTTCGCGATCAAGTACAAGGTGGCCGAGCGGCTCGCGACGCTGCATGTCGAACACAGCACGATCGTCGATTTCGACACCGACGATGCGGGCTTCCGGCGCGATTTCACGACCTATCTCGACCGGCACGCGAATCACCGGCGGATCGAGGAATTCGGCATCGGCACGAACCTCGGCATTCGCGGCCTGTACGGGCGCAACGCGGGGTTCGAGGAACGCCATCCGGGCCTGCATCTCGGCCTCGGCGGCGGCGAAAACGGCAGCCACCATCTCGACCTGATCTTCGCGCGCGGCACGCTCGCGCTCGACGAACGGATCGTGTTCGACGGCGCGTTCGCCGTCTGACGCGGCGGCGGGTTGCTCAGGCTTCGGCGGCCGCCGCGTCGCCGAGCCACTTGAACATCACGAAGCAGTCGACGAAGCCGAGCCGCGCGTGACGGTATGCGCGCGGCACCCGGCCGACGATCTCGAATCCCAGCTTCTGCCACAGCGCGACCGCGACCTCGTTCGTCGCGACCACCGAATTGAACTGCATCGCGAGGAAACCGCGCTCGCGCGCCACCTGTTGCGAGTGCTCGCACATCAGGCGCGCGAGGCCGCGGCCGCGCGCGGCCTCGCTCACCATGTAGCCGCAGTTGCTCACGTGCTTGCCGGGGCCGGCCGCGTTCGCCTTCAGGAAATACGAGCCGAGCACCACGCCGTCCTCTTCGGCGATCCACGTGCAGAGCGGCGCGTCGAGCCACTGTGCGCGTGCCGCTTCCTGGGCCGGCTCGGGATCGAATGCATAGGTTTCCTGAGCAGCGACGATGGCGCGGTAGGTCGGCCAGAAACGGGCGAAATCGTCGTCGGTCATCGGGCGAATCGTGATCATGCGGGGGCTCTCGTGAGGTGATGTCGGCAAGCCAGACGGGCAAACGAGCGATCGTACCGCGATTCATCGACGGTCGCGTTATCGCCGCGCTGCGATATACGACCGGCGGCGTGCCGTATCAGCGCTTGGACGCCTGGCGGAAACTCGACGGGTTGATGAAGCCGGGTAGTCAGGCAGTGCTGTTTTCCGACGCGCGGGCGCACCGTCATGTGTTTCAGCTGCAGGCGTTTTATCTACGCTCGGCGCGGGATACATCGCGCACGCTCGCAAGCTTTGCGCGTCGGGGCAGATCGGCCACGCAGACACGTCTGCATTGGCCGATTCGCGAGCGCTGTTTCGTCGCAATCTGAATCGACTGAATCCACGCCACCGCGCGCCATTCATGCCTCCCCGATCACTCTGACAATCCGCAACAATCTACCGCCATTCCATCTCAATAATACGGCATTTCGCGAACCTCCTGCCTTATCATCAGCATTCCAAATCGATGGAGAAAACTGCGGAATGACCAAGTAGTAGCGGTTCTCCCCATTTGCCTGGTTCGGCGTCGGTAAGCGCTCGCTGCCGTCAATTCTCGGCAACCGTGGGGCGGCGTCGAACATGCGACAACAAACACTGGCAAAGCGGGGGACCCCAATGAGAAAAGCGGCTGTCCGGGATAACGATCCGACAACAACGCGCGGCTTCGTCATCGCAATTTCTTCGACGATTTACGACAAAGGGAAACGTGTCGCATTGAGCGGCGATAAAGCGACATGCGGAAATTGCGAGGGCACCTTCGAAATTGCCGGCTCCGGACAGGGCATGTCAGAAATCGGCCGAAACGTCGTGGTCGACGGTGACCGGGTCACGTGCCCATGCATGAAAAATCGCGTCGTTGCAGGCCGCAACCCTGGGATATTTCTAAAGTCGTCGGGAAACGCGCCGCTCGCGGAATCGAGTCCCTTCCACCGGTGCCCCGCACCGCCCGAACCGGCAGTTCACGACGAGCAGATCCGGTTGATCGATCGATTTTCCGGATGGCCACTCGCCGACATCCGTTATCGAATCACGGACTCTTCAGGTCGGCTCGTCGAGGGGCGGACCGATGAAAAAGGTCTGACATGCCGGGTCGAGACATCCGGTCAGGACGTAATCGACATCGAGATATATCGGGGAACCTAACCAATGTGCAATAGAAGTACGAATCCGCCGCGCGAAGACGGATGGGAATCAGTCGGCACCGTTGCCACGAATACGACAGCGGACTCGATCCGGGATATCGAACTGGACCTGACACCGATATGCCAAAACATGTCGAACAAGACATTCCGGGCATCGATTGTCCGACTTCGCGACATGGCCGTTCCTTTGATTCAGGATCGCATTGCCGGGCTGGCGCGATGGGACGATGCCGAGCAGTCGCGCGCACGGAAGTGGTTCGGCCGAAGCGACGACATCGCACGCGATACCCTGCGGCTCGGAATGCCAAGGCTGTTGGACGCCATGCAATCGCTCAAACCGGAGAACGTCATCAGATGGGATCAGCAGAAACAACGGAACATCACGTGCACCGTCTTTCCGGACAACGGCGACACGGATGCCGCAGTATGCAAGCCCGATTCCGAGAAGCGTATCATCGCGATCTATTCGCATTTCTGCACATCGCCGCCGGCGCAACGCTGGCGAGGATGCCAACTACTCACACTCATTCACGAATGCACGCATTTCGCGGATGTGTTCGACTCCACCGACGAAATGTATGGCGTGTCAATCGGTTTGACCTTCTGGGCACAATCCAATCCCGACAAAGCAATTCGCAACGCGGACAGTCTTGCGTGCTATGTCGGCTTCGAAGGATAAGGAACTCGCGTAATGCGCCTCATTTTCTTCGCGCACCTGTTCGCGCTTTCGATATTCGTCGCAACACCGCTCGCCTACGCCTGCACGATTTCGACGGACATGGCGGATACGTTGCCGCTGAACTCCACCGACATCCCCAACAAGGCACGGATACGGATCGCTGAAATGGTTCTGGAAGCCCGCAACTGGCCAAACGTCGGCATACGCGGGATCGTCTATGCAGGAGGTTACGTCCGGGAACGCGATCCGGCCGCCCTCGCTCATCGGCGCGCCGTTGCCCTGAAAACCTACCTTATCCAGTTAGGCATCGGTGAACAGAACATCTGGGTGGATACAAGGACCATCAAACACCCGGACGTCGACAACGACGGACGCCTTTCGCTCAATCAGATTGCCGTGACGCTGGTCCCGATATGCGACGGAGGGTGCGAGCGCTTGTGCGGCGATCCCCGCGTGACGCCGACATCCAAAGCCATTCGCTAGCCCGTCCCGCCCCATATCAACGAAGCAACCATGAACCCATCCCACGGCGCTGTATCGCATCACGACGCGGAAATCGTCGAACTACGCACCGACCCCGGGCTTGCAGCCGCCTATTTGAAGGTCGCGGCTGAATCGCTCGACGGTCCCGACAATCACGCCGCGGCCGTCGTCGCACTGCAAGCGGTCATCGAAGCCGGCAACCTTTCCGGTCTTCCGTCTGCCGGCCCGCAAACCTGAATGCCCCCTCACGGCTGAACCATCCACACCAGCAGCATCTCATCCGGCGCGGCCTTCATCCCCGCCGGCGGATGCGCGATCGTCGGCTCCACCGCCAACGCGTGCGCGATCGCCGCCGCATCGTCGATCGTCGTCGTGTGCACGATCGTCATCAGCCGCGCCGGCCGACGCAGCGTTTCGCGATACAGCGCGCCGTACCACAGCGGCCGCATGCCGAGCGCATCCTGCAACACGTACGGATAGCGCCACAACCGCAGCACCAAGCGGCTTTCCGGGTGGGCCGGATCGACGCGAACGAACACGCGCCGCGTGCTCTCGCCATGCGTATAGCGCGGCAGCACAGGCAGCGTATCGGGGGGCGGCTGCGGCACTAGCCAGCGCAGCGCGGTGGCCGGCGACCACGGCGTCGCGCGCTGCCAGCCGGCCTGCGCGAGATGGCGGTCGAGCGTGTCCGACGTCGCGCTCCATTGCAGCGGCAGATATTCCTCGCGGTCGCCGCCGATCTCGGTGCGCCGCGTCGGCACGCGCTGCCACCCGCCACGCAACCACTGGTCGACGGTCATCGCGACCACGTCGCCGACACGCGGACGCGCCGCGCGATCGCGCTGCCATTGCGCGGGCACCGTCCATACGCCGGCCGTCGCGAGCACGACGACGACCGCGACGAGCGCGCCGCGCGGCTGCACGTGCTCGCGCACGCGCCAGTACGCATAGGCGCCGGCGAGCAACGCGAACCATGCGAGCCCGAGGCTCCACCCGCCCAGCAGGCCCGACAACCAGGTATCGCCGACGTACAGCCGCGCGAAGCCGCCAAGCACGATCCACAGCACGACCGCCGTCACCACCGGAATGCGCCACGGCGCGGGCCGATCGCGCGCGAGCACCCAGCCAAGGCCGCTGCTCGCGAGGATCGCGAAGGCGGCGTCGCCGTCCGGCAGCGGCACGTGCAGCGCGCCGGGCGGCAGGCTCATGGGCGTCGCGCCGGGCGCGCCCGCGCCGAACACCGGCACGAGCACGACGGCGACGCCGACCGTCGCGAGCCACCACACGGCCGTCAGCCAGCAGCGATGGATCATCAGCCAGACGAGAAACGCGGCCGCGACGATCAGCCCCGTGTCGTGCCCATGCAGCACGGCGAGCGCGCTCATCGCGGCGTCGACGGGCGGCGTGCGCAGGCGCTGCAGGAACGCGTACAGCGCGATGTCCGCATGCATCAGCGGATCGTTCGCGACGACGTCCTGCACGATCCCCGCGAACAGCCACACGCAGCCGATGAACAACAGCGCGAGCGTGGGCACCGCGCCCGGCAACCCGCGCAGGTATGCGATCCCGTCGTGCAGCCGCGCGCCGAACCGCGGCCAGCGACGCACGCACGCGTGCACCGCTTCGGCGAGCGCACGACACAACAACGGCCAGCCGCGTCTCAGCGCGACGCGCACGCCGATCCACACGAGCGCGACCAGCGCGGCCACGACCAGCAGGATCGCGGCGACCCGCACGCTGATCGCCGCGGCCAGCGCGGCCGACGCGCCGAACAGGATGCCGGGCGCGACGTGCACGGGCGCCCACACGAGCGCCGAGATCGCGTTGACCGGATAGAACGACCGGCGCGGCAGCGTCGCGCAGCCCACGACGACCGGCACGACCGCCCGCACCGGCGCGAGAAAGCGCGCGAGCACGATGCTCTTCATGCCATGACGCAGCACGAACTCCTCGCCGCGTGCGTAGACGCCCGCGGAGCCGAAGCGCGCCCACATCTCGCGGATCATCCCGCGGTAACGTCGCCCGAGTTCGTAGCTGATCCCGTCGCCGATCACCGCGCCGACTGCCGCGACGCCGATCGTCGCCCATGCGTCGAGCGCACCGGCGCCGATCAGTGCCCCGGCCGCGAACATCACGGCGCCGGCCGGCACGACCGTGCCGATCAGCGCGATCGCTTCGGCACACGCGGCCACGAACACGATCGCCAGTACGAGCAGCGGATGCGCGCCGATCGCGCCGACCCACGCATGGATCGCGTCGCTCATCGCACACTCCCGAACGGTGCGGCCCGATGCGCGAACAGCGGGCCGGCAGAGGCATCGAATACGTTCATCGCGACATGCGCGTGCTCGCGCCGGCGTCGGAGGCCAGCGTCAATCGAACTCGTGTTGCCGCGCGTCGACCTCGAGCGGCGCATCGTGGTAGCCGACCGTCGCGATCTCGTGCAGATAGCGAGCAAGAAACGCGCCGATCGAGCCGGCGGCCTCGTATTGATGCACGTGACGGAACTCGTGGGTCAGCAGCCGGCGCGTGTCCTGCCCGCGCAGCACGTACACCGCGTGACCGAGCGTGAGGCCGATCGTCCCGGGCGCCAGCAGCCCGGTATCGCGGGCGATCGCGGCAAGCGTCGGCGTGTCGGGAAACGGCATGCGCTCGACCGTCATCACGCGAATCCGGTCCGGGTGCGCGACGTCCACCGTGCGCGCGTCGTCGGCTTGCGCCGGCGTCAGCGGCGCGCCCTGCGCGAGCCCGCGCGCCGCCTCCGCTTCGGCCCAGGCGACCGCGGCAGGCAATGCGGACGGCAGGATATCGGCCAGGTCGATCATTGCGGGGCTCCTCGGTTCGAACGGACGGCATCGGGCACCAGTTTAGTCCCGAATCGGAACGATTCGCGGGGCCGGCCCGTCGAGGCCGCGCCGGCCCGCATCGGGTGCAACGATCATCCGGGAATACCCTGGTTCGCATGGGCGGCGCACGGGGTGCTGTCCCGTGAATTATTTCGTCGCAGTGCGGATTCCTCGATCAACCGTCTTGAAAATTTCGCGAACGAGTACCGTTTTCGGGTCCGGGGGAATATATTGGTCAGAAGAACGGCCGCGGCGACAAACCGGACAGCAACGACAGCAACGCGCGGCGTCATCCCGAAGAGGAACGCTGGAAGATGATCAGGGTAATTCTGGCTGACGATCACGCAGTCATGCGGGACGGACTGCGTCACATTCTGGAGATGGCCGGCGGTTTCGAGATCGTCGGCGAGGCGAGCGACGGCTCGGGCACGCTCGCGCTGGCCGAGCGCATGGCCGCCGACGTGCTGCTGCTCGACCTGTCGATGCCCGCGCCGACCGGCATCGAGCTGATCCGGCTGGTCAAGCGCCAGGCGCCGTCGCTGCGCACGCTGGTGTTGACGATGCACACCGAAGCGCAGTACGCGGCGCGCGCGTTCAAGGCCGGCGCCACCGGCTACCTGACGAAGGACAGTGCGACCGTCGAGCTCGTCGAGGCCGTCGGCAAGGTCGCGGCGGGCGGCGTCTACGTGAGCCCGTCCGCGGCGGAAAGCCTCGCCCACACGCTGCGCGCGCCGGCTCAGGCCCTGCCGCACGAGCGACTGTCCGCGCGCGAGTTCGACGTGATGCGCCGCATCGTCGCCGGTCAGACCGTCACGCGAATCGCGTCCGAACTCGCGCTGAGCGCGAAGACGGTCAGCACGTACAAGACGCGGATCCTCGAAAAGATGGGGCTGCCGCACGAAGCCGCACTGGTCCGCTACACGGTGCGCCACGATCTCGATCTCGGGGCCGACGACGCATGATGGCCGCCTTCCGCTTCCCGCCCGCTCCGCCGCCGCCGCCGCCGAACGACGCTGATCGGGACACGTCGCGCCTGTTCATGTCGTCGCTGCCGCCGGGCCGTCGCGAACGGCGGCTCGCGCTCGCGACGGTGCTCGTATCGGCCGTGATCTTCGCCGCGCTCGCGCCGTTCGCGGCCAGGCCGCTCGCGCCGGGCTGGGCGTTCATTCCCGTGTATCAGTCGGCGATCGTCGTCGACGACATGGTGACGGCCGGCCTGCTGCTCGGCCAGTACGCGATCCTGCGCGAAAAGCCGCTGCTCGTGCTGGCGGGCGGCTACCTGTTCACGGCGTTCATGGCCGGCACGCACATGCTGACCTTCCCCGGGTTGTTCGCGCCGACCGGCCTGCTCGGCGCCGGGGAGCAGACCACCGCATGGCTGTACCTGTTCTGGCATGGCGGCTTTCCGCTATCGGTCGCCGCGTACGCGCTGCTGCGCGCGACGTCGCGCGGGCGTCCGGCCCCGGCCCCGGCTCCGGCACCGCAGCGCCGCGCGGCGATTCCGGTCGGCCTCTGCATCGCCGCCGCGATCGGCGCGACGGTCGCGCTCGCGCTGCTCGCGACGGCCGGCCACGACCTGCTGCCGCACATCATGAGCGGCAACCGGATGACCGCGACGATGACGAAAGCGATCACCGTCGTCTGGGGCTTGAACCTGGTCGCGCTGATGCTAATGTGGCGGCAGCGGCGCCGCCATTCCGTGCTCGACCTGTGGGTGATGACGGTGCTCGTCGCGTGGCTGTTCGACATCGCGCTGTCGTCGATGCTGAATCACGGCCGCTTCGATCTCGGTTTCTATGCGGGGCGCGCGTATGGTCTCGTCGCATCGGGCGTCGTGCTGTTCGCGATGCTGTTCGAGAACGGCCGGCTGCACGCGCAGACGGTACGTGCGCTGGCCGGCGCACGCTTTCAGCATTTGCTCGTCGTACAGAAAAGCGCGCAGTTGAACGATGCGAACGAACGGCTCGAACAGCGCGTCGCCGCACGCACCGCGCAGCTGAGCGCGTCGAACCGCGACTTGCGACGCGAAGTCGAGGAGCGCGTGCGCGCGGAACGGGCGCTTCAGGCGTCGCGCGAGGAGTTGCGCGAGATCGCCGCGATCAGCGCCAGCGCACGCGAAGCCGAGCAGCGCCGCATCGCGCGCGAACTGCACGACGAACTGGCGCAGTCGCTCGCGGCGCTGAAAAACGATCTCGAATGGCTGATCGACCGCGTGCCGCAGGACGACGCATCGCTCGCACGCAAGATCGCGGCGATGCATGCGCTCGCGCGCGGCGCGGTGGCCGCGACGCGCCGCATCGCGTCGGACTTGCGCCCGCTGATGCTCGACGATCTCGGCTTCGCGGCGGCGATGCAATGGCTCGTGGAAGATTTCCGGCATCGTCACGGGATTACCTGTTCGCTGCACGTCGAGCCGCCCGAGTTGCAACTCGACGAGCCGTATGCGACGGCCGTGTTCCGCATCGCGCAGGAAGCGCTCGCGAACGTCGCCCGGCACGCGGCCGCATCGCACGCGGACGTCGAGCTCGTGTGCGGCAGCGAAGCGATCGCGCTGACGATACGCGACGACGGCGCGGGCTTCGATCCCGCCGTGCCGCGCAAGTCGGCTTCGTTCGGGCTGGTGGGGTTGCGCGAGCGTGCGTATCTGGTCGGCGGCACGCTGCGGATCGCGACGACGCTCGGCGAAGGCACGACGGTCGAGGTCGAGATTCCGCGGGTACCGTCGCCTGTGGCGCTCGCGCATGGCGAGCACGGAGGTTCGCGGGGGTAGACAGGGGGCGGCGGGAGACGCCGGACAACGACGGTTTAGTCGACTGCCTTCGTCGAGCACGCCGCTTTCGGCAGGCGTTCGAGTTCCGCGCGCACGTTTGCCGCATCGATGTATTCGCCGGTCCGCCGCGCCTCGTCACGCGATGCCCGCCCACGTGCGAAAAACGCGCGCCGCGCGCGATGCGCAACGCCGTCGCAAGACATGTCCATCGTCGCCCCTTTCGTCATTTCCCGCTCCATTCGTCGCATGTGCCCGGCACGGTAGCGCGCTCGAGTACCTGCCGCCGAACCGGCATGCGTCGTCCTGTTTCCGGATCATCGGAAACAGGACGACGCCGCGGCAACGCCGCACGCCATCACGCCCGCGCCGCGACCATCCCTCGCTCCGAGCGCGTCCACGCGACCAGCGCACCGAAGCCGAGCAACGCGAGGCACACGATCGGCACGATCATCGGCCCGAACGCGGTGCCCGTCACCTTGCCCGCGAACGGCATCAGGTTCTGGCTGAAGAAGCCGCCGAGGTTGCCGATCGAGTTGATCGCCGCGACGCTCGCGGCCGCCCGTGCGCCGGTGAAGTAGCGCGGCGGCATTGACCAGAAGCACGGATACAGCAGCGGAATGCACGCGCCGCCCAGCACGAGCGCGATGAAGCGCAGCGGCGTCGACGGCAGCACGAGACTCAGCAGGAAGCCGAGCGCGCCGAGCGCCGCGACGATCGCGATCGTGCGCAGGATGCTCTTCGCGCGGCGCAGCTTCGCCGGCAGCCACACCAGCAGCACCACCGCGAGCGCCCACGGCAGCATGCTCAGGAACCCGTTCGTGGCGCTCGACACGCCGAACGATTTCACGAGCGTCGGCAGCCAGTACGTGACGCCGTACAGCGACGTCGACATCAGCATGTAGGTCGCCGCGAACAGCATCACGCGCGGATCGAGCAGCGCCTTCCACGGCTGGCCGTGCTCGGCCTGCGCCGGCTTTTCGCGCTCCAGCGCGGCCGCGACGATCTGCTTCTCGCGCTCGTCGAGGAACGGCGCTTCGCGGAACGATGCGGGCAGCACGCGGAACACGACAATCGCGACGATCACGGCCGGGATGCCCGTCGCGACGAACACCCACTGCCAGCCCGCCAGCCCCCACACGCCGTTCAGGCTCAGCAGCAGGCCGCCGACCAGCGAGCCGAGCATGTTCGCGAGCGCGCTGCCGAGCGTGAAGATGCCGAGCACCTTCGCGCGGTAGCTCTGCGGAAACCACAGCGTCAGGTAATAGATCACGCCCGGATAGAAGCCGGCCTCGGCGATGCCGAGCACGAAGCGCAGCGAGCAGAACGCGGGCATCGACGTCGTGAAGCCCATCAGCACCGTGATGAGCCCCCACGTCAGCATGATGCGTGCGAGCCACACGCGCGCGCCGTAACGATGCAGCGCGAGCGTGCTCGGCACCTCGAACAGCAGGTAGCCGATGAAGAACAGCGACGACGCGAGCCCGAACGCGGCTTCCGTCATCCCGAGGCTGTGCACCATCTGCAGTTTCGCGAAACCGACGTTCTGCCGGTCGATGAACGCGATCAGGAACATCACGACGAGGATGGGCAGCAGGCGCCGCGCCATCTTCGACATGATGCGCTGTTCTTCGGCGAACGCGGGGTCCAGGGTGTCGGTAGCGTTCACTTCAGGCTCCTTGGGGTGAATCGGTTGCATATTGGTTGAATCGGCGCCGCGCTTGATGAACGCGCGGGCGTCACGTGGTTCGATGAATGGACGCGGATCGCGACCCGCGTGGCTCAACCCGACCGGTAGTCGTCGAGCATCGGCGCGAACATCTCGTGCCACGCGCGCGGCTTCGCCTTGATCGTGCCGGCCAGGTACAGGAAGTCGACGTAGTCCATCAGCTGGTTCGGCCGCACGGAGAAGCGCGTGTCCGGCGCGGCGAGCATCCTCGTCACGTCGTCGTGCGACACGCCGACGCCGGACGACGCCGCATAGAGCGCGGCCGCCGCGCGCGGGTCCTGCGCGATCAGGCGGTTCGCTTCGTCGAGCGCGCCGAGAAACGCGGCGGCGAGCGCCGGCTCCGTATCGACGAGCCGCTTCGGCGCGAACACGACGTCGAGCGTCATCGGGCCAAGCACGTCGACCGAACTCACGACACGGTGAATACCCGGCTGCCGCAGTTCCAGCGTCGAGAACGGCGGCGACGTGAAGTGCGCGGTCACGCCGTTCTCGCGGCGGATCAGCGCCTGCATCGCCTGCGGATGCGGCAGGTTCACGGTGATCGAATCGAGCTGCGCGAAATGCGTCGGGCCGAGCTGCCGGCTCGCGACCATCTGCAGCACGACCGCCGACAGCGACGTGCGGATGCCCGGCACCGCGATCCGGTCGGACGGCGTGAAGTCGCGCAGCGACACGAGGCCCGCGCGATTCGCGTTCAGCGACAGCGACGTGGTCGACAGCCCGCTGATGCCTATTACCTCGACGTTCGGAATGCCGCGCGCCCGCGCCCACAGCTCGATGAAACCCGGCGCGCCGGCGCCGGCGAAATCGAGCGTGCCGGCCATCATCGCGTCGTTGACGGAATTGCCGCCGTCGAGCAGCACCCAGTCGACCGCGACGTCGCGCACGCCGTGGCGCGCCGCATGCTGCTCGAACAGCCGCTGCTTCTCCATCACGAGCAGCGGCAGGTACAGCACGCCATAGCCTTTCGAGATCCGCACCGTGCGCGGCTTCGCGCGCACGAGCGCCGGCGCTCCGAGCACGCCCAGCACGCCGAGGCCGGCTGCGATCAACGCGCGGCGGCGCGGCGACGCGATCATGCACGCACCGCCGTGCGGCGGACGGCCAGCGGCCGCGCGCAAGCCGGCGTGACGCCGCGGCGCGCGTTCGTCGTGCCCGTGACATGCTGCATGTTGCCGTCTCCTTGAATATTTCTGGTATTAATGCCGTCCTTGCATCCTGCTTCCGGCTCGACACAGGTTATCGGCCGAGTCTGAGAAAATGCTGACATCCCTGCCCCGGGAAAACCCCTAATCCACCTACCTGCGAACGGCACCATGCGCATTCTCGTCGTGGAGGACGATGCCGAAATCGGCGCGGCGATCCGCAGCCGGCTGGCGCGGCTCGGCCACGCCGTCGATCTCGAAACCGACGGCGCGACCGCGAACGGGCTGCTGCGCGTCGAGCGCTTCGATCTCGTCGTGCTCGATGCGAACCTGCCCGGCATGGACGGCTTCACGGTGTTGCGCCACCTGCGCGCGTCCGGCAGCACGACGCCCGTGCTGCTCGTCACCGCGCGCTCGGCGATCGACGACCGTGTGAGCGGCCTCGGCCTCGGCGCCGACGACTACCTCGTGAAGCCGTTCGACTACCGCGAACTCGACGCACGCGTGCAGGCGCTCCTGCGCCGCAACAGCGGACACGCGAACGACGTGCTGACGCTCGCCGGCCTCGTGATCGACCGCAGCAGCCGCCTCGCGGAACTCGACGGCCAGCCGCTGTCGCTGTCGCGCCAGGAATTCGCGTTGCTCGAAATCCTCGCGAGCCGCCCACAGCGGATCTTCTCGAAGGAAGAACTGCTGAATCAACTGTTCAGCTTCGGCAACGAGCCGACCGCGAACGCGGTCGAGCAATACGTGACGCGCGTGCGCAGGAAGCTGCAGGGCAGCTCGGTCGAAATCCGCACCGCGCGCGGAATGGGGTATCAGATTGCGGCGCACTGACTGGTTCCCGAAGACGCTGTTCGGGCGCACGCTGCTGTTCATCGCGCTCGTCGTCGCGACCGGCGCGCTCGCGCTCGCCGCGACCGCGCGCTACTACGCGGGCGTCGCGGCCGAACGCGCGTACGACCAGTTGCTCGCCGGCGCATCGATCCAGGTCGCGGAAAACCTCTACGTGCAAGGCGGCGTGCTCGCGCTGAATCCGCCGGTGGCCGCGCTGTCGACGCTGTCGCGCTACGACCTCGTCTACTACAAGGTGGTCGATTCGCGCGGCGTGGTCGTGGCCGGCTACAACGATCTCGCGAGCTCCGCGACGCTCGCCGCCGCGAAGCAGGGCCCCGCGTTCGCGAATGCCGTCTACCAGGGTCACCGGGTGCGCACCGCGACGATCGCGCGCTACATGCCCGAGGAGAGCACGCCGGGCTGGGCGCTCGTGACGGTTGCGCAGACAACCAACGCCCGCCAGCAACTGACGAACGACATGAGCATCAAGGTATGGACGCTGATCTTGCTGATGAGCGTGCTCGCGATCGGCGCGAGCGGCCTCGCGATCCGGCGCGGCCTGCGCCCGCTCGCGCAGATCGGCACGATCATCGCCGCGCGCGACCCGGCCGACCTGCGGCCGGTGGCCGTCGATACGCCGAGCGAAATCGATGCGATCATCGGGTCGATCAACGGCCTGATGCATCGCCTCGCCGAGCGGATCAACGCGATGCAGCGCTTCATCGCCGACGCCGCGCATCAGATGCGCACGCCGCTCGCGCGGCTCGACGCGCAGATCGAGCTCCTCGACGGCGAATCGGATCCGGCGCGCCACGCGGCGCGGCTCGATGCGTTGCGTGCGACCTCTTCGGACGTCGGCCGGCTCACCGGCCAGTTGCTCAATCATGCGATGGTGATTCACCGCACCGAGGCCGTGCCGCTGCAACCGGTCGAACTCGTCGCGCTCGCGAAAGAGGTCCTGGGCCGCACGATTCCGCTCGCCGGCGAGCGCGACGTGGCCGTTGCGTTCGCGAGCGACGCGCCGCATGCATGGATCGACGGCGACGCGATCAGTCTGCAGGAAGCGCTGTCGAACGTGCTGCACAACGCACTGCTGCATGGGCATGCGGACGACATCGTCGTGTCGGTCGCGACCATGGGGAATGCGGATCAGGCGGTGACGCTGACCGTCACCGACAACGGGCGCGGGATACCGCGCGAGCATTGGGGCGCGGCGTTGCAGCCGTTCGTGCGGATCGCGCCGGACGGCAGCGAGCGGCGTACCGGGTCCGGGCTCGGGCTCGCGATCGTGCAGGAAGTGATGAAGGCGCACGGCGGGCGCGTCGGGTTCGCGTTTCCCGAAGCAGGCGGGTTCGCGGTGGTGCTGACGTTTCCGCGCGCGGCGGCGACGCACGCCGCAAGCGACGCTTAGGCAACCCCAGATCCTGCGCAGTCAGGCCCGATTGAACGCCGCCGGACGACACGCGTTCAGTCGTCGCTGTCCCGATCGTCGTCGGCGTTGCGCTGCGCGTGTCGTGCAACCCGTTCGTCCAGCTCGTCAAACTGGCGCGCGCAGAACAACCGGCACAACGCATCGACGTCGACGCGCTTTCTCACGTCGATCGTCTCGACGTACTGCTCCAGCTTGCCCTTGCCGATGCCGAAAAGCCCCTTCTTCATCCGCATGGACACCGCATTGAGCTGGAAGCCGTCCGAGCGTGCGTCCGTCAACGCAGTCACCCACAGCTCGCGCTGATCGTCGGCATGCTGCAGCACGAGCGCCGGTAGCGGGCCGTCCTGCGTCTCGTTCCATTCGACATGCTGAGCAGCCCAAGGAAACGCATCGAACGCATGAACGAACGACGCGTAGTCGGTCGCGCCCTGCTGATCGAGCTGATTGAAATCGTAGCCGACTTTCTGGATCGAATAGGTCAACATGGCGCGGCAACCCCGTGGCGGTCGAGATCAGGAGACCGTCAATCTACCGTGAATTTCGGTATCGGTGACGATTTTTCCAGGCGGCTCATGAACGCACATTCGCCGTCGCCGCACGGTGACCGCACGCACGAACGCGGCGCGGCCGTGCCCGCATCACGCCTTGTGCATCGACAACACAATGCCCGTTTCGGTATTGGCGATACCCGTTCGGTAACCGCGTGCGATGGAGCAGAAACCGAATCAGCGGAAAAGCGTCGCGAAGTGGTGCCGCACGCCTGAATGAAACCGGCTTCGCGGTCGTGCCAGGGGCGGCACGACCGCGACCGAGACCGGACGCTTCGATCCGCGAACGAGATCGAAGCGTCCCGTACTGTTCTCAATCGCCCAGCAGCTTCAACCCGGCCGGCAGCGTTTCGCCGAACACGCGCACCGTATCGGCTTCGTCGAACGCGATCGCCTCACGGACCATGTCGATCCACGCCGCCGATGCATTCGCGGCCGACAGTCGCTTGATGACGGCCTCGCGCGTGTCGTCCGGCAGATCACGCGAACGATCGCCCGTCATCCGCGCGATCTGCGCAGCCGCGAACGCAGCCGGCTCGACCTGCTTCCAGTCAAGCGCGAACAGCGCATCGAGCCAGCCGATCACGGTTTCCGCCGGCACCACACTATGCGCGCTGCCATAGAACGGCCGGCGCGCACCGATCCGCCCGAGCGCCCACGCGCACAACGCGCGTTCGGCCGGCTTCTGCAATTGCACGATCAAGCGTCCGGCCAGTTCGACCTTGCGTTCGACAGGCAGCCGTTCGAGCGACGCGGACAACCGCGTCATGTCCGCCGGCCCGACCTTGGCCGGATCGAACGGCAGCTTGCGCCGCTTGTCGTCGGACGGTTCGAGGAACGCGATTGCGTCGCGCACCTGCGTCTGCGCATCGTCGTCGAGGCCGCCGGCCACGCGCCGCCACAGCGTCCACCACTCGGACCACACCTGCGCGTCGGTCACGTATTGAATGCCGTCGTCGAACAGCGGCCACAGCTGCTCGACGCGCCACGCGTCGAGCGGATGGCCGAAGCCCGGACGCAGGCAATACCCGGCGAGATTCAGCCATGCGCGCTCGTGATCGGCCGAGCGGCGCCGTCGCCGCGCCCGCGCGAGCAATGCGTCGAACAGTTCGCGCGCCAGCGCGACGTCCCAGTCTTCGCGCGCGCCGAGTACCTGTTCCAGTTGCGCGCGCAACCGGCGCGTGTCCTTCGGCGTGACGCCCGCAACCTTGCTGCCGAACGAGCGCTCGATCAGCTCGATCGCCTGGTCGAGCCGCGGATGCCGGGCGGGCGCCGCATCGTCGCCGTGAACCGGCGCATCGCCGCGCAACTGGAATTCGAGCCGCCAGCGGCGCGCCGCGTCGTCGGTCGCGATGCAATGCATTTCGAGCGTGCCGACCTCGGTCAGCGACGCGGTGAGCTTCACCGGCGTTTCGCGCGCGTCGCCGGCCGCCTTCGCGTCGACGACCGTCGCGATCGGCGGCAGCCGCACGAAATCGCCGCCGTCGAGATCGACGAGATCGCCGGGTCGATATTTCGTGTCTGCCACCGTCGATACGAGGTGGAAGCGCACCGGCTGTCCCAGCTGCAGCGCGAACGTGCGATCGTCGAGCCGGATCTCGCGGCCCTCTTCCGCACCGCGCGGCAGCAGGCAGACGCCGCGCGCGCCCGCGTCGCCTTCGCCATCGTCGAGCACGAGGAAATAGCTGCGCGCGGAGCCGCCGCCGATGCGCGGCGCATGGCCGGCACGCGCGAGCCCGTAGGCCACCGCGCCGCGCGCGACGGCCACATCGGGATGCGCGTTGTGCAGCACGTCGAGCGGTGCGCCGCGCCACGCACCGAGCGTCTGCGCGAGACGGCCGGCGAGCGCGCCCGCGCGGAACACGCCGCCGTTGAGCAGCAGCGTGTCGGGCAGCGGGCCTTCCGCATGACGGTTCAGGAACGCGGCGACGTGGCGCGTGACAGCCGCGTCGCTCGCATACGGCAAGCCGAATTCGACGATCGCCGCGCGCGCGCGGCGCGGCAATTCGCCGGCCTCGACCTGCGGAAAGAACCCGTCGACGACGATCTGCTCGACTTCCTGCCGTGTCAGCTCGGCCGAGCGCGCGCCGCCGACGAGCTTGCTGCCCGCGCCAAGCAGCGTGACGGTGACGGACGCCGGCGCGTCGTCGCCGAGCAGCCGCTCCTTCGCCGCACGGCAGCGCTCGACGAGTTGCGACAGGCTCGCGGCCGACAGCCGCGTACCGGGCTCGGTCAGCCGCGACTCGACCAGGCGCGCGAGCGCGAGGTCCATGTTGTCGCCGCCGAGCATCAAGTGATTGCCGACGCCGACGCGCGTAAAGGTCGGCTCGCCGTCGTCGCCCGGCGCGACGTCGACGAGCGTGAGGTCGGTCGTGCCGCCGCCGACGTCGCAGATCAGCACGCGCCGCGGCGCGGCGAACGTGTCGCGCAACGTCGCGCGCTGGCCGTACAGCCAGTCGTAGAACGCGGCCTGTGGCTCCTCCAGCAGCCGCAGCGCCGGCAGCTTCGCGCGTTTGGCGGCTTCGACCGTCAGCGCGCGCGCGCCGTCGTCGAACGACGCGGGCACCGTCAGGATCACGTCCTGCCGCGCGAGCGGCGCATCGGGAAAGCGTGCGTCCCACGCGTCGCGCACGTGCGCCAGGTAGCTCGCGCTCGCATCGACCGGCGACACCTTGTCGACGCCGTCGGCCGCGCCCCACGGCAGGATCGCCGCGAGCCGGTCGACCGCGGCGTGCGACAGCCAGCTCTTCGCGCTCGACACGAGCCGGCCCGGCACCTGCGCGCCGAGCGTGCGCGCGTAGCGGCCGATCACGGCGGGCCGTGCACCGGCCGCATTAGCGTGGGCCTTCGGATCGGCCTTCGCATCCGCGTTCGGAGCGGCCTTCGCATCGGCCGCCCACGGCAGCCGCAACGCATCCGGCGGCAGTTCCCCCGCCGCCGGGTGATAGCGCACCGACGGCAGCAGCGGCTGCGCGGCCACCGCGCCGGGGCCGACCAGTTGCTCGACGTCGAACACGCGGATCGCGTCGGAACCGGCTTCGACGTACGCGACGACCGTATTGCTCGTGCCGAGGTCGATGCCGACCGTATAACGCTTCATCGCGCTCAGGCGCCGCCGCGCACGTCGAACTCGACCTTCCAGCACTCGTTCGTGCCGCTCGGGATCGCCTCGAGTTCGAGCGTGCCGGCTTCGGTCACGCGCGCATGCAGCTTCACCGGCACGACTTCGCCGACGGTGCGCCCTTCGGCGGGCAGCGTCGCCTGGATTTCCTCCAGCTCCTGCAGCTCTTCCGCCGACCAGTAGTCGAGCAGCGTGCCGACCTGGTCCTGACGACGCACCGACGACCCGAAGAAGCGGAACTGCACCGGTTCGCCGACGACGAGGCCGAACTCCTGCGGCGGCAGCGCCGCGTCCGAGCCTTCCTCCATCCCGAACGGCGCGACGCACAGCGCCTGCACCGGCGGCTCCAGCCCCGGCACCGCGGGCATCGCCGATTCGATCGCGACGTAGTACGCGCGCGCCGTGCCGCCGCGAATGCGCACGCCGCGGCCGCGCTTCACGTAGCCGTAGTACGCCGCGCCGCGCGCGACCGCGAGATCGAGATCCGCGCCTTCGAGCAGGCGCGCGGGCGGCGCGCCTTCGGCGGCGAGCCAGCCGTTGAGCGTGTCGAGGACGCGCTGCGTGAGCAGCGTCGACTTGAACACGCCGCCGTTGAACAGCACGGCGGTCGGATGCAGGAACGTCGCGCCTTGCGGCAGCGTGCGCTGCACGCCTTCGAGCGTGTCGAGCGCCGCGACCTGGCGGCCGAGGAACGCCGCGAGATGGCGCGTGATGCCGGCATCCTGCGCATACGGCAGGCCGAGCTGCGTCAGGCCGACACGCGCGCGGCTCACCGGGCGCGCGGCCGCATCGACCTGCGGGAAGAAGCCTTCGAGGATCGTCTGCGTCAGTTCCGCGCGCGTCAGCTCCGTGCGGATCGAGCCGCCGATCAGCTTCGAGCCGCGGCTCGGCACGACGAGCGGCACCGCGTCGGTCGTCGGGTCGGACAGCAGCGTTTCCTTCGCCGAACGGCACGCGTAGGTCAGCGCGCGCAGTTGCCACGGATCGGCCTGCGTGCCTTGCTGCGCGAGCTTGCGTGCGACCACGTGCGCGAGCGCGAGGTCCATGTTGTCGCCGCCGAGCAGGATGTGCTCGCCCACCGCCACGCGATGCAGTTCGAGATTGCCGTCACGCTCGACCACCGCGATCAACGACAGGTCGGTCGTGCCGCCGCCGACGTCGACGCACAGGATCAGGTCGCCGACCTGCACCTGCTTGCGCCAGCCGCCTTCGCTCTTCTGGATCCAGCTGTAGAGCGCCGCTTGCGGCTCTTCGAGCAGCGTCATCCGCGAGTAGCCGGCGGCGCGTGCGGCCTCGGCCGTCAGCTCGCGCGCGGCCGGATCGAACGACGCGGGAATCGTGACCGTCACGTCCTGGTCGGCGAACGGCGCGTCGGGATGCGCGTGGTCCCATGCTTCGCGCAGGTGCGTCAGATAACGGATCGAGCTTTCCAGCGGCGACACGCGCGCCACTTCCGGCGGCGCATCGCTCGGCAGGATCGCCGCGCGGCGATCGACGCCCGGATGGCACAGCCAGCTTTTCGCGCTCGACACGAGGCGGATCGGCGTGCCGGCGCCGCGCGTGCGCGCCATCTCGCCGACCGCGAACGCGCGCGAGGCCGTCCACGGCAGCGTCAGGTCGCCCTGCGTCAGCTCGCTTTCATGCGGCAGGTAGAGGAACGACGGCAGCAGGTCGCGCGATTCCAGCGCGCCCGGTGCGGTGAGCTGCGCGATCGGCAGCACCTGCTGCACGATCTTTTCGCCGTCGCTCGTGCTGCTGTCGACGTACGACAGCGCGCAATGGGTCGTCCCGAGGTCGATACCGATCGAATAGCGCGGATCGCTCACAGTTCCACCTCCGCCGGTGCGACGACCGATGCGTCGTGGCTGCCCGTCAGCTTCGGCAGGCGCACGTCGGACACGCGCCAGCCGCGATGGCTGACGGTGCCGGTAAACGGCGCGGAGCCGACCACGTTGCCGGTCACGCGCACGGCCGTCGCGTCGAAGCCGGCCGGCAGCGTCACGCGGCTGCCTTCGGCTTCGTCGCGCACCGGCACGATCGTGAAGTGTTCGCGCAGCGCGGCACGGCAGCCGTCGTGCACGAGGCGCGCGGCCGCGCCGATGTCGGCGTCCGCGTAGCCGGCGATGTCTTCCTCGACGAAATCGATGAAACGCGCATCGCGTTGCAGCAGGCCGAGCAGTTGCAGGGCGGCCTGCGGGCTCGCTTCGCGCAGCTCCGGGGCCGACGCCTTCACCGGCGCGGGTGCGACGGGCGCGGCAGCGGGCGCCGGCGTCGGGACCGGCGCGACCGGGGCCGGGGCCGGGGCGCCATCGCGCACGCGCAGCACTTCGGCGGCGAATTCGCGATTGCCGAGCACGGAAAAGAACGTGCCGACGGCCAGCGACAGCCGGCCGAAGAAGGACAGGTTGGATTCGGGCATGGGGTCTGGACTCCTGTGGGCTCGCGGCAGGGCGAGCGTTTCTTGCCTGGGCGCCCGGCGGCGGCGTGCGGCCTGCGCACTGGCGCCGCCCGGCGCGTGATTCGAACGCGCCCTCGCGGGTGCGGAAAACCCGTATTTTGCCCTGTGGCGGGCGAACCGGGCAGAAGTTGAGGGACAGAACATCGCGGCGCGACGGTTTCGATCGCGCCGGGGCGCGCCGAAGCGTGCGTCATGCGCGTACTACGGGCGTGCTGCGCTGCGTCAGCGCGGCTTGCGCAGCCGCGCCGCCTTCGCTTCGAAATCCTGCGACAGCATGCCGAGCGTGACTTCGCCGAAGCGCGCGAGCAGCGCTGCTTCGGCGTCCTTCAGCGCCGCCGACAGATGCGCGTTGACCGCCTGTTCGACCAGGCATTCGGGCGCGTCCTCGGACACCAGGTCGGAAAACAGCGGCGGCTCGCCCACCGCGCGATAGACGTCGAGCAGCGTGATGGCGTCGAGCGCGACGCTCAGCGCCCAGCCGCCGCCGTGCCCCTTCTCCGACTGCACGTAGCCGCCATCGCGCAAGCCGCCGAGCAGGCGCCGCACGACGACCGGATTCGTGCCCAGCATCGTCGCGATCGTCTCCGACGTCAGCGGGCCGTCGGCCTGGTCCATGTGGATCAGCGCATGCAGCATGCGCGACAAACGGCTGTCGGTTCTCACGGGCGGGACTCCCCTTTCTCGAAACTTCTGAAGTTGCATGAATGATATCACCGCCCTATCATGCAACTTCTCGTGTTTCATGAGTTGGCCGCCAGCGAAGCACGTCTGTCCATCACGCAGGTTCAGAAAGGAGTGGATGTATGGATACCCATCATGAAGTGATCGTGATCGGCGGCAGCTTTGCCGGGCTGTCGGCCGCGATGCAGCTGGCGCGCGCACGCCGCCGCGTGCTCGTGATCGACGCCGGCCGGCCGCGCAACCGCTTTGCCGAACACGCGCACGGCTTCTTCGGGCAGGACGGCAAGCCGCCCGCGCGGATCGTCGCCGAAGCGAGCGCGCAGCTTGCCGCGTATCCGACCGTGCAGCGCATCGAAGGCGACGCGCGCCACGCCGAACGCGACGCGGACGGGCGCTTTCACGTGACGCTGGCAGACGGCAGCCGCGCGAGCGCCGACCGGCTGATTCTCGCGACCGGCATCCGCGACGAACTGCCCGCGCTGCCGGGGCTCGCCGAACGCTGGGGCGTCAGCGTGCTGCACTGCCCGTACTGCCATGGGTATGAAGTGAGCGGCCAGCGGCTCGGCGTGCTCGCCACGCATCCGCTGTCGGTCCATCAGGCGATCCTGATTCCGGACTGGGGCCCGACGACGTGGTTCACGCAGGGCCTGGTCGACGCGAACGAAGAGGAAGCCGCGTTGCTGGCTGCGCGCGGCGTGCGCATCGAGCGCGCGCCGGTCGTCGAGATCCTCGGCGACGCGCCGCGTATCGACGCGCTGCGGCTCGCCGACGGGCAGGTCGTGCCGATCGATGCGTTGTTCGTCGGCGCGCGCACCGCCATGGCGAGCGACCTCGCGCAGCAGCTCGGCTGCGCGTTCGACGAGGGACCGCTCGGCACCGCGATTCGCGTCGATACGTGGAAGCAGACGAGCGTCGCCGGCGTGTATGCGGCCGGCGATGCGTCGAGCCTGATGACCAACGCGACGTTCGCATCGGCCTCGGGCGTGGCGGCCGGCGTGGGCGCACATCGGTCGCTGATTTTCGGATTGGATGCGTAGGCGGGCGTACAGCGGGCGTCACGGTCGATCGGGAAATTCGATGTATCGGGCGAAAGCGGCGGCCGCGTTCCGGCCATCCTCATCGCAGCCGCTCCACGCCACGTCGATAGCTTCCCCGCGCGATCTGCGGTTTAATGCTCGACACCCTCCGCATTAAGAGCCATGAAATGCTCGACCTCGACGACCTTCGACTCGTCCGCGCGATCGGCACGTCGCGCTCCCTGGCCGCGGCGGCCCGGCTGCTCGACCTCACGCCGCCCGCGGTCACGATCCGCCTGCAGCGGATGGAGGCGCGCCTGAACGCGAGGCTCGCCGTGCGGCAGCCGAAAGGGATTGCGCTGACCGACGAAGGGCAGCGGCTGTACCAGGAAGCCGTCGGCATTCTCGAGCGCATGGAGGCGCTGTCGGTCAGCATCGCGGGCGACCACGGCGACGTGCAGGGCACGCTGCGCGTCGTCGCCCCGCTCGGCTTCGGCCGCAAGTACGTCGCGCGGATCGTGCGCGACGTGCAGCGCGCGCATCCGAAGCTCGAAATCTCGCTCCACCTGTCGGAAAGCCCGTTGACCAGCGCATCGGGCGCCGACGTGGTCGTCCATGTCGGCAGCCTCAAGTCGTCTTCGTGGATCGGCTATCCGCTCGCGCCCAACGAGCGCTTCCTGTGCGCGAGCCCCGGGTACGCGCGCCGCCTCAAGGACCTGAATCATCCGTCCGACCTGACCCGCTACGACTGCCTGTGCCTGCGGGAGAACGACGAGGACATCCCGCGCTGGCGCTTCTCGCCCGCGAGCGGCGTCGAGGGCGAATCGCGGCGGGCGACCGTCATCCGCGTGACCGGCGCGCTGTCGTCCAACGACGGCACCGTCATCACCGAATGGGCGCTGGCCGGGCTCGGCATCGTCGAACGCTCCGAGTGGGACGTCGCGCCGCTGCTCGCGAACGGCAAGCTCGTGCGGCTGCTGCCCGGCTGGCGCCTGCCGCCCGCGCCGGTAACGGCGCTGTTGCCGTCGCGTACCGGCCGCTCCGCGCGGCAGCGGATTTTTCTCGACGCCGCGCGGCAGTTTCTCGATCCGCCGCCGTGGCGCGGCAAGGCATGATCCTTAAATTCAATTTAATGGCAGATTAGCCCCGCATTAAACACGACGCGAGCCAACCGCCCTACAGTGTCCGCATCGGCAACCCCGCAATCGGACGCATCGTGGACCTTCGCACCCTCAACACCCCGGCCGCATTGATCGACGTCGGCCGCATGCAGCGCAACATCGCGCGCATGCAGACGCATCTGGACGCGCTCGGCGTGCGGTTCCGGCCGCACGTCAAGACCACCAAATGCCGGCAGGTCGTCGACGCGCAAATCGCGGCCGGCGCGCAGGGCATCACGGTATCGACGCTCAAGGAAGCCGAGCAGTTCTTCGCGGACGGCATCCGCGACATCGTCTACGCGGTCGGCATGGTGCCCGCCAAGCTCGGCCAGGCGCTCGCGCTGCGGCGGCAAGGCTGCGACCTGAAGATCGTCGCCGACAGCCTGCCGGCCGCCCACGCGATCGCCGCCTTCGGGCGTGAGCACGGCGAACGTTTCGACGTGTGGATCGAAGTCGACGTCGACGGCCACCGCTCGGGCATCCCGCCCGAGGCCGACCTGCTGATCGACGTCGGCCGCGCGCTGACCGACGGCGGCATGCTGCTCGGCGGCGTGCTGGCTCACGCGGGTTCCAGCTACGAATACGACACGCACGAGGCGCTGGTCGCGATCGCCGAGCAGGAGCGCAGCCGCACCGTGCGGGCCGCGGAACGCCTGCGGGCCGCCGGCCTGCCGTGCCCGGTCGTGAGCGTCGGGTCGACGCCCACCGCGCTGGCGGCGCAACGACTCGACGGCGTGACCGAAGTGCGCGCCGGCGTGTACGTGATGTTCGACCTCGTGATGCACAACATCGGCGTGTGCGCGCCGTCCGACATCGCGCTGTCGGTGCTGACCACCGTCATCGGCCACCAGGAAGAGAAAGGCTGGGCGATCGTCGACGCGGGCTGGATGGCGATGAGCCGCGACCGCGGCACGCAGCGCCAGGCGCGCGACTTCGGCTACGGGCAGGTCTGCACCGAAGACGGCGACGTGCTTGGCGGCTACCTGCTGAGCGGCGCCAACCAGGAACACGGGATCGTGTCGCGAAGCGGTACGCCGGATACGGGCATCGCGCAACGGTTTCCGATCGGCACGCGGCTGCGCATCCTGCCGAATCATGCGTGCGCGACCGGCGCGCAACATCCCGAATATCAGGCCGTCGGCGATGACGGCGCCGCGCAGACGTGGCCGCGCTTCTACGGGTGGTAAGCGCTAGCCGCCTTCCTTCCCGCGTCCGTCACATACATTGACTATTTGTCCATGTTTGGACAAAATTTAAACACCCTGAATTCGTCTCGTGCCGACCAGGCACCCCGACCATGCCGACCGACGCCCGCCTTCTTCTCCTCGACCGCGATGCCGTCGAGTCCGCCCTGCAGGCCGAGCAAGTGATGGCGGCCGTGCGCGAAGCCTTCGTGCTGCACAGTCAAAGGGCCGGACGCGTATTCCCGGTCGTGCGCGAGAAGCTCCATACCGGCGGCGTGTTCGGCATCAAGTCGGGCGACGTCGCCGGCCAGGACCTGCTCGGCTTCAAGGCCGCCGGGTTCTGGCCCGGCAACCGCGCGCGCGGCGGCGAGCCGCATCAGGCCACCGTCGCGTTGTTCGATCCGGCGACGGGCCGGCCGCTGTGCATCATGGACGGCAACGCGATCACCACCGCGCGAACCGGCGCCGCGGGCGGCCTCGGGCTGCAACAGCTCGCGCGTCGCGACAGCACGCGGCTCTGCGTATTCGGCACCGGCGTGCAGGCGCGCGTGCAGCTCGACTACGCGCTCGCGCTGCTGCCGCAGCGATGCACGGTGCAGTACGTGACCGTCAGCGGCGAGCCGGACCCGGCGTTCGAAGCGCACTTCGTCGCTCGATGCACGATCGGCGTGGCGCGGGACCGAAACGATGCGGTGGCCCATAGCGACGTGGTGATCACGGCCACGCCCGGCGGCGGCGCGTTGTTCGACGCGGATGCGGTTCAGCCGGGCACCCACCTGACCTGCGTGGGCGCCGATACCGCGGGCAAGCGCGAACTTCCGGCCGGCGTGCTGGAGCGCGCGCGCATCGTCGTCGACGATCACGATCAGGCGCGCAGCATCGGCGAGTGCCAGTGGGCGCCGGATTTGCCGCGCACGGAAATCGGTGACATCCTCGCGGGTGCGGCATCGGTCGACCGTGCCGCGCACGAGATCACCGTCTTCGACATGACGGGGCTCGCGCTGCAGGACCTGACCGTCGCGCGCTTCCTCTATCGACACGCGCTCGACAACGGCACCGGAACCGCCGTTCCGTGGCCCTGGTAAAACGACTTCCCGCTTTCAACCGCCATGCGTGTCGCCCAAGTTTCCGCCGTCTCGTTCGACCTCGACGACACCCTGTGGCCGTTCGGGCCATCCGTCGTACGGGCCGAGGCGACGCTTCGCGCATGGTTGATCGAGCACGCGCCGAATACCGAGCGCGTGCTGCCCACGCAACGGGCACTCGCTGCGCTGCGTGAGGAATACGAACGGTTGTGCCCGGATCTCGCCAGCGACTATCGCGCGATGCGAATCGGGTCGATCCGGCTGGCGCTGGAACGCGCGAACGAAGATGTCTCGCTGACCGAGCGCGCCTACGACGTCTTCTACGCGGCGCGTAACCGCGTCGAATTCTACGAAGACGCGCTGCCGGCGCTGGCGTGGTTGAGCGCACGCTTTCCGTTGATCGCGGTCACCAACGGCAACGCCGATCTTCGGCTCACTGGCGGCGGCGAATTCTTCCGCACGACGCTCAGCGCACGGGCATTCGGCTTCGCCAAGCCCGAACCCGAGATCTTCCATGCGGCGGCGGACGCACTCGGCGTGCGGCCGGCCGAACTGCTGCACGTCGGCGACGACTTCCACCTCGACATCGTCGGCGCGGTGAATGCGGGGCTTCAGGCCGCGTGGGTCGTGCGCGAGCCTTCGGCGGATGAAGAGCCGGCGGCGCCGCATGCGGTCACGCCGCATCTCAGGTTGCGCGATCTGGCGATGCTGTGTCGTGCGCTGGGCGGGCCCGATACGGTTTCGTGATCGTAGGCGGGGCGCGGCGCGCTGCGCCGCGCCGCGCATGGCCCGCTCCCCGTTTCACTTTCACGCCGCCTTCCTCGCCTCCGCGATCCGCTGCGGCGCCTTCGGCCGCGCATACAGCCGTTCGAGATACGCGCGCAGCTGTGGGAACGGTTCGATCAGGTGGCATTCGCTCGCCCAGTCGCTCAGGTAGGCCGTCACGCAATCGGCCACCGTCAGCGTATCGCCGACGATGAACTCTCGCCCTTCCAGATGCTTGTCGAGAATCGCGGCCATCGTCGTGAAATCCTCGCGCGCCAGTTCGATATCGGCCAGCGAGCGCTTCTCCGGCGGATAGAGGAACGTGTGCCGCGTGATTCGCCACAGCGGCTGCTCGAGCTCCGTCACCGCGAACATGACCCACCGATAGGCCTCGGCCCGCAACGCCGGATCGACGGGCAGCAGCGCCTTCTCCGGGTACTTGTCCGCGAGATACAGCACGATCGCGGCCGATTCGGGAATCACGAGGTCGCCGTCCACCAGCACGGGCACCTTGCCGGCCGGATTGAGGCGCAGGAATTCGCGCCGCTTGTGCTCGCCCTCGAGCAGGTTGACCGACACGAATTCGAAATCCGCATCCAGTTCCTTCAGCCCCCACAGCGCGCGCTGCGAGCGCGTGCCGGCAAATCCGTAAAGCTTCATCGCCAGTCTCCATCCAGAATGTCGGGAAAATGTCTGCATGCCGGGCCACTGCGCATCGAACGAAGCGACGCGCGTCGCAGGGCATCACGTGCCGCTCACGCGCCGGGAATCGCGAGCACCGGCATCACGTCGACCGACTCGCCCGGGAACAGCGTGAAATGCGGATGCCCGTCGAACAGCGCGGCGGCCGCGTCGTGCGACGCCGCCCGCACGACGGTAAAGCCGGTCAACGCATTGGTCGTGTCGCGGATGCCGCCTGCATCGATGGCCTTGGTCTTGCCGAGCGGCCCGCCCAGCTCGACGATCGCGTCGCGATGCCGGTCGACCCACGCATGCCATGCGGCGATGCCGTCGCGCTCGCGCGTGCGCCGCTCGTCCTCCGGCAGCGCGAGCCATGCCTTCATCGCCGGGCTATCCTGGCTCCCGAGAAATACGGCGAGATACAACTGTTGTTGCGCACTCATGCCTTCTCCTCCGATGACGGGCGCGGCAGGTTGCCGCGCCTCGACGTTGACAAGATAGGTTGATATCAACACAATTGCAACATGGCACGAAAAGAAAAGCTTCCCTTCGAAACGACGCTGATGGTGCGCGATTGCTGCCTGTGCCTGCACATGCAGCGCGCGGCCCGCAATCTCGCGCGCATCTTCGACGAGGTGCTGCGCCCGCTCGACCTCACCAACGGCCAGTTTTCGCTGCTGATGTCGTTGAACCGGCCGCAACCGGCGCCGATGAAATCGGTCGCGTCGCTGCTCGCGATGGACCGCACCACGCTCACGGCCGCGCTCAAGCCGCTCGAGCGGCGCGGCCTCGTCACGATCGTCCAGGATCCCGACGACGGACGCAGCCGCCTGCTCTCGCTGACGCCGGACGGGCACGACCTGCTGGCCGAAGCGTTCCCGCTGTGGCAGCAGGCGCACGCCGAGATCGAGCGACCGTTCGCGCCGGGCGAAGTCGACCAGTTGCGCGGCCAGTTGCGCACGCTGTCGATCGAACCGGGCTCACGCGACTGAAGCGCCGCGCGGATCGCGCCGCGGCGGTCGCACGCACTTCCTGTCACGCGCTGTCAGCAGACATTGCGCAAGCCGGTCGCACCGCCCGATTCGGTGGCAATATCGCTCGGCACGACAACCGGTCCGGTATCCCCCCATCAGGAGACGAGCATGGGCAACAACGAGAAAGGCGCGATTTTCCGGTCGCTTCACCGCGCGGGCCAACCGCTGGCGCTGTTCAACGTCTGGGATGCCGGCAGTGCGCGTACGGCGGCCGACGCGGGCGCCGTCGCACTGGCCACGGGCAGTTGGTCGGTCGCGGCGGCCAACGGCTTCGCCGACGGCGAGCAGATGCCGCGCGCCTTCATGATGGACGTGCTGGAGCGGATCGTGCGCGCGACGGACTTGCCCGTCACCGTCGATCTCGAAAGCGGCTACGGCGAGCGGCCGGAGGACATCGCCGAAACGATCGCGCTCAGCATCCAGGCCGGCGCGATCGGCTGCAATCTCGAAGACAGTTTTCCGGCCACGGGCGCACTGCGCGACGTCGACGAAGCGGCGGCCCGCCTCGCGGCAGCCCGGCAGGCGGCCGATCGCGCGGGCGCCGACTACTTCATCAACGCGCGCACCGACGTGTTCTTCACGGCCGCAGCCGATACGCACGACGAACGCTTGCTCGACGCGACGCTGGCGCGGGCCCGCGCGTATGCGGCGGCCGGTGCCGACGGCCTGTTCGTGCCGGGCCTGCGCGCACCGGCGCTGATTCGCGCACTGACGGCCGCGTCGCCGCTGCCGGTGAACGTGATGCGCGTATCGGACACACCGACGATCGCGGAACTCGCCGATTACGGCGTGGCACGCATCAGTCACGGGCCGTATCCGTATCTGCAGGCGATGAAAGCGCTGGCGGCGCTGGTCAAGCAAGGCGGGTAACGGATTCGCGGAGGCGTGCGCGCCCTGCCGCACATCACACGACGGCCTTCCGTGTAATCGGCGCCGGCTCCTGCGCGTCGGTGCTCGCGCGCTGGCCGCGGCGCATGCAGCGCGCGCGCACCGACGCGCACGCCACGGCGCGCCGGCCTATGCTCAGGATGCCTTGATGAAATCGATGAACGCGCGTAGCGCCGGCGGCACGAGACGCCGCCCCGGGTAATACAGAAAAGGCCCCGAGAACGGCCGCCACCATGGTTCGAGCACGGGTTCGAGCACGCCGCTGTCGAAATGCGGACGCACCCAGTCCTCGAACAGATGCAGGATGCCCGTCCCGGCGATCGCCGCATCGACCATCAGCTCCGTCGCCCCGCCGATCTGGACCAGCAGCGGCCCGGCCGGCGGCTCGACCCGCACGACCTCGCCGTCGCGCTCGAACTCCCACGGCGGCATCGCGCCGCTTGCGAAACGCCCGCGCAGGCACCGATGGCCGAACAGGTCGCGCGGATGTTGCGGCCGGCCATGCCGGTCGAGATAGCCGGGTGCCGCCGCGGTCGCGAACCGCTGGATGCGCGGGCCGATCGGCACCGCGATCATGTCCTGTTCGAGCCGTTCGTCGTAGCGGATGCCCGCGTCGCATCCGGCCGCCAGCACGTCGACGAAACTTTCGTCGGCCGTCACCTCCAGCCGGATGTCCGGATACGCATCGAGAAAACGCGGCACGATCGCCGGCAACACGAGCCGCGATGCGCTGACCGGCACGTTGAGCTTCAGCGTGCCGGCCGGTCGGCCGCGGAATTCATCGATACCGTCGAGCGCCGCCGCCACTTCGGTCAGGGCGGGCCCGAGACGCGCGAGCAGGCGCTCGCCGGCTTCGGTGGGCACGACGCTACGCGTCGTGCGGTGCAGCAGCCGTACGCCGAGCCGCGTTTCCAGCCGGCGCACGGCCTCGCTCAGCCCTGACGCACTGAGGCCCGTCATGCGAGCGGCGTCGCGGAAGCCGCTCGCGCGTGCGACGGCCATGAACGCGTTCAGATCGCCCAGATCGGTTTGCATTGTTCGCCTTTTCGTACAACCCGTGCGAATTATGCCGGCTTATCGCGCAGCCGACGCGTCCTTATGCTGAACGCATTCATCTCTTCGACAGGAGCACGGTCATGCCCGATATTCGCCACACCGCCACCTTCAAGCTGGGCGATCGCCACGTCAAACGGATCGGCTACGGCGCGATGCAGCTTGCGGGCCCCGGTGTATTCGGCCCGCCGAAAGATCGCGAGGCCGCATTGAACGTATTGCGCGAAGCCGTCGAATCCGGCGTCGATCATCTCGACACCAGCGACTTCTACGGCCCGCACGTCACGAACCAGTTGATTCGCGACGCGTTGCATCCGTATCGCGACGATCTCGTGATCGTCACCAAGATCGGCGCCCGACGCGGCGACGACGCATCGTGGCTGCCCGCCTTCGCGCCCGACGAACTCGAACGGGCCGTGCACGACAACCTGCGCAACCTGGGGCTCGACGTGCTCGATGTCGTCAACCTGCGCATCATGTTCGACACGCACGGGCCGGCCGAGGGATCGATCGAAGCGCCGCTGACCACGCTCGCCGAGCTGCAGCGGCGCGGGCTCGTCCGGCACATCGGCCTGAGCAACGTCACGCCGGCGCAGGTCGCGCAAGGCCGGCGGATCTGCGACATCGTCTGCGTGCAGAACCACTACAACATCGCGCATCGCGGCGACGATGCGCTGATCGACGCGCTGGCCCGCGACGGCATCGCGTACGTGCCGTACTTTCCGCTCGGCGGCTTCTCGCCGCTGCAGTCGTCGACGCTGTCCGGCGTCGCGGCCCGGATCGGCGCGACGCCGATGCAGGTCGCGCTTGCGTGGCTGCTGCGTCGCGCACCGAATCTCCTGCTGATTCCGGGCACGTCGTCGGTCGCGCATCTGCGCGAGAATCTCGCGGCGGCCGATCTCGATCTGCCGGCCGACGCGCTCGCGGAACTCGACCGCATCGCCAGCGGCGCCTGACGCAAGGACGGTCGCCCGGCAGCCCGTGCAGCGCGCGGGCCGCCAGGCCGGTCAGGACGCGACCACGCCGACCCGCTTCGGCACGCCGGTCACGATCGTCGCGACCGCCACCGCCAGCACGATCGCCGCGCCGACGAACACGCCCGCCGCGCCGTTCGCGTCGAACACGACGCCGCCGGCGGCCGCGCCCGTCGCGATCGCAAGCTGGATCGCCGCGACGATCAACCCGCCCGCGCTCTCGGCCTCGTCGGGCACGGTGCGCGTGACCCACGTCGACCACGCGACCGGCACGCCGCCGAACGCCATCCCCCACAACGCGACCAGCACCGCGTCGATCATCGGCGCGCGGCCGAGCACGACCAGCGCGATGCCGAGCACGACCATCAACGCCGGCATGCCGATCAGCATCGGCCGCAGCCGGTGTTCGAGCACGCGGCCCGCGAGCGACGTGCCGACGAAGTTCGCGATGCCGTAGCCGAGCAGGATCGCGGACAGCCCGTTCACGCCGACGCCCGCCACCTGTTCGAGGAACGGCCGCAGATACGTGAAGAACGCGAAATGCCCGGTGAACACGAGGATCGTCGCGAACATCCCGAGGCCGACGGTCGGCCGGCGCAGCACGTCGATCAGCGTGCGCAGCCGCGTGGTGCCGCTCGGCGGCATCGACGGCAGCGTGAGGATCTGCGACACGAACGCGATGCCGCCGAGCACGGCCGCGATCAGGAACACGTTGCGCCAGCCGATCAGGTGGCCGAAGTAGCTGCCCATCGGCGCGGATGCGATCGTCGCGACCGCCACGCCGCTGAAGATGATCGACAGCGCGCGCGGCACCATCGCCGTCGGTACGAGCCGCATCGCGGTGGCGGTCGCCATCGTCCAGAAGCCGCCGAGCGCGATGCCGAGCACGACGCGGCCGAACAGCAGCACGCCCAAGTTCGGCGCGAACGCGACGGCGAGGTTCGATACGACGAGCAGCACCGAGAACACGAGCAGCACGCGCCGCCGGTCGATCGTGCGCGTGAGCGCCGAGATCAGCAGGCTCGTGACGAGCGCGACCGTGGCCGTGGCCGTGACGGCCTGTCCGGCCACGCCTTCGGTCACGCCGAGGCTGTCGGCCATCGGCGTGAGCAGGCTCGCCGGCAGGAATTCGGCCGTGACGAGCCCGAACACGCCGAGCGTCATCGCGAATACCGCGCCCCAGGCCGGTTCGCGGGGGGCCGCCGTCGAGGCGGCCGAGGAGATTCCGGGATTCATGCGGGGTTCCGTGTCGGTTAGGGAAAGTACTGACGAGGGCGTATCGTAAGGAACAGCGACAGGACGGTCTATGACATACAATCCGTTCTTGTTGATCGAACGTCCGTATCTCGCTATGCCCGATCCCCTTCTGCCCCCAATTCCCGACGCGCACGACCTCGTCAGCGAACTGCTGCTGGGGATGCGCCTGAGCGGCGTCCAGTACCGCCGCATCCAGGTCGCGCGGCCGTTCGGGCTGAATTTCGGCCATGCGCCGGGCCGCGCGCAGTTCCATTTCGTCGTGCGCGGGCCGGTGCTGCTGCGCGACGCGTCGGGCGAGACGATGCGGCTCGAGGCCGGCGACGCGATCCTGTTGCCGCACGGCGGCATGCACGCGCTGGTGTCCGATCCGGACGTGCCGTGCCGCGAGATCAACGGCTTCGAGATCGCGAAGATCTGCGATACGGTCGCGTCGGTGGCGTCGGCCGGCGTGTCGCCCGCGACCTGCGCGACGACGGAGCCGGGCGCCGGCGATGCGCTGATCTTCAGCGCGTGCATGGAACTCGACCTCGGCGGCATGCAGCCGCTGGTCGGCACGATGCCCGCGTTCATGCACGTGGGCACGCTGCTTGCCCGCTACCCGGAAATCCGCCCGATGCTCGACGCGATGGAGCGCGAAGCGTGCACGGCGCGCGCGGGCTTCGCGGGCATCCTCGCGCGGCTCGCGGACGTGGTCGCCGCGTTCATCGTGCGCGGCTGGGTCGAGTGCGGATGCGGCGACGCGACCGGCTGGGTCCAAGCGCTGCGCGAGCCGAAGCTCGGCCGCGCGATCGTCGCGCTGCATCGCGACCCAGGCCGCAACTGGAGCGTCGCGGAGCTCGCGACCGAAGCGGGCGTGTCGCGCTCGGTGTTCGCCGAGCGCTTCCTCGCGGCGACCGGGATGACGCCCGTGCGCTACCTGACCGAGCTGCGGATGCGGCTCGCCGCGCAGTGGATCGCGCGCGAGGGCGAGACGATCGAAGCGGTCGCGTACCGGCTCGGCTACGGTTCGCTCGCCGCGTTCAGCCGCGCGTTCAAGCGCGTGGTCGGCAAGCCGCCGGGTGCCGTGCGCGCGGACGGCGACGTGCCCGCCGAAGCGTAACGCCCGACGCGCGCCGCCGCGCCGCCCTGCATCACTTCAACGCGTCGAGCCTGTCGACGAGCGCCGTCGCGCACTGCACGGCGAGCGCCGCGCACTGCTCCACATCGACTGCCGCACCGGCCGCGACCGTGCCTTGCACGATCCTGCCAAGCAATTCCTTCGAGAGTTCGGCGATCTCGTGATCCCGTTCCGTCATGATGTCCTCCTGCGCGTCGGCAATGGCGCTCACTCGCCGGTTCGGAGCGAATGCCGTGCCCGCGCCGCTCAACGCTGTTTCGCCCGCACGACGATCTGCGCCTGCGTGTCGCGCTCGATGCGCTCGAGCGACGCGCGCAGCGCCGCGAACTCGTCCGGCGTGCACACCTGACGGCCGAAATCCGCGTTCATCCGCCGCGTGACCTGCACGACGCGCGCGGCCGCATCGAACACGTAATGGGACGTGAAATCGACGAAGCGGTCGTGCACGGCCGCATCGGTCGGCAGGTCGGTCAGGACCACGCCCGCCGGCAGCGCGATCTGGCCGGTCTCGTCGAACGTGCCGCCGATGCAGCCCCACGGCTGCGTGCGGACGGGCTCGGCCAGCCACGTCTCGACCTGCGTCGCGATACCGCCCGTCAGGCTCGACAGCGCCGGCAACGCGGTCGTGCCGTCCGGCCACACGACATGATCGAGCGTGCCGGTCACGGTCACGTCGAACGGCCCGTCGGTCACGCGCCGGTCGCTGGTCGACAGTTGCGCGCGGCCGCGCAGGCCGCTTTGCCGCAAGCGCTCGTTCGCCAGTTGCGCAATGCGGTCGCGCGGCGCGCGGCGAAACAGGTTGCGTTCGAGTTCGGCGGTCCAGCCGTCGTCCCGCACATACGCCTGAACACGCGCGGCGCCCGGCTGCGCGGCATCGATCGCGATCCGCGCGGTGCGGGCGCGCGGCTGCGTGGCCGGCGTGCGCGACAGCACGCCCGTATCGACGAGCAGCGCCGGGCGATCCATCACGATCGGCGGCAGGTAGCCGAACGCGATGCCGGCCGTCGTCGTATCCGCGTAGAGCGCGAGATCGGGCAGCCACGTGATCGCATGATTGATCGCGCCGCCGCCGTAGCCGGGCACCGACGGCAGCGTGTACACCGCGCCGAGATTGATCAGCACCGGCTCGCTCCGAATGCCGACCGCCGCGAGCAACGCGCCGAACAGCGCGACGTGATCCTTGCAGTCGCCGTAGCGGTTGCGCAGGATGTCGGTCACGCGATGCGGCGCGGCGGCCGTTTCGCCGAGAAACAGCCCGACGTAGCGCACGTTTGCCTGCACCCAGTCGTACAGGATGCGCGCCTTGTCGCGCGGATCGGCGGCATTCGCCGTGAGCGCGCGCGCCAGTTGCACGACCGCCGGATCGTTCGCGCTCGGGTCGACGGCGGCGTTGCGGTAGCGCGCGGCGAACGCCGCGTAGTCGGGCAGCGTCGACACGACGAGCCGGTCGCCGTAGGTCGGGTAGCCGACCGCGCCGCGCTCGATGCGATCGTACGCGCCATGCCGGTAGTCGAATTCGTAGCGCGTGCGGCCGTTCGCCGTGACGGGCGGCAGCGCGACGTAGCCGCGCGCATCCGCATACAGCGGCATGTCGGCCGGCAGGTCGAAGATCAGCCGCTGGCTGTCGACCGGCTCGCGCGACGGCTCGACGGTGTAGCCGAAGTAGCCGCGATTGACCGGCTTCGTGCGGGTCTTGCGGAACGCGACGCGGGTGCTCGACCCGGCCTCGACGCCGGGGAACACGACGGTGCGCAGCAGCCCGTCCTGGAACGTCGGCGCGCCGGCCGAGCGCGGCTCCTGCACGTCGCGGATGGCGTCCGCGCCGACCGGATGCGCGACGCCGTCGCGATCGATCGTCTCGGCCGCGAGCAGCTCGACCTTCTCGAGATTCTTGTCGAACCACACGTAGCGCTGCGCGACCGCGTCGATGCCGTTCGCGTCGTTCGCGCGCAGCGTCGAATCGTCGTGCTCGTCGAGCGAACCGTCGTGCTGGATCACGAATTCGTGGACGTCGCTGACGAGCGTGACGGGCGCGGCATCCGCCGCGTCGGGCATGTCATGCAAAGGGTCCGCGTCGCCCGTGTCGGCCACGGCCGTACCCGCGCCGAACGCCATGGCGCACGCGAACAGGCAGGCGGTCCATCGGGAAGGAAAACGCACCACGTCGAAGTTCTCCGCGCGTTCGTTGCCGGACGTCGGCGCCGCGCGCCGTGCGGAAGTCGTCCCGCGTGACGCGTGCATGACGGCCGCCCGCGCCACCCGCACGCGGGCCGTCGTGCGAGCCAGTGTGGGCGACGTGCCGGCGAGCGTCAAGCCGCGCCATCGGGAAGGAGCCATCGTGCCGATCGACGGCGCTTTCGACATCGGTTAACCGCGTGACTGCGCTCGCGTGGCTGGGTGTGAGCGGATTCGGCACCTTGCCGACGACGCGGCATCTCGATGCGGCAGCATCCGGAACCGATCGACACCGCGCGGCCATGCGCGCCGCGCGATCCCTCGCGCTCCCGGCGAGACGAGCCGCCCCCACGCCGGTCGCCCGAACCCGCAACCGCTGATCGGCGTCAGGACGCCGTTTTCGGCGCGTCAGCGACCGGCGACGCTGGCCGCGTCGTCGCCGCCGCGCCCCGCGCCCGCCCCCTCCGACCCGCCGACCTCGGCGCCTCGTTCCGCCGTCCGTCGCCCCCCGTCGCTTCGCCCGAACACGATCCGCGCCGGCGTCCCGGTCGTGCGTTTTTCCCCGCAATTCGACATTTGTGCGCGGGCAACAATGGCGATGCCTCGCGCCAGGCGCCATGCAGGCGACCCGATTCCCGCATGGCGCCTGGCGCGGCGCGCGTCAAAAACCACAACTCACGAGGACATACCATGCAACTCCAATCTCATCCGGCATGCCGCCCGTTTTACGAAGCCGGCGAACTCTCGCAACTGACCGCCTTCTACGAAGAAGGCCGTAATGTCATGTGGATGATGCTGCGATCGGAGCCGCGGCCGTGTTTCAACCAACAACTCGTCACCGACATCATCCATCTCGCGCGCGTCGCACGCGACTCGGGCCTCACGTTCGACTTCTGGGTGACGGGCTCGCTCGTCCCCGAGCTGTTCAACGTCGGCGGCGACCTGAGCTTCTTCGTCGACGCGATCCGCAGCGGCCGGCGCGATCAACTGATGGCCTACGCGCGCTCGTGCATCGACGGCGTGTACGAGATCTACACGGGCTTCGGCACCGGCGCGATCTCGATCGCGATGGTCGAGGGCAGCGCGCTCGGCGGCGGCTTCGAGGCCGCGCTCGCGCATCACTACGTGCTCGCGCAGAAGGGCGTGAAACTCGGGTTCCCCGAGATCGCGTTCAACCTGTTCCCGGGCATGGGCGGCTATTCGCTCGTCGCGCGCAAGGCGAACCGCGGCCTCGCGGAATCGCTGATCGCGACCGGCGAAGCGCATGCGGCCGAGTGGTACGAAGATCAGGGGCTGATCGACGAGACGTTCGATGCCGGTGATGCGTATCTGGCGACGCGCACCTTCATCGACGTGGCGAAGCCGAAGCTGAACGGCATCCGCGCGATGCTGCGCGCCCGCGAACGCGTGTTCCAGCTGTCGCGCTCGGAGCTGATGGACATCACGGAAGCGTGGGTGCATGCGGCGTTCACGATCGAGCCGAAGGATCTCGCGTACATGGAACGCCTGGTGATGCTGCAGAACCGGCGCGTGTCGAAGCTGCGCACGGTGTAATGCGACGGGCGCCGCCGATGGCCGGCGGCGCCTTTTTCAGGAACGACGCTCAGGCGATCAGCCTGAGCTTTCTCGTCTCCGCGAGCCACGCCTCGAACGCCTGCGCCGGCATCGGCCGCGCGTAGTAGTAGCCCTGCGCGTGATCGACGTCGAGCTGCTTGAGGAATTCGGCTTCCGCATGCGTTTCGACGCCTTCGGCGACCACCGCGAAATTCAGCGCCTTCGCGAGCGACACGACCGAGCGCACCAGCGCCTGCGAGCGCGGATTGCGGTCGATGGCCGTGATGAAGGTGCGATCGAGCTTGATCGCGTCGAGCGGCAGACGCGACAACTGCGACAGCGACGAATAGCCGGTGCCGAAATCGTCGAGATGGATCTCCGCGCCGAGCTGGCGGAACTGCCGCATCAGCCCGATGGCCGCCTCCTCGTCCTCGATGAAGCAGCTCTCGGTCAGCTCGATGTCGAGCAGGCCGGGCTTCAGCCCCGCGCCGTCGAGAATCGACGCGAACTGGTGGACGATGTTCATGTCCTGCAACTGCCGCGCGGACACGTTCACCGCGATCCGGATGCCGAGCCCCTTCGCCTTCCACGCGGCGGCCTGCGCGGCCGCGGTGCGCATCACCCAGCGCCCGAGCGGCGCGATCAGCCCCGACTCTTCCGCGAAACGGATGAACTCGATCGGCGCGACGAGGCCGCGATCGGGCGACTGCCAGCGGATCAGCGCCTCGACGGCATGCACGTCGCCCGTCGCGATGTCGACGACCGGCTGGTAGTACAGCACGAACTGCTCTTCCTCGAGCGCCTTGCGCAGGTTCGTGTCGAGCCACATGTACTTCGCGACCTTCTGGTTCATCTCGAGCGAGAACACGCGATACGTATGCTTGCCTTCCTCCTTCGCGACGTACATCGCGGTGTCGGCGCAGCGGATCAGCGTCTCCAGCGAATCGCCGTGCTGCGGATACATCGCGATGCCGATCGAGCAGCTCGTGTAGACCTCCATCAGCCCGAGATGGATCGGCGTGCGCAGCCGTTCGAGGATGATCTGCGCGGTCGCCTCGAGCAGCGGGCGCGTGCCGTGTTCGAACAGCACGAGGAATTCGTCGCCGCCGAGCCGCGCGAGCGTCGCGCCGGACGGCAGGCAGCCGCTGATGATCGCCGACACGTCCTGCAGCAGGCGGTCGCCGGTGATGTGCCCGTAGTGATCGTTGACGCGCTTGAAGTTGTCGAGATCGAGGAACAGGATGCCGACCTGGCCGTGCGTATTGGCGTCCTCCTGCGCGATCGCCGCATGGATGCGCTCGCTGATCGCGTGGCGGTTCGGCAACCCGGTGAGCACGTCGGTGTTCGCGAGCTCGGTGAGCCGGTGCTGCGCGTTGCGCTCCTCGGTGATGTCGATGCCCGAGCAGATCAGGAACTGCTCTTCGACGCCGCTGCCGCTCTGCACGAACTTGTTGCGGAACTGGAACAGGCGCGGCCCGTTGACCGTGTTGATGTAGCGCTCGACCGCGAACGGCTGGTTGCTCGCGAAGAAGCCCGTGATGTTGGTGCGCGACTGCGCACCCTGCTCCGGGCTCATGAACAGCTCGAACGCGCTGCGGCCGATCACGTCGACCTCGCGCTTGCCCGTCACTTCCTCGCACAGGCGGTTGAAGCGCTGCACCATCCCGTTGCGGTCGAGGATCACGACGAGCGAATTCACTTCCGACACGACCTGCTCGGCGAACGCGAGCCCGTGCGACAGATCGCCGGCGACGGACTCGGTATCGGAATAGGCGGACGCCGTGCCGGCCCAGTCGACCGTATTGACCTTCCTGCCGACGAGATGGAGGCTGACCGGACTCCCGAACAGCACGATTTCGAGCACGAGGTGCGACGTGACGCCGGTCAGCGCGCGGATGCGCGCAGCCTGTTCGACCGTCAGCGCGACCGCGACGTTGGTCAGGCCGCGGACCGCGGCCAGTTCGAGTGCATTGCTGTCGCTGCCGAGACGCCAGCAGGGGCTGCGCGTACCGACGTGCGCCTCGAGCACCGCGCTATCGTTTTCGTCATCCATGGACACGCCCCGATCCAAAAAAAACGCACAGTGTAGACGGAGGCGAGTGACCCCGCCGCCTTCCCGGGCCGCGCGGCGCGCCTACCCGGCAGGGCAGCCGCGATTGCCATGACAGCGGCCTCGTCCCGTCCTTGTTTGCAGCTGATGCGACCGGCGTTCGCGCGTGATGCGCGCAGGTTCTGCCTTACGAATGATGAGATCTGCCTTACGAATGAGAGCCATCTTATCAAATGACAATGAAGATTGGCACTCACATTTAGAGAATTGTGTCAAGGAATCGGGACTCGATTGGCAAGACGGACTTTTCATGATTAGCCGCATTGCGAATGCGCGCAAGGTGCAGTGCACATCGACGGCGGCGTGGCCGCCCGGCGCCCGCCGGGCGGGCATTCGAGGCCGATCCATCGATATGGGGCCTGATCTTTGGCGAGGCCGCGACGGCAGGGTCGAATCGGCTGCCGCGAGCCGCGTTTCCGCTGCTTTTTGATTCCGTTTGCGCGTGAATGCGCGTCTTTATTCCCCAGTTCGTTGCAATATGCGCCACCCGCCCCGGCGCGGAGCGTCCGCGCCGGGGCGCGACTCAGCCTGCCGCGCCGTAGCCGCCGCCGCCCGGCGTTTCGACGACGAACACGTCGCCCGGCGCCATCTGCGCGCGGCCGATGTGGTCGAGCGACTCGACCGTGCCGTCCGCCCGCTCGATCGTGTTGCGGCCGAGCGCGCCGGCTTCGCCGCCCGCCGCGCCGAACGGCGCGTGGATCCGGTTGTTCGACAGGATCGACGCGGTCATCGGCTCGAGGAAGCGGATCCGCCGCACCGCGCCGTCGCCGCCGCGCCAGCGCCCGCCGCCGCCCGAGCCGGCGCGGATCCGGTGCGAATCGAGCCGCACCGGGTAACGCCATTCGAGCACCTCGGGATCGGTGAGCCGCGAGTTCGTCATGTGTGTCTGCACCGCGGCGACGCCCGCGAAGCCGTCGCCCGCGCCGCTGCCGCCCGCGATCGTCTCGTAGTACTGGTATTGATCGTTACCGAATGTGAAGTTGTTCATCGTTCCCTGGCTCGACGCGACGCAGCCGAGCGCGCCGTACAGCGCGTTGGTGATCGCCGACGACGTCTCGACGTTGCCCGACACGACGGCCGCCGGGTACTCGGGGTTCAGCATCGAGCGGACCGGCACGATCACGGTCAGCGGCTTCAGGCAGCCGGCGTTCAGCGGGATGTCGTCGCCGACCAGCGTGCGGAACACGTACAGCACGGCGGCCATGCAGACGGCCTTCGGCGCGTTGAAGTTGTTGTCGAGCTGCGCGGACGTGCCGGTGAAATCGATCTCCGCGCACCGCGCCGCGCGGTCCACGCGGATCGCGACGCGAATCTCCGCGCCATTGTCGAGCGGGTAGCGGTACGCGCCGTCCTGCAGCGCGCCGATCACGCGCCGCACGGCTTCTTCGGCGTTGTCCTGCACGTGCGTCATGAACGCGAGCACGACGTCGCGGCCGAACTGCGCGACCATCCGGCGCAGCTCGTCGACGCCCTTCTGGTTCGCGGCGACCTGCGCGCGCAGGTCGGCCATGTTCTGCTCGACGTTGCGCGCCGGATAGCGGCCGGATGCCAGCAGCGCGCGCGTCTCGGCATCGCGCAGCACGCCGGCCGACACGAGCTGCCAGTTGTCGATCAGCACGCCTTCCTCGTCGATATGGGTCGAATCGGGCGGCATCGAGCCCGGCGTCGTGCCGCCGATGTCCGCATGGTGGCCGCGGGAGCCGACGTAGAACAGCGGCGCGTCGGCGCCGTCCGCGAACACCGGCGTGATGACCGTCACGTCCGGCAGGTGCGTGCCGCCGTGGTACGGGTCGTTCAGCATGAACACGTCGCCGTCGCGCATGCGGCCGCGGTTGCGCTCGATCACCGTGCGGATGCTCTCGCCCATCGAGCCGAGGTGCACGGGCATGTGCGGCGCGTTCGCGATCAGGTTGCCGTCGCCGTCGAAGATCGCGCACGAGAAGTCGAGCCGCTCCTTGATGTTCACCGAGTACGCGGTGTTCTGCAGCCGCAGCCCCATCTGCTCGGCGATCGACATGAACAGGTTGTTGAAGATCTCGAGCCGCACCGGATCGGCGTCGGTGCCGAGCGAGCGGCGCGTGGGCAGCGGCGTCGTGCGCTTCAGCACGAGATTGCCCTGGGCGGTCATCTCCGCGCGCCAGCCGGGCTCGACGACGGTCGTGCCGTTCTTCTCCGCGACGATCGCGGGGCCGTCGATCGCGTCGCCGGCGCGCAGCGTGTCGCGCACGACCAGCGCCGCGTCGTGCCACTGGCCGCCGGAATAAAAGCGCACGGCCGTGCGCGCTTGCGCCGCCGCACCCGCGTCGCGCGGCGCCAGCGGCGCGATGTCGACCGGCGCGTCCGAGCGGCCGATCGCCTCGACCGACGCGAGCTCGGCGACGAGCGGCGTGCCTGGCATCAGGAACGCGTAGCGCTGCCGGTACGCGGTTTCGAACGCCTGCTGCATCGCCGCGACCGAGCCGGCCGGCACGTCGAGCGCCGAATCGGTGCCCTGGTAGCGCAGATGCACGCGCCGCTCGGTCGCGATGCGCTCCGGCGGCACGCCCTGTTCGAGCAGCGCGCCGATGGCTTCGTCGGCCAGCCGGTCGAGCGCCGCGTTCAGCGCCGGCAGCGATTCGTCGGACAACACGGCTTCCACCGCGCGCTCGCGCATCGCGGTCTGGTCGGCGAGGCCCATCCCGTATGCGGACAGCACGCCCGCGAGCGGATGCGCGAACACTTGCGTCATGCCGAGCGCATCGGCCACGCCGCATGCGTGCTGGCCGCCCGCGCCGCCGAACGTCGTCAGCACGTAGCGCGACACGTCGTGGCCGCGCTGCACGGAAATCTTCTTGATCGCGTTCGCCATGCTGCCGATCGCGATCTCCAGGAACCCTTCGGCGAGCGCCTCGGGCGTCTCGCGCCGGCCCGTCGCCGCGTGGATCTCGTCGGCGAGCGCCGCGAACTTCGCGACCACACCGTCGCGGTCGAGCGGCTGGTCCGCATGCGGGCCGAACACGCGCGGGAAATGATCGGGCAGGATCTTGCCGAGCATCACGTTGCAGTCGGTCACCGTCAGCGGGCCGCCGCGCCGGTACGCGGCCGGCCCCGGGTTCGCGCCGGCCGATTCGGGCCCGACGCGCAGCCGCGCGCCGTCGAAACCGAGCACCGAGCCGCCGCCGGCCGCGACCGTATGGATGCTCATCATCGGCGCGCGCATCCGCACGCCGGCCACCTGCGTCTCGAACACGCGCTCGAATTCGCCGTTGTAGTGCGACACGTCGGTCGACGTGCCGCCCATGTCGAAGCCGATCACCTGCTCGAAGCCGGCCGCGCGCGCCGCGCGCACCATCCCGACGATGCCGCCGGCCGGGCCCGACAGGATCGCGTCCTTGCCCTGGAACGCATCGGCGCGCGTGAGCCCGCCGCTGCTCTGCATGAACTGCAGGTTCACGCCCGGCATCTCGTGCGCGACCTGCTCGACATAGCGGCGCAGGATCGGCGACAGGTACGCGTCGACCACGGTCGTATCGCCGCGCGACACCATCTTCATCAGCGGCGACACCTCGTGCGACACCGACACCTGCGTGAAGCCGATGCGGCGCGCGAGTGCCGCCAGCATGCGTTCGTGCGCGGTATGGCGATAGCCGTGGATCAGGACGATCGCGAGCGCCCGCACGCCGCTGTCGAACACGCGGCGCAACGACGCTTCGGCACCCTGAACATCGAGCGGCACGACCACGTCGCCGTGCGCGCCGACGCGCTCGTCGATCTCGACGACCGTCTCGTACAGCGCATCGGGCAGCACGATGTCGAGATCGAACAGGCGCGGCCGGTTCTGGTAAGCGATGCGCAGCACGTCGCGAAAGCCGCGCGTGGTCGCGAGCGCGGTGCGTTCGCCCTTGCGTTCGAGCAGCGCGTTGGTCGCGACCGTCGTGCCCATCTTCACCATGTCGACCTGCGCGGGCGTGATCGGCTCGCCTGCCGCGAGGCCGAGCAGGTGGCGGATGCCGGCCACGGCCGCGTCGCGATACTGCTCGGGGTTCTCCGACAGCAACTTGTGCGTGACGAGCGTGCCGTCGGGCCGCCGCGCGACGATGTCGGTGAACGTGCCGCCGCGGTCGATCCAGAATTGCCAGCGTGCGGCGTCGGAGGGAACGGAGGAAAGGTGTCGGTCAGTCATGATGTCGGTCGATGCGTCGTTGATTCGAGGGACGAGCGCCGCCGCACGGCGCGCGTCGCGCGCCGCGTCACGGTGTCGATGAAAGGGAAAGAAAAACGCGGGGCCGGACGCCCCGCGGCTGCCGTCGGTCAGGCGGCGTCGAGTTCGCGGCCGCGGGTCTCGGGCAGCGTCAGCGCGGCGACGATCACCACGCCGTAGGCGGCGACCGCGAAGAGGCCGATGCTCGTGCCGAGCCCGTACTGCTTGGACAGCGCGCCGATCAGGAACGGGAACAGCGCACCGATCGCGCGGCCCACGTTGTAGCAGAAGCCCTGGCCGGAGCCGCGCACGCGGGTCGGGAACAATTCGGTGAGGAACGCGCCCATCCCCGAGAAGATGCCCGATGCGAAGAAGCCGAGCGGGAAGCCGAGCCACAGCATCGACGCGTTGGTCAGGTTCAGCGACGTGTACGCGAACGCGATCACCATCGAGCCGACCGCGAACAGGATGAAGTTCGGCTTGCGGCCGAGGCGGTCGGTCAGATACGCGCTCGTCAGGTAGCCGACCCACGAACCGAAGATGATCATCGCGAGATAGCCGCCGGTGCCCATCACCGTCAAGTGCCGTTCGGTCTTCAGGAAGGTCGGCAACCACGTCGTGATCGCGTAGTAGCCGCCCTGCGCGCCGGTCGTCAGCAGCGCCGCGCGCAGCGTCGTCGTGATCAGCTTCGGCGCGAAGATCTCGGTGAGGCGCGGCGCGTCGGTCACCTTCGCCTGCGCGGCCTTCTCCTTCTCGTAGACGTCCGGCTCCTTCACGTAGCGGCGGATCGCGACGACCAGCAGCGCGGGCGCGAGTCCGACGAGGAACAGCGCGCGCCAGGCCTGCTCGGCCGGCAGCACGGAGAACAGCAGCGCATACAGCAGCGCGCACAGCCCCCAGCCGATCGCCCAGCCCGACTGCACGAGGCCGACCGCCTTGCCGCGATCGCGCGCGCGGATCACCTCGCCGATCAGCACCGCGCCGGCCGTCCATTCGCCGCCGAAGCCGAAGCCCATCAGCGCGCGCGCCGCCAGCAGCTGGTGGTAGTTCTGCGCGAGCCCGCACAGCGCGGTGAACACCGCGAACCACAGCACCGTGAGCTGCAGCGTGCGCACGCGGCCGATGCGGTCGGACAGGATGCCGGCGATCCAGCCGCCGAGCGCCGACGCGAGCAGCGTGACCGTGCCGATGAAGCCGGCGTCGGCGAGCGTGATGCCCCAGGTCGCGACGAGCGTCGGGATCACGAACGACAGCATCTGCGTGTCCATCCCGTCGAGCATGTAGCCGACCTTGCAGCTCCAGAACGCGCGGCGTTCGCGCGGCTGCGCATCCGCGTACCACGAGAACAGGCCGCTGCGCTCGCGGCTCGCGGGCTCGGCGGCGGGCGCCGCGAGGGTCTTGCTTTCCATGGTGATGCTCCTGTCGTTGTGCGCCGATCGAATGGCGTGGGGTGCGGTGTGTCTGTCGAAGGTGCGTCGCGTGCGGGGCCGGCCGGGTCAGAACACGGCGAGCGACGCGTTCGTGATGTCGGTCATCAGCATGTGGCCGGGCGTATGCGCGATCGCGATCGGCAGCTTCGCGTCCATCAGCGCGGTTTGCGGCGTCACGCCGCACGCCCAGAACACCGGCAGCTCGCCGTCGCGGATCGTCACCGCGTCGCCGAATTCGGGCGCGTCCAGATCCTCGATGCCCAGTTCCCGCGGATGGCCGATATGGATCGGCGCGCCGTGCACGCCCGGGAACCGGCTCGTGATCTGTACGGCGCGGATCGCGTCGGCGCCGCGCAGCGGCCGCATCGACACGACGAGCTGGCCGCCGAAGATCCCCGCGCGGCGGTTCGGGATCGACGTGCGGTACATCGGCACGTTGCGACCCTCCTCGACGTGGCGCAGCCCGATCCCTTCGCGGGCGAGCATGTCCTCGAACGAGAACGAGCAGCCGATCGCAAATACGACGAAATCGTCGCGCCACAGCGCTTCCAGCGATTCGGCCTGCTCGGTCAGGCGGCCGTCGCGATACACGTTGTAGCGCGGCACGTCGGTGCGGATGTCGAGATCCTCGCCGAGCGCGGCGATCCGGAACGCACCCGGTTCGCCGACGCCCAGCAGCGGGCAGGCCTTCGGGTTCGCCTGGCAGAAGCGCAGGAAATCGTGCGCGTACGCGTCGGGCAGGATCGCGAGGTTCGCCTGGGCAAACGGGCCGCAATGGCCTGCGGTCGGGCCGCGGAACGCGCCGCGGCGCACGGACTGGCGGAATTCGGAAGGCGTCATGATGGTCGGTCGCAAATCGGGATGGCGGGGCGATGACGGTGGTGTGTCATCGGATATGGCGAAGAATAGAAAGGAAAAAATTTTGTCGCCAACGAGTTTTTTTGCGCCCGTTGTATAGAATTTCTTAACGAGCCTGCGGGTTTTCCCCGGTCCCGTTCACTTTTCGTCGCCGGCAAGCTGCGCATCCATTGCTCGTCCGACCGCCATGAATACGCGTTTTCTCGAAACCTTCGTCATGCTCGCGAAGCTGCGCAACTTCCGCACGACCGCGGCAGCGCTGCATGCGACGCCGGCCGCGATCTCGCAGCGCCTGAAAGCGCTCGAGGACGAGCTGCACACTGTCCTCGTCGATCGCGACAGCCGCGCGTTCCGGCTCACGCCGAACGGCGAATACCTGCTCGGCTATGCGAAAGCCGTGGTCGAGGCGACGCAGGAACTGCAGGCCGCCGCCTCCGGCGAGCGTGCACTGGGCGGCAAGCTGCGGCTCGGCGTGATCGAGACGGTCGTGCACAGCTGGCTGCCGCACTATATGCGGCGGCTCGCGGCCGACTATCCGCAACTGGAAATCGACCTGACCGTCGACGTCAGCGTCGTGCTGCAGCGCCGGCTGATGGCCGGCGAGCTCGACCTGATCATCCGCGTCGAGGGCAGCGACGAGGCGTCGGTCGTGTGCGACGCGCTCGCGAACTACCCGGTGCGCTGGATCGCGCGCGCCGGGCTGCTGCCGAACACGCGCACCGGCCTCGCGCGGCAGGTGCTGCGCCAGCCGATCCTCACCTACGGGCGCGGCACCGCGCCCCATCGCGCGCTGGAAGACATCGTCCGCACGCTCGCGCATGCACACGGCGTGCCGCTGTCGGAAACGCGCATTACCGGGTCGCCATCGATCTCGGTGATCGTGCAACTGGTGCGCGACGGTTTCGGCGTCGCCGCGATTCCGGTGCTGTTCGTCGATGCGCTAATCGAAAGCGGCGAAGTCGTCGAACTGCCGCTGCAGCCGTCGCCGCCGTCGATCGTCGTGTCGATGTCGCGACGGGCGGACGCGCCGCGGTTCGTGCACGGTGCGTCGATCGCCGCGCGGGCGGCATGTCATGAGTATTGCGAAAAGAGCACGCGGTTGCTGGTCGAAGCGCTTTGATTGTGCAGCGGCGAACGACGCGCGTTCGACATCGCCGCGCGAATCGCCCACAATCGCGTTCGGCGCGTCGCCATCTCGGCGCCGTGCATCGTGAATGACGGCCCGGCCGTCCGGCATTCGTCGCTTCGCATGATCGTGCACCACAAGAAGGCAACATGCAGATTCGCTCCGCTCCGTCCCGCCTGAACCTCGCGCGCGTCGTGATCGTCGCGCTGTATGTCGCGTCGCTGCTGCTGCCCGTCGCGGCCGAACCGCCGAATGCGGCCGGCGCCGTGAGCTGGTGGCGCGGCTACACGGTGCTCGCGCTCGGGCCGCTCGCGATCCTCGACCTCCAATTCGCGTGGCTCGGCAATCCGCTACTCGTGGTCGCGCTGCTGCGGCCGAGCCGTACCGTGTCGGCGCTGCTGGCCGTGGTCGTGGTCTTCGCGCTCGGCTGGCATACGATCCCGACCGACGCGAACTACGAAACGATCCGCACGTTCGGGGCCGGGTACTACCTGTGGATCGCGGCGATGGTCGGCGCCGCCGCGCTGCCGTGGATCGACGGGCTCAAACGGCAGGATGGCGTGACGCCGAGCCGTGCCGTCGGGGCCATGGATGGGGTCGTACCGAACGGCGCTGTCACCGGCACCGGCAGCCCGGCCCGGCCGAATGCCGCGCCGTCATCGCCCCGGCCGCCTGCCCGGCAAAGCGGCTGGACCGTGACGGCAACCGATACGCGCATCGAAGCGACCGACGGAACCGGGGCGACGCGCGGCATCGCGCTCGCCGATCTCGGCGCGATCGTGATCGAAACCAACGACCAGGGGCCGTTCGCGTCGGATGTCTGGTGGATTCTGTTCGATACGAACCAGCAATTCGCGTGTGCCTTCCCGCAGGATGCCGAAGGCGCGAAGGCCGCGGTCGACCGGCTGCTCGACCTGCCCGGCATCGACCACCGCAAGGTCATCGACGCGCAGACGTCGATCCAGAACGCGACGTTCCCGATCTGGGAGCGCGCGGCGCACGAACCGGCGACGCCAGGAGAAACCGGCGCGGCCGCGTGACCGGCGGCTTGTTCGCGTGCACGCCGCAGCGGCCGTCGTCGGCGAGCGCCGCGCAACGGCCCAGCGACGGATAGTCGTAGCCTTGCAGCGTCAGCGCGAGCCATTCGCCCTGCACGCCGCCGCCGCGATGAAACAGCCGGTCGGCCAGCGCATCGGCCGCCGCGACGTCGTCCGCATCGAGCGCATGCTCGCGCCCGCCCGCCAGCGTTCGCCGATCCGCCGCTTCGGCACGCGGCGGATCGTCAACGCGCCGACGAAGCGATACCGATGCCGGAACAGTTCGCGCAACGACAGCGTCGGCGCGCTGTTGCAACAGCCGGCCGCACGCGGTGCACGCAAGCGGGTAGGTGTCTACCAAGGACGCCGCACCGAATCCTGGTAGCGCGTGAGGATGAAGCGCGCGACGTCGTCCGAGTGATACGCGGCGACGAGTTGCGCGACCCACGGCTTCGCGCGATCGGCGTCGCGCACCGTGAGCACGTTCGCATACGGCGAGCGGGCGTCCTCGAGGCTGATGCTGTCGCGGGCGGGCTGCAGCCCGGCGCGGGCCGCGTCGTCGCTGTCGATCGCGACGAACGCGGCCGTATCGAGCGCCGCGTAAAGGCGGTCGCCGCGCAGCGCGACGAATTTCAGCGCGAGCCGGTTGCCCGTCACGTCGCGCAGCGTCGCACGCAGGCCGGCTTTTTCGCGCAGCGTCACCAGCGTGTCGTTCTGCAGCAGCACGAGCGCGCGCCCCATCCCGCGCGGATCGGCGGGCAGCGCGACCGTCGCGCCGGGTTGCAGTTCGTTCAGGTTCTTCAGCTTGCGCGAATAGAACGCCAGCGGCAGCGTGACGGTCGGCGCGACGGCGCTCAGCGCATAGCCTTTCGCCGCGCGCGTAGCGCTCAGGCGCTGCGCATCCTCGAAGCTGGCCGCGTCGATCCGCCCGTCGACCAGTGCCGTGTCGATGCGCGACGCATCGTCGAATTCGACGACGTCGACACCGAGCCCGCGCGCGGCGGCCACCCGCTTCACTTCGTCGAGGATCTGCGCATGCACGCCGCGCGTGACGCCGACGCGCACGGCCGGCACCGCGGCTTCGGCGGCCATCGCCGAACCCTGCTGCATCACCGCGCACACAGCGAACAGCCACGCTGCAACGAATCGCCCGATGCCCGTCGTCACGACCCGTCCCTCAGGATCGTTCGGAATCCGATATGCGACGCACCGAGATCGGCTTCCTGCCGTTCGCGCGACGACGCGCGATAGCGCACGCAGTAATCGCGCGAACACAGAAACGAGCCGCCCTTGATGACCATCGGCGTATCGTGCCGGCGCGTCGGCGGTGCGACGGCTGCCGTGTCGCCGTTCGTATGCGACTGATGCGGGCCCGTGTACGGATCCTTCGTCCATTCCCATGCGTTGCCGATCATGTCGTAAAGACGAAAGCCGTTCGCCGCGTAGCAGCCGACGGGCGCCAGCCCCGCATGACCGTCCTCGGCCGTATCGAGCACCGGAAACGCGCCCTGCCAGTAGTTCGCGGCCGGCTGGCCGTTCGCGTCGCGCGGCGCCGCATCGAGCGATGTGTCGTCGCGGCCGGCCTTGCCCGCGTATTCCCATTCGGCCTCGGTCGGCAGGTCGCGGCCGAGCCAGCGCGCATACGCGAGCGCATCGCGTTGCGTGACGAGCGTTACCGGCAGGTTGCCGAGCCCGTCCACGTCGCTGCCGGGCCCGCGCGGGTGCCGCCACGACGCCCCCTTCACCCACGACCACCACGCGAGGTCGCGTGCATTCAGCTCGTCGCGCGTCGGCACATGGAACACCGCCGCGCCACCCTGCTGCTCGGCCTCGGTCACGTAACCGGTGGCCTGCACGAATACGGCGAACTGCGCGATCGTCACGTCGGTCTGGTCGATCCAGAAGCCGCCGACACGCATCTTGCCGTCGCCGGCCGGACGCTCGTCCGCATAGCCGCGCGTGCTGCCGAACACGAACGCGCCGCCGTGCAGGTGCACCATGCCCGCCTTCGGATCGTCGCGCCACTTCGCCGGCAGCCCCGAATAGCGCTTGCACTCGCGCTCCGAACCGAGCGGCGCGAGCGCGCGGCCGCGATTCGGCGTGTCGAACGCGCCGCCTGCCGGCGCCGCCGGATTCGCGTAACCCACCGCGAACGCGGCGGCGAACAGCGTGGCGGCCAGCGCCGCGCCGATCGTCCAGAAGCGGAGCCGCATCGTGTCGCTCCCGGGATCAGTAGTAGCCGCGCGGACGCAGCGGTTCGACGCCGCCGACGTTGCTCATGTACGCCTTCCACTGGTCGACCAGCGTGCCGATCACCGACGGGTTCCGTGCGGACACGTCGGTCGTCTCGCCGCGGTCCGCCGCGAGATCGTAAAGCTGCCAGTGACCGTCGAGCGGGCCGAGCGGCGGCTCCGTCCACAATGCCTTCCAGCGACCGTCGGCGCTGCGCAGATACGCGCGGCCATACGCTTCGTCGCCGAATGGCGTCGTATGCACTTCGCCCGTCGCCGAACCGGTGAGTACCGGCAACAGCGACTGGCCCGTCACCGGATACACGTAGCGGTTGTTGTAGACCACCTTGCCCTTGTTCTGATCGACGCCCGTCAGCGTGTTCACCAGCGGCGGCGCCGGCTGCGACGGCGGCGTGACGCCCGCGATCGCGAGGAAGGTCGCCGCGTTGTCGGTCACGTGCGTGAACGCGCGCAGCGTCGTCAACGGCTGCGACTGGCCGGGCAGGTGCACGATCGTCGGCGTCGACACGCCGCCTTCGCCCGAATAGCCCTTCGTGAGCCGGAACGGCGCCGCGCTCACTTCGGCCCAGCGCAGCCCGTACTGCAGGCGCTGCGCGTTCTGCTTGCCGTTGTCGGTGCCGAGCGCCGAATAGGTCGGCTCCTGCGCGTTCGCGGTGTCGGTCGCGGTCGGGTCCGCGCCGGAATCGATCGGCCAGCCTTCCGCGCCGTTGTCCGACTGGAACATGATGAACGTGTTGTCGTATTCGCCGATGTCCTTCAGATGCTGGATCAGGAGTCCGATGTTGTAGTCGAGGTTCTCGACCATCCCCGCGTAGATTTCCATGTAGCGTGCCTGGGCCTTGCGCTCGGCCGGCGACAGGCTCGACCACAGCTTGTCGACCTTGCCGGGGCCGTAGTCGCCGTAGCCGTCCCCGGCCGAATGCACCGCGTTGATGTACTTCGCGCTGGCCGTGCCGTTGTTCGCGGTCGCGGGCGATGCCGCCGTCGTCTCCGGCAGCCCGTCGAACGGCTTGAAATCGGCGGGAATCAGGCCGAGCGCCTTCTGCCGCGCGATCCGCGCGTTGCGGATCGCATCGTAGCCGGCGTCGTACACGCCCGCGTACTTGTGCAGCCACGGATCAGGCACCTGCAGCGGCCAGTGCGGCGACGTGTAGGCCGCGTACGCGAAGAACGGCTTGCCGTCCTGCTTGTTCGCGTCGATGTACGAGATCAGCTTCCGCGTATAGAAATCGGTCGAATAGAACACGGCCGGGCTGCCGCCCGTGCCACCCGGTTGCCCGGGCTGGCCCGGCTGCACGTAGCGGCCGTCTTCCGTGTAGTTCGACGAGCCGGCCGGCTCGTGCGCGAAGTGGTTCGTCGCCGCGCCGCCGAGCAGCACGTAGCTGCGCTCGAAACCCCACTGGTCGGGTGTCTGCCCGCCGCCCGTCGCGCTGCCGACGATGCCCGAGCCGATGTGCCACTTGCCCGCGATATACGTGTGATAGCCGGCGTCCTTCAGCAGTTGCGCGAACGACAGCGCGCGATCGTTCAGGTAGCCCTCGTAGCCCGGCAGCCCGCGCCGCTCGTCGGTCGGCACGCCCATCGTGCCTTCGCCGACGAGATGGTGATCGGTGCCGGACACCAGCATCGCGCGCGTGATCGCGCAGACGGTGCCCGTGTGGTGGTTCGACAGGATGCGGCCCGACGCGACGAGCGCGTCGAGGTTCGGCGTGTCGATCTCGCCGCCGAACGCATGGATGTCGGAATAGCCGAGATCGTCGGCCATGATGTACAGGATGTTCGGGCGCTTGGCCGGGGGCGTCGCGCTGGCCTGCGGCGGCGGATTGCTGTCGACGCCGCCGCATGACGCGAGCGACACCGCGCCGGCAATCGCGGCGCAAACGACACGGAAACGAACAGCATGCAACGGCGACGCGGACTTTTTCATTCTTGTTGACGCTCGATCTACGGGATCGGCGATCTTAGCGTCGCGCGCGCAACGGCCAAAGTCGGATTCGTCACATGCTAACGGGGTGGGGGAATATGCGCGGCGCGTCGTCCGCCGCGCCCCGCGCCGACGTGCGTCAGCCGCGCCCGCCGAGGCTGCCGCCGCCGTCCACCGACAGCACCTGCCCGGTGACGAAACCGGCTTCGTCGGACAGAAAGAATGCGGTCGCGGCCGCGACGTCGTCGGCCGTGCCGAGCCGGCGTGCCGGGATCGTCGCGAGCACCTTGCGTTCGGCTTCGCTGCCGACCGGCCGCGTCTGGCGGAACAGTTCCGTCTCGATCGGGCCGGGCGCGACCGCGTTGACGGTCACGCCGTGTTCGGCGAGTTCGAGCGCCCACGTCCGCGTGCAGCCGACCAGCGCACTCTTCGCGGCGGAATACGCGGTGCGGTCGAGGCTGCCGAAAATCGCGCGGCTGCAGATGTTGACGATGCGTCCATGGCCGCGCGCCTTCATCGCATCGGCAAAGTGCTGCGTGACCTGGATCGCGGCCCGCACGTTGAGATCGAACACGGCTTGCAGCGACTCGAAATCGATCTTGCCGAGCGGTTGCGGCAACGCGATGCCGGCGTTGTTGACGATGCCGTCGACGTCGTGGCTCGCGCCGATCCGCGCGAGCGTCGCGGTGGTCTGCTCGATATCGGCGAGATCGCACGCGAGCAATTCGCCGGGGAAGTCGACGCCCTGCGCATGGCGAGCGAGGCCGACGACGCGATGGCCGCGGCGGGCGAGTGTGGTGCTGATCGCGAAGCCGATGCCGCGCGACGCGCCGGTGACGAGATAAGTGCGGGATGACATGGACGTGCTCTTGACGAGGAAGGCGGAGGAAATGGCGCGACACGCCTGTAGTCATCCGGCGTGCGCGTGCTCCGGGCGATTGTGCCGCAGCGATGGGAAACGCGTATGGTCGTCGTCGCCGTCGTCGCGTCGAGCGGTCGCTACAACGTTCTCCATACCCTCGCCGTCCTTGGCGTGAAAACGTTGATCATGTAGTGACGGAAAACGCGTGGCGACGAAAGTCGTCACGCGTTTTTCTTTGGATCGACCGTATACGGAGCCGCTACCTTGCTCGGGTAAGATGAAGTTCCCCCACCGTTCCGCTCCCATGTCTACCGCACAAACCATTCTTGACGACTACGAACGCCTCGGCTGGACCGGCAACGACCCGATGTCGCGGATGCTGGCGCTGCGGCGCGAAGAGCCGACCGCACTCGTCGATCTGGTGATCGCATCGTTCGATCGCACGTTGCCGCATGCGACGTTCATCGACGCCGCACTCGACCTGATGGACGGCGCCGCGTTCGATCAGGTTGCCTCCGAAGCATGGCGACGGGTGCTCGAAGGCGCGTGGAATGCGCGGCTCGCGAATGTGCTGTCGAGCGTGGCGCTGCGCTCGCCACAGGTGTTCGCCGGTCATTGGGACGCACTGCTCGACGTGGCCCTCGCCCGGCGATCACCGAGCCTGTATCTCGCCGAACACGCGTGGCGGGCGCTCGATCCCGCGACGATCGATGCGTGGCGCCAACGGCTGGCGGAAGCCCCAGCCCTTGACGATGCGGCACGCGCACGCGCCGTCGCGCTGCTCCATTCGCGGCGACCGGCAGCCGTGCTCGACGCAGCGGGCCGGCTGTTCCCGGACGATCCGGAGCAAGCCGCGAACGCGCTCATGTCCGCGGGCTACACGCTGGAGCACGGCACGTTGCGTGCATTGCACGACGATGCACCGCTGCATGTCGACTTCGGACGCACGCTGCGTGCACCGGCGCTTCGCGCGATGCCGAAGTGGAAACGCGAAATCCAGGCGAATCACGCGACCTGGCGTGCAGGCGAATCGCCTCGATCGACCGCGCACTTCGGCGGCGTATCGCCGCATCGATGCGGCCTGTGTCATCAGCCGTTGCACCGGCTGCTGACACTGCCGCAACCCGCCGAAGCCGGCATCGACAGCGCGACACCCGTGTCGTTCGACACGTGCCTGTCCTGTCTCGGCTGGGAAAGCGACGGCCCGCTGTTCTACCGGCACGACGACTCGGGCCACGCGATCGCTCACCCGTCGCAGCAGCACGATGCCCCGATCGAGCCCGACTACCCGGCGGCAGCCTTCGTCGAATCCGACGTCGCGCTCTTCGCCGCCCCTGCACGATGGACCCGGCAGGACTGGGGCGAGTCGAACGACCGGCAGAACCTGAACCGCGTTGGCGGTCCGCCGTCGTGGGTGCAGTCCGCGTGGTATCCCGCTTGTCCCGACTGCGGCCGCACGATGCACTTCGCGATGCAGCTCGATTCGCAGCTTCCGCAGGTCGACGGCGGCGAATGGCTGTGGGGCAGCGGCGGCGCGAACTACACGTTCTGGTGCGCACCGTGCCGCACCAGCGCGCATCTATGGCAGTGCACGTAACGCGCGACTCACACGCCTTTACGACCTTTTTACTTGCGAGCGCGCATCCGTTCACTAGAATGGGTTCGCGATCCACCACCGAGCACGCCAGTGCGCTGGTGCCCGTCGTGATGCCGGTCGCACGGGACGACGCAGGCCACGATCGGCTGCTGCGCCCGGAACGGCGCGGCAGCCTGTTCGCGCAACGCACGGGCGCCGTCACGCTGGTGATGATGGTCGACGGCGCATGGCTGCGCGAACTCGGCGAGCTCGCCAGCCTCATGACGGCCCGCACCAGCGCACCGACTTCATCGCAGTCATACCACCGGGTCGACCACCGCGACCGGCACGCCACGCGCCTCGATATCGCGTCCCGCGAGCAGACACAGATCCTCGCGATGATGCGTGGCGACCACCTGCACGCCCACCGGCACGCCATCCACGACCGACGTCGTGACGGCCAGCCCCGGCAGCCCCATCGCAGGCAGCGCGCGCAACGTGAGCTGCGCTTCCCACACGCGTTCGAAGCCGTCCGGCCCTTGCCGGTCGAGATCGTCCGGAAACGGCAGTTCCGACGAAACAGGCAGCAGCAACACCGGATATTCATCAAGAAACAGCCGCCACTCGCGCGTCAACGTCGTGCGTCGGACCAGCGCGCGGCTGATCACGTCGACCGGCAAATCGCGCACCTTGCCGCGCACGGCGGCGATCACCGCGGCCGCGCCCGGATCGCCGTCCTGTTCGACCGCGTTCGCCAGCGCGTCGAAGCCATCCCCGAGCCACAGCTGTTCCTGCAGCAGCGCGGCCTCGCGCATCGGCGGCGTATCGTCGATCTCGTCAACGGCCCAGCCGGCATCGACGAGCCGGCGCGCGGCATCGTGCAACGCGGCCTCGACTTCGGGCACGACCTCCAGGCCGCGCGGACGCACGCACAGCGCCGCGCGTTTCGGCACCGCGCGCCCGTCGAACGGCACCGCGACATGCCACGGATCGCGCGGGTCCGGTGCGGAGAACGCCCGCAGCGCGAGCGAGAGATCGTCGATCGTGCGCGCGATCGGCCCGGCCGTCGACATCAGTTGCGCACCGATCGCCCGCTCGGGCGACGACGCATTGAATGCCGGCACGCGACCGAGCGACGGCCGGATCCCGTGCACGCCGCACGCATAGGCCGGGTAGCGCACCGAGCCGCCGATGTCGGTGCCGACCGCGAGCGGCCCGATCCCGGCTGCCACGGCCGCCGCCGCCCCGCCGCTCGATCCGCCCGGCGTCAGCGACGGATTGCGCGGATTGCGCGTGTGACCGTGCACGCGATTCGACGTGAACCAGCGCAGCGCGAACGTCGGCGAATTGGTGCGGCCGAGCAGCACCCCGCCGGCCTTGCGGATGTTGGCGACCACCGGGCTGTCGGCATGCGCGATCAGGTTTGCTTGCAGGCGCGTGCCGTTGGTCGTCGCAAAGCCCGCCTGATCGACGTTGATCTTCACGGTCACGGGTACGCCCGCGAGCGGCCCCGGATCGTCGCCGCGCGCGATGGCGCGATCGATTTCGTCGGCCTGCCGCCGCACGTCGTCGGGGCGATGTTCGACCACCGCGTTGATCGCCGGATTCACCGCATCGAGACGGTCGAGCACGGCGTCCGCCACTTCGCGCGCCGACACGTCACGCTGCCGCACGCGTTTTGCGAGTTCGGTTGCCGACAGTTGCCAGAGTTCGGTCATGACTTCTCCTGGTGAAAAGACATCACAATCACGCGCGGCGTCGCGCTTCCTCACGAAAGCGCGGCGCCGCATTCGCTCACTGCGTATCCTGCTTCGCGCGCTCGGCGGCGGCGATGATCGCGTCGGCCACGGCCTTCGGCTGGCTCAGCATCGCGACGTGGCTCGCGTTCACGCGCGCGACCGTCGCGCCGATCCGCTTCGCCATCGCTTCCTGCAGCTTCGGATCGATCATCCGGTCCTGCGTCGCGACGACGAACGTCGACGGCTTCGCATGCCACGCGGCTTGCGCGACCTTCTCCGAGATGCACCCGCTATACCACGGCCCCTGGGTCGCGGCAACGATGCGCTGCTGCGCGGGCGGCAGATCCGGCGCGAAATCCTGCGCGATCGCCTTGTCCGACAGCCGCGCGAAACCGCCGGCGTCCTTGCGCAGTTCGCCGGCCCATGACGGTGCCGGCAGCCCCTGCGTGACGTCGGCGATCGACTGGCCGTTGTCGGGCGCGAACGCCGCGACGTACACGAGCGACTTCACCTTGTCGTCGTTGCCCGCGTCGCTGATCACGACGCCCGCCCACGAATGGCCGACCAGCACGACCGGCCCCTTCTGTTCGTCGATCGTACGCTTCGTCGCGGCCGCGTCGTCGGCAAGCGAGCTCAGCGGGTTCTGCACCGACACCACGTGCAGCCCGCGCGCCTCGAGCAGCGGGATCACGCGGTTCCAGCTCGACCCGTCGGCGAATGCGCCGTGCACGAGCACGACGTTGGTGCCCTTCAGGTCGTCCTTCGGCGCGGCCTGCGCCGCGACCGCACCGAACAGTCCGCCGATCATCGCGGCGGATACCAGAACGCGTTTCATCAAACCGGCCATCGTCATGCTCCCTTGTTTATCGTGTCGTTGAAGTGACGTGCTCCCGAGCGGCCGCGCCTGCATGCGGCAAGCGCGGCGCGGGATCACGAATGCGCGTACAGGTCGTCGGCGGCGTAGCGTGCGGCGCGCGATTGCGCGGCGTCGCGATGGGCGGCCGGCGCCGACGCATCGGCCACGTTGTCGCCTTGCGACTTCGACGGGCCGTTCTGGTCGGAACGCGCGACCTGCTGGGCAACCGCGACGGCGTTCTCCGCGGCGGCGACGTCGTCCGGGTAGTGCGCTTCGCTGCCGGCCGGGTTGTAGCCGGCCTTCTCGAGGCGGATGAGATCGGCGCGCACTTCGGCACGCGTGAGGCTGTGGCCGGTATCGGCGAACGACAGCGCGGGGGCGACGGCGAGGACGGCAACAGCGAGGATTCGAGCGGCTTTCATGAAGGTTCTCCTTGAACGAGGTTGAGGTGTCGATCACTGGGCGTCCGGTGCGAACGTGTGACACCGAACGTTTGCTGCATGTCGACAGTAGAACCCGCGCACGTATCCGGCATGTTTCCGAAACGGGGCTTTCTGCATGCCAGTTTTTCAGGAGCGGCCACAGATACAGTGCGATACATACTCGCTTGGCGATGCGATGCGATTCGCCCGCGCGACGCACCACGAAAAAAGGCGTGCCTCGCGGGGCACGCCTTTCCGTCACCTTCACACCGCCGCGTCACGTCACGGCGCGAGCCGCGTGAACACGTAATCGTGGTTCTTCACCCGCGCCTGATGGCAGGCAAAGCACGTCTGATGCTGGCCGATATCGGCCGGCACGCCGTTGATGAAGCGACCAAAGCCCCAGCCGCCCGTCGATGCGTAACGACGCGAATCCTTCACCATCACCTGCACGGTCGTCGCCTGGCCGGGCACCGTCGCGGGCGCGAACTCGTCGGACTGCTTGCGTTTGTACGCGAGCTTCACGAGGATCGTGCCGTCCGGGAACGGCAGCGTCGCCTTCTCGAGCGCGCGGATCGCCACCGGATTGCCGAGCACCACGCGCAACTCGTCGAGCGGTGCGGCCTCTTCGGCCGGCGCGACCATTTCCCACTTCCGGTAGCCGGGCGGAATCGTCACGCCGTAGATCGGCGACGCGGCCGCGGCGGCGGGCGTCGACTGTTGCGCGAACGCGGCCGGGCCGCTCGCCGACCACGCGCCGGCGAGCAGCACGCCCCCGACGAGCGCACGGCGCGCGCCGCGCCGCCATCCCCCCACGCGGGCCCGCATCAGAGATGCTCCACTTGCAGGATCGCATCGGCGAAGGCCTGCGGCGCTTCCTGCGGCAGGTTGTGGCCGATGCCGCCGGTGATGGTCCGGTGCTGGTACTTGCCGGTGAACTTCTTCGCGTACGCGGCCGGGTCCGGATGCGGCGCGCCGTTGGCGTCGCCTTCCATCGTGATCGTCGGCACGGTGATCGAAGGCCCGGCCGCGAGACGCCGCTCGATGTCGTCGTATTGCGCTTCGCCCTTCGCGAGCCCGAGACGCCAGCGATAGTTGTGGATCACGACGGCCACGTGATCGGGATTCCGGAACGATGCGGCCGAGCGCGCATAGGTCTCGTCGGAGAACTGCCACTTCGGCGACGCGAGTTGCCAGATCAGCTTGTTGAACGCATCGCGGTTCTGCGTGTAGCCGAGTTCGCCACGCTCGGTCGTGAAGTAGAACTGATACCACCACTGGAATTCGGCGTGCGGCGGCAGCGGCTTGGCGTTCGCCGCCTGGCTGCCGATCAGGTAGCCGCTCACCGACACCAGCGCCTTCACGCGCTGCGGCCACAGCGCCGCGATGACGTCGGCCGTGCGCGCGCCCCAGTCGTAGCCGCCGAACACCGCGCGGTCGATCTTCAACGCATCCATCAGCGCGACGATGTCGACGGCCGTCACCGCCTGCTGGCCGTTGCGCACCGTGTCGGCCGAGCGGAACGTCGTCGAGCCGTAGCCGCGCAGATACGGCACGATCACGCGATAGCCGGCCGCGACGAGCAGCGGCGCGACTTCCGCGTAGCTGTAGATGTCGTACGGCCAACCGTGCAGCAGGAACACGACCGGGCCGTTCTTCGGGCCCAGATCCGCATACCCGACGTTCAGCACGCCCGCGTCGATCTGGTGGATCGTGCCCAGCGACGCGACGCCGGCCGGGCGTTTCGCCCCGGCTGCCTCGGGCGCCGACTGCGCCTGCGCGAGCGCGCCGAAGCCGAGGTCGGCCAGGCTCAGGCTTGCCAGCGTGGTGCCCAGGATCAGGCGGCGTCGGGTGTTCACGGTATCGGTCATGACTCGTTCTCCATTGTCGATCGCTAAGGAAGAGCCCGCGGCACGTGCGGGCAATCGGGTGTCGTCGTTCGCGGCGGTGGCGAATGGCACCGCGCCGCCGTGTGAATTGCTTCACCGGTTTTATATCCGAACCGTCAGGAGGCTTTGTATCTCAACGTATCCGTGTGCGAACACGACACACGGCGATTCAAAAAACGTGCGGAAAACGCCACGTTCGGGCGGCCGCGCGGCACACGCGGCCCCGCACGTCGATACGTCAGAACAGCTTGGCGATCGCGGGCACGCCGAGCACCGCGACGTAGTAGCCCATGAACTGCACGCCCGTGTTGAAGGCGAACAGGCGCGACAGCATCCCGCCGAACAGGCCGATCGTCACGATCACGGCGAGCCCCAGCAGTTGCCCTTCCCACACGCCGATCACGACGATCAGCCCCGCGAAGGTCGCGATGATCGCCTCGTGGCTCAGCTTGCGCGCGACGAACGATGCCGCGCGGTGCGCGTGGTGCATCGCGAGCGGATACGCGATCAGCGCCGCCAGCAGGATCGACAGCAGCCCGTAGCCGAGGAACTCGGGCCAGCTCATCAACGTATGCAGGTTGTGGATCTGCCCGGACGCCGCGTCGACCGTGAAGCGCGGCGGCGCATTGAACAGCGGCGCGGCCGGGCCGGCCGCCACCGGGCTCAGCGGCAGCCCGAATGCGATCAGCGGAATCAGCGCCTCGGCGATGTAGGTCGCTTCCGTCACGCCGTTGCGCGCGGCGATCACGGTCGTCAGGCGCTGGTACGCATGACGCACGCGCGCGCCGACGATCTCGCCCATCAGCACCGTCATCGCGACCGGGCTGAACACGAACGTCGCGCTCGACACGGCAGCCGTGCCGATCGTCCACGCGACCTGCTCGCGGTCGAGCACCTTCAGCGGGCTCGGGAAATAGCCGCGCCAGCTTTTGACGTCGGGCGCGAGCACGAACGTCGACGGCCCGTCGCGGCGCATGCGCCGACGCTCGGCCGGCGACAGGATCGAAAACAGGTCGGCCACCAGCGGCCCGATCGCGATCCCGAGGAAGTAGCTGACGCTCAGCTTCACGCCGTAACGGCCCGTCAGCGCCTGCAAGCCGACCACCAGCATCACGAACGGCACGAGCAGCAGCACCGACGCCCAGCGCCCCGCCGAGAAGTACGCGATGCCGATGGCCGCCGCGAGAAACACCCACGGCGCGGCCTTCGCGATCGCCGTACCGAACGGCGCGAGCAGCGCCGCGAACAGCACCGCGAGCGGCAGCGCGACGAACGCGGCGACGATCGCGCCGGAGATCATCTTGCGCAGCGCGATGTGCGGCACGCCGAGCGCACGCAACAGCGTCGCCTGCTGCAACAGCGGCGCGGCCATCGTGTCGCCGGGAATACCGAGTAGCGCGGTCGGGATCGAATGCGTGATGTGCTTGGCCACCGCGCCCGCGAGGAAGAACGTGAACACGCCGGCCGGCGGCACGCCGAGCAGTGCGACGAGCAAGGTGAGCGGCGCGATCGTCGTCGTTTCGTCGGTGCCCGAGATCAGCCCGATGCCGGAGAATACGATCGCGCCCAGCAGCCCCATCGCGAACGCGGCCGGCATTGCATGCAGCAGCGCGTCCATCAGCGGCCTCCCGCGCGTGTGCGCTCGGACGATGCGTCGTACGACGCGAAGAGATCGAGCAGTCCGAGCTCCTCCATTTCGGCGCGTGCGCTGGCCGACAGGTCGCTCGTCGAGCCGAGCCCGCCCGATGCTTCGGCGAGCTGCCGCAATGCCTCGTGGCGCTCGGCGCCGCCGGCCGCATGTTCGATCACCGTGCGCTTCGGCTTGAACAGCCTCGCGCAGATCGTGCCGGCCAGCAGGCAGCCGCCGAGGCCGATCAGCATCGCGTAAGCCCGCGCGATCGCCGCGTCGTGGACGAACGACGCGAGCACCACGCGGCCGATCTCGAACGCGCCGAGGCTGATCGCGATGCCGAGCAGCACCGACCACGCAAGATGTTTCGTCGCCACCGTGTCGCCCCACACCTCGACGAGCGTCGTGGCCGACGCATCGGCGCCGGCCAACGACCGCGCGCGATGCGGCGCGGTTGCGACCGCGCTTGAACCGGTCTGTTCCATGTGTCTCCTCCTGGATTGATCTATCGCCGGCCTGGCCGGCGTGGCGCGCTGCCCGCCGCGTTCGCGACGCGGCGGACAGTCCGCGCATCAGCCGCCGCTGCGGCCCGCGAGCAACTCGACTGCGAAGTCGGTGCGCACGTCTTTCGCCGCGACCATCCGCTGCGCGATCCGGTCGATGTCGGCACCGGTCGCGCCCGCCGCAACGGCGATGTTGCGCGCATGCAGCGCCATGTGGCCGCGCTGGATGCCTTCGGTCGCGAGCGCGCGCAGCGCACCGAGATTCTGCGCAAGCCCGACCGCCACCGCAATTTCACCGAGTTCCCGAGCGGACGTCACGTTCATGATCTTCAGCGCGAGACGCGCGAGCGGATGCGTCTTCGTCGCACCGCCGACGAGCCCCACCGGCATCGGCATCTCGATCGTGCCGACGAGGTCGCCGTCGGCGGCCCTCTCCCACGTCGTCAGCGACGTATAGCGGCCGCTGCGGCTCGCATACGCATGCGCGCCGGCTTCGACCGCTCGCCAGTCGTTGCCGGTCGCGACCACGACCGGATCGATGCCGTTCATGATGCCCTTGTTGTGTGTCGCCGCGCGGTAGGGGTCGGTTGCCGCGAACACGTAAGCGTCGATCACGCGGTCGATCACGTCTTCGCCGGAATAGGCGTCGGTCGCGAGCGTGGCGGCCGAGTACCGTACCTCTGCGCGGGCCAGCCGGAGATCCGCGAGGTTGGACAGTATCCGCAACCGTACCTGGCCCCCGGTGATCGCTTCGATGCGCGTCGCGACGGTTTCGGCCATCGTGTTGACCGTGTTCGCGCCCATCGCGTCGCGTACATCGACGATCAGGTGCGCGACGACCATCGCGCCGCGCGGCGTGTCGGGGAACACATGGACCTCGATGTCGCGGCAGCCGCCGCCGAGGCCGACGAGCACCTTGTCGCGGCTGTTCGCGAGATCGATCAGCTCGGCCGCGTGCCGCAGGATCGCGAGCCGCGCGCCGTACGGATCGTCGACGCCGATCACCTGCACCTGCGCACGCATCAGCGGGCCGCTGCTCGACGCACGAAAGCCGCCGGCCGCGCGGGAGAGCTTCGCCATATACGATGCGGCCGCAACGATCGACGGCTCCTCGACGGCCATCGGCACGATCACGTCCTTGCCGTTGATCCGGAAGTAGCCGGCCACGGCCATCGGCAGCTCGAACGTGCCGATCACGTTCTCGATCATCCCGTTCGCGGTGTCGAGCGGCAGCGCGCCCGGTTTCGCGAGCAGCGCGTGCTCGGCATCGTCGAGCCCGACGGCACGGGACAGGTGGGACAGGCGTTGCTCGGGCGTGAGCGAGCGGAAGTTCGGCAAGGCGGAATCGATGGGCATGAGGGGTCTGCTGTTCGGGGTGGCGGTATGGCCCGTGGGTGCTTGCGGCGGGCAGCGGATAGCCGAATAATAGTCACGCTGTACCCATTGAAAAGGTACAGAACGCGCAGACAGTCGCCCAACCGTACCCATGACAGTGAGCCGGCCCGACGGAACCCGCCGATGAAACAGCGTGCAAAAGCCAGCCTGTCTGGCGCGATGGCGGACAATCTCGCCAGACAGATCGAGGAAGGCGTGTTGCCGGCCGGCGCGAAGCTGCCTTCGATCAGGGAATACGCTGAGGCGTCCGGCTGCTCGAAGAACACCGTGATCAGCGCGTTCGAGATGCTCGCGGCCGACGGCCTGATCGAGCCGCGCCGCGGCTCGGGCTTCTTCGTCACGCGGCGCGCGGCGGCCGCGCCCGAGATCGACGAACCGAGTTCGCTCGACCGCGCGATGGACATCGTGTGGCTGATGCGCGAGCAGCTGCACGTGAAGCCCGACGTGCTCAACCTCGGCGAAGGTTTCCCGCCGATCGAGTGGCTCGAGGAAACGCGGCTGAACCAGTACCAGCAGCGCATCATGCGCACGAGCGCCGCGTCGCTGTTCCGTTACGGCAGCCGCTTCGGCTACCTGCCGTTGCGCCAGTCGCTGCAGCAGAAGCTCGCCGGCTACGAGATCGAGGCGCCGCCCGCGCAGATCGTGCTCACGCACGGCGCGAACCAGGCGATGGATCTCGTGCTGCGCTACTTCGTGCGCCCCGGCGACGCCGTGCTCGTCGACGATCCCGGCTACTACCCGCTGTTCGGCAAGCTGAAGCTGAGCGGTGCGACCATCGTCGGCGTACCGCGCGAGATCGACGGCCCCGACGTCGCGAAGCTGGCCGAGCTCGTCGCCACGCACCGCCCGAAGCTGTTCTTCACGCAATCGGTCGGCCACAACCCGACCGCGACCGATACGAGCGCGGCCAAGGCACATCGCATCCTGCAACTCGCCGACGCGCACGACCTGATCATCGTCGAGGACGATGCGCTCGCCGACCTGCGGCCGCGCTCGCTCACGCGCATCGCGACGCTCGACCAGTTGCGCCGGACCATCTATATCGGCAGTTTTTCGAAATCGGTGTCGGCGGCGTTGCGTGTCGGATTTCTTGCGTGCAATGCCGCGCTTGCGAGCGATCTCGCCGATGTGAAGATGCTGACGCATGTCAGCAGCTCGGAATACTGCGAACGTACGCTCGATGCGATCGTCAGCGATGGCCACTTTCTCAGGCACACGAATCATCTTCAGGAGAAGCTGCGGCGCGCGACCGGCACCGCGCTCGATGCGCTCGGCCGTCTCGGCGCGGAGGTCTATCGGCCCTGCGACCAGAACCTGTATCTGTGGGCCGCGCTGCCCGGCTGGCCCGATTCGATGCCGCTCGCGCAGGCGATGCTCGAGCGTGGCGTGATTCTCGCGCCGGGCGCTGTGTTTTCGCCGCAGGCCGATCGTCCGTCGAAGTACTGCCGGTTCAATGTCGCGTATCTCGCGGACAAGCGGTTCGCGCAGGCGTTGAGTGCGGTGGCGTAGCGTGCTCGCCGGACTCGACGAAGCAACCGACAAGCGCCGTGCGATGCGGGATGACGGTGATAGCCGGCCCGCCATGACAACCATCCATCCGACTCGAGGGGACCGATTTGACCGACGCCAATGCCAATGAACCGGGCACGCCCGCGCTGAAGCAGGCTGCAACCAGCACGCCACTCTGGCTCGCCACGGCCTGGACCGTGTTCGGAAGTGCGGCGCTTTTGCTCGCGTGGTTCTCCGGTTACTCGACCGCATTCTGCGATACGCTCGGCGGCGCCGTGGTCTGGGTCGTGTTCTTTTCCGCCGCCGCGATCTTCGGTGTCTCCCGGGATTATCCGGCGTTCATACCCGTCGGCCTGGTGGCCTGCATCGCATTCGCCGCGCTCGCCCGTCGCCTTCCGCGCTTCAAGATCACGTGGCTTCGATTCCTGATTGCGCTGATTAGCGTCTATGCCGCCACGGGACTGCTTACGTGGTTGAGAGACGTCCACAATACATGCCGCATCATTTGATGCGCACGGTGCGCTTCATCGACAAACGCAGGCCGTTGTTCGAACCGGCCCGCGCGCACCGTCGCCCGCCGCCTACACGCGCCGCAACGGCCGGAATCCCGCACGCACTTCACGCGCAAACAATTCCGGTTCCTCCCATGCCGCGAAGTGGCCGCCCTTGTCGACTTCGTTGAAGTAGATCAGGTTGTGATAACTGCGCTCGGCCCAGCTACGCGGCGCCTGGTAGATCTCGCCGGGAAACACCGTGATCGCGGCCGGCAGCGAGATATCCACCGCGTTGAAGTTGTTCGAGTGATCCTCCCAGTAGATCTGCGCGGACGACGTCGCGGTGTTCGTCAGCCAGTACAACGAAATGTCGTCGAGGATCTCGTCGCGCGGAATCGAGCGCTCCGGCACGCCGCCACTGTAAGTCCACTGCGAGATCTTGTCGTACATCCACGCAGCCTGTCCTGATGGCGAATCGGCCAGCGCATAGCCGACCGTCTGCGGCCGCGTGACCATCATCGCCGAGTAGCCGCAGTTGTCGCGATAGAACGTCGCGAGCTTCTCGTACGCGGCCTTCTCCTTCGGCGACAGCGAGGCCGGCGCGGGCGCATCGGTCGCGAGCAGCGTCGCGATATCCGGCGGCACCGTCGCCGGCATGTTCACGTGAATCCCGGCCAGGCCCTGCACGCGCTGCATCGCCATCCGGTGCGAGATCACCGAGCCGCAGTCGCCGCCCTGCGACACGAAACGCGTATAGCCGAGCCGCGCCATCAGCTCGCCCCACGCTCGCGCGATGTGATCGGAGCCCCAGCCGGTCTTCGTCGGCCGGCCCGAGAAGCCGAAGCCCGGCAGCGACGGCACGACGACGTGGAACGCATCGTCCGCGCTCGCGCCGTGCGCGGTCGGGTCGGTCAGCGGGCCGATCGCCTTCAGCAGCTCGAAGATCGAACCGGGCCAGCCGTGCGTCATGATCATCGGCATCGCGTTCTCGTGCCGCGACCGCACGTGGATGAAATGAATGTCGAGCCCGTCGATTTCCGTGATGAACATCGGGAAGCCGTTCAGGCGCGCCTCGCCCTTGCGCCAGTCGTAGTCGGTGCCCCAGTAGCGCAGCAGCGCCTGCATGCGCGCGAGCCGCACGCCCTGCGATTCGTCGGCGACGGTCTCGCGGCCCGGCCAGCGCGTCGCGGCGATGCGACGGCGCAGGTCGGCCACGGCCTCATCGGGAATGTGCGCGGTGAACGGGCGTATGCCGCTCGCGCCGGTGGCCGCATGCAGCGCGGCGGGCAGCATCGCCGAGACCCCGGCAGCCACGGAAGTGGCCAGCAGGTGGCGACGCATCGGGGAAAACGGTGTGGAAGACATCGTTCGGCATCTCCTTTCGTGAAATGGAAAGTGAACATGCCGCGCGCGGGAGCGCGCCGAGGCTTTCAATCCGGCGCGCCCATGCCACGCGGCGTCGCCCATTTGAAAGGTCCGATGTATCCCGGATTTGTCTGATTTGTACGCGTTTGTAGCTGCTGCGCGGCGAGCGGCCAAGCCCCTACGGCCGCCCGCCGGGGTGATATTCAGAGCGCCTTGACGATCGCGCCGTCGACGCGAATGTTCTGCCCGGTGATGTAGCCCGCGCCGTCCGACAGCAGGAACGCGACCGTCTTCGCGATCTCGCCGGTCTGGCCGAAACGGCCGGCCGGAATACGCGCGACGATCTCCGGCGTTTCCGGCCAGCTGTCGATGAAGCCCGGCAGCACCGCGTTCATCCGGATGTTCTCGGCTGCATAGCGTTCCGCGTACAGGCGCGTCCATGCGCTCAGCGCCGCGCGCAGCGCCGACGACACGGGCATCGGTTGCTCGGGCGCATCCGCCGCGAAGCTCGAGATGTTCACCACCACGCCGCCGCCCTGCTTCTGGAAGATCGGCGTCACCCGGCGCATCACGCGCACCACGTTCAGCAGGATCAGGTCGAGCCCCGCGTGCCAGTTGTCGTCGGTGATCGCCAGCAGCTCGCCCTTCGGCGGATGGCCGGTGTTGCTCACGACCGCGTCGACGCGGCCGTAGCGCGCGATCGTTTCCCGCACGAGCTTGTCGATATCGGCCTCTTCGGTCACCGAGCCCTTGATGCCGAAACCGCCGAGTTCCTCGCCGAGCGCCACCGCGCTGCCCGACGGCGACATCAGCGCGACGCGATAGCCCGTCGCCGCCAGTTCGCGCGCGATCGCCGCGCCCATGCCCTTGCCCGCCGCCGTGATCAACGCTACTTTTTCTACAGTCACGATCCGTTCCTCGTTCCGATTCTGCCGCCGCGCAGCCGCCATTCGGCGCGCCATGGTGGTAATGTAGGCGCATCGATTCCGGCTGTCGAACCAGTATTTCTGCCGTCAGCCGATAGCTTTTCTACAGCCAAACGATGCCGCCACGCCCTTCCCGCCTGCCGCCGCTGAATGCGCTTCGCGCGTTCGAAGTGTCCGCCCGGCACCTCAACTTCCGCGCCGCCGCCGACGAGATCGGCGTCACGCAGGGCGCCGTCGCGCAGCAGGTGCGCCACCTCGAGGACGTGCTCGGCCTGAAGCTGTTCGAGCGCCTGCCGCGCGGCCTCGCACTCACGCACGACGGCGCCGCGTATTTCTCCGACGTGCAGCGTGCGCTGCACGCGATCGCCGATGCAACCGACAAGCTCGTGAAGCGGCGCGCCGCGCTGACGATCAGCACGACGCCGTCGTTCGCGTCGAAATGGCTGATTCCTCGGCTCGCGCAGTTCACCGAAGCACATCCCGACTACGACGTGCGCGTGATCGCCGACCCGCAGATCGCGACGTTCCGCCACGACGGCGTCGATCTCGCGATCCGCTACGGCAAGCCGCCGTTCGGCAAGCATCTCGCCACTCATGCGCTGTTCCCGCTCGACGTGTGCGCGGTGTGCAACCCGTCGGTGCTGACCGCGCCGGCTTCGCCGCGCGCGCTCGCCGGGCAGGTGCTGCTACACGATGCACACGACCTGTGGCCCGAGTTCCTCGCGGCGATGCCCGAACCGGTCGACGTCGATCCGCACAAGGGGCTGCGCTTCAACCAGACGTCGCTCGCGATCGATGCGGCCGTCGCCGGCCAGGGCATCGCGCTCGCGACCGAGCCGCTCGTCGAGCGCGACATCGCCGCCGGACGGCTGTGCAAGCCGTTCGACTTCGCGTTTCCGCTGTCGGTAGGGTTCTATCTCGTGTATCCGGCCGAGCGCCGCGACGACGATGCGATCGTGGTGATGCGCGAGTGGATGATCGAGGCCGCATCGGACGGGCGGCCTTGAGCGGTTGAGCGCGCTCGGCCAGCGTCAGGGTGCGATCCAGCGGGCGTCGTAACCGCTTTCGTTCACGTCGAATACCGCGCGGCGATGGCCGGCGCGCGCAAGTTCGAGCCAGTCGATGCGCGCGATCGTCATGTGGATCAGGCAGAAGTTTGCGTAGCCGTCGCCAGTGGGTGCGGTGCCGCCGATATGCGCGGCTTCAGGCGCTGCGATCGACGTGCCGGGCGGCAACGGCGCGCGATACAGCAGCAACGTATGCGGGCGGCTCGATGCCCAGATCGCGCGCCGTTGCGCTTCGTCCTCGCAGATCGACGCAACACCTTCCGCGCGAATCTGCACGAGCGCGTCGAGATCGTTCGCGACGATCGAGATGCGCGGATCGCGACGCAACTCCGCCACTTTTTCCGAACGCGCATCGGTATGAAACGACAGCACGCGCTCGGTGCGACTCACCTGACGCAATACGATCGTCCGAACCTTCAGCGCACCATCGAGGCCGAGCGTGGCCGCCTGCAGCATCGTGAACGGCGAGCGCTTTTCGCTCACGCCGGCTTCGAGGCAGGACCACAGGCGGTCATACGTTTGCGCGAGCGATTCGGAGGTCGGGTCGGACATGAGGCGGCGGCGATCGTCGGTGTTTCGATCGCGCAAGCTTAACCGCTTATGTCGGCGACGGCGCGCACGTGGCGCGAGCCGCCGGCCCTGTGCCGGTCAGTTGTAGCCGAGCACGACCGACGCCGCATCGCCGGCATCGGTTGCCGGCTCCGCGCCGAAGCGGCCGAGCACGTCGGCCACATACTGCGGCCCGGCGCTGATCTGCGACGAGCGATGCTTCGCCGGCTGCTTATAGGCGGCGCTCGCCGCCACGCCCACCGAAGCCGTTTCGTTGATGGTGATAGTCATGCTGACGTCTCCTCACGCGGCCCGCGCCGCACCATACGCGCGCACGAGGCGCGCGACGCCTTCCCGGATCGCATCGACGTCCGGCGCGGCGAACGACAGGCGCAGCGATGCTGCGTCGACGTTGTCCGCGAAGAACGCCTTGCCCGGTACGAACACGATCTTGTTGGCGATCGCCTGTTGCAGCAGCGCGTCCGACGACACCGCACCGAGCCGCGCCCACACGAACATCCCGCCTTCGGGACGATGGAATTCGATCGCATCGCCGAAGCCGTCGCGCAGCGCATCGCACATCGCGTCGCATTTGCGCCGGTACGCGGCCGTGATGCGCGGCAGATGACGTTCGAGCGCGCCGTCCGCCAGATATTCGGCGGCGGTCGCCTGCGTCCACGGCGCGCTGCAGAGGTCGACCGTCTGCTTCGCGATCACGCAGCGCCGCGCGATTTCGGCCGGCGCGATCGTCCAGCCCACGCGCAGCCCCGGCGCGACGATCTTCGACAGGCTCGCGAAATGCACGAGCCAGTCGCGCGCGCCATCCACCTCGCCGGCCAGCGCGAGCATCGACGGCACGGCTTCGCCCGCGAAACGCAGGTCGCCGTACGGATCGTCCTCGACGATCAGGAAACGGTATTGCACCGCGAGACGCAGCAGCTTCAGCCGGCGTTCGCGCGTGAGCGTCGCGCCCGTCGGGTTCGCGAAAGTCGGGACCGTGTAGAGCAGCTTCGGTTGCGCGATCGCGCCGGACGCGAGTTGTTCGCCGAGACGATCGACGTCGAGGCCCTCGCCGTCGACGGGAATCGTCACGATGCGCGCCTGTTGCAAACGCATCGCCTGCAGCGTGGCCGGGTACGCCGGTTGTTCGGTCAGCACGACGTCGCCGGGCGACACCATCACGCGCAGCAGCAGGTCGAGACCTTGCTGCGAGCCGGTCGTGACGAACAGTTCGGCTGGCGTGCACGCGACGCCGCGACGCGCCATCAGCGCGATCAGTTGCTGCTTCAGTTCGGCGAGGCCGTCGGTCGGGCCGTATTGCAGGCAGCGGACGGGCTGCGCGTACGCGCGTTCGGCCGCCGCGTTCAGGCCGTCGACGTCGAACAGATCGCTGGCTGGATAACCGCCCGCGAACGAAATCATGCCCGGTTCGGACAGGTACTTGAACAACTCGCGGATCGGCGAGCCGGCAGGGTTTTGGAATGAGGGCGAGAACGCGTACATGTCGTCGTGAGCGGGTGGGCGCGGAAGGCCGGGATAGCCGCCGAGTGCCGGCCGCCAAGGCACTTCTGACGCCGCGGCGGTGAATTCGAGCCACGATTGTCGATAGTCATTAAGGGCTCGGCAAACGATATCTATGCACTAGGTCTTGCGGTTTGGTCATTAAATCGCGGCTGGGCGGGGGTTAGGGGCGCGGAGGGATGCGGGGTTCGGGGACGGTTCGTCGAACGGGTGTTTGATTCGGGCGATTGTTTCGCCGGGGGTGGTCACGGCGATGCGACAACCACTCGGGCAGCGGGACCACAAGATATCCTTCCCTTCAACGATCGCTGCCTGAATGCGAACACGCATACCGCTGTTCAACTAAGCCGGCCTGACCTAGCGATGCTCATCGAGCACCGCACATCCCCTGCACGTCCACCTTGAAGGGTTCACATGGAATACATCATCCATCCGGAAGCGCCCTCCGTATCGACATATATCGACATTCGCGTTGCTGCGGGTCGAGCCGGAAATCCGAGCAAGCTGCAACTATCGGGTTGCAGAACGGCCTCTTTAGCGTCGTGGCGTACTCGGGTAGCACTCCGGTCGGAATCGGCCGGATTATCGGTGACGGTGGCTGCTTCTTCGAGGTCGTGGATATCGCAGTATTGCCGACACACCAGACGAAGGGTGTAGGCGATCTGATCATGCGAGCACTCATGAACTACATTCACGAGAACGCGCCGCCGACTGCCTATGTCAGTCTGATGGCGGATCACGGGACGCCGAAGTGCTATGAGCGCTATGGCTTCCAGCCGTCGGTACTTGCCGAGAAAGCAGGTATGTTTCCTTGCATTAAATGACGCAGGTCGCGCTGAATCCTTTTTTGCGCACTGGACGCAACCATATCTCGCGAAATGCGAGCCGACGGCGGTCAGTCCATTGACTGCTGCCCCGAGCAGTCACTCGGCTCACCTCAATTGCGGACGTTCAGTGAGCTTTCCATGATGCGATCCTTGTATCGCGTCATTCTTTGCGCTACTACTTTGCCTGTAGCGTTGTCATGATGATCCGCTTGACAATTTGGCTTCTTGAAAGAAGCCCGCCGTCGTAAGAGCAATCGCAAAAATACACATCGCTACAGGGATAGCGGCCGCCGAATGCCGACAAACGAAGGGCGGCCCGAGCCGCCCCACAACAACCGATCAGCCCGCGACACCCCGATTCGCCTCAATCACCGTCAACGCAGCCATATTCACGATCCGCCGTACGGTGGCGCTGGAAGTAAGGATGTTCACCGGCGCATTGACGCCCAACAGGAAAGGCCCCACCGCCACATTGCTCCCCGCCTCGGTCTTGAGCAGGTTGTAAGCGATATTCCCTGCATCCACATTCGGACAAACCAGCAAATTCGCCGCCCCCTTCAACGGCGACATCGGCAGCAGCTTCGCCCGCAGCCCTTCATCGAGCGCACAGTCGCCATGCATCTCGCCGTCGGCCTCGATATCCGGCGCCTGCTCGCGCACGATCTCCAGCGCGCGGCGCATCTTCACGCCCGAAGCCGCACTCCCCGACCCGAAATTCGACCGCGACAGCAGCGCGACCTTCGGCGTCAGATTCAACCATTCCATCTGCCGCGCCGCCGCGATCGTGAATTCCGCGATCTGCTCCGCATCGGGATTATCGTTCACGTGCGTATCCACCAGCGCGACCGTCCGCTGATCGAGCAACAGGATGTTCATCGCCGCATAAGTCGAAGCACCGGGTTTCTTGCCGATCACTTCGTCCACGAACCGCAGGTGATTGTGATACTCGCCCACCGTCCCGCAGATCATCCCGTCCGCGTCGCCGAGCTGCACCATCATCGCGCCGATCAGCGTCAGGCGGCGGCGCATTTCCACGCGCGCCATTTCCTTCGAAATACCGTCGCGGCACCGCAGTTCCCAATACTTCGTCCAGTACTGCGGGAAACGCTCGTCATATTCCGGATTGGTCACTTCGACATCCTGACCGAGTCGCAAGCGCAGCCCGAACCGCTCGATCCGCGCGAGCAGCACCTCCGGACGTCCGACCAGAATCGGCCGCGCGAGCTTCTCGTCGACGATCACCTGCACCGCACGCAGCACCCGCTCGTCTTCGCCTTCGGTGAATACGATCCGCGCCTTGCCGCCTTCACGCACGAGCTGGCGCGCGGTCGCGAACAGCGGCTTCATGAACGCGCCCGAGTGGTAGACGAATTGCTGCAACTGCTCGACGTACGCATCGAGATTCGCGAGCGGACGCGTCGCCACGCCGCCTTCCATCGCCGCCTTCGCGACGGCCGGCGCGATCCGCACGATCAGGCGCGGGTCGAACGGCTTCGGAATCAGGTATTGCGGGCCGAACGACACGTCGTAAGCACCATAAGCCGCCGCGACGACTTCGTTCTGCTCTTCCTCGGCCAGCCCCGCGATCGCATGCACCGCAGCGATTTCCATCTCGCGCGTGATCGTCGTCGCGCCCACGTCCAGCGCCCCGCGGAAAATGTACGGGAAGCACAGCACGTTGTTGACCTGGTTCGGATAGTCCGAGCGGCCCGTCGCGATCACGACGTCGTCGCGCGTCTCATGCGCCAGTTCCGGGAAGATTTCCGGCGTCGGGTTGGCCAGCGCGAGAATCAGCGGACGCGCCGCCATCTGCTTGAGCATCTCCGCCGTGAGGATGCCGCCGACCGACAATCCCAGGAACACATCCGCGCCGCCGATCACTTCGGCGAGCTTGCGCGCATCGGTTTCCTGCGCGAAGCGCGACTTGGCCGGGTCCATCAGCGCGGTACGGCCGCGATAGACGACGCCTTCGATGTCGGTCACCCACACGTTTTCCACCGGCAGCCCGAGGTCGACCAGCAGGTCCAGGCACGCCAGCGCGGCCGCACCGGCGCCCGACGTCACGACCTTCACTTCCTTGATGGACTTCCCGACGACCTTCAGCCCGTTGATGAACGCGGCGGAAACGGTAATGGCCGTGCCGTGCTGATCGTCGTGGAAGACGGGAATCTTCATGCGTTCGCGCAGCTTCTGCTCGACGGTGAAGCATTCCGGCGCCTTGATGTCCTCGAGGTTGATGCCGCCGAACGTCGGTTCGAGGCCCGCGATGATGTCGATCAGCTTGTCCGGGTCGGTCTCGTTGATCTCGATGTCGAACACGTCGATCCCGGCGAACTTCTTGAACAGGACGGCCTTGCCCTCCATCACCGGCTTCGACGCGAGCGGGCCGATGTTGCCGAGGCCCAGCACGGCGGTACCGTTCGTGATCACGCCCACCAGGTTGCCGCGGCTCGTGAAGCGGTGCGCCTGCAGCGGATCGGCGGCGATCGACTCGCACACGCTCGCCACGCCGGGCGTATAGGCCAGCGCCAGGTCGCGCTGGGTCACCAGCGGCTTGCTGGCGACGACCGAGATTTTCCCGGGGGTCGGAAACTCGTGATAGTCGAACGCGGCCTGCTGCTGTGTCTCTGTCTGTTTCATGTTTTGGGTCCCGGCGTGGGCGCCAGGCCAGTCCCGGCGCGATCCATGAAGGTGATTCTAGGGATCCGCCATAACATGATGATTCTGTTTTAATATCGGCCCATCACTTTTTCCTGATGAATGCATGACCAGTCAATGAATTTCGATGCAAACGACGTGGTCAGGCGGCTCGGCGCGCGTCTGAAGATTCGGCATCTGGTGCTGTTGCTGCAGATCCAGCAGCACGGCTCGCTGACGCGCGTCGCCGAGCACATGGCGAGCAGCCAGCCGGCCGTGACGAACGCGCTGTCCGAACTGGAGAGCATGTTCGGCACGCCGCTGTTCGAGCGCTCGTCGCGCGGCATGCGGCCCACCGCACTCGGCGCGGTCGTGCTCGAACGGGCGAAGGCGATGATCAAGGATCTCGACCACCTCGCCCGCGAGATGGAGGCCGTCGCCGCCGGGCATGCGGCCCATCTGCATATCGGCGTGATTCCGTTCATCTCCGGCCAGATGCTGTCGGCCGCGCTGAAGCGGCTGCAAGCGCGCATGGAGCGGCGCCTGACCGTGACGATTCACGAAGGCACCAGCGATCAGCTGCTGCTGCAACTCCGGGATCACAGCGTCGACATCGTGATCGGGCGCGCGTCGTCGGCGATCGATCTCGGGCAGGTTTCGTTCGAAGTGCTGTACCAGCAGCAGCCGCGCATGATCGCGAGCCGGCGGCTGGCCGCCAAGCTCGCCCGCGCGCCGCTGGACTGGCACAAGCTGCATGCGCTCGACTGGATTCTCGGCGCGCCGCATACGCCGATGCGCGAACAGGTGACCGACCTGTTCCTGTCGGCCGGCATCGCGCCGCCGGTGCCGATCGTCGAAAGCTATTCGTCGAAGCTGATCGGCGAAATGATCGCGTCGAGCGACGAGGCCGTGTCGATCGTGCCGGCCGATATCGCGGAGGAACTGGTGCGGATCGCCGGCGTGGCGATCGTGCCTTATTCGCTGGTGTGGACGCTGCCGCCGATCGCACTGTTCACGCGCTCCGCCGATTCGCAATCGCCCGCGCGCGATCTGCTCGTCGACGCGCTACGCGTGGTGTGCAAAGAGACGTACGGGGACGCGCAGCGATAGCGCGTTACTTGCCGGCGGCGAGGCGACGCAGGATTTCCGCACGCTCAGCGGCCAGCACGTGGTCCGAGCCCTCGCCCCTGTCGTAGCGTTTGCTCGTGCGGTAAGAAAAGCGCTTCGCGTATTGATTGGCGGCAGGATCGAACACCCATGCGTCGACGTCGAAGAAGTGCTGGCCGAAATGATCCTCGTCCTGGCCCCACACATAGTCGGCCCGGACGAACAGCGGATACGACGACACCTCCGGCACGTTCCACATCGCACGATCGGCCATCTCCGTTTCGGTGACATTCGGCATCAGGTTCTCGATCTTGCCGTTCGCGCCGACACGCAGCACGGCCACGCGCTCCAGCATCCCGCTGCCGCCACCCGAGAACATTCCCGAGAAGAACACCCACGAGCCGCCCGACGCAATCGGCAACCGCTCGGACCGTGGATTCAGGCCGAACTGGTACAGCTCCTTCGACGAACGAGGAAGCGGCGCCGGCGGCATCTCGAAGCACGGCGCACGGTCGGGCAGCACGCAGAGCTTCACGCCGGAGAGCGGAAGCCCGTCGCCGTCGAGCTTGCCTTCCGTCTGAGTGAAGCGCGGGAATGTGGTTTCGCGGGGCGCCGCTTGAACGCTGGCGATGCCGACGACCGCAATGCTTGCGATTGCCGCGAGCGTTTTACCGATCCAGCGCATCACGCCTCCGCCCGATGACGCACCGCCTCGATATTGTGTCCATCCGGCCCGACGACGAACGCCGCGTAGTAGCTAGCGTGATAATGCGGCCGCAACCCGGGCGCGCCATGGTCTTTGCCGCCGGCCTCCAGCGCCGCGCGATGGAACGCATCGACTTGCTGCCGCGTGTCGGCCACGAATGCGATGTGAAGAGGCGCCGGTTTCTCGTCGGCCGGGAACAGACACAGCGAAGACTTGCTGGGCAGCCCGATCTCGATCCCGTACGACGGCTCGCCTTCCCCGACGATTTCGGCACCCAGCGGTTCGAGTGCCTTCAGGAAAAACGCCTTGCTGGCGGCGTAGTCGCTGACGCCGAATTTGACGTGGTCAAACATGAGCTCACTCCGATGGATGGTCAGTCGGCACGCTGGTGTGATGTCGCGATGACCGCAATGGTGCCATATGCGGTGGTGGTCTGTTACCGGCTCGAACGACCCGGAGCCATCGTTGGGATCAGCGCCAATGGAAGAGCCGCTTTCGACGCGTTAGCTGCCGTCCTGCGTCGGATGGCCGCTCCGCGTGCGTGGGGCCACTCACTATTCCAGGCTGTTGGCTGCGAGCATCGACTTCACTATTTGGATGTGAGCGACGAGATCTGCAAATCTCGTTTATTGCTGAGGAACATGTCAGGCGAGCATCCTTTCCAGACATCGGAGGAGCAGTACGATCAGATCACCCGATACTTCGTTCCGCCCGCACTCGGCGAAGGATTCAACATCATTATCTATGACGAGACAGGAAAGGTCCGTTTCCGGACTGGATCATGACATTCGAGTGTCCGGCTGAAGGCGAAATGCGATGCCTGCTTCTGGCCGGACGCTGCGCCAATTGTCCGTGCTGCAAACTCGATATATCGCGCGGACCTGCTGAATTCAGCCCCCTTCAGCAGCATTCCGCGCGCCAAATGAACCGAGACGCTGCCGCGTTTTACGAGCAGCACGGGTTCGTTGCCATTGCGTACAGCGACGGCAGCAGAAACGAGGAGGGTTATCCCGATGTTTTGTATCGCTTGACGCGATAGCGCGGCCATCCGTTCGCTCGCCTCATCTGCCGTTATCGACCGATACAGGGTCAGCTCAGGTCAGCATCGCAAACACGGGCTGGTTCCTGACGCTCTCACGCTCCAGCATTCTCGCGTACCAGGCTCGAAGCGCTTCGCATTCCTCAGGCACCGGCAGCTTCACGAGCATCGCAAAGATCAGACCACCGATGACGGTGATGTCGGCCATCGAGAACGTCTCGCCCGCAACATACGGTTGCCGTTGCAGAACCGCATCGAAGTAGCGCATGCCCCTCAGCGCCTTGTCGCGCTGACGGAATCCCCACTCCGGGTTTTGATACGTCTCCACGTCGGGCCCCAGGCCCGGCGTGCCGTGATGGAAATAAACGCTGATCGCGTCGAGCAGTTCCAGCTCGGCGCGCTTGCTCATCATGTGGATGATGCCCCTTTCGCGCGGCGTGCTGCCGGTGAGCGTGGGTACGCCATCGAGCGTATCGAGGTACTCGGTAATGGCCGTGCACTCGGCAATGCAGGTTCCATCATCGAGTTCCAGCACCGGCAACGTACCCGAATAATTCTTGCTGGCGAGGAATTCGGGCTTTTTATGCTCGCCCTTGTAAAGATCGACCATCACGAACTGGACGCGCGATTGCAGCCCCTTTTCGGCCAGCGCGATGCGCACGCGTGTCGGATAGGGCCCTGTCGGGAAATCGTGGATCTTCATCATGGGCAGTTGGGCTGGGTCGAAATCGACGTTGCGGGAAGTCATTGCACGGGCGCTCCGTAGTCGGTTGCAAGGGATCGGGCGACGTGAAACACGTCGCCCCGTGAATCTACCTAACGTTTGTTAGGTTAACCATATAAGGTACTATCCAGGGTGTCAACATCCATTTCCTGCGCGCGGAGGCTGAAGCGGTGACGAACGACGCGAGTTCGAATTCGAGAGAGAAAATCCTGGCAGCCGCCACGAGGCTCGCGCAGACGCACGGCTACGGCGGGTTGAACTATCGGGATCTCGCCAACGAGGTGGGCATCAAGGCCGCGAGCATCTACCATCATTTCGACAGCAAGGCCGATCTCGGCGCCGCGGTGGCGAGGCGTTATTGGGAGGATTCAGCGGCGGCGCTGGACGACATGCTGGCCGGATCGCGCGATCCGCTGGACTGCCTGCGCCGCTACCCGGATACCTTCCGCAAGGCGCTCGCGACCGGCAACCGCCTGTGCCTGTGCAGCTTCATGGCCGCCGAAACCGACGACCTGCCGGAAGTCGTGATGAAGGAAGTGCTGGCCTTCGCCGACGTGAATGTCGCGTGGCTCAGCAAGGTCCTGTCCGCAGCGGCAATAGTCGGCGCTCGGGAAAGCAAACCGCGGGCGCGGGCCATCTTCGCCGCCATCGCCGGCGCCCAGCTCATCGCGCGGAGTCGCGGCGATCTCTCGCTCTATGACGCGCTGATCGACAATTATCGGAAAGCGGGGCTTTTGCCGGCGTAGCAGGGTAACGGTGACGCGGCTTCGGATGATGTCGAACGTTCGCGAACGCACGATGTTCAATCGCGCGACCCAGGCTCACGTGGATGCCGTCGCCGAGGTTTGCCGCCGGGGTGCCGCGATCACTCGCCGGCTGAACTGACGGGTTTTTCGTAAAGAGACCAGACGATACCGTCCGTTTTCAACCCAACACGAACAAAGCCCAGCGACTCGTAGTAAGCGCAAAGCTTCGTGTTTTCAGCGCCGCAGTCGAGTCGAAGCAAACGCCGATTCGAGCGGCTCACCTCATGCGCGCACCAGTCGAGCATGAAGCCGCCGAGCCCGAACCCGTTGAAACCTTGCCGCACACAGAGGCCGTGCACGTAACCTGCGATCGGCTCTTGAGGCCCCCAGTGCCTGTCCTCGTCGAAGTCGAGCGAGAACGTTCCGACCGGCGCGCCCTCCTGTTCGACGACGTACACGGCTTTCTCGGCGACATGGTTTCGCACCCACCGTTCGGAGAAGCCCTCGCCTTCCTTGCCCCACACGTAGTCGCCGTGCGCGACCTTCTTGGCATGTGCATCGTTCCGGATCTGTGTCAGCACCGGCACATCGTCTACCGTCGCTCTACGGACACTTTTCGAAACCATCGCTCGTTTCCCGTTATGTTGGCGCTACCATTCCGGCGCACCCCGTGACTGACCTGACGCTAGCCACTTGTTTTTCCATTCATATGGCGACCAGAACAATTCTCGTCGATCGCGTTCGATAAGATCTTCGTCGGAAACCTACGCCCTACGGATGAAAAGTCTCGCCCCGCTTCAGCATGTCGATGAATTCCGCGATTTTGCGCGCCCGTGTTTCCGGTTTCTTGGCATTCTGTATCCGGAACAGGATCGCATAGCGGTTACGGCTGTTCAGCGTCGCAAAGAACTTCGCGGCTGTTGGATTGTCGTCCAGAGCCGCCTGCAGGTCATCCGGCACGGTCGAGTTGCTGGCCGACGTATAAGCCGCCTGCCAGCGGCCGTCTTTTTTGGCCTTCTCGATTTCGCGCATGCCGGCCGCGCGCATTCTGCCTGCGGCGATCAGCGCTTCGGCCTTGTCCTTGTTGAGCTTGGACCAGATGCTTTTCGCCGAGCGCGGGGTAAAGCGTTGCAACCAGTATTGCGCGCTGTCGGCCTTCTTTTGACCATCGATCCAGCCGTGGCAGAGGGCACTTTCCACCGCCGCTTCATAGGTGACGGTTCGCTGCCCCGCGCCTTTTTTCGCGAGCCGCAGCCATGCTCCGGTCGACGTGCCGCCGTTCTGCCCCAACCAGCGTTCCCATTCGGCTTGACTGGCAAACGTCAGCGCGCCTTCGGTCATGTCACGATCCTGAATGGTTGCGTCTTCAACGACGCAAAAGCCGCCACTCAACCAACGAGCGGCGGCCACCGAAGCCACCGATTCCGCACAACCGCTTCAAACGATCCGGTTCAACGCATCGGCAAGCCGCTTCACCGCGCCATCGACATCGTGCAGCTTGTCGAGACCGAACAACCCGAGCCGGAACGTCTTGAAATCTTCCGGTTCGTCGCATTGCAACGGCACGCCGGCCGCGATCTGCAAACCGACGTCGGCGAACTTCTTCCCGGTGCGAATGCCGTCATCGTCGGTATAACCGACCACGACGCCCGGCGCCTCGAACCCCTTCGCGGCCACGCTCCTGAACCCCTTCTCCGTCAGCAGCGCGCGAATGCGCTCGCCGAGTTCGAGCTGTTCCGCCTTCACCTTGTCGAAACCGTACGCGTCGGTTTCCTTCATCACGTCGCGCAGCGTCGTGAGGCTGTCCGTGGGCATCGTCGCGTGATACGCGAACCCGCCCCCCTCGTACGCCTCCATGATCTGCAGCCACTTGCGCAGATCGCACGCGAAGCTGGTGCTGGTCGTCGAATCGATGCGTTCGCGCGCGAGCGAGCTGAACATGACCATCGCGCAACACGGCGACGCACTCCAGCCCTTTTGCGGCGCGCTGATCAGGATATCGACACCGCTTGCCTCCATGTCGACCCACACGGTGCCCGACGCGATGCAATCCAGCACGAACATGCCGCCGACCGCATGCACCGCATCGGCCACCGCGCGCAGGTATGCATCGGGCAGCATGATGCCGGACGCGGTTTCGACGTGCGGCGCGAACACGAAATCGGGTTTGTTGGCGTGGATCGCGGCGACCACTTCGTCGATCGGGGCCGGCGCGTACGCGGCCTGCCTGCCGGCTTCGACCGGGCGAGCCTTCAGCACGGTCGTCTCTGACGGAATGCTGCCCATGTCGAAAATCTGCGACCAGCGGAAGCTGAACCAGCCGTTGCGGATGACGAGGCATTTCTTGTTCGTCGCGAACTGTCGCGCCACGGCTTCCATGCCGAACGTCCCGCTGCCCGGCACGATCGCGACCGACTTCGCGTTGTAGACTTTTTTCAGCGTGGCGGAAATGTCGCGCATGACGCCCTGAAAGCGCTGCGACATATGGTTGACCGAGCGATCGGTGTACACCACCGAATATTCGAGGAGCCCCTCGCGGTCAACATCGGGAAGTAAACCTGGCATGCTCGCCTCCGGCGAAAGATGAACGTTGGAATCAGGACAAGCAGCGTCTTCGATTCGATACTGCTCTGCACCATGCAACTGCGTCATTTCCTCGACGAAAGCAGATTCTAGCGAACGCCGCCGGCCGATTGGCGCATATTTTTTCCCGCTGCCGGGCACGGTATTCGCCGACGCCGGCGCATGCCGCGCACATCGCCCTGTTCGGTGTAAGGGTTAACGACGCGTACGGCAACAGCCGCCTAACATGTCGACCAGCCCCCTCACGACGGAATTCACGATGACCTCCTCTCCCGCATCGTCACTGCAGTCGTCAATCGATCCCGCGCTCGCCGAGCGCATCGACGCGGTCCTGTCCCGCCAGCTCGATACGCAACGCCTCGTCGGCGCGGTCGTCCTGGTCGCCCGCGACGGCAAGCTCGTCTATCGCCGCGCAGCCGGGTTCGCGGACCGCGAGTCGCGTACGCCGATGCGCGAGGACACGCAGTTCCGGCTCGCGTCGGTCACGAAGCCGATCGTGTCGGCGGCCGCGATGACACTCGTCGCGCAACGCAAGCTGTCGCTCGACGAAGACGTCACGCGCTGGCTGCCCGAATTCCGTCCGGCGCTGCCCGACGGCCGCGTGCCGACGATCACGGTGCGCCAGTTGCTCGTGCATACCGCCGGCCTCGACTATCGCTTCAACGAAACCGACGCGAACGGCCCCTATGCGCGTGCGGGCGTGTCCGACGGGCTCGACGGCGCCTCGATCACGCTCGCCGACAACCTGCGCCGGATCGCGAGCGTGCCGCTGCTGTTCGCACCGGGCACGAGCTGGAACTATTCGCTGTCGATCGACGTCATCGGTGCGCTGATCGAGGCTGTGTGCGGCGTGCCGCTCGCCGACGCGATCGATGCGCTCGTGCTGCGCCCGCTCGGCGCACGCGACACGGGCTTCGTCGCACGCGATCCCGCGCGGCTCGCCACGCCGTACGTGAACGACACGCCGCAGCCGCATCGGCTCGCGGAGAACGAGACGGTGCCCATCGAAGAAGGCTTCGTCGGCGTCACGTACTCGCCGTCGCGCGCGCTGAATCCACAAGCGTTCCCGTCGGGCGGCGCCGGAATGGTCGGCACCGCGGGCGACGTGCTGACGGTGCTGGACACGCTGCGCGCGGGCGGCGGCACGATCCTGCCGGCCGAGCTGGTCGACGAGATGGGACGCGTGCAGACCGGCGATTCCGAATTGCCGGACCTGCCCGGCGCGGGCTTCGGGATCGGCTTCTCGGTGCTGCGCGATCCGCAGGCGGCCGCGTCGCCGGAATCCGTCGGCACGTGGCGCTGGGGCGGCGTCTACGGCCATTCGTGGTTCGTCGACCGCGCACGCGGGCTCACCGTCGTGTCGCTGTCGAACACGCTCTACGAAGGGATGAACGGGCAGTACACGCTCGATCTGCGCGATGCCGTCTACGGCGTCGGCTAACGCGTGCACACGAAAAAAAGCCCGACAACGCCGGGCCAACGGGTTTGAGACACAAGGAGAATCCCGCCCACCCCATACCGGGCGGTCACGCCGCACTACACGACGTTCTTTTCGACGATCGGCCGGTTTTCCAGCACACGCGCCCAGCCGAGCGACGACAGGTCGAGCGTGTCGTAACGCCCGCCCAGAATGAGTTCGCTGACGCCCCGCCCGGTCGCCGGCCCTTGCTGCAGCCCGTGGCCGCTGTAGCCGTTCGCGAACACGACGTTGTCGAGTTCGGGGTGGTAGCCGATGATCGCGTTGTGATCGAACACGTTGTATTCGTAGTAACCGGACCAGCAATTCTCGACGCGCAGCGCCTCGAATTCCGGCACGCGGTGCGCGAGCGTCGGCCAGATCACGTCGTCGAACAGGTCGTGGTCGACTTCGTCGAGCGGCAGGTCGTCCGGGTCGCGATCGGGGCTCGGCGACGTGCCGCAGATATACGTGCGCCCTTCCGGCCGGAAATACACGCCGGTCGGATCGATCAGCAGCGGGCAATCGGCGAGCTTCGCCGGCGACGAGACGTTGAAGATGCTGCGCCGCCGCGCATACACGGGAATGTCGATACCCATCATCGACGACAGCGTGCGCGTCCATGCACCGGCCGCGTTGACGAGCGTGTCGCACGCATGGCGCTCGCCGTCGCCCGTCACGACATGCGTGATCCTGCGGCCGTCGCGCACCACGTCCTTCACGTCGGCCGGCACGTAGCGCGCGCCGAGCGCCTGCGCCTTCTTGCGCAGCGCCTGCACGAGCCCGTAGCCGTCGAACCACCCTTCGCCGCTCGCGCCATACGCACCCGACACGAGATCGTCGACGTTCAGCCACGGAAACTTCGCGCGCAGCGCGTCGCGGTCCAGCAGCCGGATATCGGCGCCGAGGCGCGTCTGCAGCGCATGGTTCTCGCGCAGCGTCGCGTCGCCGGCCGGCGTCGCGAGAAACAGGTAGCCGCCTTCGTGCAGATCGATCGACGGCCGGTTGCCGTCCACTTCGAGCCGTTCGCCGATCGTGCGCAGGAACTCGATGCCGAACAGCGACATCTCGATCGACAGCGGCGTGGAGAACTGCTGGCGAATCGACGCGGCCGACAGCGCCGACGACGATTTGGCATAGGTGGGATCGCGCTCGATGACGGTCACGGCGACCGTGGGGTCGGTGGCGCGCAGGAAATAAGCGATCGAGCTGCCGATCACACCCCCGCCGACGATGACGACTTGAGAACTCACGACTGACTCCGGTTGCACGTAAAAGGCGCAGGGCCTGTGGGTGATGCGTGCCGCGCCCCGCGCGGCGTCGCGCGGGCACACTTCGCGGGCGATCGCTTCGGCTATTTCAGCACGTCCGGCATCGCCGCGAAAGTCCGCGCGCCTGTTGCGTTCAGTCCGCCGATTTCGTCGTGACGGGCTGCCACGCGGCGTTCTTCACTTCATACAGCGTCGAACTCGGGTTCTTCAGGTCGCCCGTGTTCGTGAACGCGATCGTGCCCGTGATGCCGTCGTAGCGCGTGCCCTTCAGCGCGCCGTTGAAATCGGTCGGCTTCGTCGAGTTCGCCTTCTGCATCGCGTTGATCGCGATCCACGTCGCGTCGTATGCGAACGGCGCGTACGCGAGCATGTCGACGCCGTACTTCTGCTTGAATTTCGTTTCGAACTGCTTGCCCTTCGCGAGACGCGCCAGCGGCTGCCCGTATTCCCACACCGATGCGCCTTCGGCCGCATTGCCGGCGAGCCTGATGAAGTTCGCGTTCATCACGCCGCCGCCCGCGAGGAACTGCGCGCGGATGCCGAGCTGGCGCATGCGCTTCACGAGCATCGCGGCCTGTGCGTCGAGGCCGCCGAAGAACACGAGATCGGCGTTGGCGCTCTTGATCTTCGTGAGTTGCGCGCTGAAGTCGACGGCCTTGTCGTTCGTGAATTCACGCGCGACGATCGTGCCGCCGTTCGCCTTCACGGCCTTCTCGAATTCGTCGGCTTCGCCCTGGCCGAACGCGGTGCGATCGTCGAGGATCGCGATGCGTTTCGCCTTCGTCACGCTCGCCGCATACGTCCCGGCATTGCCGGCGTTCTGCGTGTCGGTCGCGATCACGCGGTACACGGTGTCGAGGCCGGCGCGCGTGATGTCGGGATTGGTCGCCGACGGCGTGATCATCGGAATGCCGGCCTTCGCGTAGATCTTCGACGCGGGCAGCGTCGTGCCCGAATTGAAGTGGCCGATCACGACGGCCACCTGCGCGTCGGCGAGCTGCTGCGCGGCCTGCACGCCGGTGCGCGGATCGCTCTGGTCGTCCTGCGACGCGATCACGAATTTCACCGGCTTGCCGCCGACGGTCGTCCGCGCGGCATTCGCTTCGTCCACCGCCATGCGCACGCCGTTCTCGATGTCCTTGCCGTACGCGGCGCCGCCGCCCGTCAGCGGGCCGGCCACGCCGACCTTGACGATCGTCTCCTGCGCCTGGGCCGCGCCCGGCTGAAACGCGAGAAGCACGGCGGTCAGTGCAGCGCCGGAAAGCGAACGAATGCGGAACGTCATGGCAGTCCTTCTCGTGAGGGTCGGGATGCAACGCGCGATCGGCGCGCGTCGGCAACCTCCTGCGCCGGCGATTCCTTGCGCGGCCGACGCGCAATGCGCGCGACCGGTTCGCCGATCACCGCGATTCCGTCTCGAAGAACCTTTCATCGCGAAAGAGGTGAATGGATTGTGGGTAGCCAATACCCGTGCAGCAAACGAAATATCGGAACTATGTTGTGAGGATTTTTCATCAAGTTCCGCGGTCATGGCCGATCCGCAGCCCGTACGACGGCGGGCCGTGAATGGAGGGTCTTGCAGGAAATGGCGGCCGCGCCGCCCGGTCAAGGCCGGCCGGGGTCATGCCGGCAACGCATCATCGGCGCAACGCCGCCCGGCCGGCCTTCGCGACGCCCACGGCGGGCGCCGCGTCGTCGATCAGTGCCGATCGGCACCCGTCTGGTTGCGCACCGCATCGGCCGCCTCGCCGGCCTTTTCCTGCAGCTTGCCGGCCTGCTGTTCAGCCAGGCCTTCCGCTTCGGTCTCGCGGTCGCCCGTCACCTTGCCGATTGCTTCCTTGACCGAACCCTTGACCTGCTTGAGCTTGCCTTCGACGCGATTCTTGTCCATGGTCATCTCCTGCGATGGTTTGAGGGAGAGCCGGCGATGCGGCGCCCTCCGTCGCACCGCCGAGTGGACAGGATCGCAAGCGGGCGCCGCGCGCGGTAGATGCGGATGCACCAATCGGCATGGTGCATTCGTACCCGCCGCGGTCAGTCCTTGTCCTTCCCGCCGCCCTTGTCGCCGCGCGCGCCGTTCGTTTCGGTCGCGCCGACGATCCCGCGCTCGCGCGCCCAGACGATCGCCTCGGCGCGGCTGTGCACGTCGAGCTTCGCGTAGATCGTCGCGACGTGATTGCGCACGGTGTTCGGCGCCAGCCCGAGGCGACCGGCAATCTCCTTGTCGGCGAGGCCATGGCACAGCAGGTCGAACACGTCGCGCTCGCGCGCGGTCAGGTCGGACAACTGCGCGCCCGCATCCGGCGCATTCGCGCGCCGCACGTTCGCGAGCTTCTCGATCAGCGTGCGGCTGAACCACGATGCGTCCTGCATCGCGGTCTCGATCGCATAGACGAGCTCCATCTCGGTGCGCTTGCGGTCGCTGATGTCGAGCAGCGCGACGAGCAGGCAGTCGCGCCCGTGAATCGCGACGGGGTCGGCCGACACGACGCAATCGCGAACGTCGCCGTCGCGCGTGCGGATCTGCACGTCCACGTTGCGCACGTGGCCGTCGCGCGAGAGCCGGCCTTCGATGCGCGGCCACGCGCCGCGTTCGGCCCACAGCCCGATCTCGTCCGCGGATTTGCCGAGCAGGTCGGCCGGTACGTGGCCCGTCATCGCCGCAAACGCGTCGTTCACGTCGAGCAGCTCGAAACGGTCGGCCGTGACGATCGCGGTCGCGACCGGCGCCATCCGGAAGGCCGTCGCGAAGCGCTCCTCGCTTTGCATCAGCGCGCGCTCGGCCTGCTTGCGCGGCTCGAGATCCATGAACGTGAACAGCATGCACGCCTCGCCGTTCATGTCGATCGGCTGCCCGGCGACGACCACGGCCTTGGTGCTGCCGTCGGCCAGTTTCAGCACGGCTTCCATCTGCGGGATCGTCGCGCCTTCGCCGAGCCGCTCGATCGCCAGCTCGCGCCGCTCGGCCTGTTCGAGCACGTCGACCTCGTATACCGAGCGGCCGAGCACGTCGTCGCGCGCGTGGCCCGTCATGTCGAGGAAGCCTTGGTTGACCTTCACGTAGCGCAAGTCGTCGAGCCGGCAGATCACGGCCGGCGCCGGGTTCGCGTTGAAGGTGCGTTCGAAGCGCTCCTCGGCGCTCGCCCATTCGGTCGCGTCGTGCAGCACGAGCGCGAGGCAGTCGGGTGCGCCGGCCGCGTTCGTCAGCACCAGGCTGCGGATGCGGTGCACCCAGCTCACCGATTCGTCGGCGGCCGATTCGACTTCGACCGTCACGTCGCTGAACTCCTCGCCGGCGATCACGCGATCCATCGGATAGTGGCCGTCGCGCACCGGATGGTTGTTCCGGTAGCGCAGCCGGAACCGCTCGCGGTATTCGGTGACGTCCGCGCCGAGCGCCTTCAGCTCGGTCACGCCGTGCATCGCGAGCGCGGCCTCGTTCGCCCAGACGATGCGCTGGTCGGGCTCGATCAGGATCACGCCCTCGGTAAGCCCCGCGATGATCTGGTGAAGCTGGCGCCGGTCGGTATGCGACTTGAGCGCCTGTTCGTCTACTGGTTCGTTCATCGGTTCGTTGTCCCTGTCGTCTTACATGAGCGGTCAACCGTGCGCGGCCCGGGCGCCCGTTGCAGCGTGATGCGCCGGCCCGCGGGTGCGGCGATGATCACGTGCGGCGCAACGGCGCGACAGGCGCGGATGCACTATCTCGAATAGTACATTCGCACGCCGGCCGCGGTTCGTGCGGCGCCCCGCCGAACGGCGCGGCACGGCCTCGAAGCCCGTCATGCCGCGTTGCCCGGGTCATGGTGCACGTCGCGTGCCCGCCCGCGCGTTCCATCCCGCGGTGCAAACGCACTAGTCGAACAGGTGAATTTGCGCGATGTCCGCTCGCGTTCGTGTCGGTACGCTGGTACTGCATCGGCGCTCACGCGCTGCTCTTTCCTACCGCAGAGGGAGGACATACCGATGAAATTGCAACAGACACCCGATCCGACGCGGCCCGAACCAGCTCCGGACCGTCCGCCCGAACCGGCGCCGGGGACCGATCCACCGGTGCCGCTGCCGCCCGACGTGCCGCGCCCGGACATGCCGCCGCGCGAACCCGGCTACGACACGCCGATCGCCCGCTAAGCCACGGAAGCGGATGGGAGCGCACGGGAACGATCCGTGCTCCCTCACTGATTGATTCAACCCGCCAATCGAAGGAGAACATCAATGAACAAGACCTCGCACCTTTCGACCCTGCTCGCCGTCAGCGCGGCCTTCCTGCTGTCCGCTGCCCCGCTCACGAACGCGCATGCCCAGGCCTCGTCGACCGACAGCAGCATGGCGAGCGAATCGAATCAACCTGTCACCGACACGTGGATCACGACCAAGGTGAAGGGTGAGCTCGCGACGACCAAGGGTGTGGAAAGCACCGACATCAGCGTGAAGACGGTGGATGGCGTCGTCACGCTCACGGGCGTGCTGCCGACGAAGACCGCCGTGAAGAAAGCCGTCGCCGTGACGCGCGCGATCAAGGGCGTGAAGCACGTCGACGCATCCGGCCTGAAGGCGAAGGCCTGAGCTACCACGCGGCCCACCGCCGCACTTTTCTCCCCTTACACAAGGAGCACACCATGAACGAAGACAAGATCAAGGGCCAGTGGAAGCAGCTCACCGGCAAGCTGAAGGCCAAGTGGGGCAAGCTGACCGACGACGATCTCCAGGTCGCGGAAGGCAATCGCGATTACCTGGCCGGCAAGATCCAGGAGCGTTACGGGATCGCCCGCGACGAAGCCGAGAAGCAATTGAAGGAATTCGACCGCGAGCTGTAACGCGCGGCCCGTTTCACCCCGCCGCGACGCACGCTGCGTCGCGGCCACGAGGAGGATAACGACATGGGCAAATATCTGATCGCCTGGCTGCTCGGCGTACCGATCGGGCTGCTGGTGCTGTTCTTTCTGGTGTCGCACCTCTTCTGACGCACGCGACGCCTCGTCGACGAAAACGGGCCGACGGCTGAAATCAGCCGCCGGCCCTTCTCTTTTGCGTGCGGTACGTGATGCGTCGCGCTTACTTCACCGCGTTCGCCGTCATCTTGAAGATGCCCTGCGCGTTGCCCGCGTCGAAGCGCAGGTCGGTCACCCAGCGACGCGACGCCTGGTCGAACGTGCGCTTGCGCGTGATGAACTCGTAGAACGAACCCGGCACGTCGCGCTTCACCGTGCCGCCGTCGCGGGTGCGGAACTCGCGCTCGACCGTATCGGCGCGATAGGCCGTCTGGAACACGCGGCCCGAGCGCGAGCGTTCGACTTCCGGCTTCATCGGGCGGCCCTTCGCCTTCTCGTCGTCGGACAGCTTGAACACGTCAGCGACGCGGTCGGTCGCATGATTGAACGCATTGCCTTCGGTCGCGATCCACGCCATTTCCGCCGATTCCATCAACAGCGTCTCGTAGTCGAGTTCGTTCGGCACGTCGTGCTGACGCGCGAACGCGCCGACGATTTCCGGCAGCAGCGCATGCGCGGCATCCAGCGGCAGCCAGCCTTCGCGCTCGACTTCCCACAGCAGCGCGACGGCCGCCGGCGACAGCGGATCGCGCGACGAGCCGACGACGTTCGTCACCGCCTGCTGGAATTCCTTCGAGAAGCGCTCCGGATGCAGTTCGCTGACGAAGAACTGCGCGATTTCGTCCGGCGCGTCTTCATGCGCATACGCGCGGCCGGTCATGCCGAGCTTGTCGAGCGGGTAGCGGCCGTTCAGGCGAAAGCCGAGCGGCCGCAGGATACGCGTGAACGCGGCCTCGCCCGGCGGCAGCGCGCCCGTGTGCGGCCAGCGCACCGTGCGCAGCGCGCCGTGGTCGAAATAGACGGAGCCGCCGCGTTCGATCGCGTCGGCCGTATACGCGCGGCCGTTCGCCGAACGCTCGAGCAACCCTTCGAACAGCGCCATGTTCATCGCCTGTGCGATTTCCGCGCGCGTCACGATGCCGTCCTCCCATTCCTCGAGGATGGCCGGCATGTTCAGGGTCGAGAACAAGGCGTCGGTCTTCGCCTGTCCCAGCAGCTTCGTCAGCAAGCTGTCGATATTCGGATTGCGCATCAGGATTCTCGTCTCGGGGGACCCGCCGGCAAACGTGCCGGCAAACTCGTCGGCCGGCCGCCCGCGGGCGCCTGACCTGGCACGGGAAGCATTATTCAAAGGGTTGCAGCGGGGCGTAAAGCGAGATTAAATTGATATGTGATGAGTTTTTGGAATTATCAGCCGCTTTTCGCTCGTCTCTCGCCCCCGTCCGGCGCGGCCCTTTTTATCAGATGAATCGAGCATCATGCGCAAATTCAAGATCCCCAACATGGGCGCGCTGGTGGCTTTCGAAGCCGCCGCCCGCCACGAGAGCTTCACGCACGCGGCCAAGGAACTGTTCCTGACCGAAAGCGCGGTGTCGCGGCAGATCGCGACGCTGGAGGCGAGCCTCGGCGTGCGGCTGTTCGCGCGCGTGAAGCAGCGCGTCGTGCTGACGCGCGCCGGCAAGCTGTACGGCACGCAGGTGCGGCGCGCGCTGGAAGCGCTCGATCGCGACACGCTGTCGATCATCGCGCACGGCAGCGGCGGCGGTTACCTGGAACTCGCGGTGCTGCCGACCTTCGCGTCGCACTGGCTGATTCCGCGCATCAAGAGCTTCTACGACCGCACGCCGGACGTGCGCGTGAACATGGGCAGCCGCACCGACCTGTTCTCGTTCGAGGACACGCACTTCGAAGCCGCGATCCACTACGGCAAGCCGACCTGGCCCGGCACGTCGTCCGACTACCTGTTCGGCGAGGAAGTCGTGCCGATCTGCTCGCCCGCGCTGCTGAACGGGCCCGTGGAGCGCGTCGAGGATCTGCTCGCGTATCCGCTGCTGCACTCGACGACGCGCCCCGGCGCGTGGGCGCAGTGGTTCGAGACGCACGGCGTCGAGGACATCCGCACGATGCAGGGCGTGCGCTACGAACTGCATACGATGCTGATCAGCGCGGCCGCGGCCGGGCTCGGCGTCGCGCTCGTGCCGAAGTTCTTCGTCGAGGAGCAGTTGCAGCAGCTCGGCCTCGTCGTGCCGTGCGACGCCGCAACCGTCGGCGATTCGGCGTATTACCTCGTGTATCCGACCGAGTTCAGCCACAGCAAGCCGCTGGAATCGTTCCGCGGCTGGCTGCTCGAACAGGCGAGCGCGTATGCGGCGCCGGAGCGCGATGTGCACGACGACGATGAAGAGGATGACGAAGACGTCGAGTAATGGCGTGGTGGCGCCGATGTCATCGCGCGCTGGCGCCGCATGCGTGCCGCGCCAGCGCGTCGGCTGACACGATCTTCACCAGCAGCGCGCGGGCGCGGCCGCTCATGCTCGGCACATTGATCGCGAGGCGCGATCATGGGCATTCAGATGCGGGGCATCGTGACGGCGCCCCGCATCGTCGCACACCGCGTGCGTTACATGTGCCACTTCACCGTGGCGGTCAGCGTACGCGGATCGCCGGGCATGTTGTACAGGTCCGCGTTGCCGTGCGCGGCGATGAAGTAGCGGCGATTGAACAGGTTGTCGAGCGTGAGCGTCACGTCGACCTTCTTGCTGCGATAGCCGGCGCCCAGGTTGAACACCGTGAACGACGGCAGCGTGACGAGATCGCTCGCCGACGTATAGCGCGCCGACTGGAACTGCATGCCGGCCGCCGCATAGAAGCCGTACGGCAGCTCGCGCTTGAGCCACAGGTTCGCGCTGTGGCGCGGCATCAGCCCCGGCGTGTTGCTCGACACCGCGAGGCCGGCCGCCGTCGATTGCGCGGAACCGTCCACCGTGCCGTTCAGGTACGCGTAACCCGCATACACCGACCACTTCGGCGCGATCTCGCCGGTGAAGCCGAGCTCCATCCCGTGCACGTGCTGCGTGCCGATCGGCAGCGCGTAGCCGGGATTCGCGGGGTCGCCGATCTGCTGGTTGGTCTGGCGCATGTCGAACAGCGCGACGCTGGCCGTCGCCTTGCCGCCGAGGTCGAAGCGCGAGCCGACTTCATACGCGGTGGTCTTCTGCGGCGCGAGCGCGGCGCCGTTCGAGAACGCGCCGGAACTGATCAGCGTGTCGGCCAGCGGCGAGAACGACTGGCTGAACGACCCGTACAGCGTGAGCCAGTCGAGCGGTTCGTAGATCAGCCCGACGCGCGGGCTCCACGCGTGGTCGGTACGGTCGAGATTGACGTTCGACGACGTGTAGTCGTGACGGATCTGGTTCAGGTAGTCGAAGCGCAGGCCGGCGAGCACCTTCCAGTGTTCGGTCAGCGAGATCAGGTCCTGCGCGTAGACGCCCGCGAGCCCGACGACGGTCGACGCGTTCGTCTTCGCACGCGAGCCGATCGGCACGCCCGGGAGGACGACCGGCTGCGGATTGAAGAGGTCGTAGGTCGCGACCTTCGTCACGCTGTAGATCGTGTCGAACTTCTGCTGCTGCGACAGCTCCAGCCCGTACAGCAGCTCGTGGCGCATGCCGAACAGCGACGTCTTCTGCGTGAGTTCGAACAGGCCGTCGATGCCGTGATCGGTACGCTGGCGCGTCGACTGGTCGAGCGTGACGACCGGGTGCGCGGCGGTCTTGATCGGCTCGTACGTCACGTAGTTCTTCCGCTCGAGCGAGAAGTCGTACGCGCGGATCGCGCCGTGGAACGACAGCGAATCGTTGAAGCGGTGATCCAGCGACACCGTCGCGCTTTTCGCGGAGACGTCGTTGTACGAACTGTTCACCCCGTCGGCCGACCCGTAGTACGTGTTGATCGGCACGTCGACCGGCCGGCCGCGATACGCGGGTATCCCCTGGTCGGACGTGCGGCGGTCGTGCAGGTAGTCGAATTCGACGTTCAGCACGGTGTCGCGATCGAGCTTGAACTGCGCGGACGGCGCGATCGCCTGCCGGTTGAGCTGGAACTGGTCGCGGAAGCTGTTCGAATTCTCGGCCGCGCCGGTCATGCGAAAGCGCGCCGCGTCGTTCGCGTTCCAGCCGAGGTCGAATTCGCCGCGCCGCTCGCCGCGCGTGCCGAGCGCCACGCCCACGTCGTTCACCGGGTTCGCCTGCGGCCGCTTCAGCACGCGATTCACGATGCCGCCCGCCGAGCCGCGCCCGTACAGCACGGCCGCCGGCCCCTTCAGCACTTCCACGCGATCGACGTTCGACAGGTCGCGGTAATACAGCGCGTCGTCGCGAATGCCGTCGACGTACTGGTCCGTGATGCTGTTGAAGCCGCGGATCGTGATCTGGTCGCGCTGGCCGTCGCCGACCGAGAAACCGACGCCCGGCACGTTGCGCAATGCGTCCTGCAGCGACGTCGCGTTCTGATCCTCGATCACCGCATGCGGCACGACGTTCACAGTCTGCGGCACGTCCATCAGCGACATGTCGGTCTTGGTCGCCGCGCGCGAGTGGCCGCCGTCGTACGACGCATGTTCGGCGGCCGCGTTGACGGAAATCGCGGGCAGGGTCGCCGCGGCGTCGGTCGCCTGCGCAAACGAAGTGCGGGCGCCGGCCAGCGACGTGGCGATCAGAAGCGCATGGCACGCGCTCGTGTTGAGTTTCATCGTGAACGTAGAAGGTGGTGAAGAAAACGGCGAACGGCCGGCGCGGATCGCTGCCGGCCCGCGCAACCGGCACGAAAAAAGCCGTGACGCCTCGTCACGGCCCGTAATGCGGCGAAATAATAAACGAGAATGATTCGTGTTTTTAATTAATTTTCACCGTGTCGCCTGCCCGCAACGTGAACGCGCATTGCGCTCTGCATTCCTGACGAATGCCTTTCTGTTTAGACGATCGGGCGGCTGAGACCGTAATAAAAACGAAAGAATTTAACCGGTCGCCGCATGTGGCAACGCTTGGGAAAAGGCGGGATTCGGGAGGGGGCGATGGAGACGGGAGACGGGAGACGCTGGAGAGGATGACAAAGAATCGGGAGAAACAGGCGGGACGGATTCAATAGTCCGGTGCGCGCCGGACCGGGCAACCCCGACCCGGCGCTCCGGGCAGCCGACCTCGTATCGGCGGTGCGGCGGATCTTCTTCTATTCTTCACTACGTCTGCTCTCAGGTTCACTGCATTTTTTTCCTCACCGCGTCAGACCATTATCCGCTCAATTCTGCGGAAGTAAAACGTTTGCGGTTGCACCCCAGCTGTTATCCCGGCGATTCGGCAACAGTCTTTCCGAATGCTTACGGTAATTGCGACGCGATTCTCGCTGTGTTGCATTCGTTGCGACGTTCCTTTTAAATGGAACTGGTTCCATTCGTCGAGTCGGCCATGTTCGCGCGTGACGAGGCGTCGCCCGCGCGTCATGATGCCGATTCGGGATCGAGGATCATCCCTTCAGGATTCGCATCGCCCGTCCTTCCCGGACACCCGTCAAACGAGACCGTCATGCCCGATTCCGCCTCCCTGCAGCACCTGTTTCCCGCGTTACAGGACATCCCCGCCGAATTCCGGCTGGCTTCGCCGATTCACCAGCGCGTGTCGCTCGTCGACGGCGAATTGCGACCATGGGACGGCACGACCAAGACCGTGCTGTCGCCCGTGTGCGTGCGGCAGGCGGACGGCAGCGTCGAACAGGTCGAGATCGGCAGCTACCCGGTGATGGGCGAGACGGAAAGCGACGCGGCGCTCGACGCCGCGGTGCGCGCGTACGACGCCGGCCGCGGCGAGTGGCCGACGATGAAGGTCGAGCAGCGCATCGCGTGCATGCAGGACTTCATCAAGCGGATGGTCGCGCAGCGCGAACTCGTCGTGAACCTGATCATGTGGGAGATCGGCAAGAGCCTCGCCGATTCGCAGAAGGAGTTCGACCGCACCGTCACGTACATGACGCAGACGATCGACGCGCTGAAGGAGCTCGACAACGCGAACTCGCGCTTCGTGATCGCGGAAGGCACGATCGGCCAGATCCGCCGCACGCCGCTCGGCGTCGTGCTGTGCATGGGCCCGTACAACTATCCGCTGAACGAAACCTTCGCGACGCTGATCCCCGCGCTGCTGATGGGCAACACCGTGGTGTTCAAGCCGCCTCAATACGGCACGCTGCTGTTCGAGCCGCTGCTCGAAGCGTTCCGCGACGCGTTCCCGAAGGGCGTGATCAATACGATCTACGCGCCGGGCGCGGTGGTCGTGCCGCACATGCTCGCGTCGGGCAAGATCAACGTGCTCGCGCTGATCGGCTCGAGCAAGGTCGCCGATCATCTGAAGAAGCAGCATCCGAAGTCGCACCGGCTGCGCGCGATCCTCGGGCTCGACGCGAAGAATGCGGCGATCGTGCTGCCCGACGCCGATCTCGACCTCACCGTGAAGGAGTGCCTGCTCGGCGCGCTGTCGTTCAACGGCCAGCGCTGTACCGCGCTGAAGATACTGCTCGTGCATCGCTCGATCGTCGACGAATTCCTGAAGCGCTTCACCGCCGCGCTCGAGCAATTGAAGATCGGCATGCCGTGGGAAAAGGGCGTCAGCATCACGCCGCTGCCCGGCATGCATCGCACCGCGTACATGACCGACGCGATCGACGACGCGAGGGCGTTGGGTGCGCAGGTCGTCAACCATCAGGGCGGCGAATTCAGCAAGACGCTGTTCTACCCGGCCGTCGTGTATCCGGTGTCCGAAGGGATGAAGCTGTACCGCGAGGAGCAGTTCGGGCCGATCATTCCGGTCGCGCCGTTCGACGACGTGGACACCGCGCTCGACTACGTGACGACGTCGGAGCACGGGCAGCAGGTCAGCATCTTCGGTTCCGATCCGGCAGAGATCGGCGCGCTCGTCGATCCGCTCGTGAACCAGGTGTGCCGCGTGAACATCAATTGCCAGTGCCAGCGCGGGCCCGACGTGTTCCCGTTCGCGGGACGCAAGGATTCGGCGGAAGGCACGCTGTCGGTGACCGACGCGCTGCGCGCGTTCTCGATCCGCTCGATGGTCGCGGCGAAGCAGACCGACAGCAGCAAGCAACTGCTCGATTCGATCGTGTCGGATCACCACTCGAAGTTCATCAATACGGGCTTCATTTTCTGAAGCCGGCTTGATCGATGCCGGGGCCTCCGCCGCACATGGTGCGGCGGAGGGTTTCACGCACGCATCGCGCGGCTACACGTTCGTCACCAGCAGCCGGATCCCCGCCACGCCGAACACGACGGCCAGGCACGCTTCCATCGCACGCCGCCCGCGCACGTACAGCCGGCGCGCCCCATCCATCGAGAACACCAGCGCATAGCCGCCGAACACCAGGCAGCCGATCGCGAGGCAGCCCGGTACGACGGCGCCATGCGCGCCGCCCGCGCCGTTCGACGACAGCGCGACGATCGACACCCATACGAGAATCGCCTTCGGATTGGTCAGGTGCAGCATCGCGCCGCGCACGTAGAAGCGCGACAGCCGTTGCTCGCGCGCCGCGTTCGCCGCTGTCGCCGGCGGGCCCGACAGCGCCGTGCGCCCCGACTTGAATGCGAGCCACAGCAGGTACAGCCCGCCGAAGACCTTGATCGCGACCAGCAGCTTCGACCACGCGAGCAGTGCGGCCGAGATGCCGAGCGCCGCCACCGTCGCCCAGAACATCGAACCGGAAATCACGCCGAGCGCGAACGCAAGGGCCGCCTTGCGCCCCTGGTTCGCGGCGACCGACATGATCGCGAGATTGCTCGGCCCGGGGCTGGCCGTGCCGATGAAATAAGCGGTGTAGGCAAGCAGCAGGTTGGCGGAGAAGAAAGCGTGGACGCTCATGTCGAACCTCGCGGAGATGGTCGGGAGATTGTTGGCAAACCCGCGCCGTCTGCCCATGGACAATTGCGCGGCAATTCGCTGGGCCAGTTGTGTGGCCATGCAACCGTTCGTCGCGCGCCGACCGTCTCTGTTTTGAAACAACCGGCGCATTCGCCACCGGTGCGTGCGACACGGCGGCGGGGCGTGGCGTGCAGCCGTTTCTCGTCGGCGAACGTACGGCGGGCGCGGCCATCCGCCGGCACGCGTCGTTCCGGCCTATCGCCGGCAGAAACGCGCGATGCGTCGGATGCCCGCGTTACGTTACATCCGTGAAGCATTTCGCATCGTCGCGCCGCGTCGGACGCCCCATGCCGCCCGCCTCCCGCCCGTAGACGCACGCCTCGGCCATCTGCGCAATCCAGTCCCGACGGGACTCGCCGAGCGATGCCGGATCGCGGCTCAACATTACTCAACAATCGTCCGGCGGTGCTGGTACGGAATCTGCATTCCGTTCGGGCAGAAGCCGCGCCCGTTACCGCGCGGACATGAATTCACCCCGGGCGCTCGCCGGACGCGCCCGTACGATATGCACACGCAACGAGGCTCTCCATGGATGCGCAGCCCAATTCGTCCGATTCGTCGTTCCAGCTGTTCCTCGCGAAGGTGCTCGAACAGCCGCTGCCCGACTGGACCGAAAAACAGCAGATGGAACTCGAGATGGCGCACGCGCTGTCGACGCAAATGGTCACGCTCGCCGAAGACATGCGCGGCCGCACGCCCGATCTCGCGCGCTGCCTCGTGCTGCTGCGCTACGCGAAGGTGCTCGACTTCATGCTGACGTCGCTCGCCGCGCACCGCGACATTCATCCGCAGACGCTGCGCACGCTGTTCCGGCTCGCGAACCTGAAGGTCGACGACGCGTATCCGGTGTGAGCCGGCACAACGGACCGGCGGCCGCGCACGACCGCCGCGGCCACGCCGGCCGTGCGTGATTCGCCCGCCGCACACGCACGGCCCGCCTGCCCCTCCGCGCAAACGGAGGTACAATCGCGCGCCATGAACGCACTTCGCCGCTTCCTGCTCCGGCCAGGCGTCGCGCGACAGTGGCTGTGGGGGTTCCTCCTCGTGACGCTGCTGTCCCGCGCGCTGATGTCGGGCGCCGTGATGCTCGATCCGGACGGTCCGGAGGCGGGCTCGGTGGTGCTGTGTTCGGGCCGAGGCCCGCTGATCGTCGCCGGCGCCGCACTGGCCGCCCGCTTCGACGCGAGCGCGCCGATCACGCCGGCCAACGATGCGCTCGCGCTCGTCGATGCACTCAAGCATGACAAGCACGCCGACAAGGCCCCATCCTCTCGCGACGGCGACAGTCTGTGCGCATTCGGCGCCGCGCTGTTCACCGCGCTCGCCTCGTTCGTGCTGCTGGCGCTGCTGTTTCCCGCTGCGCCGCCGCGGCGCTTCCGCGTTCACGTCTACAGCCATCCTTTCGTGCGATCGATATTCGACGATCGCCCGCCCTCCCGCGCTCCTCCCCGGTTCTGCTGAACGTTCCGCCCGGTGGCGCATGCACGTCGACGTGCATGCGCGTTCACGCCGTTCGTTTCGCCCGACCTGATTCACGCGTTCACCCGCCTGCCCGCTTCGCGCGGGCGACGCCGCCCTGCGCCCCGTTTGCGCAGCGCGCCGCGCCGCCTGCCGCGCCGACGCACGCACGCGGGTGCGACGCACGTTGACGGCAGCCGGCCCGCGCCGGCTCCGCCGTTCGACGCACCCGAGGAGTTCACACCATGTCGACCATCGTCGATCGGGCCATCTCGCCCGCCCGTTCCGCCAGCGCCGGTTACCGGACGCTCTGGCGCTGGCATTTCTATGCCGGCCTGTTCGTGATGCCGTTCCTCGTGATCCTCGCGATCACGGGCACGCTCTACTGCTTCCAGCCGCAGATCGAGCCGCTGCTGTATCCGCACCGGCTGGTCGTCGAACCGCGCGCGACGCCGCGGCTCGATGCCGACACGCTGCTCGCCCGCGCCCGCACCGCGATGCCGGCCGGCGCAACGCCGGTTTCCGTGCAAGTCTCCACCGCGCCGGATCGCAGCGCCGAGTATGTTTTCCGGCTGCGCGACGGCAGCCGCGAGAGCGTGTACGTGAACCCGTACGACGGCCGCGTGCTCGGCACGCTGAGCGTCGAGAACCGCTTCATGCAGGTCGACCGGATGCTGCATCGCAAGCTGCTGCTCGGCAAGACCGGCGAGTTGCTGATGGAACTCGCCGCCTGCTGGACGTTCGTGATGATCGGCACCGGCATCGCGCTGTGGTGGCCGCGCGGCGCGGCACGCGTCGGGCGTGCGCTGCAGCCCGACCTGTCGCTGCGCGGCCGGCCGCTGTGGAAGAGCGTTCACGCGACGGCCGGCATCTGGCTCGCGGCCGGCACGATCGCATTCATCCTGTCCGGGCTGCCGTGGTCGGGCTCGTGGGGCAAGAACTTCAAGGCGCTCGCCGCGACCGTGAACCTAGGCGCGCCGGAAGGCGCGTGGGGCGGTGCGTCGGTGCGCTCGACGCGCCCGGGCGCCGCCGCGACGGCCGAGACCGCGCGTGCGCATGCGCCGGGTACCGCCCCGTCCGGCCATCACCACGAATCGGACGAATCGATGCCCGGGATGGTGATGGACGACCTGCCGCTGCCGCAAACGCCGTGGGCGGTCGGCAACGTGCCCGTGCCGCATTCGCCGTCCGCGCCGACGCCCGCGCCGCTGCCGCTCGCCCGCGCGATCGCGATCGTCGCCGGGCTCGGCGTGACGAGCGGCTATACGCTCGCGCTGCCGTCCGGCGCGGACGGCGTGTTCACCGCGTCGTACTTTCCGGCCGACCCGAAGGCCGAACGCACGATCTACGTCGATCAGTACAGCGGCGCGGTACTGAAGGACATCCGCTATGACGACTACGGCGCGGTATCGCGAGCGGTGTCGTACGGCACGTCGCTGCACATGGGCCGTTATTTCGGGCTCGCGAACCAGATCGTCTGCGCGGTGCTGTCGCTCGGGCTGGCCGCGATGGCCGTCACGGGCACCGTGATGTGGTGGAAGCGCCGCCCGGCCCGGACGCTGGGCGCACCGTCGCGCGAACGCGGCGCGCCGCCGATGCGCGGCTGGATCGCCGGGCTCGTGCTGCTCGGCATCGTGTTCCCGTTGATGGGGCTGACGATCGTCGCGGTCTGGGTGCTTGACCGGCTGCTGTTCGGCCGCGCGGCGCGCGCCGCGGCGTGATGGACGCAAGCGCTTCTCCCCTTCGAAGGATACCGAAATGATGAAGTTCAGATCGATGCTGCCTGCTGCCGTGCTCGCGGCGCTGTCGCCGGCCGGGCAGGCACACGCACAGGAAAACGGCGTCGACGGCAGCGGCGCCACGCTCGCACCGATTCGCGTCGATGCGCAGAAAGCGCCCGCGCTGACGCAACCGCTCGACACCGGCAGCCATCTCGGGCTGTCCTCGCTCGAAACGCCCGCGAGCGTCGAGCGGATCAGCCGCGCGACACTCGACACGCGCGGCGACAGTTCGATCGTCGACGCCGTGAGCCGCGCCGCCGGCATCAGCGCGTCGCCGCATCCCGGCAACGGCAACTCGGAGCTCGCCGCGCGCGGCTTCGTCGGCGCGTCGTCGGTCACGCAGCTCTACGACGGCGTGCGCCCGTACGGCGCGATCGGCGTCACGTTCCCGTTCGACACGTGGTCGGTCGACCATATCGACGTGCTGCGCGGCCCCGCTTCGGTGATCTACGGCGAAGGCGCGATCGGCGGCGTGGTCAACATCGTCCCGAAGAAACCGACGCGCACGCCGATCGGCAACGAGCTGCAGGTCGGCGGCGGCACCGAGGGCACCGCGCGCGCCGCGTTCGGCAGCGGCGGCGCGATCAACGACACGCTGTCGTACCGCTTCGACATCAGCGGCAACCGATCGTCGAACTGGGTCGACCGCGGCGATTCGCGCGACCTGTCGATCTCCGGCGCGCTGCGCTACGACGTGACGCCCGAGCTGTTCGTGACGGCGTCGTACGCGCAGGGCTTCATGCATCCGATGCAGTATTTCGGCGCGCCGCTCGTCAATGGTGCGCGCGATCGCGCGCTCGACAAGAAGAACTACAACGTCGGCGACGCCGACATCGCGTTCCGCGACAGCTGGGCCACCGTCGCGGCGAACTGGCAGCCGAGCGACAGCCTGAACGTGACGAGCACGCTGTACCGGATGAAGAGCAACCGTCACTGGAAGGATGCGGAGTACTACACGTACCTGCCGTCGAGCGCGCAGGTTCGGCGCAGCAGCTATACGGAAATCTTTCACGACCAGGAACAATACGGCAACGTGACGACGGCCACCGTCGGCGGCGCGCTGCTCGGCATGCGCAACACGTTTTCGGCGGGCTTCGAGTTCAACCACACGACGTTCCAGCACGACAACAACGCGCCGTATGCGGGCACGTCGACGGTCGATCCGTTCGACTTCGATCCGGGCAACTTCATCAACACGGCCGGCACGTTTCCGAAGTACCGCAGCCAGTCGAACCAGTACGCGCTGTTCGCGGAGAACCGGCTCGAGATCACGCCGCGCTGGTCGGTGATCGGCGGGCTGCGCTACGACCATGCGAGCGTGAACCGCGACGATCTCGTGAACGGCGGCGCATTCACGAAGGTGTTCGCGAACACGGGCTGGCGCGTGGGCACCGTGTACGACGTGCGGCCCGGCCTCGCCGTGTATGGCCAATATTCGGTCGCGGCCGATCCGGTCAGCTCGCTGCTGTCACTGAATGCATCGAAGGCAAATTTCACGCTCGCGACCGGCCGGCAGATCGAGATCGGCGTGAAGCAGTCGTTCCTCGACGGCAAGGCGGAATGGACGCTCGCCGCGTACCGGATCGTGAAGAACAACCTGCTGACGGCCGACCCGGTGAATCCGAACCAGTCGATCCAGGTCGGCCAGCAGTCGTCGCGCGGGCTCGAGGCGACGGTCGGCGCGGAGATCGCGAAGGATTGGCGCGTCGATGCGAACGTGTCGATCCTGCGCGCGAAATACGACGATTTCCGGCAGTCGTCCGGCGGCACGATCGTATCGCGCGCGGGCAACGTGCCGGTGTCGGTGCCGCAGCGGCTCGCGAACCTGTGGGTGAGCTGGCGCTTCGCGCCGGACTGGACGGGCATCGCGGGCGTCAAGTACGTCGGCAAGCGGTTCGCCGATACCGCGAACCAGCTCGTGATGCCGTCGTACACGACGGTCGATCTCGGCCTCGCGTGGAAGCCGCGCAAGGACACGACGATCACCGCCCGCGCGTACAACGTGTTCAATCGCCGCTATGTGCAGTCCGCGTACTACGACGAAACGCAGTATCTGCTCGGCAACGACCGGCGGTTCGAGGTGCTGGCGAACTATAAGTTCTGAGCGCGCATGCCGCCGCGCACCGTGCAAGGCGGCGCGTGCGCGGCGGCGTGCCGGTCAGCGTTCGGCATCGCCAGCTCGCATCGATGCATCACGCACGCGTGCCCGCCGCGCGCCCCGCCATCCACTTCCGGTAGCGCCGCGTCTGGCACTGCGCGGCCAGTTGCTGCCGCACCAGCGCGCGCAGCGGCGACACCTGCGGGTGCGTGCGGCGCCCTTCGCTCAACCGCGTGAGCTGGAACTTGACGACGGCCATGTTCGCCAGCGCGCCCAGCGCCTTGTTCTTCCAGCGGATCGGCTGCAGCACCGGCGCGCTGTCCTTGCCCGCGCGCCAGTCGCGCGGCAGGTTCGGGTCGATCGACAGCGCGGTCGCGATGCCGACCATCGCCACGCCGCTGTTCACCACCTGCTCGGCCACCGCGCGGCGCCGGATGCCGCCCGTGACCATCAGCGGCATCCGTGCGACGGCCGTGATGTCGCGCGCGAATTCGAGGAAATACGCTTCGCGCGCCAGCGTGCGGCCGTCGCGCGCCTCGCCCTGCATCGCCGGCACTTCATAGCTGCCGCCCGACAGTTCGACGAGATCGACGCCGAGCGGATTCAGCAGTTCGACCACGCGCTTCGCGTCGTCCGCGCTGAAGCCGCCGCGCTGGAAATCGGCCGAGTTCAGCTTCACCGCGACGACGAACGCCGGCGACACCGTCGCGCGCACCGCCTTCACGATGTCGAGCAGCAAACGCGCGCGATTCTCGATGCTGCCGCCCCACTGGTCCTGCCGACGGTTCGTCAGCGGCGACAGGAACTGGCTCAGCAGATAGCCGTGCGCCGCGTGCACCTGCACGCCGGTGAAGCCGCTTTGCTCCGCGAGCTGCGCGGCGCGCACGAAGCGCTGCTGCACGTCGGCGATATCGGCTGCCGTCATCTCCTTCGGCACCGGAAACTGCTTCGACAGCGCGCCGAGCGCGAGCGGCACGGCCGACGGCGCAAGCGTCGTCTGGCCAAGCGCCGCCTGCATCTGGCGCCCCGGGTGATTGATCTGCATCCACACGTGCGCGCCGCCCGAGCGCGCGATCTGCGCCCAGCGGCGGAAACGGTCGAGATGCGCGTCGCTTTCGAGCACGACGCCGTTCGGCCCCGTCATCGCGCGGCCGTCCACCATCACGTTGCCGGTCAGGATCAGCCCGACCTGTCCGTCGGCCCACGCCTGGTACAGGCGCAGCAACGCGTCGGACGGCGCGTGGTCCGCATCGGCCATGTTTTCTTCCATCGCGGCCTTGGCCAGACGGTTCGGAATCACCGCCCCGTTGGGCAGTGTGATCGGCGCAAACAGATTCATGATGGAACATCCTCGATTGACGATGGCCCACGATAACTTTAAAGTCAACTTTAAGGTCAAGCTCTTTTGGAGCCCATCATGAAAATCGGCGAACTGGCGAAGGCGAGCGGCCTCGCGGCGTCGCGTATCCGCTTCTACGAAGCGAGCGGCCTGCTCGAACCGGCCCGCCGGCAGGCGAACGGCTATCGGGAATACGGGCCGGAAGCGTTGACGCGGCTCGCGATCATCGACCGCGCGCAGGGCGCAGGCTTCTCGCTCGACGAGATCCGCGCGGTGCTGCCGCCCGATCTCGGCGCATGGCCGCACGACGAACTGCTGGTCGCGCTGCGGCACAAGGTCGACGAAATCGCGCTGCTCGAGCGGCGTCTCGCGCAGAACCGGCAGCATCTGGAAACGCTGATCGACGAGATCGAGAACAAGCCGGCCGGCGAGGATTGCACGGTGGCCGCGCAACGGATGCTCGATCGGCTGGGCGAGCAGGCCAGCGAGCCGCTGGAGCCGGTGCCCGTCGTGCGGCCGGCGCGCAAGCGGGCGTGATGGATCGGGATGCGGAATGGCGCGGCGCCGTCCGTCGAGCCATGCGCGCCGCGGCCTGAAGCACGATGTGACGCGGTTGTCCCGATTTGCTTACGTCGCGGGTAATCGACGCGCGCCGCCCGCGCCGCGATCATGGGCTCCATCGACTCTCGAACCGCATCCCGCCACGGAGCCCGCCATGACCGCCTACGCCATCGCCCACCTGCATGACGTCGAAATGTGCGACGACATCGTCGAGTACCTCGAACGGATCGACGGCACGCTCGCGCCGTACGACGGCCATTTCGTGATTCACGGCGCACGCCCGGAGGTACGCGAAGGCATGTGGCATGGCGACCTGATCGCGATCGCGTTTCCCGATCTCGACACGGCGCGCGCGTGGTACGACTCGGCTGCGTACCGGCAGATCCAGCCGCTGCGCGCCCGGCACGCGAGCGGCCCGTTGATCCTGATCGACGGCGTCGACGAGCGGCACAAGGCCACCGACATCCTGCGCTGAATCTTGACGCAGGCAACGCCGCCGACGCTTACGACGCCTTCCGCTCCATCGGCTCGCCGACGACGAACCCGCCGCCCTGGAACCGCTGCGCGGGGTCGTCGTACTCGGCGGTCGGCGCCGTCACCGGGAACAGCCCGGCGAACTGCTCGGAACTGTCGCGCGGGCGGAAGCCGAGGAAGCCGGCCTTCGTGTTGTCCCACCACTTCACCGGGTTGTCCGACGCGCCGTAGACGATCGCGTGCCCGACGCGGTTCGTCAGCAGCGAGCAGCGCACGAGTTCGATGAAGTCGCGATAGCTGAGGAACGTGACGAGCATGCGCGGGTTCTTCGGCACCTCGAACGACGACCCGATCCGCAGGCACACCGTCTCGATCCCGAAGCGGTCGAAGTAGTAACGCGACAGCGATTCGCCGAAGCACTTCGTCACGCCGTAGAGGCTGTCGGGGCGCAGCGGCGCATCGGCGTCGAGCACTTCGGTGACCGGATGGAAACCGATCGCATGGTTCGAGCTCGCGAACACGACGCGCTTCACGCCGTGCTTGCGCGCGGCTTCGTACAAGTTGTACGTGCCGGTGATGTTCGCGCCGACCAGATCGTCGAACGGCGCATCGACCGAAATGCCGCCGAGGTGGACGATCGCGTCCACGCCGTCGACGAGCGCCATCACGGCCGGCCGGTCGGCCAGGTCGACCACGCGGAGTTCTTCATGCGCGGCCGCGTCGCCGAGCGCCGCGATGTCGCTGACGCGCACGACGTCGGCCCAGTCGGCGAGCGCGCCGCGCAACTGGCGGCCGAGGTTGCCGGCCGCGCCCGTCAGCAGCAGGCGGCCGAACGGTTTGCGCGCGGCGGTGGATGAGGCGTTCATCGAATCTCCTTGGATCTGACCTAAGACGGAAAACGTTTTCCAACTATACGCGGGCGCGCCGCCGAGCGTCAATGGTCGAACTCGCTCGCAGCGATCCGCACTTTCCCGATATCGGCGGCGGTCTGCACGCCGGCTTTTTCTGCCACAATCGGGCGTTATCGAACGAAAACGTTACCCTTCGCATGAAAAAAGTTTCCTCGACGATCCGCGACGTAGCCGCGGAAGCCGGCGTGTCGGTCGCGACGGTCTCGAAGTACGTGAACGGCACGCAGCGCTTCTCGCCGACCGTCGAGGCACGGCTGAAGGAGGCGATCGAGCGGCTCGGCTACCGGTCGAACCCGCTCGCGCGCTCGATGATCACCGGCCGCACGCGCACCATCGGCCTCGTGATCCTCGACATCAGCAACCCGCACTTCACGAACGTCGTGAAAGGCGCGAACCGCGTCGCGCTGCAGCACGACTACACGCTGCTGCTCGTCGATACCGAAGAGAGCCAGGCGCGCGAACGCTCGCTGATCGAGGCGCTCGCGCAGCGCGTCGACGGGCTGATCGTCAGCACGCGGATGCCCGACGAGGAAGCCGGCTGGATGCTCGACCTCAACAAGCCGCTCGTGCTGCTGCGCCGCAGCCCCGGCCTGCCGATTCCGAGCGTCGGCATCGACAACCGGCTGTCGACCTACATGCTCGCGCGCCATCTGCTCAACCTTGGCCATACACGCATCGCCTATCTCGGCTTCGGCACCGCGCGCGTGAACGACGAACGGATCCAGGGCGCGCGCGACTGCCTCGCCGAAGCGGGGCTCACGCTCGACGTGCACGACGCGCACGCGCCGACTGCCGAGGCCGGCGAGCGCGCGTGCTCGCGCGTGATGCTCGGGCCGCAGCGCCCGCAGGCCGTGATCTGCTACAACGACCTGATCGCGCTCGGCTTCATGAAGGAAGCCGCGTCGCTCGGCTTCCGGCTGCCGCAGGACGTATCCGTCGCCGGCATCGACAACGTGCCGTACGGCGAATACGCGGCGCCCGCGCTGACGACCGTCGACATCCAGAGCGAGAACATGGGCGAGCTCGCGATGCAGAAGCTGATCGACGCGCTCGCCGGGCGCACCGACGCGAGCTATTCGACGTTCGAGCCGCGGTTGATCATGCGCGCGTCGACGGCCTCGGCCAGCTGACGCGATCGCGACGCGATGCGTCACGTCACGTCGCGTCCCCGAACGAAAAACGCCGCCCGAGTGAAGGGCGGCGTTTTCGCTTGGCCGATACGCAATCACGCATCGAGTCTCGCCGGCTTCATCTTCGGCGTGAGCACGTGCATCACGGCCAGCGCGATCAGGTAGGCCGACGCGCCGATCGCGAACAGCACCCAGTAGTGGCCGGTGCGCTGCAGCACCTGGCCGATCACTTCCGAGAACAGCACGCCGCCGATCGAGCCGGCCATCCCGCCGATGCCGACCACCGACGCGACCGCCCGGCGCGGGAACAGGTCGGACGCGGTCGTGAACAGGTTCGCCGACCAGCCCTGGTGCGCGGCGGCGGCGAGGCCGACGATCAGCACCGCGATCCACAGGCTCTGCACCTGCGACACGAACGCGATCGGCAGCACGCAGCATGCGCAGATCAGCATCGCCGTCTTGCGCGCCCGGTTCACGCTCCAGCCCGCGCGCAGCAGCATCGACGACAGCCAGCCGCCGCCGATGCTGCCGACCGTCGTCAGCGCATAGATGCAGACGAGCGGCAAACCGATGTGCTGCATGTCCATCCCGCGCGACTCGTTGAGCCACTTCGGCAGCCAGAACAGGTAGAACCACCACACCGGATCGGTCAGGAACTTGCCGATCAGGAAGGCCCACGTCTCGCGCTTGCGGATCAGTTCGCCCCAGCGCGGCGCGCCGGCGTTCGCGTTCGCCGCGTCGAGCGCTTCGGCCTCGTCGCGCGGCTCGTCGTATTCCGCGGCGAGCGCGCGCGTGTCGGCCGTGCGATACATCACCAGCCACACCGCGAGCCACACGATGCCGATCGCGCCGATGATCACGAACGCCGCGCGCCAACCGTAGGCCACCGCGATCGCCGGGATGATCGCCGGCGCGAATACCGCGCCGATGTTCGCGCCCGAGTTGAAGATGCCGGTCGCGAGCGCGCGTTCGCGGCGCGGAAACCATTCGGCCGTCGTCTTGATCGCGGCCGGAAAGTTGCCGCCCTCGCCGATCCCGAGCAGCGCGCGCACGGCCGCGAAGCCCGTCACCGAACCGACCGCCGCGTGCAGCATCGCGGCGATGCTCCATACCAGCATCGCCACCGCGTACGACACGCGCGTGCCGAGCCAGTCGACGATACGCCCGAAGCCGAGCAGGCCCAGCGCATAGAACGCGGAAAACGCCATCACGATGCGGCCGTACTGCACCTGGCTCCAGCCGATGTCGTGCTGCAGCATCGGCGCGAGCAGGCCGAGGATCTGCCGATCCATGTAGTTGATGACGGTCGCGAAAAACAGCAGCGCACACACGGTCCAGCGGTAGCGGCTGGCGGCCGCGCGCACGGCGCCGACGACGGCAGAGGGCATGAATGTCTCCGATGCGCGGTCGCGCCCGTCGCGCCGCACGAAGTTCGTTGACCGGCGACCGGCGCCGGGGCGAGCGGCGGCGCACTGCTGCGCGCGGCCTGCTTCGCCGATCCGTCTGGAAAACGTTTTTCAAAGGATAGGCCGTCTGCCGGTGCCGTGTCAGTCCGGGATTTCGATGAGTCATCTCAAATTGGTCGCGGCAAAAGAGACGACTGTTTCGCAGAGTGGCATTAACCGTTTTTCCACTCATTTTCCCGCCGCAGCCCGGCAGCCGCGCGACCGCCGAGACACATGTCCGATTCCAGCCAGAATCGACCGCGAGGATGGTTTACAGTCGTCGCATGCGCCTCGACCCCGACACCTGCTACGACGCCCTGCTTTCGCGGAACCGCCGCTTCGACGGCTGGTTCTTCGTCGGCGTCGCGACGACCGGTGTGTACTGCCGCCCCGTCTGCCCGGTGAAACCGCCGAAGGCGCAAAACTGCAGCTACTACCCGACCGCCGCGGCCGCCGAGAAAGCCGGCTTCCGGCCCTGCATGCGCTGCCGCCCCGAACTCGCGCCCGGCCACGGGCTGCTCGACCTGTCCGGCAATCTCGCCGACGCGGCCGCGACGCTGATCGACGACGGTTTCCTGAACGCGCATTCCGTCGATGCGCTCGCGCGGCGCGTCGGCGTGACCGAACGCCATCTGCGCCGGATCTTCGGCGCGCAATTCGGCGTGTCGCCGGTCGAGTTCGCACAGACGCAGCGGCTGTTGATGGCCAAGCGGCTGCTGACCGATACCGCGCTGCCGGTCGCCGTCGTCGCGTCGACGGCCGGATTCGGCAGCGTGCGGCGCTTCAACGACCTGTTCCGCGAGCGCTACGGCCTCAATCCGCTGCGGCTGCGCAAAGGGGCCGGTGCGGCGGCCGACGGCGACATGACCTTCCCGCTGCCGTACCGGCCGCCGTTCGCGTGGGCCGACCTGATGCGTTTTCTCGCGCAGCGGCAGATCGACGGCGTCGAGCGGATCGACGCGAAGGGTTATGCGCGCATCGTCGAATTGCCGAATCGAAACGACGGCCGCCGCGTGGCCGGCTGGCTGTCCGTCGCGCACGTGCCGCAGCGCTTCGCGCTGGCCGTCACCGTGTCGCCCGCGCTGACGCCGGTCGTGCCGGCCGTGCTGGCACGCGTGCGCCGGCTGTTCGATCTCGACAGCCGCCCCGACGTGATCGATGCGCATCTCGGCGATCTCGCGAGCGGCTCGCCGGGCCTGCGCGTGCCCGGCGCGTTCGACGGTCTCGAGATCGCGATCCGCGCGGTCGTGGGCGAGCAGCTTGCCCAGGCGCAGGCCGATACGCCGCTGCTCGCACGGATCGCGGCACGCTTCGGTCATTCGGTCGACGGCGCGCCGCCGGGCCTCACGCATGCACTCCCCTGCGCCGCGACGCTGGCCGCGCTGCCGCCTTCGGCCCTCGAAACGGTCGGCGTCGAGCGCGACGCCGCACGCGCGATCGTGTCGCTCGCCCGCGCCGTCGACGACGGCACGCTCGCGCTCGAACCGATGGCGCCGCTCGACGCGACGCTCGCCGCGCTGCGCGCGCTGCCCGGCTTCGACGAACGCGCGGTGCAGTACGTCGCGATGCGCGCGATGGCCTGGCCGAACGCGTTCCCCGCCGACGACGCGTGGCTGCCCGCCCGGACCGAACCCGCGCCCGGGCCGTCCTCCGTGCCGCATACAGCGGCGCGCTGGGCGCCGTGGCGCGCGTATGCCGCACTGCACGTGTGGCGCCTTCATGGAGATGTGTCGCGATGACTCCCGCTCACCTGATTCCGAGCCCGCTGGGCGACATCGCCGTGCGCATCGAGGACGATGTGCTGACCGGCCTGTACTTCGTCGGCCAGAAATACTTTCCGTCGCTTGCGATCGTGCGCGAAGCGGACGCACTCGCCAAGTCGCCGCTCGCACGCCGGGTCGCGGAAGAAATCGCCGAGTATTTCACCGGCGCGCGCGACACGTTTTCGGTACCGATCCACCTGCGCGGCACCGCGTTTCAGCGACGGGTCTGGAAGGAACTGCTTGCGATTCCGTTCGGCGAACTCGTGTCGTATGGCGACATCACCGAACGCGTCGGATTACCGATGAGCGGCGCGCGCGCCGTGGGCGGCGCGGTCGGCCGCAATCCGGTATCGATCATCGTACCGTGCCATCGCGTGGTCGGCGCGTCGGGCAGCCTGACCGGCTATGCGGGCGGCATCGATCGCAAGCGTGCGCTGCTGTCGCTCGAAGGCGCGGGGTTTTCGCGCGGCGCGTATCAACCGCTGCAGCAGGCGCTTGCGTTCTGATGGAGGGGGCGCATTACGCGCTCAACACCGGCCGGCGCGCTTCACGCTTCGCATACGCGCCGGGCGTCATGCGGAATTTCGACGTGTTTCCCGAGCCCGCGCATTGCTTCGGGTACGGCAAGCCGCTGCAACTGGCGGACGCGGCCACCGCTGCGTGATGCGGGACGAACGACGGGCTTACCTCACGCTACGTGCGCTTGCGCATCGCATGCGCGATCCGCGCGTTCGCTTCGAATTTCGCGCGATGCGTTGAGAAAAACGTCCGCACGTTGCGGACGTTCGACGCGCCGGTGAACAGCCGCCGCGCGAATTCGTCGTATTCGGCGACGTCGGCCAGATCGGCGATCACGACGAAATCGGGCCCCGGGGACACGCGGTAGCACTGCGTGACGGCCTGCTCTGCGCACACGTACGCTTCGAACGCGTCGTAGTCTTCGGCCGTCTGCCGGTCGAGGCTGATCTCGATCAGCGCGGTGACGCCCGTGCCGATCGCCACTGGATCGAGCACCGCGACCTGCCGGCGGATCACGCCGGCCTCCGTCAGCCGGCGCACGCGACGCATGCAGGTGGGCGGCGACGACAGCGCGCGCTCGGCGAGTTGCAGGTTGGACACCGACGCGTCGTCTTGCAAGATCGCGAGGATGCGCAGGTCGAGATCGTCGAGGGTGATGCCGGCCATTAACCGTTCCTCCCCTTCAGTAAGTGAAATTTAATTTCAACATGATAGTCGATCATCAACCTGTTTCATATTTTCTAAATTTTTGAAATTTAATTCCATTTCACCGGTTCTACCATCGCTCTCACTGATCCAGACAGGACATTTACGGAGCGCGATATGTGTGGAATCGTCGGGGCGGTTGCCCAGCGGGACATCCTGCCGAACCTGGTCGACGGCCTGAAACGGCTCGAATACCGCGGCTACGACTCGTGCGGCGTCGTGGTCTACCGCGACCGCGCGCTGGCGCGCGCCCGCAGCGTCGATCGTGTCGCGAACCTGCAGCGCGAGATCGCGGAGTTGGCGTTGGCCGGTTACACGGGCATCGCGCATACGCGCTGGGCCACGCATGGCGCGCCCGTCACGCTCAATGCGCATCCGCACTTCTCGCCGAGCGACGCGAATGCGCGCATCGCGCTGTCGCACAACGGGATCATCGAAAACTGCGACCAGCTGCGCGCGGAACTGCAGGCGCACGGCTACGTGTTCGCGAGCCAGACCGACAGCGAGGCGATCGCGCATTTGATCGACCACCTGTACGACGGCGACCTGTTCGATGCGGTACGGCGTGCGGTGGCGCGACTGCGTGGCAGTTATGCGATCGCCGTGATGTGCCGCGACGAACCGCACCGGATCGTCGGCGCGCGCGACGGGATGCCGCTCGTCGTCGGGGTCGGCGAAGGCGAGAATTTTCTGGCTTCCGACGCGATTGCGCTGTCGGGCATCACCGATCGCATTGCCTATCTGGAGAACGGCGACGTCGCCGATGTCCAGCTGCATCGCTACTGGATCGTCGATGCGGCCGGCCAGCGCGTCGAGCGCGCGGTGCAACGCGTCGCCGCGCATAGCGGCGCGGCCGATCTCGGGTCGTATCGGTACTACATGCAGAAGGAGATCTTCGAGCAGCCGCAGGCGGTGGCCGATACGCTGCTCGACGTTTCGTCGATCATGCCCGAACTGTTCGGCGACGGCGCGTGGCGCGTGTTCAACGACGTCGAATCGGTGCTGCTGCTCGCGTGTGGCGGCAGCTATCACGCCGCGCTGACCGCGAAGTACTGGATCGAGAGCATCGCGAAGTTGCCGGCGACTGTGGAAATCGCCAGCGAGTTTCGTTATCGCGACGGTGTGCCGAATCCGCGCACGCTGGTGGTGGCGGTGTCGCAGAGCGGTGAAACCGCTGATGTGCTCGGCGCGGTGCATGTCGCGAAACGCAGCGGGATGATGCATACGCTCGCGATCTGCAACGTCGCGACGAGCGCGCTGATGCGCGAATGCGCGCTGCAATTCGTCACGCGTGCGGGGGTCGAAATCGGCGTGGCTTCGACGAAGGCGTTTACGACGCAGCTCGTTGCGCTGTTCCTGTTGACGCTGTCACTGGCGCAGGTGCGCGGGCGGTTGAGCGACGACGAAGAAAAGGAACATCTGCGCGCGCTGCGGCATCTGCCCGACGCGATGTCGAAAGTGCTCGCGCTGGAACCGCAGATCATGGCGTGGTCGGAGTTGCTCGCGCGACGCGACAACATGCTGTTTCTCGGGCGCGGGATGCATTATCCGATCGCGCTCGAAGGCGCGCTGAAGATGAAGGAGATTTCCTATATTCATGCGGAGGCCTATCCGGCAGGCGAGCTGAAGCATGGGCCGCTGGCGCTCGTCAGCAATGAAATGCCGGTGATCGCGGTTGCGCCGAATGACATGCTGCTTGAAAAGCTCAGGTCGAACATGCATGAGGTCAGTGCGCGGAATGGTCGGCTGTTCGTGTTCGCGGATGTGGACTGTGGGTTGGTGCCGAGTGCAGGGACCGAGGTGATTCGGCTGAACGAGTACTACGGGCCGTTGTCGCCGATCTTGCATACGGTGCCGATGCAATTGCTTGCGTATCACGCTGCGTTGGCTCGGGGGACGGATATTGATAAGCCTAGGAATCTGGCTAAGTCGGTGACGGTGGAGTGAGGGGGGTTTCTGCCACCTGTGTAAGCCAAGATCTGGTCTCTCAGTCAGCGTCGGATCAGAATCTTGGATTTGCCTGGCAGTCACTTCATCAAGCGACAAAATCGACCCGTTGCTGACTCGGAAAGAGGGCGGCGTCGATGCCCGCTGCCGATCCGAAACGGTATCTCGGTAAGTGCGACGGGCGCTTGCAAGCTGGAACCGTCACGCGTACCCCCTCTCGGCTGGCAAGTTGTCGTCTTTACCAGACGCTTGGCCATCGCCAATGATTAAGCAGGTCAGTTTCCCATAGCCGCCGGGCCAAGGGCCAGAGTTTCAATGGCAGACATCGCCTGCCCCGGTCACTCATGCTGATTCATTCCGACAGCAGCCGCAGTCGACGTGTAATTGATTATGTCGTTTCATTCGCCGGAATAAGCCAAACGGTGCACAGCGGCATCTTTCACGTAATCGCCCCATGAAATCATGCCCACGTCATAATAAGCCACCTGACGGTGCGAAACAGGTGTACCGATCTCTCGCCCCTGAGGATGCAAAGGAGACGCAGATGTCGGTCGATCTCGACGAGTTTATCCAGCTTCACCGCACATTTCACGATCTCGCGCTTAGCGAGGAGGAAGGCAAGGAGTCGGACCTATTCCGGCTGATGCGCCGCGACAAACCTACGCAATGGTCCGATCTACTTGAGGAGCCGCGTATTGTCCTTCTCTCCGAGGCAGGGTCCGGAAAAACCGAAGAGCTCCGGCACGTCTGCCGCAACTTGCGGCAGAGCGCTAAGCGAGCTTTCTTCCTGCGCATCGAGCACCTCGCCCAGAACTTCGACGCCGCGTTCGAGGAGGGAACGCCCGAGGAGTTTGAGGAGTGGATGACCTCTGGCGAGCGCGGCTGGCTTCTGTTGGACTCCGTCGATGAAGCGCGGCTGAAAGACCCGAAAGATTTCGAGCGCGCGATACGGAAGGTCGGGCGCAAGCTCGGCAGCGTCCTTCAACGTACCCATGTCGTCATCACCGGGCGAACCGACGCTTGGCGGCCAAGGACCGATCTCCTGATCTGTGAGGCGGCGCTACCGTGGACGCCGCCGGCGACCGCGCCCGCCCAGCACCAGGAGTCCGATGAAGCCGTAACCACTAGCGACATCCCTGTACCGAAGGGTCGGAAGTCGCCATTTCGTATCGTCGCGCTCGACGAGATCGCCGGCGAGCAGGTCGACCGCTTTGCCAGCGCCAAGGGCGTCACCGATATCAAGGGCTTCAAAAAGGCGATAGAACGCGCCGACGCATGGTCGTTCACGGCCCGCCCACTGGACCTCGCCGAGACAGTCGAGTTCTGGATCGCCAACAAGAAGATTGGCTCGCGTCTCGAGCTGATACGGGCGAGCATCGACAAACGCTTGGAGGAGCGCGACCAAGACCGCGCCGACGCTAACCCGATCTCCAAGGATCGTATCCGAGCGGGCGCGCGCTTTGTCGCAGCGGCAGCGACGCTCGCGAAGGAGTCGGCTATCCGGGTGCCCGACGGTCAGCAGAACGACCGCGGCCTCTCGATCAAGGACGTGCTGACCGACTGGAACGACACCGACTGTCGGACACTCCTGACCAGGCCGATATTCGACGAGGGCATCTACGGAACGGTACGCTTCCACCACCGTTCCGTCCGTGAATTTCTCACAGCGGAATGGCTCAACGCCATGCTTGTCGACGAAGGATCGCGGGCGAAGATCGAGAACCTCTTTTTCCGTCGCCAATACGGTATCGAGGTCGTGGTGCCGACGATGCGCCCGGTTCTTCCCTGGCTAGCCCTACTCGACCAGCGGATCCTTGAGCGCGTAATGCGTCTCGCGCCCGAGGTTTTGTTTGAGGGTGGAGATCCTGCACAGCTGCCGGTGGATACGCGCGCCCAAATTCTGCGCGAAGCCTGTGAGCAACTCACCCAGCCAGCGCATGGCCGAAGCGCCACCGAGTACTCGGCCGTGCAGCGCTTCGCGAATCCGGACCTCGCGGAGTGCATCCGGGAACTCCTTGACAGGCACAGCAGCGACGAGGACATCGTCTGGTTTCTTCTTCGCATGGTCGCACAGGGCGGGATCGCTACCCTCGCGGACAAGGCCAAGCACTTCGCACTCAGCTCGCGCGCGGAGTACGCGCGGATCGCAGCTATCCGGGCAATGATCGAAGTCGGGTCGGGACACGACTGCTTCGAGGTCTGCGAGGCGTTCATTAAGGAAACGCCGCCGCTCTCGCGCAGATGGCTCGGTGAGCTTGTCGTCGGCCTCGGCCAGACGCGGGCCGACGTGGACTGGCTGCTCGGGGCCCTTGCGCTCACGGCACCCAAGAAGCGCTACGAGACCGATCCGCTCTTGGATTCGCTCGCCAGCTACGTGACCAGACTTCCACGGACGCTCCTCCCCACGCTTCTCGATGGACTCGCCAAACTTCTGAGCCGCAGGCCAGTCGTCGAGCAGCGTCACTGCGAGATTTCCAAGCGATACAGCTGGCTCGGCCAGATCGCGGGCCAAGGCCTGGTGCGGCTGATAAAAGGCTGCGATCCTGCCACGCTGAAGAAAACTGCGCTTTCGGTCCTGCGAAAGCTTTCCATAGCCGAGATCTACGAGCGCGGCACATTCAAGGGTGGGCTCAACGAACTGCCACAACTGGTCCGCGAATGGCCCGCGCTCAACCGCGCACTTTTCTGGCATAGCGTCGCCGAGGAGCGCGCGCGACGGAAGCGCAAGAACGGCGAGCGGCTGACCGACTATTGGCACGTCTCGATCTTCGACACCTATTGGGCCTTCGACGGTTCAGATTTCGACTATATGTGCGACGAGATCACCACTCGGCGACTCCAAGACGACAAACTCGTCGCACTGACGCTCGCCTTTACTCTCTACCAGCAAAATGGTCGGCTTCGGGCGTGGCGAGAGGCGCTCCAGAAGGTGTCGTCGGTCTATCCTGACGTGGATGCTGAGCTAGGCAAATTGCTCAAACCGTCCAGGGGTGCCAATACCAAGTTCAAGCGCCAGAAAGCCGCCTGGAAGCGCAGGTCCGAGAAGGAGGCGAAGAGGGAAGCGGCGTCCAAGGAGAGGGCAAAGCAGATTCTCGCGGGCCGATTGGACAAGATCCGCGACTTCGGAAAGCCCGGCATGATCTCCCGCGACCAGCACTACCTGCACGAGCAAATGCGTGGCGCCGAAAGTCAGTATAACCGGTGGACAGAGGGCAATTGGCAATCGCTCATCGAAGAGTTCGGCCAGGATGTCGCACTAGCTTTCCGAGATGGCGTCGCAGGATACTGGCGACAGAACAGGCCAGTGCTCCGCTCCGAGGGTGCCGTCGCGAACACCACGCCGTTCTCGACGATTTTCGGTCTTACCGGACTGTCGATCGAAGCGCGGGAAACCATTGATTGGCCGTCTTCTTTCTTTCCGGCTGATGCGGAGATCGCGGCACGATACGCCCTGCAGGAGCTCAATGGATTTCCAGTTTGGCTTCCCCGGCTGTATGCGTCGTTCCCATCGCAAGTCTTCGACGTGCTGCTAAAGGAAATCAAATACGAGCTCTCTACCGAAACGGAGGAGGGGGAGAGCCACTACGCGCTCTATGACGTCAGTTGGCATGGCGATTGGATCTGGGATCAGATTGCTCCGGCGCTCTTGCCGGAGTTGCGCGCTAAGCGGGTCAATACACGGAACCTCGGCCATCTTCTCGCGATCGTCAACCGATCATCGATCGACGACAAGACGATCGCTGCAATTGCTTCGCGGAAGGCGAACGCCACTCGCAACCTCACTTTTTCTCCGATCTGGTTCGCCGCCTGGGTCGGAACCGATCCTGCCGCCGCGATCCCAGCCCTTGCCGCCCGGTTTGCCGGTATGGATGACGCGGGCCAGCAGACTAAGCTGGCTCTTGCATTCGTCGTCGCCCTCGTCGGTGGCAGGTCGCAGGAAGGACAAGCCCGGCAGGCGTATCGCACGGTCGAGCACATGAAGTCGCTCTATCTGCTCATGGCGCGCTACATCCGGCAGCAGGACGACATCGACCGCGCAGGGCAAGGCGTATACTCGCCAGGTTTGCGAGACGATGCGCAGGATGCGCGAAATGCGCTCATGGCATTTATCCGGGAGACTCCTGGGAAGGAGGCGTTCCTCGCGCTGCTCGAAATGGGACGCGCGCACCCTGATGAGCGCTCCCGGCCGTGGATGAGCTACCACGCGAAGATCAAGGCCACCGCAGACGCAGACGTCGATGCGTGGACACCGTCGCAGGTTCAGGAGTTCGGGAAATCGCTAGTAGCGACGCCGACGAATCACCGCGAACTCTGGTATCACGCCGTCGACAAGCTGGAAGCGTTGAAGCACGACCTCGAGAACGGCGATTCCAGCATCGCCTCGATCCTTCAGGCGATCGATCAAGAGACGGAGTTCAGGAAATTCTTGGGTGGATGGTGTCGCGATCGCGCAGCCGGCCGATACGTCATCCCGCAAGAAGAGGAACTGGCCGATGCGAAGCGTCCCGATCTGCGATTCTTTGGCGTCGGCTTTGACGCTCCAGTGCCGGCCGAACTCAAGCTCGCTGACAAGTGGACCGGCCCTCACCTTTTTGAGCGCCTCGAAACACAGCTGTGTGGTGACTATCTGCGCGATCTCCGCTCAAGCCGCGGCATCTTCGTCATAGTCTATCTCGGGACAAAACCCTACTGGGATCTGCCGAATGGGCACCGAGTTGACGCTTTCGAGATGCTCGTGGACGAGTTGCAGCGACACTGGGTGCTTATATCGAACGACTACCCCGGTGTTGAGGACATTCGTGTGATCGGCATCGACCTCACGCGGCGCGGCATCGATACCAAGGCGACCAAGAAGGTCAAGAGAATCACTGAGTCGACGGCAAAGCAGCCGAAGCTGGGATCGGGAAAGCGCAAAACTGCTGCATTGCGGCCTTCTTTCGGCGAGGCGCCGTCAACCCCTTCTACCAAAGACGGCGAGAAGGGCTTGAAGAAACCCGATAGACGCGAAAAAAACATCTAAATGACCGCCGTTGGAGTCGTCGACTCGAACGGCGCGTCAGAATTTTGGCTTGGAGCTGCTCGCCCGGTGGCGTTCAGATGATTGACCGCTTCTGGTCGACAAGCGTGCTAAACAATGGGCAGTTTTCGGAGCGGAGCGGCCGTTCAAGTGACTGCTGCGCGGGTCAAACGAACGGCCGAAATGGCCGAATTGAGTCAGATGAACTGACACTGTCCGTTTGCTCTAGTCCAGTTTCATACATATCACCGGATACAGCGACGACGCGCATGCATCGTCTAGTGGCTGCCCTCCGACGCACTTCCCACCGCCGCCCTCGCCCGAACGAAATGATGCTCGACCCTCGTCCGGAGCACGCCGTCGAGCGCCGCAAGCCGTTCACGCACCCGAACCGCTTGCCCTTCCGTCATCTCACCGAGCACGATTTTCTGCTCGAGAACGTCACCACATCGGGTAATAGCCCACCGATCGACCGTCGCCGTTTCCCCTTCGAGTACGGCAGCCGCGGTCGAGACGATGCCAGGATTCCGTCTCGAAACGAGATGAACCGTGTGCGTCAACGTGAAACCGGGAAGAAAATGCGACCAGTCTTCACAGACGGGCGGGCGGAAAGCGGAGGAAACTTGGCTCATGGTTGCTCCGGATGAATGGTTATCGAACCGGTGCCAGCCATGCTGCTCCCGTTTCGTTGCCGTCGATCGGCCGCATCGCCTCAAGGGCGTCCACCTTGCCCGGGAGGGCAGGTTGGCGTCGGAAAACCCGACTCTGGATGCTTGAATTCGCACGTTCGACATTCCGAACGTTGGTTCATTATACCGAAAATCCGGCATTGAACAAGCAGCTCCGGAAAGCGGCCCTTCGGCCGGACGATTTCGCTGATCCGGCCCGCCCTCTCCGCGCGCATGACCCGCCCGCCGAAACCCGCTACTTCGACAACCGCAGCTTCTTCGACACCACGACGCCGCTCGACGGACTCACCAGCCGGATGTCACGGAGATCCATGTGCAGCGTCGAGACCCGCGTCGAAATGTCCGTCGGCTCCTCGATACTCGGATCGGCATGTTCGGTTTGTTCGGTCAGGTAAGGCCGAACCAGGCGTCCGGAAAAAACCAGTGCGAAGTCGCCATGCGTTTGCGCGTATTCGGCGGGCGAAAGCCGCATGCGGCTCCGAACCGTGGTCTTGTTCCCCTGTCCGGATTCGAGTTCGATGATGTCGACGTGCTGGATGTACCCTTTCGCCTTCGCTTCCGGTGCAATCACGAGCCCGCGCCCGCGCGGCCCCTTCGTCACCTTGTGGAGCAGGATGCCTGCCCGGCCGTCGCGCTCCGCATCGAACAGGTCGACGTCCAGCGTCAGCAGTTGCCGCCGCGACCGGTATCTCAGCCCGTACCGCACCGGCACCACGAACGTCACGTCACGATCCAGACCGACGGCCGCCAGATCGGGATTCGCGTCGTGCCGGCCGGCGGCACCGGCGACCGCGCCGCGAACCCGGTCGCGCAACGAAGGTGAGAGCGTGCTGGTGTGCACCTTCTGCAGCGCATCCCGGATCGCAACCGGATCGTCGCCGACAATCGGTCGTGCCGGCGACGCGTCGTGATCGACAGCCGACGCAACGTGCGTCGGGGTGTCGCCGGCCTCGCCCTCTGCATGCGCCGCGACGGGCGCCAGCATCGTCGTCACGGCGACGATGCACGCGAAGCGCGAACAACCCAATTTGAATTTCCGGTGAAACACGACGAACCCCCCGATTGCTTGCGGATCGATCAACGACGAGCACTATAGGGTGGAATGATCGGCAACGCACCCGCCGTTCGAAATTCGTCGATGCCGGTACGTTTCGTCACAGCTTCGTTATCAGCCCCGCTGCACGTCAACGGCCAGCACAACACTACCGTGTTGCCTTGACGACAACAACTGACGGGAAGCGAGCAGCGGCGCCCATCGAGCATCCGCAAACGCACCGCGCGGCATCGCCTGGCTCGCGGAATTCGTCCGAATCCAGCTCGCCGTTCACCGGCGCAACCGAACCATCCGGCGGCGGATTTGTATGTTGAAAGATGCTTTCTCCAGCACCCGATCGGCGGGCGTACACATCGTGTGCCATTGCACAAGCCCGCTCACGCCGATTTCAATCGGTGTGCCGTAACGTTGCTCATTTCGATTCGGGACAATTCCGAATTCCCAACTTCCAATTCAATCACGTCCTGACAAAAAGGTTTCATTTACACGATATGAACAAAAGAGGCACGACAAATACCAATCCAGAGCAATCGACTCGATATATTCCCATCCAAACAAAAACGCCACTCAAACCAACCAAACATTAACCATTGTTTCAAAAGAAATTATTTCTCGTCTCAAAATTAAAATATTAGTTGAAGATAGAAATAGCTTGCTATTCTTCGCACCGAAATTCCAAGCGCCGTCGCATTGCCACCCTGAGAGGCGGATTCGAACCCATCCGAATCCGGAACAAAAATAACGAGATTGTCGTTATGTCGATAGCAGCAACTTTGAGAAATTTTGCGTCGGGTCGGGTCGACCTGAACAAGCGTCCCGTCTCCCTTCATTTCGGGCAGGCGCAACGCGCGGTCGGCCATCTGCTGGCGCTCCATCATGCCGATATCCGCGAGGGGCTGATGTCGGGCATCGAAGGGCAACTGACGTGCGTATCGACCTACGATCATCTGCCGCCTGCGCTGTTTCTCGGTTTGCCCGTATCGATCCGGCTGACGACCGATCGCGGCAACATCCAGGCGATCAACGCGATCGTGCGCGAAGTGCGAGCCGGTCAATCCGACGGCGAACTGACCGTCTATCAGCTCCATGTGTGCGACGCCCTTTCATTGATGGATCGTCGCACGAACGCCCGCCTGTTCCGCTCGCGCAGCGTGCCGGACATTCTCGCGACGCTGATGAACGAGTGGAAACAGCGTAGCCCCGCACTCGCGCGAGCGTTCGATTTCGACCTGTCGGCATTGCGGGCCGATCGGTATCCGGCACGCGAGCTGACGCGGCAGGTCAACGAATCCGACGCACGCTTCATCCGGCGTCTGCTGCGCCGGGAAGGCATCACGGTCTTTGCCAAGGCCGCGCCGGTCGACGGAAGGCGCAGCGCGACCGACGAGCGGCCGATTCACACGCTCGTGTTCTGCGACGATCCGCATCGTCTGCCGGACGCACCGGCCGGCACCGTGCGCCTTCACCCGCGCGACGCCGGCGTCGAGCAACGTGACACCGTCACCCTCTTTGCGTACGACCAGAGCCTGTCGCCCGGCAAGGTACGCCGCCCGTCGTGGGATTACAAGACCGCTCGCATGGACGACTTCGAGGCCGTCACCGGCCTCGACCAGGGCGAGTCGGGGAACGATCTTGCGCGCCTGCTGACCGACGTCGCGATCGACATCCCGCACGTCGGCGACTCGTGGAACGATCACGCGCGCATCGCGCACGACCGGATGCTGGCCCATCAGTTCGAAGCCGCGCGCTTCGAAGGCATCGGCACCGTGCGCGACATGCTGGTGGGGCACGGATTCACGCTGACGGGCGACCCGGAACTGGACATGAAGTCGATCGATCGTCGCCGGTTCGTCGTCACGTCGATTCGACACGTCATCTGGAACAACCTGCCGAAAGACCTGTCGGTCCGCGCAAGCGGGCTATTCACGGCAAGCCACAACCTCACGCCAATCGCCCCGCCACCCGACGCATCGGGATCAATGGACACGCGCTACGAGAACAGTTTCACGTGCGTGCAACGCGGCGTGCCGCTGAAGCCCGCCTACGATCCGTCGATCGACGTGCCGCCGGTTCACCTGCTGACCGGCACGATCGTCGGCACGCAGGGCGAAGAGGTGTTTTGCGACAAGGCCGGCCGCGTGCGTGTGCAGATTCACGGGCTGGATCCGGCGGACCATGCGCACGCGCAAGGCGCCGGCACGAACGGCCTGGCCGGCGACAGCGCGCCGATTCGCGTCGCGGCGAGTCTCGCGGGCGAATGCTTCGGCGCGCTGTTCCTGCCGCGTGTCGGCATGGAGGTCCTGCTGGGGAGCCTGTCGGGCGACCCGGACCGTCTGGTGATTATCGGCGTGTTGAGCAACGGCGCGAATCCACCCGCGACTTTCAGCAATACCGGCGCGCTGCCGGGCAATCGCTACGTGTCCGGGATCAAGACGCGGGAGATCAAGGGCCGTCGGCACAACCAGCTTCGCCTGGACGATACGCCGTCGCAAATCTCCGTGCAGTTGGCAAGCGAACATGCGCATACCCAGTTGAATCTCGGCTACCTGACGCAGCCGCGCAAGGATGGACACGGGAGCGATCGGGGCGAAGGCGCGGAGTTGCGCACCGACGCCGCTGCGGCGTTGCGCGCCGCCCAGGGCATGCTGTTGACGACCTATGCGCGTTCGCACGCAACCGGTGGTCAGCTCGATCGCGATGAATTGATCCGCTTGCTCGATCAATGCATGGCGCTGTTCAAGTCGCTCGGCGATCACGCCGGCCAGCACGGCGGGCAATCCGCCGACACGGCCGGCCAGGACAACATCGCCAATGCATTCCGTCACTGGAAACCCGGCGAATCGGAATCCGGCGCCCCCAACGACGCATCCGCGTTCATGGCGTTCGGCGCGCAAGCGGGGTCGCTGAACGTCACGCCGAAAACGCACGTCACGTATGCGGGCGAGAACATCGATCAGATCGCGCAGCAACACATGCAAATCACGAGCGGCGAGCGAATCAATCTGCATGCCGGGCGCGGCGTCGCGATGTTCGCGCATGGCGACGGTGTATCGGCGATCGCGCATCAGGGGAAAGTGGCCCTTCAATCGCAGAACGACGACACGCAAATCGAGTCCGGCAAAAACATCCAGTTGACCGCGGCCGACGGCAGGCTTGCCGGCACGGCGAGCGACGAAGTCGTATTCGTCACGTCCGGCGGCGCGTATCTCAAGCTGCACGGGAGCGATATCGAACTCGGATGCCCCGGCAAGTTCACCGTGAAATCCGATGGTCATGCGTGGGACGGCCCCGCAAGCATGAGCGTCGATCTGCCGGCCTTCGATCGACATACGCTCGGCCGCATCCCGAAACTGATCCGCCCGACGGACGGTAACGCGGCGCCGGGGTTCGAAGGACAGGTTCGAAAGGCATCGGGAACGATGTCGAGTTTGACGACCGACAGGGCCGGGGAACTGCCGGCTGTCGATACCGACCGGTTCGAGAGGCTGGCGGTGCAGTTCACCAAGAAGAATGTTTAACGCAAGCGCAGGAGTCCGGATGATTGATGCATCTCTCGATCCTCGGCCGGAAGAGGACGCACGCACCAACGAGCACGCCGCGAAGACCGACGTGCCCGACGTGGCTGCGCGGCGCCCGGAGCCCCCTCAGATCGTCGTCGGCCGGAGCGACGGGGTCTCGATGTGGACGAAAGACACCCGGCTGATCTGCATCAAGCAAATGCCGTTGCCTGGTGTCGTCATCTTCGTCCATGGCGTGAACTCCGAAGGTGAATGGTTCGAGGCGGCCGAGCAAGGGCTGTGCGATGGCCTGAACCGCCGGCTCGCCCGACTGGATGATCAACTCAAGTATCACGGCATCGACGCCGGGCAATTGGTGCCCGCGAAGTACACGGAAAGCGTGACGCCGGACGGGTTTCTGAATCCGAAGCTTTGGTCCGGCAACTACATCAAAGCCGATCCGTCCTTCTCGCCCGTCATCCATTTCCGATGGGGCTATCGGGCAACCGCCGCAGAGCTGAAAGAGTACGGCGACAAGATCTTTCTGAACGAGAAGGACTATTGGGGCGGCGGCCCGTTCACGAATGGCTGCGCGAGCCTGCCCGATCTCTGGCACGGCGGCCTCGACGATCGTGCGGCCGGGTGGTTGAGCGTCCAGGGGATCAACCCGACCAACCGGCCGCTGTATCGCGCACCGCCCCGTGCGTATGGCGTGCTCGCGGCGTTGCGCCTTGCGAGGCTGATCGAGTCGATTCGCCGCATGCAGGCCGACGTGCCGATTACCGTCGTGTGCCATAGCCAGGGCAACATCGTGGGCCTGACGGCGGCGTTCTTCGGCGATGCACTGCCCGACGTCGAAGATCCGTGGGGACGTAGCGGGCATTGCGTGGCGGATGCCTACGTACTGGCGAATGCGCCGTACAGCCTTGCGCGCGCAGACGGCCCGAATCCATCCGATACGTTCATGGATACCTGGTCGCAACGCGCGACCAGGGACGGCAGCGGTCGTCGCGGACGGCAGACCTACGCCGCGCGCACGAAAACGTTCGGCAAGTTTCTGTCGATCATCGGCACGCGCAAAGCCTACGAACTGCCCGCCGGCAAGATCGATGAGGACATGGCCAACGAACGGGTATCACCGACCAGCAAGCGGTCCTACGCGGCACAAGAGGATCGGGCTCGCCACGGCCTGAACGGGTCGACATATGGTCGCGTCACCGCGTATTGCTGTCCACACGACCAGGTGATTTCGGCGGTCACGGTTCAGGGCATCGGCTGGCGCGGCATCGACGAGAACGAGCTGAACGATATCAGCGTCCCCGGCGTGCTGACGCAGCGCGTCTTTGCCTCCGGCTTCCAGGTTGGCGTGCAGGAACGCTATCGGTATTGGGAAGATGACTGGCGGTATAACAAAAAGGGAACGACGTCGGGATTCTGGTATCCGCCTTCGCCACCTGCCAAGTTCAATCTTATCGGTGCGCTCAAGGGAAACGAGTCCGTGTTCGGGGTGGCGGCCACGCTTGCATCCGCGCCGATCATGTTGTTCGTGACCCAGATCAGCTCGGCATTGAATATGTTCCGCGTGAACGCCCTTCCGCCGAAGGGCTGGACCGTGGTAGCGGACGCGCCGGCACTTGACGAACCGTTCGCGCCGCAAGCGTTGCGGTTCGGCAAGCCCATCGAAACGAAGGACGGCAATGCAACAAGCGACTTCAACGAAGGCAACGATCCGCCGGCCGCATGGCGCGACGCAAGCAAGAGCGAGGCAGACAAGCGCGCGGACGATCCTTACGATCAGTACGAGGCGAAGAACAAGGATAGCGTCGCACAAGGGACGGCAGAGAGCGAAGCCGGACAGCGTTACGAGGACCGCGCGTTGATGCGGATGGAGGCGCGGCGAACGCTGAATACGGCATGGCTCGATGGTGATGGCCACGTGATCGGCGAGGACGGCAAGAGCGAAATGCCGGAGGGCTACAAGGAATGGCGCGATAAACAGATTGTAGATTGGCTCGATCGTGGCTCGACCAACAGCCCGACAAATCACTCCACGACGATGACCAATCCGAAGCATGCCAGAAAGGCACTTGCATACGATGTGGCGATCGGGGTTTGCTATCTGACGCCCGAGCAAATGAAAGCGCTGCGGATTGAAGCCGATTGGCGGATGGGAAACGGTATCCCAGAAGACAGTTCAAACAAGAAATATGCCGGCTACTTCACAAAAGGGATGCTTGACACATTGCCGATGCATGAATGGGTACATGCGGAAAGCAGTGAAGGCAAGATGCCAGACACGATCACGGATGAACGAGAGGGTCAGTTCTATCTGAAGGTGGGGGGTGCGATATGAAGGCACTGATCGCTACCTGGCCGCGACGTGCAGCCCTTGCGGTCGCAGCATGGATGATCGCGGCCATACTCATGGCGTCGTTGATTGCGCACGTAGAACAACCGGACCCGATACAACTGGAAATAGGAGATTGGATGAAGCGATTTGTAGTCGTGCCCAGCCTGGCTGCACTCCTGGTGCTCCTATTCACCACGGCCATGGTACGGTCGGCACACGCGGCCCCCGCGACGGAACTCGTAACGCATGCGGAGCCTTCTGCGGAAGAAGCGTCGAAGCCTTTCGTCGTACAGGTCGCTGGGTTAATCTGGTTAAATCCATTGGAGCGTAAAGACTACCCGACGCAATGGCAATTATTGTGGACGCAAGGGCTCTCAGCACCGAACAAGAACGATGACATGGTGCGAACCGATCCGAAGTCGTTCGCAACGCTGCAATCTGTAGCAGGCATTGCGTATGGCAATGATGGGACAGAGACGTTTAAAGGCTTCTATCACAAGTACATCAACGAGGCACTTGGGTTGATGCATACCCGTTATGCGACAAACGCAAAGTACTTCTACACGGTGAATCCAGACAATTCAAAAGACTGGCGCGAACTCGCCGGCATTCACGTTGAAGTTGCGATACCCCCAAGGCTCGACCCGATTTATGCCAGAGCAACATTGACCAAGGAGATTGTCGAATACTTCGAAATCGGCCCGCCGTTCCCCAAGACTTTGTGGAGCCGCGACACGCCTCCCGATGTGCAAATCACACAAGGCGGGCCAAACGCCGGATTCACATCCCTGAACAAAGCCTTGGACTACTTGCAGTCGAACCCCGACAAGAGCGTCTGGGTGATGAACTGGGACGCGCCCAACTTCCCGCCCGCGGATGCGCAGATCAACGAGAACCTTGTCGTGCTGTTCCTCGCTGGTCCAACGTTCAACACTGAGCGCGAACCGCTTGCCTGGATCGGCAAGGCCGCAACCAGTAACACGCGTGATTTTCCGCAGAAGGTCGGCACGACCCGCGCCGTGCAGGCGTGGAAGGCGACCATCGACCAAGCGGCACGCAACGCCGGCATCGTGGTCCCTGACCTCAACTACGTCGTTCACGACGCAGGCAAAGGCAGCGACGCATCGTCGGCACGTCTTGCCGTGCTCGCGCAGACCTTGACCGAAACCCTCCCCGAATACGACCACCGCAAACAGACATTCAACACGGCCGCCCTGCTCGGCGACATGGGAACAGGCAGCGCATTGACCGACGTCGCGCTCGCCATCGGCCGGATCAACCACTTTGGCGGCAACGCACTCGTCGCCGGCACGACCGCCCCCGAGCATCCCGTCGCGGTCGTCGTCCTGCCGCCGTCGAAGCTCACGCCGATCGATCCCGACAAGGACTGGTTCCGCGCACGCGGCGGCAACAATGCCTACCTGCCGTGGTGGGGGCGTCGGCACGATACAAATTACGGCATGCAAGGCTATTCATGGTGATGCACACCGGTGCGGCAGATTGCTTCATCCGAACGTGATCGCCGCGTCAGACCTCAAACCATTTGGAGGACGGAATCCCATGCGGGGAATTATCCGGGTAGACGATACGCACACCCACGGCGGCCGGGTCGAATCCGGCGCCCGAAAAAGCACGGTGATGGGACGCGCGGTCGCTCGTATCGGCGACGCGTGCTCGTGTCCGATTCATGGCGCCTGCACGATTGCCGAAGGCGACCCGGCCTTCGACATCGACGGCCGCCCCGCCGCGTTCGACGGCCACAAGACTTCGTGCGGCGCGGAATTGATCTCGTCGCTTCAACATTCGGGGCGAATCTGAATGCCGACGACCCGACGCATGACCGCCCAACAGTTCCTGCTGTTGCGGATGCACGATACGAGGATCAAGCCGCTGAACCAGTGGGCCTTGCATGAGATTTTCGTGAAGGGCAGATCACAGCGAGCGCTGGCCGCCGAACTCGGCATGACGCACTCCGCGATGTCGCAACTTGTGCGAAAGGCCTGGCGACGCTATCTCGAGCTGCCATGCAACGCCGCCTGCCTGACGACGCTCACGGTCACGATTCCGTCGAGGTACGAGCAGGCGCTACTGGCATGGGTGCGGGATGCGCACCGGTTATCGACCCAAGCCGGCCCCGATGCGGCGACGTAATCGCGACGATTCCAGCCAGCGAACCCACGGAGAAACGAATTCCTCCAATCCCATCACAAAGAAAACGTAATTCCACTTCGAGCCGAATCCCCAACCAACTTTGGATCCTTTTTCCTTTCTGTCCCCCGTATCATTTCCATCACTACGCAATCAGCAAGAGACGGATATGAGCGAACCCACCCCGCTGCACTACCTCGACTACGCAGCCACGACCCCCGCCGATCCCCGCGTGATCGAAGCGATGACAGCCTGTCTCGGCTTCGACGGCATCTTCGGCAACCCCGCATCCAGCTCGCACACCGCCGGCCGGCTCGCGAAAGACAAGGTGGAGCACGCCCGCGCGCAAGTGGCCGCCCTCATCGGCGCAGACGCCGACGAGATCGTCTGGACCTCGGGCGCCACCGAATCGAACAATCTCGCGCTGAAGGGCTATGCGGAAAACGCGACCGGCAAGCGCCACCTGATCACGAGCCGCCTCGAGCACAAGGCCATTCTCGACACGATGGCGAACCTGTCCAGGAATGGCATGCAGGTCACCTTCCTGACGCCCGACGCCCACGGCGAAATCACCGCCGACGCGGTGGCGGCTGCGATCGGCCCGGACACGGGCCTCGTGTCGCTGATGCTCGTGAACAACGAGATCGGCACGCTGACCGACATCGGCGCGATCGCCCGCATCGTGCACGCGGCCGGCGCGCTGCTCCACGTCGACGCCGCGCAGGCGCTCGGCAAGACGCCGATCGACGTGCGCGCACTCGGCATCGACATGATGTCGATGTCCGCCCACAAGGTGTACGGCCCGAAGGGCATCGGCGCACTGTTCGTCCGCCGCGAGATCGCGAGCCGGATCGCGCCGCAGATCCACGGCGGCGGCCACGAGCGCGGATTGCGTTCGGGCACGCTCGCCACGCATCAGATCGTCGGCATGGGCATCGCGTGCGAACTCGCCGCCGAAAAACTCGACGGCGAAGCCGCACGGATCGCGGCGCTCGGCGCGCGGCTCACCGAAGCGCTGTCCACGCTCGGCGACGTCACGCAGAACGCGGCCGCGGCCCGCCGCATCCCGCACACGCTGAGCCTGACGGTGCACGCGCCGGGCTTCTTCCCGTTCATGCTCGGCGAAGCGCTCGCCGTGTCGTCCACCTCCGCATGCAATTCGACCAGCGGCGCGCCGTCCCACGTGCTGACCGCGATCGGCCTCGACGCGGAAGCGGCCGGTCGCACCGTGCGCATCAGTTTCGGGCGTTTCACGACGGAACAGGACGTCGACTTCGCGATCGCCTGTTTCGCGCGTGCAATCGAGCAATGTCGGGCGGCAGCCGCGACCGGCTTCACCGCGTCGCGGCAGATCACGCCGGCCGACCTGAAGGCGATCCGCAATGCCGGTTTCCGTGCGGTGATCTGCAACCGGCCGGATGGCGAAGGCGCGGATCAGCCGGCGTTCGAGGAGATCGCCGCTGCCGCGCGCGAACTGGGCATGGACGCGCGCTACCTGCCGGTCGAACGCGACCGCATCGGCGACGCGGAAGTCGATGCGTTCGGCGCACTGGTCGACATGCTGCCGAAGCCGGTGCTCGCGTATTGCCGCAGCGGCAGCCGCTCCGGCATGCTGTGGAATCGGTTGTCCGCGCGACGCACGGCATAAGCCGCCCCCCGCCGTTACACCCAACCACCTGCGCTCACGCATGGAGCCGATGCTTCGCCGCGTGGCCGCCAGGTGGCGCCGGTCACTTCCGCATCACGTCCGTTCATCGTCGCTCACCGGCGTATAGATCGCGAGCTTCAGCGCGGGATCGTCGTTCGCCTGGAACGTCGCGTACTCGTAGCGCTGGATGCCACGTTGCGCATGCACGAGCACCTTCTCGCCCGACACGCCGATGCGCACGTCGTGCGCATCCCACCATTGCGCGAACTCGCCGCTGCCGACGCGCAAGCGCGCGACCAGTTCGACGAACGCCGGATCGTTCGCGTAGAGATCGTGGTTCGTGCGAAACAGCGCGATCATCCGGCGCGCCTCGTCGGCCCAGCCCGCGGCGAACAGCGCACGCGCATGCGGCTCGATGAACATGTAGACGAGGATGTTGCGATCCGCTGGTGCCAGCCGATCGAAGCCGAGCAGCTCGGCCGCCGCGGCATTCCACGCGAGGATGTCCCAGCGCCGGCCGGTCACGTAGGCAGGCTGCTGAAGATGCGCGACGAGCCGCGCGATGGTCGGCGGCACGCGCTCCGGCATGAACGCACGTGACGCATCGCGCCGCGCGAGCATGCGCAGATGGGCGGCTTCGGCCTTGTCGAGTCGCAACGCACGCGCCAGCGCGTCGAGCGTCGCATCCGACGGGTTGACGTCGCGCCCCTGCTCGAGCCGCACGTACCAGTCGACGCCGATACCCGCCCGTTCCGCGACTTCCTCGCGCCGCAGGCCGGGCGTGCGCCGGCGCGGGCCGTCATGCAGGCCGACGGCATCCGGGCGCAGCTTCTTGCGCCGCGAGCGCAGGAAATCGCCGAACGGGGTTCGCGTGGTGACGGTCATCGGGGTCGCTCCATGCAGGGTGGTACCGGCCAATCCTGGGCTCGCGCCGGGCCTTGTTGCGAATTCTAAGCCTGCCAGAATCGGCGCGTCCCCCACCCTCAGGAAGCGTCATGAAAGCTGCGATTCTGAAGTCGCTCGGCCAGCCGCTCGCGATCGAAACGATGCCGGACCCCGTGCTCGGCACCGGCGAAGTCATCGTGGATGTCGTCGCGACACCGGTCTTGTCCTATGCGCGGGAAGTGTTCAGCGGCGAGCGCCGCTATCCGATCGAACTGCCGATGGTGCCCGGCTGCGGCGCGATCGGCCGGGTCCGGCAAACCGGCCCCGACGCGACGCGGTTGCGGCCGGGCGACTGGGTGTTCTGCGACCCGACCGTACGCTCGCGCGACGATGCGCGGATGCCCGACATCGTGCTGCAGGGCTGGAGCGCACGCGGCGAAGGCGGCAAGCAGTTGCAACGCTATTTTCACGACGGCCCGTTCGCCGAGCGGCTGCGCGTGCCGACCGAGAACGCGGTGCAGATCGGCGCGATAACGCCGTCCGACGCCGCGCGCTGGTGCGCGCTCAATACGCTGCTCGTGCCGTACGGCGGCCTGCTTGCGTCCGACCTGCGCGCCGGTGAGATCCTGCTCGTCAGCGGCGCGACCGGCAATTTCGGCAGCGCTTGCATCGCGGTCGCGTTGGCGATGGGCGCACAATGCGTGGTCGCGCCCGGCCGCAATGCACGCGTGCTGGCGGATCTCGAACGCCGCTTCGGCGAACGCGTGCGCACGGTCGCGCTGACCGGCGACGAAACCGCGGACCGCATCCGCATGCAGCAGGCGGCGCCGGGGCCGATCGACTGCGTGATCGACCTGATGCCGCCGTCGGTGCCGGCGACGACGGTGCGCGCCGCCGTGATGGCCGTGCGTCCTTATGGACGCGTGGTGCTGATGGGCGGCGTCGGCATGCTCGGCGGAGCCGGGCTCGAGCTGCCGTATCCGTGGATCATGCGCAACGACATCACGCTGCGCGGCAAATGGATGTACCCGACGGAAGCCGTGACGCTGATGACGGGGCTCGTGCGCGGCGGGCTGCTCGACCTCGGGCATTTCGACGTGACGGTCTTCGCGCTCGACGACGCGAACGACGCGGTCGCGCATGCGGCGGAACATGGCGGGCCGTTCAGGATGACGGTGATCGCGCCGTAGCCTGCACGACGGGTACTACTTCGGATACGCCAGTTGCAGCGCGACCCAGCCGGACGTCGCGTCGTCGTAGCGCGCCGCGATATCGGCAAGCAGGCCGGGCAGCACCGAATCGCTCCGCCCCGACGCGCGGATCGAACCGGACGCGACGAGCGACAGACGGAATAGGACGCCCCCGATGCCCGCGGCATGCGGGATGAAAAACGCGCGGCGGCCGATGCGATCTCCATCGCACCGGCCGCCGCCCTGCCTCGCTACGTCACTCGTCCTGCTGTTCCTGCTGCGCCTGCACCTGCCGCTGCCGGATGAACTGCCGCACGTCGCTCATCGTCACGCGGCCGGTGTGCTTCGCATCGATCTCGTCGAAATGCTTCGACACGAAGCCGAGCCCGCTGCTCTGCGCCTGCGCCTTCGTCACGGCCGCGCCGTTGCTCAGCACGGTATTGCCGCCGAGCCGCGCGTCGACGCGCTGCTGCGCCTGCTGCTGCAACGCCGCGCCGGTCGACGGCAGCACCGGCGCCGCCCGCGTGGCCGGAAAGAACGGACCGTCGACACCGCGCCCGCCGTGCGGCAGCTTCACCGGCGCCACCGCCTGCGGCGGCAACGCGTAGGCACTGCTCATCACGGCACCGAGCACGATCAACGGAGACATACGCCGCATCAATTGGATTAGGGACATGATCGCTCGCATTCAATGGATGAATAGAGGGTTCCTTCGATAAGGAGTCCGTCGCTCAAGGGGCCGCCGCCAGCGTCGTCGCGGCCGTCGCGCCCGGGGCGCCGCCGGTCGGTACGCTGGGCGAGTTTTCATCCGGCCACGGCGGCGGCAGCGTGTGCAGCGTCAGCGCCGTCGGAATCCGCGCGCCCTTGTAGAACGTCTGCAAATCCCGCTTCATCTGCGGACGGGCGACGTCGTCCAGGTAGATCATGTGACCGCCCTGGAAGAAGTTCACCTGCAGCTTCGGATTGAGGCCCTTCACCGTCTGCAGCCGAGCGAGCTGCTTTTCGGTGCTGAAGAACGGCGTCGCGAGATCGTGGAAGCCGTTCTCCGCGAGCACGCGAAGCTTCGGGTTGAGCTGCAGCGCACCGAGCAGATCGGGGATCGTGTCCGGCATCGGCTGGCCGTCGTGCGAGAAGTCCCAGACGCCGATGATGTCGTCGTTCAGCGGCAGGTAGGTCGCGTTCGGGGCCGTATAGCCGAGGTAGTCCGGCATCTGCGTCGCGAGCGCGTTCGTGAACGGCTGCGAGATCAGGATGTCGGACGGATCGCCGTCGTTCTGCAGTCGCGGGTCCGAGTTCGGCAGCGACACGCGCCCGTCATAGCGGCCGATCGTCGTGCCGGGCAGCAGGCTCGTGCCGAACGGATTCGCGTTGAAATAGCCGCGCAGCGCCTGCTGCGTGAGGCTCGACGGAATCGACCACAGCCTGAGCGTCGCGTCGCTCGGGAACACCGGCGTGCCGAGCGCATCCGGAATGCCGAGCTGGCTCAGCACCCACGACTGCGAATACTTCTGCAACTGGTTGTAAATCAGCGTCGTGAACAGTTCCGTCTGCAGTGCGTACAGATCCTGGTTCACCGGCGCCGGCGACACCTGGTTGAAGTACGCCGCGACCGCCGCATAGCCGGGCAGATAGCCGGCCACCGTATCGGTGTCGAGCAATAACCCTTCGGTCGACTGCGTGATCGCCACCGCTTCCACCGCGTCCGCGAAGTAGTTCAGGATCGACGACTGCAGCACGATGCCCGTCAGGTGCACGCCGGCCGATTCGAGAGCGAGCGCAAGCATGTCGGTACGCGGCGTGCCGTACGATTCGCCGTACAGGTAGATCGGCGACGTGCCGCGGCTGTTGACGTTCAGGTAGCGCTGGATGAAGTCGCGCATGATGTTCACGTCCACGTCGGAACCCCAGTACTTCTGGTTGGTGTTCGGCAACACGGCTTCCGACAGCCCGGTGCCGGGCGGGTCGATGAACACGAGGTCGGTGGTGTCGATCAGGCTGTCCGCGTTGTCGACGAGCGGATAGTTCGGCCAGTTGTTGCCGAACAGCGGATCGGGCGTGGCCACGCGGGTCGGCGCGAACGAGCCGAGCCGCAGCCAGATCGACGACGAACCGGGCCCGCCGTTATAGACGAACGTGACCGGGCGCGGCTTGCCGTTCGTGCTCGGCGCGGTGTACGCGACATACGACATCGACGCTTCCGGATTGCCGTTCGCGTCCTGCGCGGTCAGATGGCCGGTGGTCGTCGTGTAGTCGATCGTCCTGCCGCCGCCCTTCCACTGGTAATGCATGACGGCCGCCTTCTCGGATACCTGCGACGGCGCGAGGCCGTCGGTCGCGTTCATCGAGTATGCGACCGGGTCGACGTACGGCTGGTTGGCGGCGGGCGCCTGCGTGCCGGCCTGCTGGCTCGCGGTGGCCTGCGCGAGGCTCGACGCGCCGACGGACGACGAATCGTCGCCGCCGCATGCCGCGAGCGCCAGTGTCATGGCGGTCAATGCGCCTAGCCCGGCCAGCCGGCCGCGACGAACACGGCGGCTGCCGGTACTACTCCTGTCTGGTTTCATCTCTTTCCTTTGGCTTCGGATACCGCATCACAAAGGCCGCCAACGCCTGCGACACGCGCAGGCCTACCCCGCCACTCGCATTGCACGGTCGGCAGTCGGCGGTTGGGAATCGGACTTCTCAGAGACTGAACTTGATACAGACACAGCAAACTGCTGGCGAGAATGGTGCTCGGACGCGCCCCCTGCAGTTTGGTCAACTTTTGTATTACCGAAATTTACGACATGACAAAAATAGGCGGTGCTGCGCCGCGTTGTCAAAGATCATTCGGATATTAAAAATCCCGCAATGATGCGAAGGGCAGACAGTGTGTGGAATTTGAAAGAAAACGGGATTATTCGTGCACGGTGCGTTTTGGCGGCAATGCTACGCCGAATATTTTACTTTTCACGCGGAATGCAGAAGCCTTCCCCGTCTTGGCGCAGCAAAATCCAAAGCCTTCAAAACGATAGAGTTATTCTTTCAATTTTATTATCACTGGCCGATTAAAGCGAATGCCCCAGCATGTACATGCAATTCGATGATTCCTTCCACCTCGATCGCTTTTCAAGCGAAGTGCCGATGTGCAGCGCATCATCCATAAAATACCGGCTCGATTAATTATTCGCGGAATTATTTACCCGGTATTCGAACGGCTTTCGGGACAGGCGCGATGTCCGGTATTGCCGGCCGTCGCACCCGTCGTAAAAACTCAAACCACGATTACTTCCCGCCGCCCGGCAGCGCGATATCGATCAGCACCGGATCGTGATCCGACGAGCGATACGCGTCGGCCGCATAGAACGTCTTCTGCTGCTCGGCCGACTTGTACGCGAGCGTGTACTGCAGCGCGAGCGGCTCGTCCGCGTTGATGTGCCATTCGTGCACGGCCTTCACGTGCGACGCGAGCGGCAGCGTCGCGAGCGCGTGGTCGAGATAGCCGGCTTCGCCGTTGTACACGTAGCTGTACGCGTTCGCACCGATCCAGCGCGCGACGAGGTTGCGGTAGCCGCGCGATTCGAGCGTGCGGATCGGGTCTTCGTACGTGTAGCTGTTGAAGTCGCCGATCAGCAGCACGCCCTGGCTCTTGACGCCCGTCGGGTTGCCGGCCAGCCAGTCGGCGACCTTCGCCGCCGCGCGCGTGCGCGTCGGGTTCCAGCAGCCCTGGCCGTCGCCCTGGTCGAGATCGTCGTTCGCGGCATCCGGGCAGTTCTTCGACTTCAGGTGGTTCACGGCCACCGTCAGCGCCTGCTTGTTGCCGCCGACCAGCCGGAACGACTGCGCGAGCGGCTGGCGGTTCTTGTCGTCGATCGCGAGCGTCGCCGCGCGACCGACCGGCTCGACCTTGCGGCTGTCGTAGATCATCGCGACCGCGATCGCGTCGCCGCCGAGCCGCGACGTGCCCGGATCGACCACGCGCCACTGACTGCCGAGCTTCGCCGCGAGCTGGCGCACCGCGCTCAGTTCGCCGTAGCCGTTGTTCTGGATCTCCATCAGGCCGATCACGTCGGCGTCGATCGCCTTCAGCGCGCTGACGATCTTCGCTTCCTGGCGCTGGAATTCCTGGAACGTCTTCGCGCCGCGATTGTTCGGATCGTCGAAGCCGCCGCCGAGACCGTTGCCGTTGAAGTAGTTGAGCACGTTGAACGACGCGACGCGCAGGTTCGATTTCGGATCGCGCGCCGGTGCGTTCGTGCGCGGATTCTCGCGCTTGTCGAACGCCGGCACGGCCGCGCCGGGCAGCGGCTGCACGCGCCATGCGCCGTAACGGACTTCGAGCACGCCTTCGACGTCGCGCACCGTGTAGCCGGCGCGCAGCGTATTCGCAGCCGATAGGCCCGGCGCCGGATACGGCACGGTCGCGGGGTTCTGCTTGTTCGAGCCGTCGTCGAGGATCAGGCGGTTGCGTGCGTTCGCATCGATCCGCGTCTGGGCCTGCGCGGGCGGCACGACGCTCGTCGGCGTACGCAGCCGGCCGTTGCTGAGCATCACGCTGCCGTAGCGGCCGAGTTCGTAGTTGTCGGTGACGCTCAGCGTCTGCGGCAGGCGCACCAACATCCCTTCGTACGCGGCGAACGCGTTCGGGCTGTCGACCGGCAGCGTGAGCGTCGCGGGCGTGACCGTCTGGCCGTTCGCGCACACCGCGATCGCGCCCGACAGCGTAAGCTGCGTCTGCCCGTATTTCTCCTCGACCTTGCCCGTCACGTGCACGAGATCGCCGGCTTTCGCACGCACCTTCGGCGCATAGACGAACAGGCCTTCGGACACGCCCGGCTGATTGCGGCGCTGCGCGTCGGCCTGCTGGACGAAGAAGCCGCCGAAGCCGTCCGTGCCGCCGAAATCCGCGGTGACGACGGCTTCGATCGACGCGTTCTGGCCGGCGAGCGGCGACGGTGCGCCCGGCCCCTGGATATCGGCGATCGGCGTCGTGCTGCCGCCGCAATTCGGGCTGACGGGCGCGGCGGTGGCGGCGAATACCGGCGCGGCGAGCGTCGGGAGCAGCAATAGCGGGGCAAACAGGCGGATTGTCGAACGCATGGCGGGAATCCCGGTTGTGAGGGTGGCGAAAGCTTAGCGGCGCTCAATGACAGTTTTTGGTAATAATCAGACAGGCCGATGTAATTGCCGTCATCACGCCGCGATCGCCCTGCGTCGTATGGCCAAGTCTCGACACGGCAGCGAACCTTCCGAGGAAAATGCGCCGCGCTAGCCCGTTCCCGGCAACGCGCTCGACACAAGCACGGCCGAAGAATACGAAGCGCTGATCGAATCGAACATCGAGGACTGCAAACGGCTGCAGCGGATGTTCGAGAACATGCGTTTCTCGCGCGCACCGATAGCCAGACCATCCGCCGCGCGCATTCGGCGCTAACGATCCCGCCCGGCGTCGAAAGACGGGCGAACGCACACGAGCAGCACGATGGTCGCCGCGCTGAATACGGCCCCCGCGTAGAACGTGGCCGCGGCGCCCGCCCGATCCCACAGCACGCCCGCGACGACGCTCGATACGAGCGTCACGATGCTGCTGACCAGGTTGAACACGCCGAACGCCGTGCCCCTCAGTTCGGCCGGCGCGGCCTGCGCGACCATCGTCGCGAGCAGCCCTTGCGTCATCCCCATATGGAGCCCCCACAGCGCGACGCCGACGAGCACGGTCGGCCAGTGCGCGCCGTGCGCCAGCACGATATCGGCGGCGATCAGCAGCACGAGCCCGACCACCATGAGTTTCGTGTGGCCCGTCGTATCGGCGAGCTTGCCGAACGGGTAAGCGGACAACGCGTACACGACGTTCATCGCGACCATCACGAGCGGCACGAGCGCGACGGGCACGCCGCTGCCCATCGCGCGCAACACCAGGAACGCCTCGCTGAAACGCGCCAGCGCGAACACGCCGCCGACGGCGACGACCCACCAGTAGCGGGCGCCGAGTTGCGCGACGACCGCGCGGCGGATCGGATTCACGCGCTTCTCGCCCGGCGCGCGCGCCGGTTCGTCGATGCCGAACGCGAGCAGCGCCACGGCCAGCACACCCGGGATCACGGCCAGCCAGAACGCGAGGCGGAAATCGTCGCGCCACACCAGCATGATGACGACGGCCAGCAGCGGCCCGAGGAACGCGCCCACCGTGTCGAGCGACTGGCGCAACCCGTAAGCGGCGCCGCGCAGGTGAACGGGCGTGACGTCGGCGACGAGCGCATCGCGCGGCGCGCCGCGAATCCCCTTGCCGACGCGGTCGACGATCCGCGCGGTCACCACGACGCCGATCGTCGGCGCGATCGCGAACAGCGGCTTGCTGAGCGCGCCGAGCGCATAGCCGGCGACCGCGAGCCATTTTCGATTGCGCAGGTAGTCGCTCAGCGTGCCGGAGAACACCTTGACGACCGGCGACGTCGCCTCGGCGATCCCTTCGATCAGGCCGATCGTCGTCGCGCTCGCGCCAAGGCCGGCCATCAGGAACATCGGCAACAGGCTGTGGATGATTTCGGACGACACGTCCATCAGCAGGCTGACACAGCCGAGTACCCACACGCTGCGCGGAATCTGCCGAAGAATGCCGGTCGACGCGTCGGTCTGCATGGATCGCTCCCGATTCAGGAATCGTGATGCCGAATGCCTGTGATGCTACCGCACGCCCGCGACCCTGATCGCGGGCTGCGGGAACGTGTGCATGCTTGCTATTGCGCCGCGTCGCGCCGCAGCTTCGCCTGCCGGCGCGTACGGTCGTTCAGAATCTGGTGCCGGCGATGATCGGTCAGCTTCTTCCAGCCGCGCGCCTCGTCGCGCGTGCGCAGGCAGCCAACACACAAGCCCGTGCGGCCGTCGAACGTGCACAGCTCGATACACGGCGATTTCACGGCCACGATCAGGCCGCCTTCGCAGGCGTCATCACTTCGACCGTCACGTGCGACATGCCGTCGAAGCGCGCGAGCAGCGCATGGTAGAAACGCGCGTCACGCGCGGCATCGCCCGATTCGACCGACACGATCGCGCTCATGTGCCCGGGCCCCACGCGCCATACATGAAGGTCGTTGACCGTGTCGCCGAGCGCCTCGATCGCACGGCGCACGTTGTCCGTCAGCTTGCGGTCGACGTTGACGTCGAGCAGGATTCCGCCCGTATCGCGCATCAGTCCGTACGCCCAGTTGGCGATCACCAGCGCGCCGACGATGCCCGCGAGCGGGTCCATCCAGACCCAGCCGAACGCGCGCGCGAGCAACAGGCCGACGATCGCCAGCACCGACACGGCCGCGTCGGCGATCACGTGAACGTAAGCCGAGCGGATGTTGTGGTCGCGATGCGCGGCCGAGTGCGAACCGTGATCGTGGTGTGCGCCGTCGTGATCATGATCGTGGTCGTGGTCGTGCGCATGATGATGGCCATGCCCGTGATGGTGATCGCCGCTCAGCAGCCACACGCTGGCGAGGTTCACGGCAAGCCCCAGCACGGCGATCGGAATCGCTTCCTCGAAGTGGATCGGCACCGGCGCCAGCAGGCGCGCGATCGCCTCGTAGCCGATCAGCAGCGCCATCATCGCGAGCACGATCGCGCTCGTGAAGCCGGCCAGGTCGCCGAGCTTGCCGGTGCCGAACACGAAGCGCGGATCGTCGGCGTGCCGGCGCGCATAGGTATAGGCCAGCGCCGCGATCAGCATCGCGCCCGCGTGCGTCGACATGTGCAGCCCGTCGGCGACCAGCGCGAGCGAGCCGAACAGCGTGCCGCCAACGATCTCGGCGATCATCATCGCCGTGCACAGGCCGATGACCATCCACGTCTTCCGCTCGTTCCGCGCATGTGCGGCGCCCAGAAACGCGTGGCCGTGCACACCGCCGGCCGGCGTGCGGTCGAATTCGTTCATGTTCCTGCCCGGTTACCTGAAATAGCTGTGCACGACGTCAATGAGCTGCTCGGTCGCGCTGCCCTCGTGTGCGTCGGGTGTATCGGCATCGACGAGATGGGACCGGATGTGGTCTTCCAGCACGACGGCCAGCAGCCCGTTCATCGCGCCGCGGCAGCTCGTGATCCGTTGCAGCACGTCGTTGCAGCCGCGCTCTTCCTCCAGCGCGCGCTCGACCGCTTCGACCTGTCCCTTGATACGGCGCACGCGGTTCAGCAGCTTCTGTTTCTCGCGGACGGTATGACTCATCGATGACTCCTGTATAGGGGAGGGGAGTATATCTCCGAAATGCTGCCCCTATAGGATGGAGGGGTATATTTTTCGGGACGCAGGCTTGTCGAACAAAAACCGCTCGGCTAGACTGCTTTTCGTCTTTGGGGAGTAGCCTGCTTTCCGTCCCCGGAAAGCGAACGTGTCAACACACTCGGCCTGCGGCCGTGGCGCGTTCAGCCTGATCGGCCTGGCGAGACCACCGGCACATCGCGTCGTTCCTGGTCGGACGGCGGCGGATGTGTCATGGTTCGTCAGCGTCCGACCACGGAGTCCCCATGTTCTTCCCTGCTCACCTGCCCCACGCCATCGCTGCCCGCGGAGGTGCCGCATGACCTTCATGTTCGTCGAACTGGCGTTCATGCTGATCGTGATCCTCGTCGCCGCCGAAGTCTTCACCAACGCGCTCGAACATCTCGGCGAACGCCTGAAGATTTCCGAGGGCGTGACCAGCTCGCTGTTCGCGGCGGTCGGCACCGCGCTGCCCGAAACGATGGTGCCGCTGCTCGCGCTGGCCGGCGGCACGTCGAACCAGGCCGTGAACGAGGAAATCGGCGTCGGCGCGATTCTCGGCGCGCCGCTGATGCTCGCGACACTCACCACGTTCCTGATGACGCTCGCCGTGATGCGCTCGCGCGGGCTGCGCGGCACGATCGCGCCCGAACGCACGGGCTTCGTGCGCGACGTGAACACCTTCCTCGCCGCGTTCTCGCTGGCGACCGTCGCGATGTTCGTCCCGCATCACAACTGGGCCGTGCGCGCGCTGCTCGCCGCGATGCTGGTCGGTCTCTACGTGATGTACGTCGTGATGACGTTCCGCGCGTCGACAGGGCTCGTCGATGCCGGGCACGGCACCGAGGCGCCGCACGCGATGTTCCTGTCGCGCGTCGGCCTGCCGACCAACCTGGCGACGATCGTGCTGCAACTGCTGATCGGCGTCGCGCTGCTGGTCGGCGGCGCGAAGGGCTTCATTCACGGCGTCGAAGGCGTGTCGCACGTGCTCGGCGTGTCGGCGCTGCTGCTGTCGCTGATCATCGTGCCGATCGCGACGGAACTGCCGGAGAAGGTCAACAGCGTGCTGTGGATCCGCCGCGGGAAGGACACGCTCGCGTTCGGCAACATCACCGGCGCGATGGTGTTCCAGGGCACGCTGCTGCCCGCGATCGGCGTCATGCTGACACCGTGGGAGCCGCGCCCCGAGGTGCTGACCGGCGTGATCATCACGCTCGCGGCGGCGGTCTGGCTGCGCGTCAACGCGCGCACGCGCGGGCTCGCGATCTGGGCGCTGTTCGCGAACGGCGCGGGGTATGCGGCGTATCTGGCGTTGACGCTGACGCGCTGAATGCGTCAGGTCGCGGCCGGCCGTGCATCCGCCTGCAACACCTGCTGCACCGCCGGCCGCTCGCGCACCCGCTCGTACCACGCACGCAGATGCGCATGCCGGCTCAGGTCGATATCCGCGTTGTACACGGAACGCATCCAGTCGGCCTTGCCCCAGCCGGTCAGCGCGAACAGGTACGCATCGGCGACCGTAAACGTGTCGCCGGTGACGAACGTCCTGCCGTCGAGCTGGCGGTCGATCCACGCGAAGCGGCCGTCGAGCTTCTGCCGGACAGGCTCGACGTACTTCCCCGCCTGCACCGCATACAGCAGCGGGATGAAGCCCTTGTGGATCTCGGTGCCGAGAAAGTTCAGCCATTCCATCAGCCGGTAGCGCGCGAGCGTGCCGTAAGCGGGCGCGAGCGCGGCCTCCGGGCGCTGGTCCGCGAGATACTGGGCGATCACCGGCCCTTCGCGCAGCATCGTGCCGTCGTCGAGTTCGAGCAGCGGCACGTAGCCGAGTTCGGTCACGTCGTAGTAATCGCGGCCGCCGTCGACGACATGCTTGCGCGCGTCGACCTTGACGATCTCGGCGTCGAATCCGCCTTCGCGCAGTACGATGCAGATCGCCTGCGAACAGCTGCCGGGAGCGTGATAGAGCTTCATGCGTTTCCTTCGTGGGTTGTCCATGTATCGATTCGCCGCGACGCGGGCGCTAATATCTCGCATTGGCGCGGCGCCGGGAAGACGGCAGTCGTTTGTGCCGTAGTCACAAAAAATTTACCGACCAGGATTCGGCACGATGAAAACGAGTGCGACAGGATGTTCCGTTGAAGAAGCGATGCGCCTGCTCGGCGGCCGCTGGCGGCTGCTGCTGGTGTCGTATCTGCTCGACGGGCCGCGCCGCTTCAGCGACCTGCGGCGCGACATGCCGGGCATCTCGCAGCGGATGCTGACGCTCGACCTGCGTGCGCTGGAAGACGCGGGGCTCGTGCGGCGCACCGTCTACCCGGAAGTGCCGGTGCGCGTCGAGTACGATCTCACCGCCGACGGCGACCGACTGCGGCCGGTGGTCGACGTGATGCGCGAATTCGGGTTGTGGCTGAAGGCGCGCGACGCACGGGCCGATGCAACGCCCGACGCCGACGCCGGTGTTGCAACCGAAGCCGCCATGCATTCCCCCCGATAACCATCACGCAGGAATCAGGTTCATGGAACTTCACGCTACCGTCGGCGCGGCCACGTCCGATCTCGACGACGACGAAAGCTTCGCCAACATCTACTGTCACGATGCGGAGCAGGACTATTGCTTCGCGCTGTCGCGCTTTCCGGACGACACGCTGATCGAAGTGATGGTGCGCGACCAGCTCAACCTGCGCGTCAAGGATCTGTCGGTGCGGCTGACCGACGATACGATCGACGTCGAGATCGAGCCCGGCGTCGCCGCGCGCCTCGACGGCCAGACGCGTTACGTGATCCATCTCGCGACCGGCCAGTACGATCCGGTCACGCTGCGCGCCGCGCTGCAGGAGATCTTCGTCGGCAAGAACGGCTATCGCGACGACGGCACGCACGGCTGACCGGCTGCAGACGCACGCTCCTTCGCCACGACGCCGGCACATGCCTGCCGGATCTCGTTCCCACATACTGAGCGCCATGCGTCCCATTAATAGGGATGCCTGCCCAGATGTTGACGCGCGCCACGCCACGGCTCTAACGTTCGCCCCAATGCCATTCGATTCGGCCGTCTCGTTCGCGAGCGCCGGCCGGCGCATAGAACACAGGAGACGACCGTGGCCCAATCCGCGTCAAGCACCCATGCCAACCCGCCGGAGCGGCCATCCGCGCATGCCGGCGCCTCATCCGAATCCATATCCGCCACTCGCGCAACCGCAACCACGGCCCCGGCCACGCCGCCGAGCCGCAAGCGGCTGCTGATCCTCGCGCTGCTGTTCGTCACGGTCGTGATCAACTACCTCGACCGCAGCAACCTGTCGATCGCGGCGCCCGAGCTGTTCAAGGCGCTGAACATCGATCCGGTTCGCGCGGGCCTCGTGTTCTCCGCGTTCGGCTGGACCTATGCGCTGATGCAGATTCCGGGCGGCTGGCTCGTCGACAAGGTGTCGCCGCGCGTGCTGTATGCGGTGGCGCTCGCGCTGTGGTCGGCCGCGACGCTGCTGCTCGGTTTCGCCGGCTCGTTCGTCGGGCTGATCGTGCTGCGCCTCGCGGTCGGCGCGCTGGAAGCGCCGGCCTACCCGATCAACAACCGCGTGGTGACGACGTGGTTCCCGACCCGCGAACGCGCGAGCGCGATCGGCGGCTACACGTCCGGGCAATTCGTCGGCCTCGCGTTCCTCACGCCGGTGCTCGCGTGGCTGCAAGCGCGTCTCGGCTGGCACATGGTGTTCGTCGCGACCGGCCTCGCCGGCATCGCATGGGCCGCGATCTGGTATGCGGTGTATCGCGAGCCGCGCGCGTTGCGCGGCGTCAATGCGGCCGAAATCGCGCTGATTCGCGACGGCGGCGGGCTCGTCGATCTCGAGGACCGCATCGCGGCGCGCGGCGAACGCGCGCCGTCGACGTGGCGCGACCTCGGCGTCGTGCTCGGCCGGCGCAAGCTGTGGGGCATCTACCTCGGCCAGTTCGCGCTGAATTCGACGCTGTGGTTCTTCCTCACGTGGTTCCCGACCTACCTCGTCAAGTATCGCGGGATGGATTTCATCAAGTCGGGCTTCCTCGCGTCGCTGCCGTTCCTCGCCGCGTTCGTCGGCGTGCTCTGCTCGGGCGTGCTGTCGGACTGGCTGATGCGGCGCGGCGCATCGCAAGGCTTCGCGCGCAAATTGCCGATCATCTCGGGGCTCCTGATCTCGACCTGCATCATCGGCGCGAACTACGTGAGCTCCACCGGCTGGGTGATCGCGTTCATGACGCTCGCATTCTTCGGCAACGGCTTCGCGTCGATCACGTGGTCGCTCGTGTCGGGGCTCGCGCCCGCGCGACTCCTCGGCCTCACGGGCGGCGTGTTCAACCTGATCGGCAACCTCTCCGCGATCGCGACGCCGATCGTGATCGGGCTGCTGGTCGACGGCGCGGACTTCTCGCGTGCGATCACCTACATCGCCGCGATGGCGCTCGCCGGCAGCCTGTCGTACGGGTTGCTCGTCGGCAAGGTGGAACGTATCGACGCGTAGACGCACAAGGGCGGCACACCTGTGCCGCGCTGCTTGACCGCTGCCCCGGTCGGCGTCACAACCGCCGACACCCGTCACGCGCGAGATCGCCAGGATGACCTGGCGGCGTAGTCGAGCGCACCTGTATCGGTATCGACGCCGACGGTGCGCCGACGTTGCCCCGCTTGGCGCGCCACGCCGCCGATTCGGTCGACTCCGGAAACGCTACCAACCCTCCCTTGCCTTCCTGGCCGCAGCCGATTCAATTGCCGCGCTCGCCTTCGGCCGCGCGCCAATCGCTCTCGTCCCTCCGAAGTCGCGTGTCTTCGATTCACCCAAGCGTGCGCCCGGCGGCAGGATGCGCCTGATCACGTTGTTCATCGGCATCGCTTGTCGGTCGATTGAAAAAGGCCGCGACTCGTTTACACTGCCCCGATATGCCCTCTTCGGAATGACACGCGACGTTTTACGGGGCGAACGGCTCGACAGGACGCCTGCCGGCATGCCCTCCCGATCGCGAGCCGGGCAGATGCTTTTTTCGTATCAACGGAACGCGCGTCATGGGCGGAACAGGCCCTTGGGAACCGCATGCTGCTCAACGTGAACTCCATCCACCGCGACGACGATCGCGTCAACCTGTCGTTCAAGGCATTGGGCGAGCTGATCGAGACGGTCGGCACGCCGCACTTCGTGCCGCGCCTCACGCAACTGCTGAACGACGTCGTGCCGCTCGACGTCGCACACGTCGAACGCTCGCGCGTCGATGGCACGATGCCCACCGGCTATCGTTGCGAATGGATCGGCAGCAGCGGCATCGGCGCCGCGTCCACCGAAATCTCCGACGTGATGACGCTCTACTACGAGCGCTTTCTCGACAGCGACCCGCTGTTCGCGGGGCTGCGCGGCAAGACGGGCACGATGCTCGTCGTGCGCGACATCGCGGCGATCCCGCCCGGCGAATTCCGCCAGCGGCTGTTCGACGACGTGCATATCGGGCATGAATGCGTGCTCGCACGCGGCACCCGCTATTCGCAGCATTCGATCGCCCTGGAGCGCGGCCGCGACCGGCCGCCGTTCACGCTCGCCGAGATGAACCGCTTCCGCAGCATCAGCGACATGCTGTTTCCGCTGCTCGAACTGCATGCGTCGACCACCGCCGCGCGGCGCATCGCGCATGCGACGCCGGATCTCCATCCGCTCGCGCAATTCGATGCGCGTCTCGCGGCCGACGGCGTGAAGCTGTCGAAACGCGAATACGAAACCTGCAAGCATCTGCTCTCGGGCAAGACCGTGCCGGAAACCGCCGACATTCTCGGCGTGCGCGTCGCGTCGGCCGAGTCGTACGTGAAGCGCGCATTCGCGAAGCTCGGCGTGCGCACGAAACGCGAACTCGCCGCGTGGGGAGCGGCCGCCGCCGCGCGCGCTGCCGACGGATCGCACGACGGCGGCGCACCGCCGGCCATCCCGCGCTGACCCGAGCCGCTCGCTGCGTCTGCGTCCCAGTGCGGTAAACGAAGCAACGACAAGCACGCGATTCGACGCGCCGACGATCGCATCGCGAACACCACCACGCCACTCCGCCGAAGACAGGACACCCACCCATGGACCGAGCCGAACACATCAGCATCGAGCCGACGCGCGCGCTTGCCGCCGATGAGCTGAACGCATGCGATTTCTCGTTCGACATCGCGTGGGAATTGAATGCGCCGTATCAGGACTTGCTCGATCTTCGCGCGCTGCCGGCGCGGCGCAAGGACTACGGCTTCGATCCGGCCCGCTGGGCGAGCGAAGCGCCGGGGCGAACGGCGCTGTTTCGCGCGACGGCCGGCGAGCGGCTCGCCGGGTTCGTCGCGATCGAGGAAAGCTGGAACGGCATGGCCGAGATCGCGGAGCTGGCCGTCGACCGCCACTGCCGGCGCCAGGGCATCGGGCGGCTCCTGCTGGCGGCCGCGCAAGCGTGGGCGCGCAGCCAAGGGTTCGGCTTCATGCGGCTCGAAACCCAGGCGAACAACGTCGCCGCCTGCTCGGCGTATGCGCGCGGGCTTCGCGCTCGGCGGCCACGACCGCTTCCTGTACGCCGATGGCGAAAACGCCGGGGAAGTCGCCCTGTTCTGGTACAAGGACCTGCGCGACGGCCAGACCGCGCGAAGCCGCACGGTCGACCCGGCATCGGTGCGGCCGGTGCGCTGACGCGTCGCCATTCGGCGCGTCAATGCCGTATCGATGCCGCGTTACTTGCGCGTCGCCACGATGAACAGGCGCGGAAACGGCAGCAGCACCGCGCCGTCGTCCTGCACCGGATAGCCGTTCGGCCCGGCCAGCGCATCGCGATAGTGCGCGACGAACGCGCGCTGCTCGGACGCGTCGAGCGCCGCGAGAAACGGCCGCAGCGCGCTGCCCTTGAACCATTCGACCACCGCGTCCGCGCCGCCGCGCAGCGGGTGGTAATAGGTCGTGCGCCACACGTCCACGCGCGCGCACAGCGGCGCGAGCAGCGCATGGTAGTAGCGCGCATCGAACCGCTCGGTGCGCGCCGCGGCTTTCAGCTTGTCGGCCCACGGGCCGGCCGCGGCAACTTCGCGCATCAGCCGATGCGCCGGTTCGTCGAGATTGTCGGGCATCTGCACCGCGAGATGGCCGCCCGGCGCGAGCCGGCCGACGAGCATCGGGAATAGCGTGTCGTGCGCGGGCACCCATTGCAGCACCGCATTCGACAGGATCAGGTCATAGCCGCCCGGGTCGTCCCAGGTCGTAACGTCGGCAAGGTCGAAACGCAGCGCCGGGAGGCGCTTGCGCGCGGCCGCGACCATGTCCGCCGACGCATCGATCCCGTGGATCGTCGCATCCGGTGCGCGAGCGATCAGCGCTTCCGTCGAATTGCCGGGCCCGCAGCCGATATCGATCGCGGTGCGGATCGGCGTGTTCGGCACGGCGGCCAGCAGGTCGCGCACCGGGCGCGTGCGTTCGTCCTCGAACTGCACGTACTGGTTCGCATATTGATCGAGCGAGGTCGTCACGATAGGGCTCCTTGTCGGCATGGGCGGCCGCCGCGCATCCGCGCAGGGGAATGCCGCAGGCCGCCGATGCAGCGCATTCTGCGACCGCGCCCGACCTTAAGTAAAATGAATTTAATATCGTGATTGATTCAAAATTCTGTTGACGTCGTCCTCGGCCTAAAGGCGGACGAGTCCAACACCTGGCGATGCACACGCGCATTCGCGACCTTGGCGTGCAGCTTCGCGATATGCCGCTTGCGCTTTCGCCAGCTTCTCCGCCGCGCGTCGACCGAACTGGTCATTGGGCAGCTTCTCGCCGGTCGAAAAGCATGCAGGTGATCTGACCCGCGGAAGAGGCTACCTGTCAACAGCACTCCTTTCCTTCCCCCCATCAATGGCGGGGTCTCTCGGAGCAAATTCTGATGAAGATCGATACGCTCGGTGTCCAGGCTTTCGTCGCGATCGCCGATGGCGGCAGCTTCCGGCAGGCGGCCGATACGCTGCACGTCACGCAAACGGCAATCACGCAGCGGTTGCGCAAGCTCGAAGCATATCTCGGCGTCGCGCTGGTCGAACGCACGACGCGCCGCACTACGCTGACCGAGATCGGCCGGCGTTTCCTGCCGCAAGCGCGCCGGCTGCTGAACGAACTGTCCGACGCGCTGACCGAAATCCGGGAGACGGGCCTGAGCCAGCGCGGCGACGTCACGATCGCGTGCGTGCCGACGGTCGGCGTGCAGTACCTGCCGCGCATCCTGCGCGCGTTCTCCGGGCACCGGCCGCACGATCGCGTGAAGATTCTCGATCACGCGTCGGCGTCGGTGCTGCAGGCCGTGCTGCGGCGCGAGGCCGAATTCGGCATCAGCATCGCCGGCGACCAGCACCCGGAACTCGTCAGCGTGCCGCTCACGCACGATCCTTACGTGCTCGTGTGTCGCGACGATCATCCGCTCGCGAAGCGGCGGCGCATCCGCTGGGTGGCGCTGCAGCCGCATCCGCTGATCTTCGCCGGCGAAGTGAGCGGCAATCGCGGGCTGCTCGAAGGGGCGCTGAAGACGAGCGGCGTATCGCTGCATTCGTTCTACGAGGTGCAGCGCAGTTCGACGGCGCTCGGGCTCGTCGCCGAAGGGCTCGGCGCGGCCGTCGTCCCGAAGCTCGCGATCCAGAAGAATGCGTATCCGATGATCCGCACGATCGAGCTCGTCGAGCCGTCGGTGTCGCGCACGCTCGTGCTCGTCATGCGCCGCAACGCACAACTGTCGCCGGCCGCGCGGGCGCTGTACGACATGATCGTCGAGCGGGCGGCGCCCGGGCGGTGATCCGTGCGCGATGCGCGGCAACCGGCGTGTCACGAGATGCCGCGAAGCCGCCCGTTGCCGCTCAAAGCACCTTGACCATGAACACGCGCGCCGCGCCTTCCGGCTCGCACGGCACTTCGCCGAACGTCTCGTAACCCTGCTTCCGATAGAAGTCCGGCGCCTGGAACGAGATCGTGTACAGCACCGCACGCGCGCACCCGCGCCGCTTCGCTTCCGCTTCGGCCTCGCACAGTAACCGGCTGCCGAAGCCGCCGCCGCGCAGCGATTCGGGCAGATAGAACAGATCGATGAAGAACAGGCCGAGCGACGTGCGGCCGGTGAGGCCGCCCACTACCTCGCCGGTCGCGGGATCGGTCACGTAGACGTCGAGCGCGGCCGTGTCGGCGCGCCCCGTCATCGCATGGTTGAATTCGCCGAGCTTGCGGCTGATGAAGTCTCGGGCGGCCGGCTGCTCCGTGTCGGTCAGATGCAGGGTGACGTCGGGATGGGCTGTCATGGAGGCGAACGCGTACGTGAGAAGAGCGCCGGGCGTGCGGGGCCGCGGCGGGCGTCGCACGACTATAGCGCGTCGTCATGCGCTCACGCCACCGCGAGCGACCGCCGCCGCCAGGCCGCGACGACCGCGCCGATCGTCATGCCCCGCGCTGAACCGCGCCACCGTCGCACGCATCGCGTCACTTCGCGTTCAATTCCTTCCAGCGCCGGTACACGTCGATCGCGCCATCGTGCTTCTGCTGCACCATCGGCAACCGGCGCTCCCCGATCGGCTTCGTGTATTCCGCATAAAACGTATCGAGCTCGAAGTACTTGCGGTCGTCGCGATAGAACGGCGCGTAATCCTCGCGCGTCGTGATGTAGATCACGCGCTTCGGGCTGCAGTAGTACAGCGAGCCGAGGCACATCGGGCACGGGCTCGCGAGGATGTAGATCTCGCAGTCGGTCAGGTGCTCGGTACCGAGCTTGCGGCACGCGTCGCGCACCGCGAGAATCTCCGCGTGCGCGGTCGGGTCGCTGGTTTGCGCGACGAGATTCGGGCTCTCGGCGACAATCTCGCCGTCGCGGACGATCACCGTCGCGAACGGGCGGCCGCCCTCTTCCACGTTCTTCATCGCGAGATCGATCGTGCGCTTCACAAAATCCATGGGTGTGTCCTCGTTGAAACGGCTTGGCGGGAACGTGCGCCGGGCGGCACACGTCGGGCGATACGGCGCGGCACCGTCGTAGCGGCGCCGCGCCAGCGTCAGAACGGCTTGGTCGGCAGGTACTTGCCGTCGAGCGTGATCACCGCGCGCGAACCGCCTTCCGGATCGTCGACCTTCTTCACGTCGAGCCGGAAATTGATCGCGCTGATGATGCCGTCGCCGAACTTCTCGTGCACGAGCGCCTTCAGCGTCGTGCCATACACCTGCAGGATTTCGTAGAAACGGTAGATGGTCGGGTCGGTCGGCACGCGATCGTCGATGCTGCCGCGCAGCGGAATCGATTGCAGCAGCAGCACCGCGTCGTCGTCGAGGCCGAGCTTGTCGGCGACGACGCGCGCCGCGTCGGCCGGCAACGCATGCTGGCCGAGCAGCGCGGCCGTGACGAACGCTTCGCTCAGGCCCGTGCCTTCGGTGAGCTGCGCGAACGACAGGTCCTTGCGCGCCTTCGCGAGGACGACGGTTTCCGCCAGCGCGTGACGCGCCGTCTGACTGTGCTGGGACTGGATCATGGCAATTCCTCGTAGTGGAGTGGGAGCGGGGGCGATTCAGGCCGCGACGGGCTGCGTCGCGGGGGTGGCACGGACGCCGGGATGGTCCGCGAGGGGCACGAACCGGCCGCTCGCGCCGTCGTAGGCGTCGATGCAGCCCGATTCGATGTCGTAGACCCAGCCGTGCAGCGCGAGACGCCCTTCCTCGAGCGCGAGCCGCACGGCAGGGTGCGTCTTCAGGTTGGCCAGTTGCGCGACGACGTTCTCGCGCACCATCGAATCGATCCGTTCGCGTTCGCTGCGATGCGAGCGCGCCTCGTTCACGACCCGCGCCGAATCGGCATAGCGCAGCCAGTGGCCGACGGCCGGCATGTGATCCATGCACTGGCAGGTCGCGATCGCGGTCATCGCGCCGCAATCGGAATGCCCGCAGATCACGACGTCGGTCACGCGCAGCGCGGCAACCGCATATTCGACCGACGCCGACACGCCGCCCGGCTCCGGGCCGTACGACGGCACGATGTTGCCCGCGTTGCGGATCACGAACAGGTCGCCCGGTTCGCGCTGCGTGACGAGCTCGGGCACGAGCCGGCTGTCCGAACACGAGATGAACAGCGCCCGCGGGTGCTGGCTGCGCGCGAGATCGCGAAACAGCGCGGCGCGCGCCGGATACGCGTCGCGCTGGAACTTCAGGAAGCCTTCGATGATGTCCTTCATCGCGTGTTCTCCGGTGCCGGTGGAATCGATGAAGGACAGGTTACGCCCGGCTTCCGATAACGTAAAAGACTGATTTATGATCCGATGGATAAGCACGACTTATAGGAGCCGCCATGCTGCTGCGCCACATCCACTATTTCCTGGCCGTCGCCGAACACCGCAGCTTCACGCGCGCGGCCGCCGCGCTGCACGTGTCGCAGCCCGCGCTGTCGCAGCAGATCCGCCAGCTCGAGGACACGCTCGGCGCGCAGTTGTTCGACCGCACCGGGCGCGTCACGCGGCTGACCGATGCCGGCGACGTGTATTTCCGCCATGCGCGGCAGGCGCTGCACGATCTCGCCGAGGGCCGGCGGGCCATTCACGACGTGCAGGATCTGAGCCGCGGCTCGCTGCGCGTCGCGGTCACGCCGACCTTCACGAGCTATCTCGTCGGGCCGCTCGTCGAGGCCTTTCACGGCCGCTACCCGGACGTGTCGCTATCGATACGCGAGATGTCGCAGGACCGCATGGAAGCGCTGCTCGGCGACGGCGAGCTCGATGTCGGCATTGCATTCGACGAGGTGCAGGCGGCGGATATCGATGCGCAAACGCTGCTGGTCGAAACGCTCGCGCTCGTCGTGAACCGCGGGCACGCGCTCGCCGGCAAACGCAAGGCCGGGCTGCACGCGCTGCACGACGCGCCGCTCGTGCTGCTCACCGCGGAGTTCGCGACGCGCACGCAGATCGACCGCTATTTCCGCGCGCACGGCGTGCAGCCGCGCGTGCTGATGGAAGCGAATTCGCTCGGTGCGGTGATCGAAATCGTGCGCCGCACGACTCTCGCGACGCTGCTGCCGGCAACGATCGCGGCAGGGCACGACGATCTCGTCGCGGTCGCGCTCGATCCGGCCGTGCTGCGGCGCACGGCCGTGCTGCTGCAGCGCAAGGGCGCGTACCGAAGCGCGGCCGCGCGTGCGTTCGTCGAGCTGGCGCTCGCGCAGGGGGCGGAAAATTCGAAGGGGGAAGGCAGGGCGCGTGCAACACGCAGAAAGGCGGCCGGCTGAACGCAGTCGCGCGGAACGGAAGACGAACCGTCCCGCGCGGACGTCCGGCGTTTCAGTCGAACGAAACGCCGACGGGACGTCGAAACGACGCGAACGATACGCGCGTCAGTTGTACCCGAGGATCGCCACGGCCGCGACCTCCGGCCGATCGATCGTATTGCCGACGAGCGAGGTCATCGGTTCCTGCAGCACGGCCCGATACGAGCTCACGCGTGCTTCTTCCGGCGTACCCGCGTCGTCCGCGGCCGGTTCGTCGAACGTGGCATCGAAGCCGCTATCAAAACCCGTTTGCTTCTGCGAAAAAGTCATCTCCACTCCTTTGCCTTGATATGTCGTCGATGTTCTAGCCAGCCTGCTTCAACGCCGCCGCAGGCACGGGCGCGCCGTCATGCGCGGCCTCGGACCGCGCGAGCTGTGCACGCGTGCGCCGCGTGATGTGGATCACCGCGAACACGACCGGCGCGATCAGCAGCCCTTCCGCCAATTCGGGATCGACCGGCAGGTTCATCACGTGCAGCGCCTTGAACGCCGCCGTCGCGAGCGACAGCACGTAGTAAGAAATGGCGGCCACCGACAGCCCTTCGACCGCGTGCTGCAAATGAAGCTGGTTGCGCGCGGTGCGCTCCATGCCGGCCAGCAGGCGCGTCACGTCCTTTTCCTGCGCGAGATTCACGCGGGTGCGCAGCAGGTCGACCGCGCGCGCGATCCGCGCGGCGATCTGCTCGTGACGCGCCCACACGCTGCGGCAGGTTTCCATCGCCGGCGCGAAGCGCCGCTCCATGAATTCGGCGATCGTCGGCATCCCTTCGATACGCTCCTCGCGCAACTCATGGATGCGGGCCAGCACGAGCTTTTCGTACGCGCGCGACGCGCTGAAGCGCGCGCCCGCACCCGACAACGATTCGACCCGCACCGCGAGATGCGTAAGCTTGACGAGCAGCGCCGTGTCGTCGCCATCGGCGCCGCTCGCGTCCATCCGCTGCATCAACGCATGCAGCGCCGCGTGGATCTCGTCGAGCTCGCGGCTCATCCGGCGCGCGACGGGCAGCGCAAGCAGCGCCATCATCCGGTACGTTTCGATTTCATACAGGCGCTGCAACAGCCGGCCGCCCTGCTCCTCGCGGAAATCCTCGTCGACGACGAGAAAACGCATGAAACCGTCGTCGCGCACGTGCCAGTCGCAGAACACCTTGCCGCCGCCGAGCACGCAGCTGCCGACGAGCGCGGGCCCGTCGATCCAGCGCCGCAGGTCGCCGCACACGCGCCGCGCGGCGTCGCCCGACAGCAATTCCATCCGCACCGCGACGAAACGGATGCCGGCCAGCCGCGCGAACCACGCGGCCGGAATGCCGTCGATCGCGAGATCGTCGAAATAACCGGTGTCGCGACGCGGCGCGACGAACGTGAAGGTCGAGAATTCGGTGTGGCGCTCCCACTTCAGATGCCAGCCGCACGGCGACTGCACCGCATAGTGCGTCGCGCCTTCGTGCGGCGCGTCGATGCCGGTATCGCGGCACAGCGCATGCAGCAGCGTTTCGTGGAGGTCGGGCTGCCCGTCCGCATAGATCGCGTAATGCGTGAGCGACACGGCTTCGGCGAGCCGCAGGAACGGCCGGGCATGCAATTCCGCGGCCAGTGCGGCGCGCAACGGATGGTCCATCATCGATTCACCACGCTTCCCTGTTCAGTCCTGCCGGCCGGATCATCCGGCCCGACCGCCGCGTCCCGCTCGCGCGAAACGCCAGCGCGATTGCACTATGGCAGACACACAGCAACAATAAAAACGCATAATGCTGATCGTTACGTTCAGTTTTCCTGATACCCATGAAGATGCTCGATCACGACGTGCTGGCCACCGTCGTCGCCGTCGCGGAAACCGGCAACATGACCCGCGCGGCCGAGGCCGTGAACCGCTCGCAGTCGGCCGTGAGCATGCAGATCAAGAGCCTGGAAGACGCGATCGGCCGGCCGCTGTTCGTGCGCAAGCCGCGCAGCATCGTGCTGACGCGCGAGGGCGAGGTGCTGCTGGGATTCGCCCGGCGAATGCTGGCGCTGCGCGACGAGGCATGGGCGGCCGTGGTGCGGCCGGAAGTGACCGGCAAGGTGGTGATCGGCGTGCCGGACGACTATGCGTCGTCGCTGCTGCCGTCGGTGCTGAAGAAATTCTCCGCGACCTACCCGAAGGTCGAGATTCAGGTAATGGGGCTGCCGAGCAGCGCGCTCGCGCCGCTGATCAAGGAGGGCACCGTCGATCTCGTGTGCGGGACGCGCATCAAGGGGCTCACCGGCGACTTCATCCGCCACGAGCCGATGGCGTGGGCCGCGATGACGAACGGGCCGCGCGTGTGGGAGGAACGGCCGCTGCCGATCGCGGTGTTCATGCCCGGCAGCGTCGCCCGCGAGAACGCGATCCGCAGCCTCGAACGCGCGAAAGTGCCGTACCGCACGTCGTATGAAAGCCCGAGCCTGCTCGGCCTGCTCAGCATGGTCGAAGCCGGCCTCGCGGTCGCGCCGCTCGCCCGTTGCGCGATCCCCGCGCAACTGTCGATGCTCGGCCGCTCGCACGGGCTGCCCGACCTGCCGCCGCTCGAGCTGATCCTCGCACGCAGCACGAAGTCGAAACGGCCGCCGTGCGACTTCCTCGCGGAACAATTGATGGAAGACCTGCAGCGGCAGACCGGGCAGACCGGCGACGCGTGAGCCGGCCGGCGCTCGCTCGCCGCGGCGTCACCGATGGCCGGTCGTGCCATGCCCGGCCGCGAGCAACGCCGCATTGACGATGGCCGCCACCGTATCGACGAGCGCTTCCAGCGTGTCGCCGTGCACGTGGCGCTCCGCGGGCGAAACGTGCTCGCTGCGCCGGCCGCCCCACTGGGAGCCGGCCGTGACCGACAGCGTCGCGCTGAACCGGTGGCCGTGCCGCCGGCCGAAGACGCCGATCCGCCGCTCGGCGACGTAAGCCTGTTCGGGAAGAAACAATCGGATCTCGACCGCCACTTGATCGGGGTCGGTCGCGCACGCGTCCGTATCGAACGCCGGCGCGAATACTTTGACGATGCGAAACGTCACGTGGGAATCCCACGCGGCGAGCGGCCCGCCGGCCGCATCGACGCGTTCGGCGTCGACCGACCACTGATGGCGATCAGGCACCCGAATCGCCTGGCGCAGCAGCACGTCAGCCGCGCGAACCGTCACCATCAACTGCCGGGCAAGCTGCCTGCCCGATGGCAACGCCGCGGTATGCGCGCGACGGGCAGCCGGGCGCGCGATACGCACTTCTTCCGTAAGGTACATAGGCCCTCCCTGTTCAGGGGTAGCGCCGCGTTCGACGCAGCGCACAAACGTCCACCGTCACCGGCCGGCGGACAGCACGGCGGCCGGCGAATCGGCGGCGGATTAGCCGAGCAATCGCCGTTCCCGGCTCAACGGGCGGTGGGCAAAACCCGCAACGGGCGGGCGACCGGCCCGATCACCGCGTCGACTTGCTGCGCGATCAGCGTGTGCAGCGTGAAATCCAGATCTTCCGGCGCGATGTCGAAGTGCACGTGAATCATGTTGCGCACGGCGCGCGCGCCGACGACATGCACGCCGAGCGGAGAATGAAGCAACGCGGCAAGCGGGGCGGGCGCGGTCGCGGCGGAGTCGGCCGTCAGCGTGACGGGCAATTGCAGGCGCGGGCGCGGCGCCGGGAACGGCACGGCGTTGGGGGATGCGCCGGCACGCAACCGGCGGCCGGGGACATCGAACGCTGGAAAGGGATGAATGAAGGTCATGGCGCGGACGGAAGCCGTCTCGGCTGTTCGACACGTACCCAGCTTAGAAGAGACCGTATCAATGCCGTGCAAAAAAACGGGTCGGTCGTGCAAAAAACGGCAGGCATGCGCCGGGATCGCGCCCCGTACGTCGCGCTGGCGGCGCCGGCGCCGGGCAGCCACGTCGACGCCCGATCGGCCGTTTGGCGGACTCGGCTCGCCGGGTTCGCGGCGATATGCCGCGCGCTTTCCACCCGTTGCCTGCAACCATGACCGTCCGGTGATGAGCGTGTGATCGACATGAGCCACGTGAACCGGTGAAGGTCGCATGCACCCCGTCAACCATGACAGGTCGACAGCCGGCGATCCGCCGATACACTGTGAGCCACTCCCGACGGCCGCGATCTCCCTCGTTCATCGATGCCGGCCGTCGCTTCGATTGCGCACGGGGTCATCCTCCTGCTTCCCGTCCGCCCCGCACACCTTCCGCACACGTTCCAAGGAGCTGCACTTGAAGCACTGGCATTACACGCTGCTCGCCTGCGCCGGCCTGCTGGCCGCCACGTCCTCTCACGCCCATCCCGTCTGCACCGTCGTCGCCGACGCCACCACCGGCAAGGTGCTCGTGCAGCAGGGTGACTGCACGACCCGCGTGACGCCGGCATCGACGTTCAAGGTCGCCATCAGCCTGATGGGCTTCGACGCCGGCGTGCTGAAGGACGCGCACACGCCCACGCTCGATTTCCACGCTGGCTACCCCGACTGGGGCGGCGCGCCGTGGCGCGAACCGACCGATCCGGCGCGCTGGATGAAGCTGTCGATCTTCTGGTATTCGGAGCAGGTCACGCAGGCGCTCGGGCAGGCGCGCTTCCAGCAGTACACGAGCGCGTTCGGCTACGGCAACGCCGACGCCACCAGCCAGCAGGGCGAATTCCCCGGCATGATGGGCGCATGGGTCAATTCGTCGCTACGAATTTCGCCGCTCGAACAGGTCGCGTTCATGCGCAAGATCGCGCAGCGGACGCTGCCCGTCAGCGCGCACGCATACGACATGACTGGTCGGATCACGCTGCTCGACGCGCAACCGGGCGGCTGGACCGTGCATGGCAAGACCGGCACCGGCTCCCCGGGCATCAAGTACGACGCTGCACACGCGTACGGCTGGTTCGTCGGCTGGGCGACGAAGGGGTCGCGCACGCTGGTGTTCGCGAACCTGATCCAGGACGACGAGCGGCAAACGCCGAATGCCGGCCTGCGCTCGCGCGACACGTTCCTCGCGGCGCTGCCGACACTGGCCGACCCGACCCGGCCGCAATGAGCGCCGTCCCCCGCAACGCCCGGATCGACCTGTTGCGCGGCGTCTCGATCCTCCTCGTTCTGCTGCATCACTTCAACATCGCGTATCCGCTGCGCGACACCGCGCTCGCGCACGTGCTCGGCTGGGACACGATTCATGCGATCGTGCGCAACGGCAACTACGGCGTGACGATGTTCTTCGCGATCTCGGGCTACCTGATCACGTCGAACGCGCGCCGCCGCTGGGGTCGCCTCGACGCGCTCGACGTGCGCGCATTCTACGTGTCGCGCATTGCGCGGATCGTCCCGTGCCTGCTTCTGCTGCTCGCGCTCGTCAACGGCTTAGCGGCGGCCGGCGTGCCGATCTTCACGAACCACGCGCCGCAGGGCATCGCCGTGTCGTACTGGCTCGTGAATCTGGCATCGCTCACGTTCTGGATGAACGTGCTGATCGGCGCTTACGGATGGGTCAACTACGCGCTCGGCGTGTTGTGGTCGCTATCGGTGGAAGAGGTGTTCTATCTGTCGTTTCCGCTGCTGTGCATCGCGCTGCGCCGCGACGCGCGGCTGTTCGCGTTCTGGCTGCTGATTGCGGCGATCGGTCCCGTGTACCGCTTTACGCATCCGGGCGACGAAGGCGGCTTCCTGTATGCGTACTTCGCCTGCTTCGACGGCATCGCGATCGGCTGCTGTACCGCGCTGCTCGCCGAACGCGCGCGCTGGCAGGTGCTCGCGGCCGCGCCCGTGCAATGGCTCGCGGCAACCGCGATGACGGTGCTCTATCTCGCGTGGCCGATCGCGGAAAGCCATGTGCTCGGCGTATCGGCGATGGCGCTCGGCACGGCCGTGCTGCTGATCGGCGCGCATGCCGAACCCGCATCCGCTCACGGCCGCCTGCTCGCGCCGCTGCGCTGGAGCGGCCGGCTCAGCTACGAGCTGTATCTGTTCCATCTGATCGTGCTCGGCGCGCTGCGCACGTTCTGGCCGCCGTCCGCCACGCATGGCGACGACAAGCTGGCGCTGCTCGTCGCGTATCTGGCGCTGTCGTCGGTATTGAGCGCGGTCATCGCACGCGGCTATGCAACGCCGCTCGATCGCGTCATCAAGCGCGTCGCGTCGCGGCCCGCGGCGCAGGTACCGGACAGCGCGCGCGTCTAGCTTCTCCACGTGGCGGCGAGCAAAGCAAAAACCGGCCAGGGCTCGGCTGTATCGCAATCGCAAACACGATGCAGGAATCCGAAGCGGGGACAAGATGAAGGGAAACCGCAAGAATCGGCATGGCCGATGACCGGATGCGGCGCCCCGCGACGGCGCCCCGCGCGGCCGGAATCAGCCGGCGTATGCTGCGACGCAGCGCACGGTCACGATGCGCGCGGGCGGAAGATTGGCCCACACGATCCGGCTGTCGCATGCGACGAATGCCGAATCGCCCAGCGGATGACGGCCGGGCGCGCGCAGGTCGTAGGTGAATTGAATCATCACGCCGTCGGCCGACAGCACGCGATGGCACTGACCGACGATCGCCGCGACGTCCTCGCGCGGCAGCGTGCGCAGCGGCAGGCACGACACGATCGCATCGACCGTGGCGCCCGCGGGCAACAGCCGCTCGAGCCGCCGGGCGTCGCCCGATACGATCGAGATACCGGGAAAGCGTCGCCGCAGATGCTGCACGAACGCCGGCGAACGTTCGACCACCACGAGGCGCCGTGGCGCAACGCCGCGTTCGAGCAATGCCGCGGTGATCGCGCCGGTGCCGCCGCCGAGTTCGACGACCAGCCCGTCGCCGTCCGGCACCGCATCGGCCATCTCGCGCGCCAGATGTCGCGAACTCGGGCACAACGCACCCACCGCGGCCGGCCGGCCGACCCACTCGCGCACGAACAGTGCCGAGACACGCCACGCGTTCGGCCACGTCATCGGCGGGCCTCCGCCGTTCGTGCGGTCGGCGGCGGCGTGCCGATGACCGCGCGGAACAGGGCTACGGCGACACGGGCAAGTTTCATGCGCATCCTCCTGGGAGAATCGGTCCGCCGCAGGACGCGCGACGGTCAATCGATTCTAGGAAACGCAAACTTAAGGCGACGTGAAGATCGACCCTGATTCGCCTGATCAATGCGTGCCGGGTCAACGCTTGGCGGGTTCCCGCAAGTGCACTGGATAGCGCGCGAACGATCCGGATCGGCCGCAGTACGGCGTCGTTCGCGTCGAAATCACCGGACGTCGCCACCACGGCGAGCGAAATGGGGCCAGTATGTTGGCGCGCTTGCTCGCTGCCGCCACCGTTCGCCGAAGCCGTGCGCGCGTGGGCGGCACAGCCCGCGTGCTGTCACCCGCGCGCCATGGCCGCCACGCGACGCGCGACCCGCCGTCACCGCAAGTTGGTTCTCGCCAGCTCGACGATCTCGTCGCCGCGCCCGCTGAGAATCGCGCGCAGCATGAACAGGCTGAAACCCTTCGCATGGGCGAGTTCGATCTTCGGCGGCATCGCGAGCTCGTACTTCGACGTGACGACGTCGACCACCGCCGGCCCGTCATGCTCGAACGCCGTGCGTAGCGCGTGCTCGACGTTCTCCGAATGCTCGACGCGCACGCTGAAGATACCGGCGCCCTTCGCGATCGCCGCGAAGTCGGTCGGGCTCAGGTCGACGTTCGTGTCGAGATAGCCGGCCGCCTTCAGTTCCATCGACACGAAGCCGAGCAGGCTGTTGTTGTACACGACGACCTTGATCGGCAGCTTGAGCTGGCGCGCGCTCAGCAGATCGCCGAGCAGCATCGACAGCCCGCCGTCGCCCGACAGCGACACGACCTGACGCCCCGGATGCGCGCCCTGCGCGCCGAGCGCCTGCGGCATCGCGTTCGCCATCGATCCGTGGTTGAACGAGCCGTGCAGTTGCCGCTTGCCGTTCATCGTCAGGTAACGCGCGGCCCATAGCGTCGGCGTGCCGACGTCGGCCGTGAAGATCGCATCCTCCGCCGCGACTTCGTCGACGATCTTCGTCAGGTACTGCGGATGAATCGCGCGGCCCGGCGGCTCGGCCACCGCGAGATCGTCGAGCCCCTTGCGCGCGGCCGCGTAGTGCTTCAGCGCATTCTCGAGGAAGCGCCGCTGCGTCTTGCGCGTGAGCCGCGGCAGCAGCGCCGCGATCGTTTCCTTCACGGTGCCGACGAGCCCCAGCGCGAGCGGTGCGCGATGGCCGAGCTGCGAGCCCTTCCAGTCGATCTGGGCGATCTTCGCGTTCGCCGGATAGAACGGCCGGTACGGGAAATCCGTGCCGAGCATCAGCAGCGTGTCGCAGGATTCCATCGCGTGATAGCCGGAGCTGAAGCCGATCAACCCCGTCATCCCGACGTCGAAAGGGTTGTCCCACTCGACGAACTGCTTGCCGCGCAGCGCATGGACGACCGGCGCGCCGAGCGTGTCGGCCAGCGCGACCACTTCGTCGTGCGCGCCCTGCGTGCCGCTGCCACACAGCAGCGTGACCGCGTCGGACGCGTTGAGCAGCGCCGCGAGCCGGTCGAGATCGGCATCGGCCGGCAGGATCGACGGCGGCGCCGATTCGCTCCACGCCGGCGCCTCGTCCGGGCCGTCGCCGAGCGCGATGTCGCCCGGCAGCACGATCACCGCCACGCCGCGCTCCTCGATCGCGGTGCGCATCGCCCGTGCCAGCACGCGCGGGAACTGCGACGCGTTCGTCACGAGTTCGGCGAAGTGGCTGCATTCGCGGAACAGCTCCTGCGGATGGGTTTCCTGGAAATAGCCGAGACCGATTTCGGTGGACGGAATGTGCGCGGCGATCGCGAGCACCGGCTGGTGATTGCGGTGGCAGTCGTACAGCCCGTTGATCAGGTGCAGGTTACCGGGGCCGCAACTGCCCGCGCACACCGCGAGCCGCCCGGTAGACGCGGCATCGGCGCCGGCCGCGAACGCCGCGCTTTCCTCGTGCCGCGTATGCATCCAGCGGACCGAGCCGATCTGGCTCAGGCTGAACGACAGGCCGTTCAGGCTGTCGCCCGTCACGCCCCAGATGCGCTCGACGCCCGCTGCCGCCAGCGTCTTCGCCAGGTATTCCGCCATCGTCTGTCTTGCCATGATGCCCTCGCTCGTTGATCGGTTGTCGATTGATCCGGCTCCGGCGTCTGCTGCCTTCGCCGCTGACGGAACGAGCATACGCGATCGCGCCAGGCGGCGTCGTGACGGTGCAGCGGCATGCGCGACAGCGCGGCTGCGGCCGTCCAGACGGCTCGGGCGCCCTTTGGGCGAGGTTGGATGCGTGGGGATCGGCGGCGAGCGTCCGCCCAGTTGCCCGCGGTGCCTGCACTACACCGGCAGCGCATGCGTCGACAGAATTTCCCCGAACACCGCAATCTAATTTCATTGCGCGAGCCCACTTTTTCACGAACCGAAATTACTTCATCTTCGAGCGAATCGCCGATAACGTAGACCGCCGCGATTTGATTTCGCACGCTCATTTCCCGCATTTCTGACTATTATTTTTTCTCGGCGGTGCACCGCTTGCCGGCCGCGCCCGAACGGCGAGCCCTGCGTGAAGCCGATATCGCCTTGCCCACCGCGACCTACCGCAATACCTGCATCTCGATGTCGCCGTAATACATCGTCCGGTCGGCCACGTCGGAGGGGCGCGTCGTCCACCACCATTTGTACAGGCCGAGCTTGAAGTAAGCCTGGCGTTCGTTCGGAAACGCGTTGGGTACGCCAGCCGCATGCACGACGCGCTCGCCGTTCCGGAACACCTCGGTCAGCGCGTCGACGCCGCGATCGTCCGGGCGATACCGCAGCACCCATCGAACCATTCGCCCTCTGTCCGCCGACGGATCGCCGAACGCAAACGACCGGCTCGGCGTACCCGGCGCGCCGCGCACGTCGACTTCGTATGCCCCGGCGTTCAGCAGCAACGCGAATGGCGGTGATCCGTCGTTGCTACCCTGATGCAACTGCGCGATGAGTTCCGGCTGTCGAGCATCGAACCGGTAGTCGGCGGGAATCACCGTCGACCAGCGCACTTCGTAGTCGCGTCCGTTGACGAAACGAAACACCGGAAAGAAGCTGACCTCCGAACGCGGCGTCCCGCTCGCCACGTCGCTGAAGTCCTGCGAGCGGCTCATCGTCACCCTCAATAGCGGGCCGTGAATCCCGGGGATGCCGCCGGTCGCGATGTTCCGGGGTGCCGGCGCCTGCAGACGCAGCCGCGGATCGACGCCGCGCGCCCAGTCCGATCGATAGAAGTGCGTTTCCTCAGGCGAGCCGCCATACGGGCCTGCCTGACACGCCGATGCGATAAGGCAGGCGGCAAGCACGACTCTACTGCGCATCGACCGCTTCCTTTCGTCGCCACAATCGCAACACATATGCGCCCGTCAGCATCATCAGGAACCGGCTGTTGGTCGACAGATAGCGCTTCCACATCCGCCTCGGCTCCTGGATCACGCGGAACGCCCATTCGAGGCCGCCGCGCTGCATCCACAGCGGCGCCCGCCTCACCTTCCCGGCCACCACGTCGAACGTCCCGCCTACGCCCATCACGAAATCGACGCCCAACTGCGCTTTCCAGCGATTGATGAAATTCTCCTTGCGCGGCGACGTGATCGCGACGAACAGCAACCGCGCGCCCGAGCGACGGATGTCGTCGACGACCGCCTGTTCATCGTTCCAGAAATAGCCGTGGTGATATCCCGCGATCGGCAGTCGCGGATACCGCGCCGCCGTCACCGCGACAACCCGCTCCACGACTTCCTGCGTCGCGCCGAGCAGATAGACCGGCAGCCCTTTCGTTTCGGCCAGTGCGAGCAAGCGCTGGAAAAGGTCCACGCCCGCGACGCGCTCCGGCACCGGGATACCGAGCAGCCGCGCGCCCCACACGACGCCCATGCCGTCGACGTTGACGATGTCGCACGCGCGGACCGACGCGGCAAGCGCCGCGTCGCGCTGCAGGTGAACGACCTTCGCGACGTTGACGACCACGTGCTGCGTGAATTCCCGCTTCTCGACTCTCGTATCGATCCAGTCGACCGTCTCGTTCATCGACATCAGATCGATCGGGCATGAAAAGAATTCGGCACGGTTCATTGCATGGCCTCGTTATCGCGTTTTTCGGTAGTCCGCGCCGCGCGGGAGAATCTCAGCGTCGGGCAGAGCGACGCATACAGCGTCTTCAACTTCGTGGACACATCGGCGGAGAAGTACCCGAGCGCCGCGAGCCGCGCGCGACCGTTGGATCGCATGCCGGCCTTCAGCACATCCGCCAGCTCGTTCGTGAGCCGGCCCGCGTCGTGATCGAACACGACCATGCCGGGCGACACACCGTCGAGCAGATGCCGCACGTTGCCGACATCGACCGATACCACCGGCAGATTGACCGCCATCGCCTCCTTGACCGATTGCGGCGAGCCTTCGCGGGTCGACGTCATCAGCAGGCACGCGGCACGCGCCAGCAGGTCGCGCACCTCGTCTCGCTCGAGGCCGTCGATATGCCGTTCCTGCACCCGGATGCCGTGCTGTTCCGACAGTTGCCGCAGCACCTGCGCAAACAGCGGATAGTTCTTTTCCGGACGTTGCGCGGAAGACGGAAACACGACGACAGGCAACGCGGATTCAATGCACGCATCATCGCGGTGCTCGACGAACACCGTCTCGTCGACTGCGCACGGAATCGTCTCGCAGTGCCGGCACAGCCGGCGCAAACGCGACGAAATTTCCGCACTCACGCCAATGCATGCGTGCGCGAAGCAGGCCATCGTTTTCGACACGACCCGCATCCACAACGGGCCGAGGATGTCGGTGCCGTGGAATGTGATGACGATTCGCGCCCGCGTCAGCAGGCGAACCAGCGGCGCGGAGCACGCGCTGAGGCCGAAGTGGTAGTGCACGATGTCGTATCGTCCCGCGCGCGCCGCCCTCCAGACCTGTCCGATCGATCGCAGGTATTCGACCTTGCCGCGATACCCTTCGATGACGAGCACGTCGACCGTGCAGCCCCCCGAACGCCGGAGCGCCTCGACCTGCTCGGTCACGAACACGCCTTGCCATGGGCTCGCGCGGTTGCTGCCGAAATACATGTTCGTGACGACGAGAATCTTCATGAGCGAACCTCCACCGCACCATGGCGAGACGCGCGGGCGGCCCCCGGCCGCCCCCATGAAAACGCGTACATGGCCAGCAATGCGGAAAATACGTAAGACGGCGACACGAATGCCATCGAGAAGATGTTGTCGAAGCAAAACGCACCGACGAGGTAGAACCAGACGGCCGGCTTGCGCCGTGCCTGTCCGTAGGCCATCACGAACACGAGCCACGCGATCGCGCCGACCACGCCCATCTCGACGAACAGGTGCGGATAGAACGTGTCGGTGGTCTTCAACAGCCCGCCGAGCCCATACCAGTCGAAGTGATAAAGCGGGTACAGCGGCGACGAGAATTTGACCGACGCCGGGCCGCCGAAGCTGCCCAGCCCCTCGCCGAGCAGATTGCCGTTGCGGATCGACTCGAACATCACGCGATAGGACTCGGCGCGCGCCGAATTGCCCGCGACGACATAGAACAGGATCTTCGCCATGCCGACCTTCAACAGCGAATCGAGTACGCCCATCGCCATCAGCACGAGCGTCGCGCCCGCAATACCGGCCGCGGCCAGCCAGGCGCGCACGTCCCTGACGTTCCTCACGAACGGATAGAACGCCAGCGCCGCGAACAGCTTGAACGAGAAGCCGAGCAATCCGAAGAACAGAAAGCCCCACGACGCCATCGCCGCGCGGCGGCCGGACCAGTACCAGCGGCACAGCAGGAAGGCGCAGAGATTGATGAAGCTGAATTCCGAGAAGAATCCCATCCATCCCTGTGCGCGCAGGAACAGCCCCGAGTCGATCCGGACCGGCATGAACAACGGCAGCCCGCTCGCGTACGAAGCATAGAAGTACAACTGGAATAGATCGTTGCTGACGACCACGCCGATGAACGTCTTGACCAGCACGTCGAGCCGGTCGCGGTACGGGAAGATCGCCACCGTGATCGCGACCGGAAAGAGGAAGCGGACGAGTTCCTCGACGCCCGCCGCCTTATTGAACGACAGCAGCATGCCGATGCACAGCGACACCGCGACGGGCAGCACAACGACGGCCAGCCGATGAACGCGCGGACGCAGCAGGATCGCCGCGAACACCAGCGCGAACGCGCTCATCTTGACGACCTGCGAGCGATCGTCGTCGAGCGTGAGCAACGTATCGCTGACGCAGAAGACGAAATACGCCAACGCCAGCAGGCCGGCGCCCAGGTCGGCGACCCGCGAGCGACGATCCACCATCGCCGGCGCTCGAATCGCGACGCTCATGGGCGCACTCCCGACGCGACCGCAACGTTGCCTACGCTGTTCGATGCCGCATACGCGGAACATACCCGTCGCGCATGCAAGACCACGATCCCGTTCCGGATCAGCGTGACCACGATGGCCGACGCGAGCATGCAAAAGAACCCGGCTTCGCCGCCGATCGCGACGCTGCCGCCGAGCAACGCGACGAACAGCGCCGACGTACCGAGGTTGATCCGCGCGGTGACGGCGCTTTTCTCGAACGCCATCATCACGTTGCTGCCCACCACGCCGAGCACGCCGGCCGCGCACTGAATCGCCAGCAATGCACCGCCCGCGAGCGTCATGGACGTGTCCGGGCTATCCAGCCCCGCCCGATAAGTCAGCCCCACCACGATCGCCAGATTCGCGACGAGCACGACCACATTCGACCGCCCGATATTCCGCCGCATCGCGCCCAGCGTCGTATCCAGCGGCGCCTTGTCCCTCTTCCGCCTCACGAGATCGGGCAACTGCGCGATCGAGATGGCGCGCGGCAGCAGGTTGCCGACCGCCGTCACCGACGCGAACAGCGACAGCATCCCCGCGAACGACGCACCGCACATCGCCTTGGCCGCCGGCACGGTCGCCAGCGCGATACCGCCGGACAGGAAATTGGTCAGCCCGAACTGCAGCCCCTTCATGTCGATACGCGCCGAGAACACGCCACGCGCCGGCGCACCGATCGCGACGAACATCGCGACGGCCACCACGATCAGCGAGAGCGCCAGGCACATCGATGCCGAATAGCCGTAACGCGTGCCGGCCTGGAGCATCGCGCACGAACCGGCGATCAGCACGCAGTCGAACGCAATCGTGATCCGGTAGCGACGCGTCGACACGAAGAAATGCCGCGCAAGCTGATACACGGTCCAGCCCCACATCAATGCGATCACGCCGCCGAGATCGAACGCGAGAAGGCCGCTCGCGGATACCAGCACGCACGCGAACGTGGCGGCCACGGTCGTCCATCCCGCCATCGACACCAGCGAGTAGAACGCGTCGCGCGCCGCCTGCCGCCCGTCGCTGGCCGGCACGCGCACCAGGATCAGCGTCGCCCAGCCGATGGCCGTGAAGAAGCCGATCATCTGCGCGATCGACATGTTGGACGCCGCATGTCCGAGTTCGTCCAGCGAATAGATTCGCTGGATGACCCAGAACGTCAGCACGCGATACAGGCCCGGCGCGCCCGTACAGACGAGCGCCTCGAGACGGCCCAGCAGCTTTCCGGCATCGGCGTTCCGCATCATGACGCGTGCATCCCGTCCGTCACGCGCGCGCCAGCACGCCGCGCGTGTCGATCACGACCTTGGTCTGCAGCCGCACCGGGTCCATGCGACGGAACGGCGCGTGATCGACGAGGATGACGATCACGTCGGCTTCCGCCAGCGCGGTATGCAGATCGCAGAGCCGGGCCTTTGCCTCGAGCGACGCCGGCAACGCGTCGACGTTCGGTTCGACGACCAGCAGCGTCGCGTCGGTATGCTCGGCGAGCGCGTCGACGATCTCCATCGCCGGGCTCTCGCGCAGATCGTCGATATCGGCCTTGAACGCCAGGCCGAGACACGCGATCACCGGCTCGCGAAAACGGCTCGCCGCATGCCGCACGCGCTGAACCACGAAATGCGGCTTGTCGTCGTTCACATGGCGCGCGGTGCGAATCAACCGCGCATGCTCCGGCGCCGAATCGACGATGAACCACGGGTCGACCGCGATGCAATGTCCGCCGACGCCCGGCCCCGGCTGGAGCACGCTCACGCGCGGATGGCGGTTCGCCAGCCGGATCAGTTCCCACACGTTGATGTCGAGGTGGTCGCAGATCACCGAGAGCTCGTTGGCGAACGCGATGTTCACGTCGCGGAACGAGTTCTCGGTCAGCTTGCACATTTCGGCCGTACGCGCATCGGTCAGGATGCACTCGCCGCGCACGAACACCGCGTACAACTCCTGTGCACGCGCGCCGCACTTGCGCGTCATCCCGCCGATCACGCGGTCGTTCTCCACGAGCTCGCGCACCACGTGGCCCGGCAGCACGCGCTCCGGACAATGCGCGATACGGATGTCCGAGCGCTCGCCGGCCTGCTGCGGGAACGTCAGATCCGGGCGTTGCGCCGCGAGCCACGCCGCCATCCGCTCGGTCGCACCGACCGGCGACGTCGACTCCAGCACCACCAGATCGCCCTTCTTCAACACCGGAGCAATCGACCGGCACGCGGCTTCGATGTAACTCAGGTCGGGCTTGTTGCCGTCGGTAAACGGCGTCGGCACCGCGATCAGGAACGCATCGGCCGGCTCGGGCGCCGTCGTCGCACGCAGATGGCCCTGCGTCACGGCCGCATGCACGAGCATGTCGAGCTCGGGTTCGACGATGTGAATCTGGCCGCGATTGATCGTGTCGACCGCATGTTGCGACACGTCGACGCCGATCACGCTTTTACGACGTGCGGCAAATGCCGCTGCGGTAGGCAGGCCGATATAGCCCAGCCCGATGACGGAAACGGTTTCGAATGACATGAATGAGCTTCTCCAGACGTCAGGGAATTCAGCAGAGCGTGCCGGCCAGATGGGCCGGCCCCTGCGTCGACGTGGGCGGCGACACGAGCAGATCGGCGATCCGCCCGCTCGCGCGGCCGTCGCCGTACGGGTTGTGCGCGCGGCTCATCGCGCGATAGGCGCGGCCGTCCTCCCACAGCTCGACCACCGCGCCGACCAGCCGCTCGACCTCGGTGCCGACCAGCCGGACCGTGCCGGCCGCGACGGCTTCCGGCCGCTCGGTGGTGTCGCGCATCACGAGCACCGGCTTGCCGAGCGACGGCGCTTCTTCCTGAATGCCGCCGGAATCGGTCAGGATCAGCCACGCGCGACTCATCAGATAGACGAACGGCAAATACTCCTGCGGCTCGATCAGCATGACGTTGTCGATGTCGCCGAGCAGCCGCGTGACGGGCTCCCGCACGTTCGGATTCAGGTGCATCGGATAGACGATCCGGCACGCCGGATAGCGCTTCGCGATCGTCGCGATCGCCTCGCAGATCTGTTCGAAGCCGCGACCGAAGTTCTCGCGGCGGTGGCCGGTGACGAGAATCATGCGTCGTGCGTCGTCGACGAACGGGAATCGCTCGCGCATCTGCTGCACCAGCGCCCGATCATGCGTCAGGCGTTGGGTGACCGTCAGCAGCGCGTCGATCACCGTGTTGCCGGTCACGTGGACCCGTCCAGCCTCGACGCCTTCGGCCAGCAGGTTCGCGCGCGACGTCTCGGTCGGCGCGAAGTGATGCAGCGCGAGCGCGCCCGTCACCCGGCGGTTCGCCTCCTCCGGCCATGGCGAATACAGGTTGCCGGTACGCAGGCCGGCTTCCACGTGCCCCACCGGAACGCGCCGGTAGTAAGCGGCGAGCGTCGCGCCGAGCGTCGTGGTGGTATCGCCGTGCACGAGCACGAGATCGGGCCGGAACGCATCGAGCACCGGGTCGAGCGCATTGAGGATGTGCCCGGTCAGGCCGCCGAGCGTCTGCCCGGCGCGCATCAGGTCGAGATCGAAATCCGGCACGATGCCGAACAGGTCGAGCACCTGGTCCAGCATCTGGCGATGCTGGGCCGTCACGCAGACGCCGCAGCGCACGCCTTCGCGAGCCCGCAACGCATGGACGAGCGGCGCCATCTTGATGGCTTCCGGACGGGTGCCGAACGTCACGAGAATGTTTTCGTAGGGGTGGGTCATCGGATTCTCCATCGACGGATCACGAGCGATCCGCAGCGGTGTGCGAATCGGCGCGGTCATACGCGTAAGCGCCGTAGTTGCCGTACTGGGCGGAGCGCAGCCCCGGCCGGAAGCCGTTGAACACGACGGCCGTCGTGCGCGCGCCGACACGCTCGATGCGCTTCGCCGATTCGAGCAGTTCGCCCGTGGTCGTCACACCGGAGCGCGCGGCGAGCAGGATCGTGTCCGCGTGCGCGGCCAGCACCGTGGCGTCCGTCACCGGCAGCAGCGGCGGCGCGTCGAGCAGCACGACGCCGTAATCGCGGCCGACGCGTGTCAGCAATGCCGACAGCCGATCCGATGACAGCAACTCGACCGGCCGATCGGTACGCGGGCCGGCCGGCAGAAGATCGACGTTCGGCGCGATATCGCGCACGATGGCGTCGTCGACGGTCGCGCCGCCGCGAAGCAAGGTCGACAGGCCGATATCCGGCCGTACACCGAAACGCTTCGCCAGCTCCCCGCGTCGCAGGTCGCCGTCGATCAGCAACACGCGCTGGCCCGACTGTCCGAGCAGGGCGGCGACGTTGGCCGACACGAAGGATTTCCCGACGCCCGCGGAAGGCCCGGTGATCAGCACGCGGTTGCGTTCGGGCCAGTCCAGCAGCTGGAACCGCAGCGCCGTGCACAGGCTGTGCAGCGCCTCCACCGCCGGTTCGTTCGGCCGTGCAAGCGACAGGATGGGCGCAGCGCCCTGCGCCGCGGCGGCGCGCTGCGCGAGCCGGCGCTGGGCGGCGCTGTGCGGAATCGTCGCCATCACGTTCAGGCCCGTGTCGCGCTCGATCTCGGCCGGATCGGTGACGCGGCCGAACAGCACCGCACGGCCGACGACGCCGCACGTGCCAAGCAAGAGGCCCACCAGCGCGGCAATCGCCGTGATCAGTAACGGCTTCGGCCGCACGGGTTCGTCCGGCACGATCGCGCGATCGATCACGCGCACGTTGCCGATCTTGCTCGCAGTCGCGACGCGAAGCTGCTGGATACTGTTCAGCAGGCCGACGTAGATCTCGGTCTGCACCGTCACGTCGCGGCGCAGCCGCACGATGTTGCGCTGCGCGTCGGGCAGGCGCCGGATCGCGTCGTTCACCCTCCCGATCTGCGCGCGGGCCGCGGCGATCTGCCGGTCGACCGCGGTGAGCTCCGGGTGCGCCGGCGTCAACGTCGACGCCAACGCAAGCCGCTTCTGTTCGAGTTCGAACAGCGACGTCTGCACGGTCGTCGATTGCGTCAGCATCGCCTTTGCCTGTTCGGTCAGATCGACGATTTCATGGCGGGCCTGGTACGCGTTGAGACGGTCCTCCGCCATACGCAACCGACGCTCCACCGTCGGTACCTGATCGTCGAGGAACGCCAGCGACTTCTCGGCGGTCGCCGCCTTGCGGTTCGCGTTCTGCTGTACGTAGTTGTCGGCAATCGCGTTCAGCACGGCCGCCGCGCGCACCGGATCGCGGCTTTCGTACGACACGCCGATCACGCCGGACTGATCCTTGCCGCGGTTCGCGATCGACAGTTTCTTCCGCAGTTCGGCAAGCACGACCTGCTTCGACTCGGCCTTCACGACGAACTGCGCACCGGCCGCGGCGTCGACGCCGGCGACCTGCAACATCACATCGCCGGCGGCCGTCTTCACGCGCAGCGGCTCGCCGATCCCGCCTTCCACGTCGCGATCGAGATCGTCGCCGGACAGTCGATAGCGACCGTCGCCCAGCAACGTGACGATGAACGGGTGTTCGTGGAAGTCGGACGGCACGTCGAACGCGGCCACGTCGATGCGCTCCTTGCCCCAGACGAACCCGCCGAACCCGAACAGGCCGGGCGTCGACAGCCCGCGATTGAAGCGCGCGAGCGCGGCCCCGATCACCGGCACACGGCGCGGCCGCGCGTCGATATACAGGCGCTGGACGTCGACCACCGGTTCGGTCACGAGCCGCGAGCGCAGGATTTCCATTTCGCCGTCGTCGGTCGACTTCACGTCGAACAGCGCGCCGAGGCCGCCGACGAGCCCGCCTTCCGCCATGCTGCGCAGGTCGGAGCCGCCGCTTTCCACCTGCACGGCAATGTCGGCCTTGTAGACCGGCTTCGCGACGAGCGCATACGTGGCGCCGAGCGCGGTACACGTCGCAGTGACCGCGACGATGCGGCCCGCATGCGCGATCAGCACGTCGAGCAGGCCTCGCACGTCGAACTCGTCGGCATCGCGTTCAAGGAGTCGACCAGGGTTGGTTGCATTCATCTGAGGCTCACTTCAAGTGTTCCGGCGCATCCGCGCCGGGATCGGGGTGTCGCGGCCAGTCCGATTCGAGGCGGGCGATCCGGTCGGCCCAGTCGACGACGCCGTGCTCGATCAGCTTCAGCGCGTAGTCGTACACGTGGCGGCTTCGGCGATACGGATCGGGGACGTCGGTCCGGTAGCGCTCGGTGAGGCGATACACGCGGCCGCGCGTCATCGGGTGGCTCCGCTCGATCAGATGGCGCTGCGCGGTCTCCATCACGAGAATCAGGTCGGCCCACCGGCAGACGCGATCGTCGACGCGTCGGGCCCGGTGCGACGCCCCCCCGAAGCCGCGCGCGGCCAGCAATTCGTTCATCACCGGATCGATCGGCGTGCCGCCGATCGCCGCGAGGCCGGCCGACTCGATCGTGCGGCCGGGCAATGCGCGCGACAGCAGCGCCTGCGTGGCCGGGCTGCGGCAGACGTTGCCGGTACACACCACCAGGATCCGGTTCATCATTTCGTGACGATCGCGGCGGTCAGGCCCGCGTTGATGGCCGGCAACAGTTGCGCAAGCACGCGGCCGAAGCGCGCGAGCTTCGTGCTGTCGACGTACACGACGTCGCGCGGCTGCAGCTCGAATGCGTTGGCCAGCACCATCGACACCGGCGATCGTCCGTCCAGATGAAATACCTGTGCCTGCCGTCCCTCGGCGGCGCGAATCACGTAGGTTTGCTTCGGATCGGACGTAGCCTGATTGACGCTGCCGGCCTGCGACAGTGCATCGGCCAGCGTGAGCCGACCGTTGCGTAGCGGCAGCGCAGTCGTCGGCCGGTTGACTTCCCCCATCACGTACACGCCGAACTGGTCGCGCGCACCGACTTGCAGCAGGTCCCCCTTGCGCAACACGATGCGCGACGGATCGAGACGCGCGCGAATCAGCCCCGGCAGATCGACCGGATACGCGACACCGCCGCGCACGAGCGTCATGCGGCTCTGATCGGCCTCGGCCGTGAAGCCGCCCGCGCGCGTGACGGCTTCGAGCAGCGTCATCGGCGTGTCGTTGAGCGGCTGCGCGCCCGGTGCATGGACTTCCCCGTCGATGTAGACACGATTCGCGCGATACGACGCGACGCGCACCGTCACTTGCGGCGCGACGAACCATTTCGACAGCCGCGCACGCAGCGCGGCCTGAATCTCGCTCGTGCTCATGCCCGCGACGTGCAGTTCGCCCGCATACGGAAACGCCAGCTTGCCGGCCTGATCGACGACGAAGCCCGTCGGCGGATCGGCGGCACGCGTCTGCTGATTACCAGGATTGCCCTGCGCAGCCGCCAGTTCGGGGTGATCCCACACGGTGATCTGCAACACGTCGCCCGCGTCGATCGCGTACGGCGCCGGCGCGGCAAACAGCGCGGCGCGCGTGCGTTCGTCCCGTGCGCGGGCATCGCGGCGCTGGGCGGCGATCAGTGCACCGTCGATCGGACCGATCGGCACCGACGCCGCGTCACGCGAAGCGGATGCTTGCTGCGCTCGATCAAACGACACCGCATCGATGCGGCGCATCGATACCGTCAGGCCGTCGTCGAGCGTCCGCGTCGCGATACCGCCGTTGTCCGGCGCTTCGTTCGCGAAGTTCATGTGCATGCCCGGCTCGACCGCGCAAGCGGACAACAGCACGACGGGCAAGGCCGTCAGCGCCGTTCGCAAGCGTTGCGCCCAGGAGCGGGACCGTTTTCCAGTTTCCATTCGTGTTTTCCAAGCCGCGTGCGTGGACGCGTCGTTCAATAAGCGTTGCGATGCGTGAATCCGCACGTCACGGTCGCGACCACGATCCGCATATCGAGCGCGAACGACCAGTTGTTCAGGTAATAGAGATCGTGTTCGACCCGTTGCTGCATCTTCTCGACGCGATCCGTCTCGCCGCGATGCCCGTTGACCTGCGCCCAGCCGGTAATGCCCGGCTTGATCCGGTAGCGCTGGATATAGCCGTCGACCCGATGCTGGTAGAAGCGGTCGTGCTCCACCGCGTGCGGACGCGGGCCGACCACCGACATGTCGCCCTTCAGCACGTTCAGGAACTGCGGCAACTCGTCGAGGCTCGTCCGCCGCAGCAGCGCGCCAACGCGCGTGATGCGCGGATCGCCGCGCGTCGCCTGACGCACCTCGCCCGGCGCGTCGGTGTCGTGCTCGCGCATCGTCCTGAACTTGTAGATCGTGAAAATGCGCCCGTACGCGCCCCTGCGCTGCTGCCGGAACAACACCGGCCCCGGCGACGAGCACTTCACCGCGATCGCGATCGCCCCCATCAGCGGCGCGATCGCAATCAGCGCCAGCCCTGCGAACACACGATCGAACACGGCCTTGCCTGCGAGCGCCCGTGCCGACAGCGGCGCGGCCACGAGATCGAGCGCGCGGCCGCGACTCGCGCGGCGCGGATGGAGCGGCGTGAGATCGGCGAGGTCCGGCATGAAGCGGATATCCACGAGATCCGTGTCGAACGCACGAACGATCGCGCCGATGCGGTCGGCCTCCGACAGCGGCAGCACGATCCAGATTTCGCCGACGTGCACGCGGCGCACGCAGTCGACGAACCTGCCGAGATCGACATGCACTTCAAACTTGTCCGCATCGCGTGCGGGGGCACCGGACATGTCGAAGATCGCGGCCACCTGAAACGGCGCCCCGACCTCGCGCGCATCGCAACTCGCAAGCGCCAGGCATCGCTCGCGATACCCGACGAGCGCGACAGGCTTGCGACTCGTGTCCCGGGCCGCGCCATGGACGCCCAGCCATTGCCGCACGGCGTGCGACGCGACGAGCGCGACCGTCGACAACACGAACCAGCCGATCACCCAGCCGGGCGCCGCGCCGGATTGCCAGTCGAGTGCCGTAACGGACATCACGCCGACGCACAGGGCGACGGCAAGACCAGCCGGCGCCGGCCACACGCGACGCCACGACATACGTCGCTCGCGATTGCCGTACAGGCCGATCAATGGAAACAGGACCAGCGCGCAGGCGATGGCAATAGCGGTCAACGCAGCATCGGCCGCCGACCAGGGCGCGTCGTCGAACCAGCGCTTCGCCGCCCATGCCGCGGCGACAAGCAGGCCGCCATCGGCCAGCCGAAACCAGGACATCTTCCCGCGAGCAACGAGTGCGTAATCAACAGAGTCGAACGAATGCATATCTGAGCGATCAGCCGCCGAAATCGAACGACGGCGGGACGGCAGCGAGTATTTACGCGATGCGGTCGTGCCGACACGGATCGATTGTCAAATCGACGACGAGTTTCATCCTGTTATTTAGAGATACAAATCATTGCTTATGACGACAAGCCAGCAAAAACGTCATAAACTATTAACTATTCGATTTATACAGCGCCATTCCGTGACGTAAAAAACCAAGACACGCCGCGCTGATTTACAGGACGCCTCGAATCAAAACAATGTAAGCCCGTATATTGCCATCGTGAAAGCGCATTTTTAATCGGACGTGTCCTAAAGAAATTGGGATTAGCCTGTGTTTCGTCCTAATCTCAGCAAAACAGCCGCCCCTATTGAAAGAACCATTCACGGTCAAGCAGTTACGTGGCAGTCCTCTTCAGACCACGACTGATCCGCGCCGCCGCTTTTCGGCCTCGTCCGACAGAGCCGCGCCTGACGCCCCCGCGCATCTCGCAAAGAATCATGCAAGACTGAGGCATTTCCCCCGCGCGCTCGTACTTGTTCAATATCCACGACCGCGTCCCTTTCGTAATATCCCCGACATTCTCAACGGACCGTCTCTAAAGACCGAGACAGATCCATAATTATTTCTCCGGGGTGAGATATTTCTATCATCCGTCGCACGCCAGCGTCCGTGATCGTCGGCCCATCGACAGCCGCCTCCAGTGTGTCAGCGGGCCAGCCGTTCATTTCGCACGTCGCCCCTGCACGCGCCCCCGCGACGCCGACCGGCACCCGCGCCCTGCGCGACGCTCTCCGGCGCACCGGTTACGTCGCCATCGCATGGCTCCTTCCCGGTTTCGGTCTCGCGCATGCACAGGTCCCCAGCGCGGGGCAATCGATTCGTGACATCGAAACCGTGCGTCCATCCCTGCCTGCCGCCACCCGCCCGGACATCGACATTGCGCCGGCTGCACCCGCGCCGGCGGCCGAAGACGTCGCGGGCCCGCGCGTCGTGGTCCGCGCGTTCGTCATCGAAGGCAACACGGCGATTCCGACGGCCCGGCTCGAAACATTGCTCGCGGATCTCGTCGGTCGCGAACTCGGCTTCGGCGAGTTGCAGCAAGCGGCGAACCGAATCACCACCCGCTATCGCGAACGCGGCTACGTCCTCGCCCGCGCCTACCTGCCCCGGCAGGACGTCGACGACGGCGTTGTTCGCATCGCCGTCGTCGAAGGTCGCTACGGCAAAATCGAGCTGCACAACCGAACGCGTGTGTTTGATCGCGCATTACGTCAGCCGCTCGCCGCGCTGCATCCCGGCGACGTCGCCCAAGGCGCGAGCCTCGAGCGCAGTCTCATGCTGCTCGACGACATGGCCGGCGTCGACGCGAAAGGCACGCTGCGGGCCGGCGCCGAACCCGGTACGACCGATCTCGTGATCGACGCGGAGCGCGGCCCGCTCGCCACCGGCTCGCTCGAATTCGACAACTTCGGCGATCCGTTGACCGGCCGTTATCGGGCAACCGGCAGCGTCGACGTCAACTCGCCGTTGCGGCTCGGCGATCGCTTCTCGATGCGCGGCCTCACCAGCAATACGAATCAGCGCTACTACCGCGCGGCCTACCAAGTGCCGGTCGGCCCGGCGTCGACGCGCATCGGCGTGGCCTATTCCGACATGTATTACCGGGTCGGCGGCAGCATGAAATATCTCCGCTCTCACGGCAACGCCGACGTCCGCTCGGTGTTCGTCACGCAGCCGCTGATGCGCGGCCGCCGAACCCGACTCGACGCGCAGTTCACGTACGACAACAAACACCTGCGCGACATTTACGGCTACTTCGACACCGACAACGACAAGGCCGTCGACCTGTGGACCTTCGGCGTGAGCGGCAACAGCCAGGACGGCGTCGGCGGCGGCGGCAGAAACGGCTTCTCGGCCACCATCGGCATCGGTCGCCTGCGCGGCAACGATGCGCTCGGGTGGAACGATTTGACGCATACGCAAGGCCGCTTCGCCAAGTTGAACGTCAACGCATTGCGCCTTCAAGCGCTCGGCGCCCGGCTGCAGCTCTATACGCAATTCAGCGCGCAACTGTCGTCGCGCAATCTCGATTCTTCCGAAAAATTCAGTCTCGGCGGCCCCTACGGCGTGCGTGCGTACGCACTCAGCGCCGGCAACGGCGATCAGGGCTGGCAAGCGAGCGCGGAATTACGTTATTTCGCCGCACCCCACTGGCAATTCAGCACGTTCGTCGACACCGGCCGCGTGCAGCTCAGCAAGCAGCCGTGGGCGCGCGAGCGCAACACCGTACAGCTGTCGTCGCTCGGCGTCGGTGCGAGCTGGTTCGGCGAGCGTCATCAAATCAACCTGAGCGCCGCGCTGCCGCTTGGTCCGGCTTACGCGGTCGCGTCGGCCACCCGCTCGCCGACCGTCTGGATACAGGCCGCACAGTATTTCTGAGCGGCTTTGGACGAGCGGCCCGGTCACGTGCCGGGTCGTGAGTACTGCGAGCCGCACTGCGGTTCGCATCGTCGGAGGCACCTCGATCGAGCGCTTCCGGATCAACGTGTTCGCGCGATCATTAGGTATACAGATGATTACGCGGAGCGCTAACTGTGGATCTTCAAAGAGAGACAACAATTCATGAACAAGACCTACGCACTGGTATGGAACCAGACCCAGGGATGCTGGACCGCGGTGGGGGAAACCGCGCGCCGACACGGCAAGTCCGCGGGCGGCAAGCGTCTCGCGGCGGCCGCCCTCTCGCTGCTCGGCCTCGCCGCACTGCCCGCTTTCGCGCTGCCCACCGGTGAAACCATCGCCACCGGCAAAGCCGACATCATTCGCGACGCCGACGGCAAATCGATGTCCATCAACCAGCATTCCGACAAGCTCATCGCCAACTGGCAGGACTTCAGCGTCGCCGGCGGCGAGCGCGTGTCGTTCCACCAACCCGGCAGCCAGTCCATCGCGCTGAACCGCGTGATCGGCAACAACGGCAGCCAGATTCACGGTCAGATCGACGCCAACGGCAAAGTCTTCCTCGTCAACCCGAACGGCGTGCTGTTCGGCTCCGGCGCGCAGATCAACGTCGGCGGCCTCGTCGCATCGACACAGAACATCTCCGACGGCGATTTCCTCGCCGGCAACTACCGCTTCTCCGGCACGTCCACCGCGTCGATCGCCAACGACGGCAAGATCACTGCCGCCGACGGCGGCAGTGTCGCCCTGCTCGGCGCACGCGTGTCGAACAACGGCGTGATCCAGGCGAAGATGGGGCGCGTCGCGCTCGGCGCCGGCAATGCATTCAAGGTCAATTTCGACGGCAGCGACCTGCTCAGCCTGCAGGTCGAAGGCGGCGCGGTCGATGCGCAGGCAACCAACGGCGGCCTGCTGAAGGCCGACGGCGGCGAAGTGCTGATGACCGCGCGGGCGGCCGGCAACCTGCTCAATGCGGTGGTCAACAACACCGGCACGATCGAAGCGAAGGGGCTCTCCGGCCGAGGCGGCAAGATCACGCTCGACGGCGGCACCGTCAATGTCGCCGGCAAGCTCGATGCCGGCGGCGACGCGGCCGGCACGGTACTCACCCGCGGCGAACGCGTGAACGTCGCGGCCGACACGCAGGTCGACACGCGCGCGGGCAACACGGCCGGTACGTGGACGATCGAGGCAGCCAACGCCGGCGTGAAGGGGCAAGGCGGCGGCGACCGGTCGATCGGCGCCGACACGTTGTCGCGCAACCTCGATACCACGAACGTCGCGCTGACGAACACGCGCGGCAACCTGACCGTCGACGGTCCCGTCGCGTGGAACAGCGACCGATCGCTGACGCTCACCGCGCAGCACGGCGACGTCGAACTGAAGCAGGCGCTGTCTGCTGCAGGCGAAAAGGCCAGTGTCGTCGTCAATGCCGACGACAAGATCCGCGTGAACGACGCGATCAAGCTGACCGGCCGTAACGCCCATCTCGAGCTGAATTCGAAGAACGGCCATACGTTCACCGGCGACCAGGCCGTCGTCACGCTGTCCGGCGACAATGCGTCGTATCGTTCGAACGGCGAAGACTACAAGGTGGTGCACACGATCGCCGACCTGCGCAACATCGGCACGGACCTGAAGGGCCGCTATGTACTCGGCAACGCGATCGACAACGGTTACACCGAGCGCCTCCGCAGCATCGGCGGCGACAGCGCGTTCTCGGGCGTCTTCGACGGGCTCGGCAATACGCTGAGCCGCCTGTCCATCTACAATCCCGACTCGACGACCGTCGGCCTGTTCAGCCAGAACGCCGGTCGCATCGCAAACCTCAACTTGCGCAGCACCATGACGATCGCAACGGGGCTGCCGTACGGCAGCCCGGTTCTGGTCGGCACGCTCGCCGGCATCAACACCGGCGTGATCTCGAACGTGACGGCCCTCAACGTGGCCGTGTCGGCCAAGGGTCGCACGATCGTCGGCGGCCTGGTCGGCGGCAACTACGGCGGCACGATCGAGCACGCGACGGTATCAGGTTCCGTGGGGGGCGATCGCGGCGTACTCGCGGCCGGTGGCCTCGCGGGCGAGAACCTGACGCTGCTGGACCAACCGCCGACCACGGCGACGATTCGCGACAGCCATGCCGACGTACAAGTCGGCGTCGGGCTGGACGGCTCCGCGGGTGGCCTCGTCGGGATCAACAACGGAACGATCGAGCGCTCGTCGAGCGCGGGCAGCGTGATGGCAAACGGCGACGCGGCAATGGTGGGCGGCCTCGTCGGGCTCAACCGCGAAAACGGCATCATTCGCCAGTCGTCGTCTTCCGCCTCCGCCACCGTGAGGACAAACGGCAACGCGATCGCCGGCGGCCTGGTGGGCATCAACCTCGGCACCATCGAATCGTCGCGCGCCAGCGGAAACGTGTTGGTCCGCGACATCTCGACCGCTGGCGGCCTCGTCGGCCTGAACTTCGGCACGATCGAATCGTCCATCGCCGACAACGAGGTCGTGGCAGGCCACTACGGCATAGTCGGCGGGCTGGTCGGCGCGAACCACGGCCGCATCAGCAATTCGCAGGCCAACGGCCGCGTGACGGCGGGCGACAATATCTGGGCGGCCGGCGGGCTCGTCGGCGCCAACACCGGGGAGATCGACGCATCGACCGCGACCGGCGACCTCGTCGTCGGTTCGGACAGCACGGCCGGCGGCTTCGTCGGCCGCAACGATCAAAACGCGCGCATCCGGGCATCGAAGGCGACCGGCAGCGTGCGCGTCGGGGACCATTCGACGGCCGGTGGTTTCGCGGGCGTGAACAGCGGCTTCATCGAAACGTCCCGCGCACTTGGCCGGGTCCAAGGCGGCAGCGCCAGCACCGCGGGCGGCTTCGTCGGCCTCAACGAGGGCACGATCGACGCATCCGGCGCGTCCGGCGACGTGATCGCCACCGACAGCAGCACGGTCGGCGGCTTCGCAGGCTACAACGCGGGCAAGATCGACACGTCGACCGCGTCCGGCCACGTCACCGCCCGCTATGCGAGCAACGCGGGCGGCTTCGCGGGCGTCAACAACGGCACGATCCACGCGGCCAAAGCCAGCGGGAACGTCGTGGCCGGCCATTCGAGCGCGGCGGGCGGCCTGATCGGGCGCAATCGCTCGCAAGTTTCCGAATCCCGCGCGAGCGGCTCGGCGAAGGCCGGCGATAGCTCCGTGGTCGGTGGCCTGATCGGCGCCAATGAGCAGGGCAACGTGACCCTGTCGAGTGCATCGGGCGATGCCGAGGGCGGCGCGAATGCCAGCGTCGGCGGCCTCATCGGCCAACTGACGGGGAAAGTCGATCAGTCGCGTGCGACCGGTTCGGCGAAGGGGGGCGACGTCAGCTACGTCGGCGGCCTCATCGGCAGCAACGGGGGGTTCGTCACCGCGTCGTCGTCGAGCGGTACGGTTTCCGGCGGCCGCTATGCAAGGCTCGGCGGCCTCGCGGGCGGAAACTTCGGCCGCTTCGAGGGTTCATCGACCACCAGCCGGATCGACGTCACGGACGGCTACAACCAGTTCCATGGTCAACTGGTCGGTGTCAACTACGGGCAAGTGAAACCCTGAGCGTCGTCGGCACGGCGTTCCGCGTGATCGGTTCGCACCGTTGACCGAACGCCGTGACGTGTCGCCAGCGGCATCACCGTGTCGGGCCGGCAGCCTCCGGGCTGCCGGTCAAAAAAGCCGGCCGATCGGGCATACCCGACGGCCGGCTTTTTGACTTTTGGGGGAAGGCGGAAAGGAAACGAACGACACCGGCTTCATCCGGGCGAGTGACCTTTCCGGATCGGTTGCCGGTTCGAGGCCATTCGAACCCGGCATCGCGCGTATTACTGGTAGTTCATCGTGAAAGAGGCCGCTGCATTCGCGGTGCCGGCCGCGATCTTCGGCTGAGTCTGAACGTAGCGCGCCACCAGCGGAATATCCACGCTCTGGTTTCCATATTGACCGACAAACCACTGTCCCGGATTGCCCGCCTCGGAAGAATCGCGCCCGTAGGTAACCGGCGATCCGTCCGTCTGGCGCACGATTTGATAGCCGACACCGCTCGCAGTCGAATCCTTGCTGAGGGACAACATGGTGGATCGGTTAGCGGGATGGGTGGCGTCCGTCATTGTGATGTACATCTTGGTCGTCGCCCCGGACGTGCCGTTTCCACAGTTCAGCCTGATGTCGAACGCCTTGCCGGGCGACGTCGAACCGACCCCGGTAAAGCGCTTTGCGTTCGTGCTCGCCATGGAAACGGTGATCGTTTTCGTGAGGACGCTACAGGTCGGCACCTTGGGTTTGATCTCCACGCTGCCCGCAATATAGAGCCTGCCTACGACTAAATTTTTATCGTCGAATGTGTATTGCGCGATTTGTCCCGTCACTTTTCCTTGAGCCGTAATGGGCCCGGTTTTGACGAGTTGAATTCTTGTATTTCTGAGCGCCATGAGGGGCAGGCGCCCCCCCAGTCTGAACTCTTTATAGGGATAAACGTACTTGCCATCATTCGACAAAAGACGCAAGCCCACACCTGAAACACTGGATGCGTAGGTCTCGTACGGCCCGCGTGTTCCGATGCCGGCGAGGGTCGTCCGCCCGATGTCCGTTTTACACGAAGCCGAATAGACATCGTTTTCTCTCACGATACTTGCCACCGCTTCCGACAGTACGGTTCCATCCGGCACACTCGGATCGAATTCACCCATTTCCCACGACGCATAGGATTCGACGCTCACGCCCACGGTCGGTTGGTGGACTATGTCGTAGAACGAGCAGTCGCCTGCCGTGGCCGCCACCGCCGAGCCCGTGCAGAACGCGGACCAAAATCCAAAAACAATCGATAAACGTCCAATGGACTCCATCTTTCGCATGAAATAATCTCCTGTCGCAATACCATCACTCGGCGCTTACCGATCCGCCGTCTTGCAGTTCATCGCCACGCGGTCATATGCGACCGCCTTCCGCCGCGCCGGCAGCACGTAGTTGCCTTCGCACGAAGCGTCGCTCCAGCGAATCGACAGGCGCCCTTGAACCTGGATGCCAAAAACGGGCACGCTTGACGAGCGTCACGGCGGTTGCCGTGTTGCCACAGTCCGGGTTCAGGCTGATCGATGTGCCGCCCACGATGCCGTGGCCGACCAACCGCCGATCGAGTCGACGCTCACCGTGCCGAGGTTCACGCCGATGTTCGCTTGCCTTTTCACCCTTCACGTTCGTGCCGCCGGCCGCCGTGGTCGAACCGGCGCCGAACATCCCTGCGGCTGCTCGTCAGGGCGAGAATCTTCCTGTTGAAAGCCGTCACTATCTTCTCCAGTCTTGACTCAATTCAGAAGCGCCTTATCGGAATGGAAACCCGAATAAGAGTACGTATAATGATGACAATATTTACAAATCCAGTATCTAGTTGGAGAACGACATTTGATGTTTTATTGGTCGTACGAGAACTAATGATGAAATTTTATGAAAATTCTATTATTTATTAGAAAAATCAAGTTTTACAGAGCGCCCCATGAGAAAAATAAAATTCTGAAATGCACGCATGGCACATAAAATAGTTATTTTCTTATCAATTTGCGAGATTCATGAGATTTGTCCCAGGCGAAATTCGGCAACACACGTCTCCATGAATCGATTCATCCGGGTGCCTGCGTCCAGGATGGGCGGAATGGCTACTTTCGCGCCGGTTGCGGTTTGCCGTGCCGACGGGCGGCGTCGCAATTGCCACGCTGAACCGGCAAGGACGGGCCCAGCTCTGAATGTCGTTCGATCGGCCATCAGCGATCGACGGCGCATGCGATCTCGCCCCGGAACGCTGGCCAGCGATCCTTGGACGTGTCCGTTCTGCCGTCGTTGACGATCCCTTCCATGGCGGCGCACGCGTCACCGGCCAGCGCAAAGCCGCCGCGCAACGAGCGCAGCTCGATCCGGACCGGATCGACTGCATCAAGCGACGACGCATCGTCAATCATGGAAGCGAGTGCAGCGTCGCCATTCGCAGCTTGTCGCGCATCTCGTCCGTCATGACAGGTGGCGCCGCCACCGCCGCATCGGCTCGCGTTTGCCGTGCCGGTGCAGCACCGCGTCGAGCGCAGTGATCGACAGCCGCTCGAACACTGCCTCGACCGCGCCGACCTCCGCACAGCTTCGCCGATCCTCATCGGTCGCATTCACGGTCATCACGATAGCCAGCCGGCCTTGCGCGCGGAAACTTCGCCCCCCTTCCAAAACTCGTCGACCCGCTGCCGGATCTCCGTCACGGACGGCTACAACCGGTTCCACGGTCAACTGGTCGGTATCAGCTACAGGCAAGTGAAACCCTGGGCATGCCGGTCTGGCGTTCGGTGTCGTGGGTTCAATGACGCCCGAACGCCTTGACGCGGCGCGCGGCGTGAACGCGCGTAGCTGACGGCCTCCGCGTCGTTGGCTAAGGCTGGCCGGCCGGGCGTACCGGGCGGCCAGCTATTCGGATTTCCAAGGGACCGAATATCGAGCGACCGACGTTTGTCAATGCGTGGATGCGGTCTGTATGCAGCCGGCTCGAAGCACCAAATCCGTTCTTCATGCATGCGCCTGCGACACCGTTCCGGAAGCGAATTTAGTACTTGTCTCATTTCGCTCGTCGCTCTGCCAATAGATAATTGGCCAACGTCGTTGACCACACCACACTAGTCGATCGGGAACGGATGCCGCATTCAGCACCCATCGCCGATCTATAGCCCCGAAATTCGGGTGACCTCTCCTCATTCCAATGCTCGATAATGAAGAAAATAAAATTCGTACTTTTTCTATCAGCAGTACTTCCAATTCATGCTCTTGCAGCATGCACGGCCACCACAAATGACGGCCGAGATTACTTCATCGTTGCCGTTAACGGATTCAACCCGCCGCCTTTCAGCCCCGGAGACATTCCGATCGGCGGCATCATTTACGAGGCGAAAGCGGACGCGCTTACCTTCACCAATGCGATCAATCCGTGGGATCCCGTGACAACCTGCTCTTTCACATTCCGGAGACGCATAACAGGCGTCGGCATACCCGACGCATCCAAAATCTATCCGACTAACATACCCAATGTCGGGTTGCGAATCATATCGCCCTTAGGGGAGGTCGCTCCCTTCACTTCGACGGGACTCCCAATAGCACAGGTGTACTGGAACATCTATTACGCACCCAAAATCCAACTGATCAAGACCGGAAACGTAACGGAGAGCGGCGTATTGAGCGGCGCCTATGCCAACTACAGGGTAGACAACGACGCCGGGCAGTTACTGGTCGAATATCGCTTCGCCGCACCTGTTCTGGTCACGCCCAAAGTGCCGAGCTGCACGGTCACGACCCCGCGCATACAGGTGCCGATGGGCGAGACAATGGCCTCGACGGTCTTCACCGGTGTCGGCTCGAGCGCGCCGTCGCGATCGTTCGGGATCGACCTTTCCTGTTCGGGCGGCGACAGGGGTACCACCGCGAAGGTATATGTCACGCTGACCGATGCAACGAACCCGGGGAACACGTCGACAACGCTATCATTGTCGAAAGACTCGACAGCCACCGGCGTGGGCCTTCAGATTCTGAAGGGTGACGACGTGCTCGGATACGGTCCCGCATCCTCTGCTATCGGCAACACCAATCAATGGCTGGGCGGGTCGGTTGCCCAAGGCGCTGCTGGCCTGAGCATCGCACTGCGGGCGCGCTATGTGCAGACCAGCCCGCGTATCAAGTCGGGAACGGCAAATGCGATCGCAAACTTCACGATGAGTTACCAGTGAAATCGCGATCCCCTGCAAGTGACGATAGAACCCAGCCAGGGCTTTAACCCGGATTCGGGGAAATCAGCCTTGAGTTGAAGGCCGTTGAAACCTGCATTGCACGGCTTACTGATAGCTCATCGCGAAGGTAGCCGTTGCATTAGCCGTTCCACCCTTCATCGGCCCCACGGTTCGCAGATAGCGCGCTTTCGACGGAATGGACACAAGCCCATTACCGCACTGTGCGACAAACCATTGATTGGGATTAGCGGATGCGGACGAGTCGGATCCGTAACGGACAATGGCATCATCCGCTCGCCGGATTTCCACGCCGACTCCAGCCGCCGCGCTGGAACCGGTCGACGCCAGCGTCAGCACGCCACCGCGATTGCCCGGGCTCGCGGCATCGGTCATGGTTATAAACATTCTGGTCGACGCTCCTTGCGACCCGCCAAAACAGTCCAAATCGATCGAGAATGGTCTGAGGTCGGATCCACCGCTGGTCTCGAGCGACTTGGCCGAGACCGACCAAAGCGGTACGCCAATCACGTTGTTCCGTACGGGACAGGTCGGCACCGTAGGCTTGATCGGTAAGCCACCGGTCAAGAAAACGCGACGGGCCGCATATCCTTGATCGGGGAAATATGTTTGCCCAATCTGCCGGTTAAAACCCCTCCGGACGTGATCGGTCCCGTCTTGACAAGCTCGATCGTAAAGTAGGCCGAATCCGCCAGAGGCGCAGCTGCCCCATCGCAGTAGTCCTGCTGTGGCCACCATTGGGGCGCATTGATGCCCCCTGCGATTCGATAACCAACGCCCTCTACAGAAGTCGCATATGTACTATAGGTCGCATTATAGGTATCCGTTCCCCGATACATCCGCGCGCCCATGATTTTCCCATCTCAGGTAGCGGCCCCCCCTACACCGCTAGCGGTCCCGTTGGCTCGATACAAGACAGTACCGTTCGGAACCTCGGGATCGAACACTGCGGGTTGGAAGGATGGAAATTCGACTCTCTGAAAAGGGACAATTTGGCCCGAGTCTTGCCTGACCTGACATACCGCAAACGCGGACACTGGAATCGCAGCGACAATGGCGGACGTACAAATGGCAAATATTTTCATCACTCTCTCCCGACCTAAAGAGCAAAGCCGCTTGCCTACTTTCACCGCAAGTATTTGCAGCAAATCGAGATCGACGTATAAAAGGCGCCAGCCAGTTATTTCGCGACTTGCACGTCCATTTTCACCATCTCCGGCGACGACCCGAAACTATTGAATACGGGACGCTCAACATTCTGACTTGGCATCCCGCCAAATTCCTCACTTCATCTGCCAATCATCGGCCGGCCATCTTGCAACTCATCGCCACCCGCTCGTATGCGAGCGTTTTCTTCCGTTCCGGCAACGCGTAGTTGCCTTCGCACGAACCCTCGCTCCAGCGGATCGACAGGCGCCCCTGATCCTTGACGCCGAACACAAGCACACGCGATGCGTTGTCGACCATGCCGAGCACCTTGTCGTTTTCGTCGTACGCGGTCGCACCGAACGGCACCTTGTCACCGTTGCTGCCCGTCACGTCGAACTGGACACGGCGACCGGTCTCTGCCGTGAAGCGCGCCTTGACGATTGCGCCGCGCGTCGGCACCACCGACTTCGAGTTGTCGGTCAGGTCCGTGTCGAAACCAAGACTCTCGGTATCGATGTTCAGCCAGTTGTAGCGATACGGCTGCGCATACGGCACGATCGCGTAACCACGACGGTCGGTGCTGATGCTCGACGACGACGAGAAACGTGCGCCACGCACGCCCGGCACTTCCGCGATCGCGAAAGTCTCGCCCACCGTCTGGCCCAACGTGATACCGCCGCTGTGTACGACGATCGAACCCGCCGCACCGACGTCGGCGTGTTTCCCGCGGCCCGACTGCGTGTAGTTCGACGTCAGCTTGGCCATCGGCGTATCCCAACCGAGACCCACGCCGCCCGTTCCGCCCGAATCCTTGCGGTAATCGCCCTGCACGGAATAGTTGACGGTATTGGCTTCGTTCAAGAACCCGTTCACGCCCGCCTGAACGCTCACGTCGCCACTCGTCGACGCCACCGTGTTCGCGAACGCACGATGCGAACGCACACCGCCGCCGATCGGGATGCTGACCGATGCGGAAAACTGCGTGTCGGCACGGCCGAATGCGCCGGTGTCCCGCGTATGCGCGACCGAGACGCTGTAGCTGAGATTCTTTAGTGCGCCGCTATAACCGAACTGAATGTTGCGGCTCGAACCGCCGCGGTTCCAGTAGCTCGTGTCGCCGACACTCGCGTAAATCGAACCTCTCGACCCGATCGACTGGTTGATGTTCAGGTCGACGCGGCTTTTCTGACGACGATACCCACCTCCGCCCTGGCGATCGAGATCATCGACGTGCTGGCTGAACGTGCGATAGCCGTCGGTCGAGTAGCGATAGCCGACCATCGTGAAGGTCGTGTCGGTAGATGTCAGCGTTTTCGAATACAGGAAGCGGAGACTCTGCCCGGTCGACTTGCGGCCTTGCGTGCTCGACTGGCTGTGCGTGACGTCGAACGAGATCCCGCCCAATGGCGAGTTATAGCCGACGCCGAGCGCAATCGCCGCATAGCGCTCGGCGCCGATCAAGCCGCCATAGCCGGTCAGGTTGTCCGACACGCCGTAGACCAGCGACCCTTGGGCAAACTTGGGGCGGGACTGACCATAGCCACGATACTGACCGGCCGAAAATGCGTAACGCATCGTGCCGCGACGAATCATGACGGGCAGATACGAATACGATTGCCGGAAAGTGCGCGTGCTCCCGTCGGACTCGATGATCCTGATCTCGAGGTCGCCGTTCGAGCCGCTCGGATAGATGTCCCGGAACTCGAACGCGCCCGGCGTCACGGACGCCGAATAGATCACGTAACCGTTCTGACGAACTTCGACGACCGCGTTGCTTTGCGCGATACCGCGCACCACCGGCGCATAGCCGACTTCGTTGTCGGACAGCATCCCCGTATCGGAGCTGACCTGCACACCAAGAAAACGCACGCTGTCGAAGATTTCACCGGACGAGTACACTTCGCCCGCGGCCAATCGGCCCTTGATGCCGATCAGGTCGCGCTCAACGTAGCTGCGGTTGACGCTGAAATCCGAAGGCGAACCACGCCGCCACGACAGCGCCGACTCGTTACGGAACCGCCAGGCACCGATGTTCACACCATTGCGCAACCCGAGATACCCATAGTCGCTGCGATATCCGGAATTCGTATCGTGACTGAAGTTCGCCTGATAGTTCGAATAGGCCGCGGCGACACCCTCATCCCACAGCGACGGATCGACAAGACCACGTATTTGCCCCGGCGCATAGATCTGCGGGACGCTGATATCAAGCGTGAGCGTACCGACGTCGAAACTCGCCGCCGCACCGTCGACCAGTTGGTCGAGACGAACGAGCGTTTTGTCGTCCAACCCCGCTTCCAGCTTGTGCTCGCGCTCAAGACGCTTCAAATCGACGCCGAGCGACTTGAGCAAACCATACGTGATCACGGGACGTACTTCGCCCGATTCGTCCGCCTTGAACGCAATCGACTCCCGCTTCGCGCGCCGCTGGTTCAACGATACGTCTACGTCGTAGATGCCCGGCGCGACCGAACTGCCGCGCTCGAAGTACGTGAGTTCGACGGGACCGTCCCCCTTCTTGAGGAACATCTCGTTGAACTCGGCCGCATTACCGGAAACAGGTGCAATGATGGCGCCGAACGCCATCAGACAAGACGCGCGCTGGCAAGCCTCTACGATTTTCTTGACAGTTGTGTTCATGTCTTTATTGCGCGCACCTGTCACTCGATCGAGCTATCGGATATACGCATCTCTCCTTTATTAGTACAACGTATTTATTTATCGTGAAAAATCCAGATGGCCATCCGACGCTTGGGAGGCTAATTCGACATATCGGCTTGCGTGTCGACAGTTGCGCCGAAGTCGTTGATCGAGCTGAATTCGACCTTGGCGTTCACCGGTTGCGCATGCCCGGTGTAGTCCTTGAGCGACAGCCGCTTTACGGATTTGGGTGCGACCATCTCGGTGACGATCGGATAGGCATTCGTGCCGACCTTGAGGCGTGCGTGGCCGAGCGAAACAAAATAGGGAGTGTCATTGACGACGTCCAGCGCCGGCTTTCCGCCGTCGCTACTCCAACGCCACTTCAATTGGGCAGGCGCCTCGTCTGCTTTGCCGGGCAGATCGGCGGGCCGATAAAAGAGTTTGATACGTTGACGAACGGCGATTTGCAGCGAGTTATCGCCCTTCGCGCGTTGCGGAATCTCCTGCACGCTCAACCAGAACGCCGATTCGCGGTCGGCCGCCAAGCCTTCTCCTGCGTAGAAAATGCGCAGGATCTGCTGCTTGTCGCCTCCGAGCCGGCTCAACGACGGCGTGAGGGCAAACGGCAAATCGCCTTGCTTTTCATCGAGGGACTCAATCCACGACTGGATCATCACGTCGTCCTTCGATTGATTCTTGACGACGACGGATGCTTCCTTGCTTTGCCCAGGATAAACAACGCGCGTACCGGACAGCGAAATGCCGGCATGCGACGGCGCGGACAAGAAAAACATCGAGCTGGCCGCGACCAGCCCGGCAATGAGAGATTTCTTCATATCGGATTCGAATCTGGAGGCGGCGGCGAAATGGCTCGTGCCATTTCACCGCTCGATTGAACGACTTACTCGTACGTCAGCGTGAACGGCAGCGTGCCGTTCGCCGTACCTGCTTCGATCTTGTCACCGTTGGCGACGTAACCAGCGCGCAGATCCAGTGCCGCGGTGTAGACCGGCGCGGCTTCCGTGCCGCCCTTGACCAGCGGTGCATCGATCGTCTCGTTGGCCGCGAGGTTCAGCAGCGTGTTGCTGCCGTTGTAGATGCCGATGCCGACACCCTTCGCGCCACCCGAGACCTGCAGCAGCTTGTTGTTCTTGCCGTCGATGCCCGAGCCCGCGCGCGGATCGAACTTCATCTTGATCAACGTCAGGTCGGTTGCCGTATTGCCGCAGTCGAGGTTCAGGTTGATCGACGTGCCGCCCGCGACGCCGCTGCCAGCCGTGCCGCCGATCGAATCGACGCTGACCTTGCCGAGGTTGACCGCGATGTCCTGCTTGCCCTTTTCACCGGTCACGTTGGTGCCCGCACCACCCGTGATCGAGCACGATGCCGCCGTGATACTGCCGGTGAAATTGATCGTGCCGTCAGCGGCCATTGCCGAACCTGCTGCGACCATGCCCACGACTGCTGCCGCGGCGAGAATTTTCTTGTTGAGAGCCACGATTTTCTCCAAATGAAACGTGATTGAACGACTCTTTGCAGAGCAGGATGAATGATGCCAATCCACGCACATTTGGTATTTAGTTGCCGAACGATATCTACATAGAAATTCCTAGTACGGGTACTAAATTTTGATTTTCAACCGTGTGAATACCTGACTCCGATCAAATACAAGGATTTCATACAATGTGGCCGAGATCCGTCCCGCGAGCGGACGCTCGAGAACGAGAACACGAGAGGAAAGGAAGACGGCCTCGGATGAACCCGCCTGCGGTCGGTAACCGCATGCCGCCTGTCAATCGACTCGCGACGTTTGGCCACGTGGCCAGACGCGACGCCAGGCGGCTCAGTTGCCGGACAACCTCGAAAGCGCGGCCTGGACAGCCGCCCGTATCGCCGGCCATTCGGGCTTCAGCGCGTCGATGCCGCCGTCGGCGAGCGTACGTTCGCCTCGTGCGCATGCGTCGGTTGCTGGCGCATTGCCGGCCAGCGCGAAACCGCCGCGCATCGAATGCAGCTCGGTCCGGACCGGATCGACTGCGCCACGCAACAGCCCGTCGTCGATCACGACCAGCGAGCGCTGCGTCGCTGTCCGTAACGCATCGCGCATCTCGTCCGTCATGAGGGGCGCGGCGCTCGCCACCGCCGGATCGGCTTCCGCCGTCGGCTCGCGCTTGCCGTGCCGCCGCAACACTGCGTCGAGCGCGTCGATCGACAGCGGCTTGAGCACGACCTCCACCGCGCCGACCTGCGTGCAGCGACGGTAGTCCTCTTCGGTTGCATGAGCGGTCATCGTGATCACCGGCACGCTCGCCCCCTGCTCGCGCAAGAAGTTCGCCAGCGCGAACCCGTCGAGCTCCGGCATGCCGAGATCGGTCAGCACGACGTCGAACGGATGCGAAAAATACGCACGCATCGCCTCGATGCCGTTCGCGACGATCGTCGCGTCGTAGTGCAGCGCTTCGAGTTGATCGCGCAACAGCGCGCGGCTCGCCGGGTGATCTTCCGCAACGAGTACACGCAATGGCGCTTCGTCTTCGTGCGGCCGCGCCGGCGCGATCGGCGCCTCGGCGTGCGGTTCGTCGAACGCTACCCGCCAATCGGCCGGTGCGGCGGGCAGCGACAACAAGGCCGTGATCGCCGTGCCTTCGCCCGGCTGGCTCTCGACCGCCAGATCGCCATGCATCAGCCGGACGATCCGGTGGCACAGCGGCAAACCCAGCCCGGTACCGCCGAAGCGGCGATAGATCGACGCATCCGTCTGGATGTAGACGTCGAACAGCGATGGCAGGCTGCGGGCAGGAATGCCGATTCCGGTATCCCGCACCGCGATCTCGAGCGTGCGCGCCGCCCCCTCGCCCGGTGCCGGCCGCGCGTCGATGCTTACGCCGCCGCGCTCCGTAAACTTGATTGCATTGCTGACGAGATTCGATACGAGCTGGCGCAGCCGGGTCGGATCGCCGATGTAGCCGTCGGCCAGTTCCGGCGCGATCCGGCAGTCGAGCGCCAGATGCTTCGCCTCCGCGAGCGGGCGGAAGATCGCCGCGACGTCGCGCAGCACCGCACGCAAATCGAACGGCACGGCCTCCAGCACCATCTGGTTGGATTCGGCTTTCGACAGGTCGAGCACGTCGTTGATCACGCGCAGCAGCGCATCCGACGACGACATCACCGTCTGCAGGCGCCGCCGCTCGTCGACCGGCAACGCCCCGCGCGTCATCAATTCGAGATTGCCGACGATCGCGTTCAGCGGCGTACGAATCTCGTGGCTCATCGTCGCGAGGAAGGTCGACTTCGCCTTGTTCGCATCGTCCGCGGCTTCCCGCGCCTCGCGCAGCTTGTCCTCGGCCTGCTTGCGCGCGGTGATGTCGGTCAGCGTACAGAGCAGCACGTCGACGCCGCGATAGCGCGTACGGACGATGTGCGCGGCGAGATAGGTCGTGCCGCCGTCGGCACGCTCGACCGGCAACTCGTGCGTGACGACGCGCCGCGCGTTCCCGCTCGCCATGCTGCCCTGGTAGGCGTGCCAGATACGCTTGCCGAGCGACGGCGCCGGACCGGTGTCGCCGTAGACCTGTGCCGCGTCGTTACGCACCATGGTTTCGCCGTTGGCCAGCGACAGCAACATGAGCCCGGCCGGCGCCGTGCGAATCAGCGTGCGGTTCAGCGCCTCGCTTTCGATCAGGCGGATCGCGCGGCGATTGGCGGGACGCAGCGCGCGCCGGTCGAACATGACGATCGCGAACCATACCGTGCCGATCGCGAGCAGCGCGAGACCGACCGCAATACCCAGGCGGACGGCCACATCGTCAAACAGGCTACGCCACGAAATCGTCGCGGTCAGCACTTCGCGGAACCCCGGCATCGGGTCGCCGATCACGATGTTCATGCCGACGCGATGGGCCGCGGCGCGTTCGCCATGCGCCGTACGCGTAAAGTCGAGCGCCCGGGCAGTCAGCATGGGATCGGCCGCGCGACCGGTCAGGACCTGCCCGTTCGGGCTGACCAGCGCGTAGTCCCTGCCCGCCGACGAGGAACGGAGAAAATCGTCGACCGCCGGCCGCGTGACCACGACGAACCAGGCGATCGGCTTGCCCTGCCCATCGCGCACCGCCTGCACGAACCGCAGCACCGAGCGTCCGGTCAGCGGATCCTCGCGGCGATCAAGGAGAATCTTCCGGTAATCCGGCGCAGCCGCCGCCGACACGAAATCGCGCGACGGTTGCAACTGCCGGATCAATGCCTTGATGTCGAAACCGGCCGGAAGCGCCACCGCCTGCTTGACCAGCGGATAGCCTGTCACAACGACGAAATTGCCGTCCGGGTCGACCAGATACCCGCCCATCCCCGGGTCGCCGGGCTGTTGTATCGGCATGCTGCCGGTGAGCTCGACCTGCGCCAGCAGCTTGCCGAGCAAGGGTGCGTAGGCGCTCACCGGTTGCGACGATGGAGCGACCGCGAACGCGGCAAACGCCACACGCCCTGCCTGGCCCACTGCGACCAATCTGCCGCGATCGTCGACGAACCGCCCGAGCGTATCGGGCGATGCAGTCGGACCTTGCCGCGCGATCAGTTCGAGGTTCTCGACGTAGCGATTCTGGAGCGCCCTGACCACCTCCATCTCCGCCAACAGATCGGCCTTGCGTACCAGGAAGTCCGAGCGGAACTGCACCACCGATTCCTGCAGGTCGAGTCGCGCAACCAGCGCGGTGCAGACCAGTACGAACACCGTGATCACCACGCCGCTTCCGTACAGCAGCCATTGCTGCTGGCGTCGCACGCGCCCTGGCTCGAACGGCTTGCGGCCCGCCGCCGCGGTGGCGTGCGCGATCACCGTTTTCAGTTTGCCGGGCATACGTATCGTCGAAGTTGCGTGGGTGCCGGCACGGCATCACGTGCCGGCCGGGTCGCTCGGTGCTGCCCGCCGGTTGCCCGTCTAGGCATCGGTCGCCGGCAATTCGGGCAACTGGCCTTCGCTCGCGTAGCGAATCAGGTCCGCATCACGGACGATGCCGAGCTTCTTCATCGCACTCGATTTTTGCGAACTGATCGTCTGCTTGCTCCGGTGCAGCTGGACCGCGATCTCGCCGACCGTCAGGCCAGCCCCGTACAACCGCACGACTTCGATCTCGCGGGCAGTCAGCGTGCGGATACCTGCGGACGGCTGACACTCCTCCAGCAGCTTCTTGACGAACGGAGACAGATAGTTCGCTCCGACGAACGCCGCATGAACCGCGCCGACCAGGTGCGAAATCGCATCGGACTTGCTCAGGATGCATCCGACGCCCTGCTTCTGGATCGCAAGCAGCACGCTCGGGTTGTCGATCATCGTGATCGTCACGAGGCGCAGCGCGGGATAGCGGCGTTGCAGGAACGACAGTAACGACAGGCCGTCGCCGTACTTGCCGCCGGGCATCACGTAATCGACCACGAGCACGTCGCTCTGCTGTTCGTCGAGCATCGCCACCAGGTCGGTCGAATTGGAGACGGTACCCAGCAGCTTGATCGTGCTGCTGCCCGCGAGCGCCTGCGACATCCCGAGTGCGGACGAAGGATGATCGTCCGCGACCATCACTCGCACAAAAAATTCATCCATCTCTGTTCTTCTCCCGATACACGCGGCCTAACGTGCCATGTTGTGCGACGCGCCATGATTCGAATCCATCCTGCAACACGGTCGCGTTGCAACGTTCGGCGAACCGGGCGGTGCGCAGCGTAATTTTAAGATAATAGCCGGGTTCCGCTTCGCGGCGGTGCGATGCGGCATGGCGGCCTGCGCCCGCACCGATCCGATGCAACGGCGGCCCCGCCGCGCGCAGCGTTGTTGCTGCATGAACCTGCATTGATCCGACGCCCGCACGCAACCGATCGGCGGCGCCCCCACGCCGTCGATCCATCGCGTCCCGCAGGGCGGCCCAGGCCGCCGTCTAACGTTTGACCGAGGATGTGTCGGATTCGCCCGATCCGTCATCCGCGGCGTGCTGCCATTCGGTGATGATCCGCCGCTTCTGCGATGGCGACATCATCATGAATTCGTTCAGTTGCGTGAGGAAATCCCGTCTGGATTTCTCCGGCAGCGTCGCAAATCCGAGCAGCAGCCCGAACACCTTTCCCATATAGCGCACGGCCTTACCCTTCCTTCTTCAGTCGAAATCACGCGGCACCGACGCGATGCGGCGTGTCTGCCTTCCCCGTTCCGACGCAGGCGATCTCCACCTCACCGACGTCGCTTCATTTTTATCGTCCCGGCCAATGCGCGGCGGCGGCCGTGACGCTCGCCCCCGGCCGCTCGTCCGCCGCACCGGCGGGAAACGTGATTCCGCGCCGCCGCGCGATGCGTGCCAGACCGCGGCGCAGGTCGGCCAGCGTCACCGGCTTGGTCAGCACGCATTCGACGTTCGATGCCGCGTAACGCCGGGCGTCGTCGGGCGGGAGATGCGACGCGACGACGATCATCTCGCACGGCAGCGCCCGGGCGTGGACAGCCTCCGCCAGCTCGCGCGCCGGCATGTCGTGCAGGTCGGCACCCAGCAGCAGCACATCCCATGCGCCGCTGGCGAGCGTGTCGAGCGCCGCGCCACCGGACGACACGCACCGGACCGTGCAGCCGAGCACATCGAGTTGCTCTCGGAAAATCGATCCGTTGACCGACGCGTCGTCGGCAATCAGCACGCGTGGCACGCGCGCGCTGGAAGCCGGCAGCGCCGGCTGAACGGCATCGGCCGCGCGGCCCCGCCCGTGCAGCAATTCGGCAGTGGCGACGCGGGCTTGCTCGATTGCCGTGCGCAATCCGTTCAGCGAATAGCTCGACACACGGACCGTGCGACCCGCGACGTCGGGCTGCGTCGGGCCGTCCGGCGTGGCGAGTATGACCGGCGCACCGCCGCTGAGGCTGTCGAGCTCCTCGCGCCGCCATTGATCGGAATCGCCGAAGAGCACGATCGCATGAGCGCGCACGAGGCACCCGGCGGCAATCCCGATCGGACTCGGATGCATCGCGACCTCGAAGCCCCATGCACGCAGATGCGGAAACGCGAACGCGCGCCATGCGTCCTCCGGCGACACGACGATCAGCGTCTTGCCGGCACCCGCCCCAGCGCCGGCCGGACATTTCGGTGCAATACCCATGTGCAACGGCAGGCGAACGGTGAACAGGCTGCCGATGCCCGGCGCGCTATCGACCGCGATCGCCCCGCCCATCGCCGCGACCAGCCGATCGCACAGCGCGAGCCCAAGCCCCGTGCCGCCGTACCGCCGCGTAATCGACGCGTCGACCTGCGAAAACGGCTTGAACAGCCTCGCCCGTTGCGCAGGGTCGATTCCGATGCCCGTATCCTCGATGCCGATCGCGAGCTCGGGCGAACCGTGCGGGCTTCGTCCCACAGCCACGCGTGCGACGATGCGCCCTGCGCTCGTAAACTTGATCGCGTTGCTCAACAGGTTGCCGACCACCTGCGCGAGCCGCGTCGGGTCACCGCGCATGCGCTGCGCACCGCTCGCATCGATATCGGCGAACAACGGCAACCCTTTCGCCTTCGCGACCGGCGCGAACGCCGCAAGCTCGCGCTCGATCACTGAAATCACGTCGAACTCGATCGACTCGACCGACATCGCGCCGGCTTCGATCTTCGAAAAGTCGAGGATGTCGCTGACGATCGCGAGCAGCCCCTCGGCCGACGCGCGCAGCGTCCGCACGCGGCTCTGCTGTGACGCATCGAGCGCCGTGCGTTCGAGCAGTTCGAGATTGCCGAGAATCACGTTCAGCGGCGTGCGGATCTCGTGGCTCGTCGCGGCAAGGAACGACGACTTGGCCGCATTTGCCGAATCGGCCGCGCGCACCGCTTCCTCGAGCTGGTGCACGAGGCGGCGCTGCGCGCTCGTATCGGCGAACGCGGCGATCAGCACGTCCTCGCCCTCGTAACGCGCGCTGTGCGCGATGACCTCCAGATGCAGCGGCGCATCGCCGTGTGCATCGAGTACGAACTCGGTCGTCATCGTCCGCCCGGCCCCACCGTCCGCGACGAACGAGTCGTACTTCTCGAGCACCTGCGCGGACAGCACATGATGATCGCCGCCGTGCGGCAGTAACATCTGCGTCAGCGCGTCACTCGCGAGCATCACCCGCCGGTCGGACAGCGACACGAGGCCGATACCGACCGGCGCCATCGCGATCACGCTGCGGCACAGCGCCTCGCTGTCGAACACGCGCGCCGAGCGCGCGTAGACCGGCACGAGCACGCGCCGGTGGAATCGCGCGAGCAGCAGCCACATCACGACGATCGTGACGAGCGTCGCCGCCGCCAGCGCACCGGCCTGCACACCGATACCGGCTGCCACGTCAGCCCAGGAGAGCGCATACGCGATCGTCCAGCCCGTCGCCGCGAGCTTGCTGCGGAAAACGATCGCGCCGTCGCGAAAAAGCGGCTCGCCGGATGCCCGATCGCCGTGTACGACGTCGAGGTTCAACAAGCGCTCGCTCAGCGCGTTAGTACGCTCGACACCGGGATCGATCGCAATGAGCCGGTTGTCCGCGGACGTAATGAAGAACACGCCGGCCTGCGTGCGCTCTGGCAGCCATGACAGCAGATATTCGGGCGCGTATTCGGTGACCAGCACCGCGAACGGCTGGCCGTCGGACCGGGCCTCGGCGGCGAGCCGGATGCGCGCCTGCCCCGTGACCGGATTGAGATAAGGCGGCAGCCAATGGACATTCGGCCGGCCGTCGTTCGGCGCCGACGGCAGGCCGTCGAAATTCACGTGCAGCGCATCGAACACCTTCGCGCGTGCGTCGGCCGACGCAAGCGCCGGGTTGTCGCGCGACAGGTGGGGCACGAGCCCGAACATCCCGGTTCGCGTGCTGTAGTGGTAACCCTCGAGCGTGCGCCCGCGATTGATCGAACTCGCCGCGCAGATGCGCGACAGCAGGAACGACAGGGCCAGGTAACGCGCGACCTCGTCGCGTTGCGCGGTCTGGCCCGGCACGCCGACCACGAGCGACGGGAACGGGGTGATCGCAAGCTGCTGACCGTTATCGAAGAATGCCTTCGTGACGTCCGCCGGCGCCGCATCGAGCTCGCGCCAGATCAGTTGTGTATTCGCGACGCCGTTGCGGAACGACGTCTCGGCCACCTGCACCTGATCGACCGTCTCCTCCACCCCGTTCAGGAAATTGCGCCGCTCGCCGTCCAGATAGCCGTAGACGATCGACGTGATCCCGAGCCCGCAGGCGATCAGGATCAGGACCGTGACGACGATGCCGCCCCCGAACATCGAGATGCTCTGGTAACGGCGAATGGACTGGAGTGTGCTGTATGGCATGGCTCGACGTGACGGCGCCCGGAGGGCGGGCCGGCGGCAGAGCCCCTGCCGGGCCGGGCGTCACGGTGGATACATTCGGGATGGCGATGTCCCGATCATGCCAAACGACACTGCGAAAATCAGTTGTGTATTATCTTTTTAGTACACGTCCTATTTGATTCATAGACGATTTTGAACTTGAACGAAAATTCATCGCGCAATCGTGTCATGACGACTGATCCGCTCGCCCAGGTCGCCCGCCGATTCGCGTGGCGGTCGCGCAAATGAAATACCGCTGGCAAGCCGGCGGCAAAAGACGCATCCACGATGGACGCAACGCGCCCGAGGCCCGCGATACCGCGCATCCGGCAACGGGGGCATCGTCTCGTGTCCCCGCGCCGGAAACGTCCGCTCAGTTCTGCGTGAGCGGATTCAGCGTCGTGCACAGGAAGCCCGTGCAGTTCTTCGGCGTGAAATAGAACGAAGCCATCACCGGCGACGCGGTGCCGAGCGCGAGGTCGCTCAGATACGCGGCGCCCTGCGCGCCGAACGTGTTCGCCTGCTGCACGAAGTTCGCGCCGGTCGACTGGATCGCGGCCGACTGGTACGTGAAGGTTGGCGACTGCGTCTGGTCCTTCACGTAGATCCACGAGATCGTCGTGCCGAATGCCATCCCGCCCTTCGCGCGATAGCCCTTCGCCCCTTCGCTGTTGGCCTGGGCGATGAAGTCGCTGACCGTCGACGTCGGCGCCAGCGCGTCGTATGTATAGGTCGCGTTCGACGCATTGTTCTTCATGTACACGTTCGCCTGCGCGGTGCCCACCACCATCGGGCCGAGGAACCAGTAGCCCGACTGGCCCTGGCCGTTCGCCTGCGTGAGGAACGCATTCGCGTCGGCCGGCAGGCCCGTCGTCGTGTACGTGTAGGTGGCGGACGAACCGCCGTCCTTGCGATAGAGGTCGCCGTACGTGAGCGGCCCTTCGTAGCGGTAGCCGCTCGCCCCTTGCGCGTTGGCCGCGTTGACGAAGGACGTCATGTCGGCCGGCGCCGTCTGCAGCTGGTACGTGTAGGTCTGCACGGTGCCGTCGTTCACGAAGATCGACTGCGTGCCGCCGTTGCCCGCGTTGTAGAAGTAGTCGCCCAGATAGCGGTAGCCCTTCGCGCCTTCGTTGTTGATCAGCGTCAGGAAGCTCGCCCGATCGGCCGCGGCAGGTTGCGCCTCGTAGCGCCAGGTCAGCGTGGCGCCACCCGAACCGCCCGAGCCGTTACCGCCGGACCCCGTTCCGCCCGAACCGGTGCCGCCCGTCCCGCCGCTGCCGCCGTTGTTGCTCGTGCCCGATCCGCCTGACGAAGCGGGCGTGGAATTATCGTCGCCGCCGCAGGCGGTCAGCGCGAGACAGGTCAATGCAATCAGTGCAACGGCTTTCATCGGGATCACCTTCTGAACGAACAGGACGAACGAAGCCGGCACGCGCGGATCACGCCGCACGCACCGATCATCACGAATCAGGAATAACAAGCGGCCGGCGGCCCCCGCCGGCCCGGCAACGTCAGTTCACCTGCAGCTGGCCACCGCGGCCCAGCCCGCCCTTGACGTCCTGCGCCTTGTAGCTGCGCAGCGCGACGACCATCTTGTTGTACGCGTCGATGAACGCGACGACCGTCGCCTTGCCTTCCGGCGTCGACGAGAAACCCGCCAGCGCGCCGCCCACGCCACCGCCGAAGCCGCCCAGCGCCGCGCCGTAGTTGGTCGCCGTCGAACTGCCTTCCGACGCCGCGATCTGCACCGCCGAGCGCACGTCGAACAGCGTCAGCGTCACCACCGACGCCTTCGTCTGCAGATGGCCCGCCACCGCCGCCACCGCGCTGTTGCCGATCAGCCCGCCGATCATGCTGCCGATCCCGCCGATCGGCGAATCGTTGATCACGATCTGCGGTTCCATGTAGTAGTCGGCCGCGACGCGCTGGCCCTTCTGCTGCTTCGAGCCCGCGCGGTATTCGCCCGAGTTGCGCTGCAGTTGCGTGATGCGCGACAGGCGCGCGTCGCTCTTCTGGTTGCCGATCGACGTGATCACGAAGCAGTTCGACTGCTGCACCGCCAGGCGCAGCAGCGGATCGATGCTCGTCACCTTGGTGGCGCTGCCGAACTGGCCCCACCAGTCGGCGTTGCGGCCGTCGTCGACCGCGATCGTGCCCAGCGGCGACGTGCAGCGCTGCAGCCCCGAATCGGCGCCGGCGCTCGTGCCGCCGCCCGCCGCGCCCGTCACGCCGGCGTTCTGCCCGCCGGGCGTCACCATGCCGCCGCACCCCGCGACGGATGCGCCAAGCGCTGCAACCAGCGCGCCTTGAATGAGACGTTGGGAAAGATTGGTCTTCATGTCGTTGTCGATCGATTAGAGTCGTTGTTCGGCTTATGTGTCCGTGCGAACTTCGATAAGCCCCCCGGTGTGGCGCGCGATGGTGGTCTCCCCGCGGCTGCCCCCGTTGCTTCAGTCCCGGTCAGTAGTACCAGTACGTCTGCTGCCAGACGCCGTAGTACGGATAGCCCGAGTACCAGTAGCCGTAGTAAACGTCACGCCATTGCGTGCGCCACTTCCAGTCTTCTTCGTCTTCTTTCTTCGCCTTGCGCGCGAGTTCGAGCAGCTTTTTCGATTCCTTGTCGCCGCGGCCCGCCGCGATCGACAGCCACTTCTCCGCTTCGCGCGCATCCGAGCCCATTTCCTCGAGGCCGAACAGGTAGAAACTGCCGAGCGCCTTTTGCGCGTTCAGGTCGCCACGCTCGGCGGCCTCGCGCATCCACTTGAGGGCCTGGTAGCTGTCCTGGCGCACGCCGTCGCCGCGGAAGTAGCGCAGGCCGAGGTCGTAGGCGGCCTTCGGCTGGGTCTTCGCGGTTTGCTTGAGCGCGGCGATGCGCGGATCGTCCCGCTCTTCCGCATCGTCCCTTTTTTGATAGGAGACCTGATCTTTAGGGCGATCGGAACAACCTGTGTCGTCGCAGATCCGTACCGTGCTGGCGGTAACCGACGGATCCTGCGCGCACGCGGCCAACAGCAACAGCAGCCCCGGTGCGAGTAAACGGCGATACATTGGGTACTTTCCTCAAGTTTTATCTGCGCCGCAATTCTTCGAGCTTTCGTACCCGGCGAGCTCTTACCCGGTTGCGTGCGGCGCAGCGGATACAATCCGCCAACGCCGACACGCGCCCAAGGATCTCTCAGGTTCTCTCTTCGAATCGTTCCGTCACTGTTTCATTGCCGCTGCTTTTCGCTGCCCGACTGTGCCGGCATCCCGCTCCAAACATGACGCAACAAACAATAGTGACGTGGTGAGCAATAATAATGGAGAAAAATGTCATGTCAAGGTCCTTCGCGTGTTTAAAGTTTGCGTGACGCGTCAGCTTTGATATGCTCTCCCTCGCAAAAACCCCCTGGAGACCCCATCGAGATGTCCACCACCGAGCAGGCCAACGTCGATCTCATCACCGCCAACAAGGTGCGCGACCTCCTGAACCGGAACGGCATTCCGCCGCGAAGTCACAACACGACGATCGCGAACGTGCTCGGCCTGAGCTTCTCCGTCGTCACGCGCAAGATGAAGGGCCTGATTCCGTGGAACCTGTCGCAGTTGCAGGACATCGCGACGCACTTCGGGGTGCCGCCCGCGATCCTGCTCGACGACAAGGGCACGCAGCCGGCCGCGGCCGAGATGATCGACGCGACGTTCGTGATCGAATCGAAGCGCTTGCGCTGCCGCGCGGCAATCTCGACGAAGGCCACCAGCCAGATCGAAACCGACTTCGTCGCGTTGCAATGGCAGGGCGAATGGATCGTCACCGAACGCCAGCACGCGCGCGAGGGCCGCACGTATCCGGTCGACGTGATCGAGCTGCGCTCGGCGCAGCCGAACGTGTATGCGGCGCGGATCGCCGTGGTCGACGATTCGCACGACGTCGCCGAAACGGTCTGTGAATATTTCATCGAGAAAGGCGTGAACGCGATTCCGTACTTCGACGGCGCGAGCTTCCGCAAGGCGCTGGAAGTCGAGGATTTCGACGGCTACATCCTCGACTGGATGCTCGGCGACCAGACGGCCGCCGAACTCGTGCGCGGCATCCGTTCGAGCGAGAACAGCGGCGCGCCGATCTTCCTGCTGACCGGCAAGATCTCGACCGGCGAAGCGAGCGAGGACGAGATCGCGCACATCGTGTCGCACTACAACGCGCGCTGCGAGGAAAAGCCGGTGCGCCTGCCGATCCTGTTCGCCGAAGTCGCCCGCGAACTGAAGCTCACGCTGCCGGCGGCGACGAACTGAAAACCGGGCGCCGGAAACGACGACCGAACGACAACCCGCTACACGAACCATCAGACCGAGGGAAAGACATGCGCGTTTCAACCATCTGGACCAAAAGCCTGCTGACGGCCTGCCTGCTCGGGATGGCCGCCGCGACATGGGCCGCTTCGTCGTTCACGTTCACCGTCGACGGCAAGATCAGCAAGAGCAACCAGCAGGGGAAGATGACCTACGTCTTTTCCGAGCAGGCGCTGATGGCGCTGCCGCAACATACGATCGTAACGTCGACGAGCTGGACGCCGAAGGCCACCTTCACCGGCCCGCGCCTGTCCGACGTGCTGAAGACGGTCGGCGCGCACGGCACGCAGATCGAATTCCGCTGCATCGACGAATACACGTTCACGATTCCCGTGTCCGATGCCGCCAGGTACGGCGTGATCCTCGCGCGCACGATGAACGGCAAGGTGCTCGGTAACGACAACTACGGCCCGCTGTGGATCATGTATCCGCGCGACCAGTATCCCGACGAGCTGAAGACGCCGCTCGGCGAAGCCAAGTTCGCGTGGCAGATCATCGGTCTGACCGTGAAGTGACATGACGCGGCGGCGATGGAAAAATAGAAAAATCATCCTGATCCTCGGCTCGCTGTGGATCATGGGATTCGCCGCGTGGGCGTTCCTGCTGTGGGATCTCCTCGCCACCTCGGTCAACGAGGGCGTGCTCGAGGGGCCGCGCGAAGGCGTGTTCTGGACCGCCGCGCAATACCGCAACGTCTACACGCGCTTCGACCGGCAACTGATTCTCTACGCGACGCGCGAGGACGGCGATTTCGATCACGTGCAGATGCAGCTCGACAGCCTGTCGGTGTCGTTCGGGTTCCTGCAGCGGCCGTCCGAAGTGTCCCAATACTGGCTGCGCATTCCGCGCGCGCGCAACGAGATCGATGCGCTCGGCGAATTCATGACGCGCCTGAAGCGCGAGGTGCCGCTGCTGCGCGACTCGCCGCAGCAGGCGCGGCAGGTGATCGACGAAGTCAATGCGTACTGGCCAAAGGTCAACGGCCTCGCGAACTACTTCCGCGCGATCGAAATGGCGCAGCGCGATTTCACGTTCCATCAATTGAAGGAAAAGCAGCGCGCGATCCTGATCCTCGGCATCGTGCTCGGCGTGATCCTGTGCGCGCTGTTCCTGCTGCTGTTCTATACGATGCGCACGCGCGACGACCTGCTCGAACGGCAGAACGCGGCGCTCGACGCCGAACGCAAGGCGTCCGATCGCGCGTTCGAGATGATCGAGGCGAAGAACGCGTTCCTCGGGATGGTCAGCCACGAACTGCGTACGCCGCTGCAGGCGATCTGCGGATCGATCGAGATCCTGCTCGCACGCCCGCAGTCCGACGCGAACCTGAAGACGATCCGGCGGCTGCAGAATTCCGCGCTGTCGCTGGAGGCACTCGTCAAGGACCTCACCGACTACATCAAGCTGCGCTCGACGAAGCGCGTCGCCGAACTCGATACCGTCCGCATCGCGCCGCTGCTTGCCGAGGCGCTCGAACCGCTGCGCGACAGGATCGCGACGAAACGGATCACGGTCACGCAGCGCGTCGAGCCGCCCGGCCTCGCGATCCGCTCCGACCGCAAGCTGCTGCGACAGGTGCTGTCGAACCTGATCGAGAACTCGGTCAAGTACACGACCGGCGGCTCGATCACGGTGGCGATCACGCTCGCCGATGCGCCGGCCGGCCAGCAGGTGAAGATCGCCGTGCGCGATACCGGCGCCGGCATCGCGAAGCAGCATCTGTCGAAGATCTTCGAGCCGTTCTATCGCGCGAACGACGCGGTCGGGCTGCACGTGGACGGGATCGGCATGGGGCTCGCGGTCGTGCGCGAAATCGTGACGACGCTGCGCGGGCATGTGGACGTGCACAGCGCGGTCGGCGAAGGCAGCGAATTCGTCGTGACGCTGCCGGTCGAAGTGCCCGGCGTCGATACGGCCGGCACCGCGGCCGGCGACGTGCTTGCGCTGCCGCCCGTGCTGCCGCACCGCGACCGGCGCGCGCTGGTGGTCGACGACAACGACAACGCGCGCGAGACGCTCGGCGCGATGCTGTCGGCGCTCGGCATCGAGGCCGATCTGTGCGGCTCCGGGCAGCAAGGGATCGCACGCTTCAAGACGGGCCGCTACGACCTCGTCGTGCTCGATCTCGAACTGCCGGACCTGAGCGGATTCGACGTGGCGCGACGCATTCGTGCGGTGGCGGAGCCCGACGACGACGGCCGGCATCCGGCCGTTCTCGGCGTCAGCGCGTATGAATCGGCTGCGTTGCGCGAGAACCAGCGGGTATTCGACGCGTTCCTGCCGAAGCCGGTTCACCTGCGCGAACTCGGCGCGCTCGTCGAAAAACTGCTCGCCTGAGCCGCGCGCCGGTGCGGCGTCGCGCGTTCCCGTCCGCCTGCCTGGCCTACTCGCCGATCAGATGCAGCACGATGTCGCGCCGGTGCGCCGCGCGGCGATGCTCGAACAGATAGATCCCCTGCCACGTGCCGAGCACCATGCGCCCGTGCTCGACCGGAATCGACAGCTGTACCTGCGTAAGCGCCGCGCGCAAATGCGCGGGCATGTCGTCGGCGCCTTCGGTATCGTGCTCGTAGCGCGTGTCGTCCTCGGGCGCGAGCGTCGCGAAATAGCGTTCGATATCGCGCTGCACCGACGGATCCGCGTTCTCCTGGATCAGCAGCGACGCCGACGTATGGCGGCAGAACACGGTGAGCAGGCCGGTGCGGATCGCCTGCTGGTCGACGAACGCACGCACCTGCTGCGTGACTTCGACGAGGCCGTTGCCGCGCGTATCGACGCCGATGTGCGTGATGGCCTGTTGCATCGTCGTGACCTCAGGCCAGCGCGGCGAAACCGTCGGCTTCGATCTGCTTCGCGTCGGCGGGGCGCACGACGCGCGCGACTTCGACCCCATCGCGCAGGAATACCAGCGTCGGCCACAGCTTCACCCCGAACGAGCGACCGAGCGGACGGCCTGGGCCGTCCTCGATCTTCAGGTGCCGCACGGCAGGATGCGCCGAGAACGACGCGGTGATAGCAGGCTGCGCGCCCGCGCAGATCCCGCACCAGTTCGCGCCGAATTCGATGACGGTTGCGCCGCCCAGTGCGTCGACTTCCGCGCGGGTCGGCGCGTTGGCGGTGTAGCGTTGCTCGGTGTCCATCAGGCCCTCGTGTGCATTGGCGGAACGTGACCGCGCTCGCCGGCGTGATGCCGGCGAGCGCGGCCTTCGATTACTTACTGTAGCGGAAAAAACCGCGCATTGCCGGTTCGGTCCGGCGCGACGCCGGCGACGCCTGTGCACGCACGTTTCGGAATGACACGACAAGATTCGGAGCGCCGCGCCGACGAGAGGGGATCAGCATGGGAACCCATTCCGTCAACGAAGAACTCGACCATGAATGCGCCGCATTGCGTCACCGAACCGAACATCCTCTACTTCGGCACGCCCGTCGTGCTGGTCAGCACGCTGAACGAAAACGGCACGGCCAATCTCGCGCCGATCTCATCCGCGTTCTGGCTCGGCTGGCGCGGCGTGATCGGCATCGCCGCCAGCTCGCAGACCACTCGCAACCTGCTGCGCACCGGCGAATGCGTGCTGAACCTGCCGTCGTCGGCGCAGGCAGACGCGGTCAACCGGATCGCGCGCACGACCGGCACGTATCCGGTGCCCGACGGCAAGCGCGCGAAAGGCTACGTGTTCGAACCCGACAAGTTCGGCACGGCCGGGTTCACCGAGGTCGCGTCGCGAACCGTCGCGCCGCCGCGCGCGCTCGAATGTCCTGTGCATATGGAAGCGGTCGTCGCGGCCACTTACGGGATCGGCGAAGACATGCCCGACCTGCGCGGCCGCATTCGCGTGTTCGAGGTGCGCATCCGGCGTGTGCACGCGCACCCCGACCTGCTGATGGATGGCCATCCCGACCGCATCGATCCGGACAAGTGGTCGCCGCTGATCATGAGCTTCCAGAAGTTCTACGGGCTGGCGCCGCGCCAGGTGCATCCGTCGCGGCTTGCCGAGATTCCCGAGCACGCGTATCGCAGCCCCGACATCGAGCGCGCGCGAGAGGCGGGCATGCTGACCGGCACCGGACGGTCATGACGCCGCACGCATCGGCACGGCGGCGGCGCTGATGAACGTGGTGCGGATGGCCGGCGCGGAATTCGGCGTCGCGATGCCGGGCGCGCTGTACGACGCGGGCGGCGACAGTGCGACCGGGATACGGGTCGCGATGCAGACGGACAGCACGTTGCAGCGCGCGGGCGCGGCGCTCGCGTGGGCGCGCGCGCCGACACCGGCACGCGGGCCGGCGTGCCGAAGCCGATCGGATAAGATACGGCCGGCCACCCACCTTGGCCGATGACCGAACCGACGGAGTGTTTTCAGTGATTCAACCGACCCAAGTATTCAAGGACAACCTCGCGCAACTGCCGGCCATCGACGGCATCGCGCGCATCGATCTCGTCGGCGCGAACGGCGACGTGGTCGCGACCATCGAGAACCAACCGGGCAAGCAGGGCTCGCTCGCGGTGTACCACTATCTGAAGCAGACGTTCGGCACGCTCGACGCAAAGGCGGCCGAACACGGCCTCGCGGTGTTCGCCGAGCATACGGCCGACGCGCGCAATCGTCCGGGCGCGCACCCGAACGTCGATCGTCTGCTGGCGATCGTCGCGGGCGGCGACGCGCTGCGCATCGACGTGGTCGCGAACGGCTGAATCGGCCGCGACACGCGCGCGTGCCGTCGGGCCGTGCGCGCGACCGCGACATCGGGGCGAAAAGGCGCGATGGCCGCGCCCGTCCCACTTTCCCAGGAGACAGCTGCGTGTTTCGTTCCGTTGCCTCACCGCTCACCCGTCATCTTGCCTCGATCGTTTCAATCGCGATATTTGCCGGCGCCGCGTTCGGCGGCACGGCATCGGCCGAACCGCTGCGCACGGGCTCCGATATCGCCGGAGCGTCGCTCGTGCCGCTCGATACGCTGCCGCACTCGCCTGAAAACGGTTCGCTCGATCCGTTCTGCACGCGGTATCGCGCAAAAACGACCACGGCGGCCGGCCGCGAAGTCGCGCAGCGCGACTGGATCGTGACGTCCGAGGCACCGCTCGGGCGCTACACGGTCGTGACCTTCGCGAGCGGATTCAACGCAGGCACGAGCGCGATATGTTTTGCGCGCAACGGCAATATCGGCGTATTCGACGGCACCACACTCGTCGCACTCGGCTATACGGCACGCAAGGCGGGCTGGCAGCTCGGCTCGGCCGACCGGCTGGAGAGCGGCGCGCTGCTGATCTGGGGCGGCGACGGCCCCGCGCCGCCCGTCGGCGAGCTGCACGAACGAAACGGCGAACTGCGGCTGACCGGCGTCGCGGCCGAAAGCACACACTGCAACGGCCGCGCGGTCGTGCCGAACGTATACGGCAAGCCGCTCGACGCGGCACGCAAGATACTGATCGCGCATGGCTGGCAGCCGCTGCGGCCGCGCGAGAAACCGGACGCGATGGACGGCGCGGCGACGCTCGCGAAGCACGGCATCATCGAAGCCGAAGCGTGCTCGGGCACCGGCGTCGGGTATTGCGCGCTGCGTTACCGGAACGCGGCCGGCGTGCTCGGCGTCACGACGGTGGGCGGCGAGCCGGACCGGCCAGCCGCGAATACCGTGATCGACTACCAGGTGGCCTGTCGCAAACAGTGAGGGGGGCGGGCCGCACGTACGCGATGCATGCGTTACGCGATCCGTGCCGTCCGGCCATTGTCCGTTCGCTCGATTGACCGGCCTCGGGCGCCCTCCTAAACTGAGTTCCCTTTACGCCGCACCGGCAAAAGGGACCACCATGATCGACTTCTCCACGCTCGCGCTGTTCTCCGGCGCGTGTCTCGCGCTGACCGTTACGCCCGGCCCCGACATGTTGCTGATCGCGTCCCGCAGCGTGAGCCAGGGGCGGCGCGCCGGCTTCGCGACGCTCGCGGGCATTCAGGCCGGCACCTACTGCCACGCGCTCGCGGCCGCGCTCGGGCTGTCGCAACTCTTCGTCGCGGTGCCGCTCGCGTACGACGCGGTACGTTTCGCAGGCGCCGCGTATCTGCTGTATCTCGCGTGGAAGACGTTTCGTTCGGATGCGACCGCACTATCGCCCGTCGCGTCGCAACGTCGGCGCTCGACCGCGACGATCTTTCGCCAGGGGCTGACGACGAATCTGCTGAATCCGAAGATGGCGTTGTTCGTGCTCGCGCTGTTCCCGCAGTTCGTGCGGCCCGAGCAGGGTTCCATCGCCGTGCAGATTCTCGTGCTCGCGACGGTGCTGAACCTGATCGGGATCGTCGTGAACGGCGCGGTGATTCTCTCCGCGAGCCGGCTAAGCCAGCGGATCGGCGCGCGCCGCCGGCCGTCGAAGATGCCGCAGTATCTGCTCGGGTCGGTATTCCTGGGGCTCGCGGCGCGGCTCGCGGTGGCGGGGCGGAACTGAGGGCAGGCTACCGGGAGTGATGGCGAGGCATGTCAGTCGTTACCGCGCGCCGCAGCCTTCAGCGCGTCGCCCCCAGCGCCACGCGCAGCCGCTCCATCAACCGCGTGTAATGCCGCAGCACGTCGTCCTTCGGCACGACGTTCGCGGTCGCGAAACGCTCGGACCACACCGGCTTCCACGCGTACGAACCGTGCACGCTACGATCGCCGTCGGGCGCCTGGATCAGCGAGCGGATCCGCGCGTCGCGGCCCGGCCCCGTATGCATCTCGAACAGCGCATGGATGAACGTGTGATATGCGTCGTACACGTCGTCGTCGAACAGGTAGCGGTAGATGTGGAACGTGCGGTCGAGGTCGCGCTTCGCGCGGATCACGTCGTCCGGCGAGATGTCCTTCCAGTAGCCGACCCACGTGTAGAAGCACAGCAGCGCATTGAGCTGCGGCGCGACCGTGTCGTACAGCGCGAGCCGCTTTTCGATCAGCCGCTGGTTGGTCCACTGCACGAGTTCGAGGCGCTTCAGCCGGCGCGCGACGAGCCAGCCGAGACAGGCGACCGACAACGGCGTCAGCACGCCGAGCACGAGCTTGACGATTTCCAGCGAATTCCACGGCGTATTGAAGAATGGCTGCATGTAGGGCTCGACAGGAAGAAACGCATTCGCGTCGACGCGCGGCCCGGCGCGCCACGCAGCGCCGCTCGGCCGATCGCGTCGGCATTGACCGTTAGTTGCTTGCACATCGACCAGCATGCGACCGCGCCGGCAATACGTGCGATGCGCGTCACCCCATCAGTTTATCGGGCGATTGTCTCCGCGCCATGACCGTTCGTCGACACGCGCCGCGCGGCTCGCTCTGCGTCAGGTCGGTAGCGCCGACGTGAGCTTGACCTTCTGCATCGGAATGTCGGTCTTCACACTCAGCACGCCGGGAATGCGCGTCAGGTATTCCATCTGGAAGCGCCGGTAATCGTCGATGTCGGCCGCGACGACGCGCAGCAGGAAATCGCAGTCGCCGGCCATCAGGTGGCATTCGACGACTTCCGGCATCTGCTGGACGGCCTCGGCGAAACGGTTCACCGATTCCGCGTCCTGCCCCTTCAGCCACACGCGCGTGAAGATCGTCAGCCCCTTGCCGACCTTCGCCGGGTTCAGCACGGCCACGTATTTCTCGATCACGCCGGCTTCCTCGAGGAGGCGCACGCGCCGCAGACACGGCGACGGCGACAGCCCGACCTCATGCGCGAGTTCCACGTTCTGCATGCGGCCGTCGCGCTGCAGCGCGCTCAGGATCCGGCGGTCGATAGCGTCAAGTTTCATTTGGCATTCGATTCCAAAAAATTTCGATATCCCACGTTCAATGCCAAATTCTGAGAAAAATCTGGCGACAACGCAACCCGATTCGAGTCAAAAAAGCAGACAATCCCTCCCCCGAAGGAGGAGTAATGAGCAGTAGCGTTTCAACGTCGTCCGGGCTTCGCGACAGGCCCGCCTATGTCGCCGAGATGGGCCGCGGTTTGCGCGCGGCGCTGCCCGTCATGCTGGGTTTCGTGCCGTTCGCGCTGGTGCTGGGCGCACAGGCCGCGCAGAAAGGGCTGAGCCTATTCGAGGTGCCGATGATGACGGGCCTGAACTTCGGCGGCGGCTCCGAATTCGCGGCGATCCATCTGTGGACGTCGCCGCCGCACATCGCGCTGATCGTCGCAATGTCGTTCCTCGTGAACTCGCGCCACATCCTGATGGGCGCCGCGTTCGAGCCGTATATCCGCCGCCTGCCGCGCCGCCGCGCGTTCGTCGCGCTGTTCTTCATGTGCGACGAGAGCTGGGCGATGTCGCTCGCCGACGCGCGCGAGCGCTCGGCCACGCACATCAGCGTGCCCTATTACGCGGGCATCTGTGTGGGGCTCTACCTGACGTGGATCTCGATGACGACGCTCGGCGCGGCGGTCGGGCCGACGATCGGCGACGTCGAACAGTACGGCTTCGACATGGCGTTCACGGCCGTGTTTCTGGTGCTGCTGCGCGGGATGTGGAAAGGGGTGCGTGCGAGCCGCCCGTGGTTCGTGAGCCTCGTCGTCGCGGCGGCCACCCATCTCGCGCTGCCCGGCGCGTGGTATGTCGCGGCCGGCGCCTGCGCGGGGCTCGTCGCCGCGCTGCTGTGGGAGCCGCGCGATGCCTGAGCTTCCCGATTTCGGCACCGTCGCGACGATCGTGCTGATGGCGTCGACCACCTACCTGTCGCGCATCCTCGGCTACGTGCTGCTGCGCAACCGGACGCTGAGCCCGCGGATGGCGTCGGTGATGGAAAACGTGCCCGGTTGCGTGCTGATTTCGGTGATCGCGCCGGCATTCGTGTCGACGCGACCCGCCGACCTGCTCGCGCTCGCGATCACGCTGTTCGCCGCGACGCGCCTGTCGATCCTGCCGACCGTCATCGTCGGCGTCGCGTCGGCCGGCCTGCTGCGCTACCTGCTCGGCTGAGCGGGGCCGGCCTGCCACGCCGGCACGCACATTCCACGACACGACGAACGGCGCGCGATGCGCCCGTTTTCGCGTCCGCGCCGGCCGGCACCCTAGGCGCAACACGACGATTCTCGCGCCGGAGTGCTAGCCTTGTGGCTTGCGCGATGCCGCACTCCCCTCTCATGCTCTTCACGAGGATCGTCCCGATGCAAGCAACCCGCCCGCTGTTCGACCGCGTCCTGCTCACCAACGACGACGGATTCGACGCGCCCGGTCTCGACATACTCGAACAGGTCGCCACGCAACTCGCGCGCGAAGTGTGGATCGTGGCTCCATCCGAGGACCAGAGCGGCACGTCGCATTCGCTGAGCCTGCACGAACCGCTGCGCGTGCATCGCAAGGGCGAGCGCCGCTTCGCGGTGCGCGGCACGCCCGGCGATTGCGTCGCGATCGCGGTCAGCCACCTGATGAAGGGCGCGCGGCCCGACGTCGTGCTGTCCGGTGTGAATCGCGGCGCGAATCTCGGCACCGAAACGGTGTTTTCCGGGACGGTCGGCGCGGCGATGACGAGCATGCTCGTGGGCGTGCCGGCCATCGCGCTGAGCCAGGCCTTCACCGATCGCAACGCGGTGCCGTGGGGCACGGCGCTCGCGCATGCGCCGGACGTGATTCGCCGGCTCGTCGCCGCCGGCTGGGACAGCGACGCGTGCCTCAACGTGAACTTCCCGCCGCGGCCGGCCGACGACGTGCGCGGCCTGAAGGTGACGAACCAGGGCGCCGGCACGCTGCAGGGCGTCGAGATCGTGTCGGGACGCGATCCGCGCGAGATCGACTATCACTGGCTGAAGCTCGCGCGCGCGCCGCGCGACGACGATGCGGATTCGGAAACGGTCGCGCTCGGCGACGGGTATATCTCGGTCACGCCGCTCAAGTTCGAGCGCACGCACGATCAGGCGCTCGCGCGGCTGCGGTCGAACCTCGGCTGATCGCACGACGCTTCTTCGAATGACCCGGCCGTTGCACACGCGATAACCGCGTGCCGCCGCGCCGCCGCCTCAGCGCCTCACGTCAGATTCAACCCGCCGTCGAGCATCACGATCTCGCCCGTCACGTAATCGGACGCGACGAGCATCGCGACCGTCTGCGCGATATCGTCCGGCGTCGCCGCGCGCCGCATCGGTGCACGCTCCCGCCAGAGCTGCTGCGCTTCCGTCCAGTCGGCGGTGAGCGGCGTATCGACGAGCCCCGGCGCGACCGCATTGACGCGAATCGCCGGCGCAAGCGTGCGCGCGAGCAGCCGCGTCGTGTGATTGAGCGCGGCCTTCGCGGCCGCATACGGAATCGACGCGCCCTTCGGCCGCGCGCCCGCATGCGAGCTGACGTTCACAACACACCCGGCCCGCCCGTGCGACGCCGCTTCGCGCAGCGCGGCCTCCGCTTCGGCCACCAGCCGGAACGGCGCGATCACGTTGATTTCATGCATCTCGCGCCACACGTCGGGCGTGGCCGCCGCGAGATCGTCATGTGGAATCACGCGGCTGATGCCCGCATTGTTGACGAGTACGTCGAGCCGGCCGTGCACCGCGAGCGCGTCGCGGATCAGCCGCACGCGTTCGGCATCGTCGGCGAGATCGGCTTGCACATACGCGCCGCCGAGTTCGCGCGCCATCGCGCGTCCGGTGTCGGCCGAGCTGCGGGAATGCAGGATCACCAGGTAGCCGTCGGCCGCGAGACGCCGCGCGACGGCCGCCCCGATCCCCGACGTCGAACCGGTGACGAGCGCGACCGGCTGGTGCACGCGCGACGCGCGCGGCTCGCCGGCGGCTTCGGTTTCAGGAGCGGTTTCGGCAATCGGGGCAGACATCGGCGGGAGCGGCGCGTCCATGGCGTAGGAACCCTGTCAGTGGCGTTCCCCCATCATAAGCGTGACGGGGTCGCGAGAAGCGGATTTACCCTTTGGATCGCTGCCAACGATGCATCAGCCAGAACACCAAGCCCGCCAGTGCCCCCAGGCCCAGGCACGCCAGGAAACCCAGAACGGCCGACAAGCCGCCCTTGAAAACATCGTCATTCCAGATGGACGTGTAAATGAAACAAGTGGCAATCCACGTCAACAACCCCGTGATGCCGCCGCACAGGCACGATGAAATGATGGAAACGCGCCAGTATTTCGTGACCAGCAGATATTGCGGGACCGCGAACGCTGCGGTGCCGAAGTAGGCGATCGGAATGGAATATTTGAGCGAGCCGGGATCGTCGGCCAAATACGACCACACCAGGCCGGGCACAAGGGCCGCGAGTGCAAAGGCAAGAAAAGGGATCTGACGCATCGAGGTAGGCAGCTGCCGGCTGCAGTCGTTCCATTGAAATCGGGCTCGTTCGGCGCACGAATCGCGAATCTGGCGTGGCCGCGCTCGCGCCCCTCACTGCTTCGCGATGCACGCGCCGACGACAGGTGTCGCTCAAGTCGTCCGAAACGGGAAGTCCTCGTGTGGTTGACGTGCACGCACCATCCCGCGGCCGTCCAGCGCGTCCATTGAACGAACGGCCTGCTACGGTGATGACGTACACCCGACCGTCACGGCTGTTTCGGCAGCTCGACATACTCTTCGAGCCCGCCCGCGATATAAAGCCGTTTGCCGACTCGCGGGTATTCGCACACGTCGTGTTCGAGCCGCTGCCCGCCGACGAGCAGCTCCAGCGGCGCTTCGCCGGTGTTCTGCACCGTATGCGCTTCGCCGCCGCGCGGAAAGCCGATGAAATCGCCAGGCCCGATTTCGCTGACGTGCCCGCCGATCGTCACCGCGCCGGTACCGGACAGCACATACACGAATTCCTCTTCGTACAGGTGGCGGTGATATTCGGCCGATTCGTGACCGGGCATCAGCGTGAGCAGGTGAACGCCGAATTGCGTCAGGCCGGTCAGGTCGCTGAGCTGCCGCTTCAGACGCACGGCATTGGGATTGAGCGAATGCACCGCGCGCGTGGGTTCCATCTTCGCGATATCGGCGGCCTTCAGCAGTTCCCGGGGAAAGGAAGTCGACATGGGGATCTCGCAAGCGTGAATGCTTCGGTTGGACGCGGTGCCGGCGCGGCCCGCGCGGAACGGCTATTGTCCGATATTTTCACGCTTGCAGACGTATCGCAGGCTCCGCCGGCTGCGCTGCACTTCATCGAATTCGTGAAAGTTGCATACGCAACCATTTAGGCGGAAAACGAAGCGTGACGCTCAACCCACGTGCGCACCACGCAGCTTCGTCAGCAACGCGACGAGACGATCGATGTGCGCATCCTCGGTGCGCCACGACGACACGCTGATCCGGAACGCCGGCCGCCCCTGCCATACGGTCGCGCCGAACCATACGTCGCCCGATGCCTGCGCGGCTTCGAGGATCGCCGCCGTTTCCTCGTCGGTGCCGGCGCGCACGAGCACCTGGTTCAGCACGACGCGGTTCAGCACGTCGTAGCCGGCCGCACGCAGGCCGTCCGCGACCCGCGCCGCCTGCGCGCAATGCCGCTCGATCATCGTCGCGACGCCGGCGCGGCCGAGCGAGCGTAGCGCGGCCCACACGGGAATGCCGCGCGCGCGCCGCGAGAATTCGAGGTTCAGGTTCTTCTGCGCATCCTGCGCGCCGCTCAGGTACACGGCGTCGCTGTTCATCGCGGTGGCGAGCGCGGCCGCGTCGCGGCAGATCACCATCGCGCCGTCGTACGGCGTGTTGAGCCATTTGTGACCGTCGGTCGTCCAGCTGTCCGCGCCGTCGATGCCGTCCGTCAGCGCGCGCTTCGACGACGCCCGCGCCCACAGGCCGAACGCGCCGTCCACGTGCACCCACGCGCCGGCCGCCTTCGCAGGCGGAATCAATGCCGCGAACGGATCGAATTCGCCGGTGTTCACTTCGCCCGCCTGCACGCAGAAGATCGTCACGTCGTCGAGCGGCGGCAACTGCGCCGGGTCGATCCGGCCGTGCGCGTCGACCGGCGCGACGACGATGCGCTTCATCCCGAAGCCGAGCACGCGCAGCGCCTTCTTCACCGTGATGTGCGCGAGCGCGGAAATCACGACTTTCACCTCGGGCGCGCCGATCAGGCCGTCCTCGTCGATATCCCAGCCCTTGCGCGCGAGCAGCGCGCGCCGCGCGGTCACCAGCGCGACGAGCGTGCAGGCCGTCGCGCTGGTGCCGAAGCCGACCGCGCTGCCTTCGGGCAGCCCGAGCGCCTCGACGACCCAGCGCGCGGCCTGGCGCTCGAGCGTCGCGGCCACCGGCGAATTCGCGTACGACGACGCGCACTGGTCCCACGCGAGCATCAGCCGCTCGGCCGCCGCCGCGGCCGGCAGCGTCGCGCCGATCACGAAGCCGAAGTAGTTCGGCCCGTTCGATGCGACCGTCGCGGGCGTGCCGTGCTCGTCGAGCAGGCGCAGCACCTCGTCGGCCGGGCGGCCCGCATCGGGCAGCGCTTCGTCGAACGCGGCGAGGCCGGCCAGTGCGGCCGCATCGGGAAACGCGCGCCGGTCGCTCGTTGCAGCCAGATACGCGTGCGCGCGCCGGTCGGCGTCGGCCAGCAGGGCGAGTTCGTCCATGTCGGTTGCCTCGGTCAGGTCAGAGTTGGGAGAGATCGCGGCCGAGCTGCTGCAGCGCACCGTCGATCCGTTTGTAGTACGTAAACTTGCCGACGCGAGTGGCCTGCACGAGGCCGGCATCGGCGAGGATGCGCATGTGGCGCGTGGTCGTGGCCGGCGCGATGCCGAGCTTCTCGGTGATGTACGTGCAGCACACGCCGAGTTCGTCGAAGTCGCCGTGCGGCTGTGGCGGGAAATGCTTGCGCGGCTGCTTGAGCCAGCGCAGCACGGCGAGACGGCTTTCGTTGGCCAAGGCGCTGATGCGGATGACGTCGTCCATGGGGTTCGGCTTCGTTTGACGTTTTGAATATTAGCTAAATGACGAAATGTGGGCAATGGGTTTGAGCAGCGGTTTCAGCCTGCGATGTCGCGCGCCGGCGCGCATTCGATGCGATCGCGGCGAGATCGCCGTCGCAACGTCTCGCCAGCCGCGCACGGGCCACGCGCCGTTACGCGAGCGCCTCCGCCAGCCGGTCGATCAACGCGCGCACGCGCCGTGGCTGCGCGACGCTGCCCGGATAGACGATCTGCAGATCCACATCGCCCGGCGAGAACGCGCCGAGCACCTCGACGAGCGCGCCCGACGCCAGATCCCGTTCGACGTCGACCAGCGATTTCAGCGCGACGCCGTGCCCCGCGATGCACCACGCACGCACGAGCGCCCCGTCGTTGGCGACGCGCCGGCCGCGCACCACCACGCGCTTCAATGCGCCATCGATGCTGAACGGCCATTCGGCATACAACTCCTGGCCGAAGCGCATCACGATGCAGTCGTGCGCGGCGAGTTCGTCCGGATGACGTGGTGTGCCGTGTGCGGCGAGATACGCAGGCGCCGCGCACACCACGCGCCGCGCGCGGCCGAGCGAGCGGCTGCGCAGGGAACTGTCGGCCAGCGTGCCGCGACGGATCGCGAAATCGAGGCCCTGCCCGACGAGATCGACATACCCGTCGCCGAGATGCAGGTCGACCGTCACGCCCGGATGCTCGGCCAGGAACGCGTCGAGGACGGGCACGATGCGCTCGCGCCCGAGATCGGCCGGCGCACTCAGCCGCACGGGCCCCGACAGCGTCTGCACGCCCAGCCGCACCCGGCTTTCGAGTTCATCGGCCTCGGCCAGCAGGCGTCGCGCGCCATCGGCCAGTGTCCGCCCCTCGTCGGTCAGGCTGATCGCGCGCGTCGTGCGCGTGAGCAGCGCCGCGCCGTAGTGGCGCTCGAGCGCCGTCAGCCGCTCGGACACCGTGGCCGGCGACAGGCCGACCTCGCGGCCCGCCGCGGCCAGCCCGCCCTTCTCCACGATACGCAGGAACAGCGCGAGGTTGTCGAGCAGCATTGTTCGCTCCTTCCGAAGGATATTTTCGTCATCTTCGGGATTATCTGAAAAAGTCGCAAACGGTACATTGATCGCCGGATGATCGATATGCGGCCGCGCCGCGCTCACACGACGGGAGGAAATGCACATGGAATACCGTACGCTCGGCCGCTCCGGCCTCAAGGTCCCCGTCCTGAGCTTCGGCGCCGGCACGTTCGGCGGCGCCGGCCCGCTGTTCGGTGCCTGGGGCAATACCGGCGTCGACGAAGCGCGCCGCCTGGTCGACATCTGCCTCGAAGCCGGCGTCAACCTGTTCGACACGGCCGACGTGTATTCCGACGGCGCGTCCGAACGCGTGCTCGGCGCCGCGCTCAAGGGGCGCCGCGACCAGGTGCTGATCTCGACCAAGACGGGCCTGCCGACCGGCGACGGCCCGAACGACGCGGGCACGTCGCGCGCACGGCTCATGCGCGCCGTCGACGACGCACTGCGCCGCCTCGACACCGACTACATCGACCTGCTGCAACTGCACGCGTTCGACGCCGGCACGCCGGTCGAGGAAGTGATGTCGACGCTCGACGATCTCGTGCGCGCGGGCAAGCTCCGCTATATCGGCGTGTCGAACTTCGCCGGCTGGCAGATCATGAAGTCGCTCGCGGCGGCCGACCGGCACGGCTGGTCGCGCTACGTGGCCAATCAGGTCTACTACTCGCTCGTCGGCCGCGACTACGAATGGGACCTGATGCCGCTTGGCGCCGACCAGGGCCTCGGCGCGCTGGTGTGGAGCCCGCTCGGCTGGGGCCGGCTCACCGGCAAGATCCGGCGCAATGCGCCGCTGCCCGAAGGCAGCCGCCTGCATGAAACGGCCAGCTATGGGCCGCCGGTCGACGACGAACGCCTGTACGACGTGGTCGATGCGCTCGACGCGATCGCGAAAGAAACCGGCAAGACGGTGCCGCAGATCGCGCTGAACTGGCTGCTGCAGCGGCCGACCGTGTCGTCGGTGATCGTCGGCGCGCGCAACGAGGAACAGTTGCGGCAGAACCTCGGAGCGGTCGGCTGGGCGCTGACCGATGCGCAGGTCGCGAAGCTCGATGCGGCAAGCGCAGTGGAAGCGCCGTATCCGTACTTCCCGTATCGCCGGCAAGCGGCGTTCGCGCGGCTCAATCCGCCGATGCGGGGGTAAGCCGCGAAGGCCTCGGCATCAGGCCGGCACGCGTGCCTGCCCGCGGCGAGACGGCCGCCCACTTGATAGCCGGGAATACAAAACCGGCCCGCCGGTCATTTTCTGCCGCGCGAGGGGCACCGTTCCTACGCACTCATTTGTCGTCCCGGGAACATGTCCCCGCCGCACTCACCCCAGCGGTCGCGCCTTGATCCACAGAAACAGCGGCACGCGCGCCCACTGCTTCAGTTGATCCGTATCGGCATGATCGGGCGGCGGCTCGCGCAGCGACACGATCGCGAACCCGGCCGCCTCCAGCGCCTCCATATACGCCTGCAGCGGCAGCGACCAGCCCGCGAAGTGCATCGACAGCCCGTCGCGCGTTTCCACGCCGTCGAAATGCTCGCGCCCGAAATAGCTGCCCGTCAGCACGAACGGCGCATCGGGCTGCGGCCCGGCAAAGCCGCCGCGATCGCGGAACGGATGCACGATGGAGATGAACAGCGTGCCGCCCGGCTTCAGCACGCGGCGCGCCTCGTTCAACGCGTCTTGCATGTCGTCGAGATCCATCAGCACGTTGTACGCCATCACGAGATCGAAGCTGGCGGCATCGAACGGCAGTGCCGCCGCGTCGGCCAGTTGATAGCGATGCGCGGAATCCGCGTGACGCGCCGCATCGAGCATCGCGGGCACCGCGTCGCTCGCGGTCACGTCGTAGCCGAGCGCCTTCAACTCGCGGCTCACGCGGCCTTCGCCGCAGCCGATCTCCAGCGCGACGCCGGTGCCGCGACCGATGTAGGCCGCGAGCCCCGCGCGATATTTCCAGAACGCATCGTGGCCCGGCTTGCCGGCCCAGTCGATCCATTGGTCGGCTACCTGTGTCCAGTGTTCGGTCATGGCTTTCGTGTCGGTCATGCGTGTTCCCGCCCGGTGGGCGTCGTCGGCTCAGGATGTGCATGGTAAGCCGAAGCGCGAACGACGTGCACCGATTACCCCGTTTGGCCAGTTTCCGTTTCCGGTCACGACGTTCTACAGTTACGACACCGCCACCCGTGCCACCGCGCATCGCCTCGACGATACGCACCCGATTCCGAGGAAAGCCCATGCCAGGTATCTTCTCCGCGCTCGCCGATGCCACGCCGAGCCCCGTCGCGGCGGAAACGCGCATGGTGCACGACGTGGCGACGCTGAAGCTGTCCGACTACCGCTCGGCGGACGGCGCGTCGTGGGTCATCTCGACCATTACGCCAGCCGCCGACAGCGGCGCGAGCATCACGGGCAAGACGTATTTCGACACCGCGAAAGGCCGGACGGTCCCGGTGCCCGACGCGCGCCGCCGCTACGCGAATCGCGGCACGTGGCAGGTCGTCGCGAGTTCGAGCCCGGCCGTCCCCGCGGCAGGCCGCTACGATTGGCTCACGCTCGCGTGGCTGCCGATCAACCGGCGGCCGCTGCCGCAAACGCCCGAGCACCTGTATTCGCCGTTCATTCACGGCGGCACGATCGTTTATCGGTGGAACCCGGCCGCGGAAGGCGGCGAGCAGTTCGGCAACGTGCGAATGATTTTTCCGGAATGGACTCAGCAGGTGGCCGATACGTTGCGGTCTGCATCGGCTGCAGCGCAGGACGGCGCGCCGTCGGCCCAGCAATTGGCGCTCGACCGCCTGAAAACAGACACGAACCCCATGACCGCCGTGCTCGACTTCGGCGATGCGCTGCGTCAGGAACGGGTGGACCGGATCGTGACACGGCTGCCCGCGCTGCTGCGCGAGAAAGATCCGCACGAACTGTCGGCGATCGTGTTCCTGTGCCTGTCCGCAGCGCGCGATGAGGACCGGCCGCGTTTCGTCGAAACGATCGACGCGACGATCGCGGGCACGAACGACCGCGCACGCCTGCTCGCGATCGCGTACGGCGCGTTCGCCGCGGGGCGGACGCAATCGATTCCATTCCGCGACAGCGCGACGAATGCACTCATCAACGACGTATTCGGCGCGCTGAAACAGCGCACGGCCGCGCTCGGCGTGCCGGTCGCGCAAGGGTCGCCGTGGTACGAATTCTTTACCGCGTATCGGCTCGGTGAAGCAGGGGCGGGCAACGGCCAGTAATCGCCCGCGAAGCGACGCCGCTGCGAAAGCAATAGCAAATCTCCAACGCCGTTCGTCACTCGCCGCACATTATCTCGACTTCCTCGGTGCAAACCCGTCGCGCCGACCCAAACGTGAACATCATGCACGCCTGAGCTGCCGGGGAGGCCCATCACGAGCCGCAACACGCCGTTACGTTCGCGAAGGGAACCCTCATGCGCGGCAACCGGTCGAAACGCCGCACGACTGTCGACGGCTCGTCGCCGCGGCGGACGAGCCCGTCTTCTGCCCCGCTCGATCACGTCCATTCTTCCTACTTCATGCTGAGCATCGGTCCCTTCTCGATCCGCGTCGTTGCAGTCGCCGTCGCCGCGCTGCTGGCGTGGCTCGTCGCGCGTGTCATCCAGCGCCGCCCGCCGGACGGGCATCACAAAACCGCGTCGAGCCTGATCCTCGATGCGCTGCTGCTCGGGTTGATTGCCGCGCGTGCCGGTTACGTCGCGCAGTGGTGGCCGGACTATGCGGCGTCACCGCGCGCAATCGTCGCGCTCGGCGACGGCGGCTTCGACGCGCGCATCGGCATCGCGGCCGCGCTGGTGTTCGCCGGCTGGCGCCTGCGCCGCCTGCCCGCATTGCGTCGGCCGGTGCTGGCCGGCATCGTCGCGGGCCTCGGTGCGTGGGGCATCGCGCAAGGCACGCTGGCGACGTTGCAGCGCGGTGCGCCGCCGCTTGCCGAGATGCGGCTCCAGGCGCTCGATTCGACGCCCGTATTGCCGGCTGGCTTCGTCGGCAAGCCGGCCGTCGTGAATCTGTGGGCAACGTGGTGCGCGCCGTGCCGCCGCGAGATGCCGATCCTCGAACAGGCGCAGCGCAACCACCCGGGCATCACCATACTGATGCTCAACCAGGGGGAAAGCGCGCAAGCCGTGCGCGCTTTCCTCGACCAGCAGAGCCTGCGCTTCGACCACGTGCTGCTCGACCCGTCGCTGCATGCGATGCACGCGTATGGTTCGCGCGGGTTGCCGACCACGTTGTTCTTCAACGCAAAAGGCGAGCTCGTCGAATCGCACATGGGCGAGTTGACCGCCGCACGGTTGAAGGACACCGTCACGCAACGCTTCGGGCAGTAACGCCCCGCGGCTGACGAGAAGCCGCGCCACCTGTTCGGTATCGGCCGAATGACACGTCCGTCCAATGACCGGCGCCGCGCACGAATTCGCGTCCGAGCCGCTATTGCGCTACGACACGTCGGTGATGGTGAGTGCCCGGCATCCGCGCGAACGCGCGACGTCGGTGCACGAACTGCTCGATCGCGACTGATGCCGAATTCGTCGGCGGGCGGCCAGGCCGCGCTGATCGACCATCTGTTCACGCGGCACGGCGCGCGGATCGACGAGCGGCGCGTTGCTTCATCGACTGCCTGTTGCACTTGATCCGCCAGCATGCGCGCGCCGCTCGAAAGGAGAATGTGCGCTGTTTCACACGCTCACGCGCGTGATCCGACCGTACGCGCCGCGGCTAGATGCGGCACGGCTCGAATCCGACTGGTCCAGCCGTCCCGGCGTTCGTTCGATGACGAACGCTAGATATGCGATTGATTGACGCGTTTCGAGAGTTGGTCGGCGCTTTCCTTCCGCTCGCTGTACCGATCGACCAGATACGGGCAAACGTCGCGCGTCAGCAGCGTGAACTTCACGAGTTCTTCCATCACGTCCACGACGCGATCGAAATAGGCAGACGGCTTCATCCGCCCCGCCTCGTCGAATTCCATGAACGCCTTGGCCACCGACGACTGGTTCGGGATGGTCAGCATGCGCATCCAGCGCCCGAGCACGCGCATCTGGTTCACCGCGTTGAACGACTGCGAACCGCCGCTCACCTGCATCACCGCGAGCGTCTTGCCCTGCGTCGGCCGCACGGCGCCGACCGACAGCGGAATCCAGTCGATCTGCGCCTTCATGATCCCCGTCATCGCGCCGTGCCGTTCCGGCGAACACCACACCATTCCCTCCGACCACATCACGAGCTCGCGCAGCTCGACCACTTTCGGATGACTGTCGGGCGCGTCGTCGGGCAGCGGCAGGCCGCTCGGATTGAACACACGCACTTCGGCACCCATCGCCACGAGCAGCCGTGCGGCTTCCTCGATCAATAGGCGGCTGAACGAACGCTCGCGCAGCGAACCGTACAGCAGCAAAAGCCGCGGCGGATGCGTCGACGGCGCCGCAGGCCGCAGTTGCACGGCGTCCGGCACACGGAACAGTTCGACGTCGAGTTGCGGCAAGTCGTTCAGGTAGTCGGTCATAGGTAGATGCTCTCGCGATTTCAAGCCCGGCACTCGTACCAGTCCTTCGACCGGTTGACGAGGCGCACGACCAGCAACATCACCGGCACCTCGATCAGCACGCCGACGACGGTGGCCAGCGCCGCGCCGGAATGAAAGCCGAACAGGCTGATCGCGGCCGCGACCGCCAGCTCGAAAAAATTGGATGCGCCGATCAGCGCCGACGGGCACGCGATGGCGTGCTTTTCGCCGACCGCGCGATTGAGCCAGTATGCGAGCGCGGAATTGAAGAACACCTGGATCAGGATCGGCACCGCGAGCAGCGCGATCACCAGCGGCTGCTTCAAGATCGCTTCACCCTGGAACGCGAACAGCAGCACGAGCGTAGCCAGCAGCGCGGCGATCGACCACGGGCCGATCTTCGTCATCGCGGCATCGAACGCCGCCTGACCATTCGCGAGCAATCGCTTGCGCAGCATCTGCGCGAGGACCACCGGAATGACGATGTAGAGTACGACCGACGTGAGCAGCGTCGCCCACGGCACCGTGATGGCCGACATCCCCAGCAGCAGGCCGACCAGCGGCGCGAACGCGATCACCATGATGCTGTCGTTCAGCGCGACCTGCGACAGCGTAAACAGCGGATCGCCGCCCGTCAGCCGGCTCCACACGAACACCATCGCCGTGCACGGCGCGGCAGCGAGCAGGATCAGCCCGGCGATATAGCTGTCGAGCTGTTCGGTCGGCAGCAGCGGCGCAAACAGATGGCGGATGAACAGCCAGCCGAGGAACGCCATCGAGAACGGCTTGACGAGCCAGTTCACGACGAGCGTGACACCGATGCCTTTCACGTGCCGACGCACTTCATGCAACGCGCCGAAGTCGACCTTGACGAGCATCGGGATGATCATCACCCAGATCAGCAGCCCGACCGGGAGATTGACCTGGGCATACGCGATATGGCCAATCGCCTGAAACAGGCCCGGCAGCACCTGACCGAGCGCAATACCCGCGACGATGCACAGCGCCACCCAGACGGTGAGGTAGCGTTCGAAGAAGTTGATCGCGGGTTGCGCGACCGCCGTACCGGGCGGCGTGACGTCCGGCGTATTCATTGGATGATTCGGTCTTGAAGTCATGGGCAGCCGCCGTTTCGGCAAATCGCACTGCGCGCGATCAGTGTTGCGCGATTTCAATCAGCGCTGCCCGGAGTGCGTCGTCATTCATACGATCGAGCGGCAACGCCAGCAACTGCAGCATCCGATAGCCGATTGCTTGCCGTGTCAGTCCGAAGGCGAGACGCTTGCCGTCGTCGCCACCCGTCGCGTTCGACGGATCGGCGTAGCCCCAGTGCACTTTGACCGGGCTGCCCGGCCAGTACGGGCACGTCTCGGACGCCGCACTGTCGCACACCGTGATGACGACGCGCATGTCGGGCGCATCGTCGCCGACGAATTCGTCCCAGCTTTTGCTGCGATAGCCGCTGACGTCGACACCGGCATGCGTCAGCGCTTCCAGCGCGAACGGATTCAGACGGCCGCTCGGCGCGCTGCCGGCGCTGTAGGCACGCACATCCTTGCCGAGCTTCGCAGCCCAGTGATTGAGCATGCCCTCGGCCAGCACGCTGCGCGCCGAGTTGTGGGTGCAGAGGATCAGGACGTTCGTGGTCATGGGCAGGGCGCGCGAATGCACGTCAGGATTGACGGGGGCGGTCGGCCTTTCCGGAAGGCGAGCAGCCGGACACCGGCGAGCACGGATTGCCGCCGCAACAGTTTTCCGTGAGATAGCCGAGCAGCCCGTTCATCGTGTCGAAATTCGCGCAATAGACCACGAAACGGCCGTCCTGGTGGCTCGTCACGAGCTGCGCGTGCGCCAGTTCTTTCAGGTGAAAGGACAGCGAGGACGGCGGCACGGCGAGCAGCGTCGCGATCTGGCCGGCCGGCATGCCTTGCGGCCCGGCCTGCACGAGCGCGCGAAAAATCGCGAGGCGGGATTCATGCGCGAGCGCCGCGAGTGCGGCAATGGTTTCGTTCGTTTCCATATTTCGATAATAGTCGAAATATGGAAACGATGGAAGCGACGCTGATGCACGGCGTCGCAAGGACGGTCCTCCGTCGAGGGGAGGCGAGGCGCGTGACACCTCCCCGAAGTCCGTGGGAGATAAACCGCGTATGACTCAGGCCTCGACCGAAAGATCGGTGCGGCCCGCTGCCGGTCGCGACGTATCGCGCGTCGCGGCAAGCCATTGCGTGAACTCGGCGGCCGTCATGCCGACGGCGTGGGTCGAATCGATACCGGCGCGGCCGCCGGCGTATCGGCCGCTGAGGCGGCCTGCCGCACTGGCGGCGTCGCACGGCGTGCCGCGGCGTCGCGGCATCGCGGCTTGAGCGACCACGGCATTCGACGCCACAGCCATCGCAACCGCCACCGTCTCACCCGCCGACCCGATGCCCGTAACGGGCAATGCACGCGCTTCGCGGACGCGGTTTCCGCCGCCTCCGTCGCGGCGGCGTTCGTGCGCGAGTTCGAACGCTATCGGCAGGGCGAGAACGAGATACTCGCGCGGCGCACGGTGGGCCGACCGAAGCCGTCTCTGAAACGCTTTCTGACACATCGACGATGAAACGAGGAGGCGTCGAGCCCATGCGAATGTCCCGGCATCGTTGTGCAGCAAGCATTCCAGGCATCGGCCAAATGGCCAATGCCGATGAATTCGTACATGACCGGTGCCTGACGCCCGATGTTCTCCGCTACATTGGTTGCACGTTTTCGCGGAGAGTCTTGGGCTGCTTCGGCATGCAATGCATGTGATGGAGCGGCGCTCGAAATCGGCTGCGCAAACGAGCGCGGCCCGCAGGTGCTGTTACCACCTGCGGGCCGCTGACCACAACCAACTCATCACCAAGGAGTTGACCATGGCTGGCGCGAATCATAACGCACCAACGTATTTCCGCGATTGTTTTGTCTCCCCGCAATCGCCATTTCAATCTCGCCGCGTCATTCCGCACATCAGGCTGTCCGACATGGCACCACCTGTCGTGTATCTGTGGACGAAACTGTGCGGCCGGTGGATCGAGGCAGCAGGCTTCGATCCCGAGCAGCGCCTGCGAATCGAGGTGTCGCACAAGCGGCTGGTGAGCACGCCGATAGACGACGCGGATTGCGCTTCGGTCAAGAACGCGGGATTCCCCGATATCGATCGCGGAACCGGGCAGCAGCGGCGCTTTTCGATGATGACGGAGGAAGCGTGATGAACGACGACGCATCGAATCAACGCAGCGACAACGTGCCTGACGATTTCGACTACTACGACGTCGGTGAACTGACGGCCAAGTCCGTCCTCGTACTGAAGCTCAATGCATTGATGGCGTCGCGCGGCCTGACCGAAGAAGAGGCTGCGGCCCTCTCCGAAATGGCTCGGCCGGTAGTCACCCCCGAGCAGCGCGAGCGGCTCCGGAACGTGACGCTGGACCAACTGATGCTGACGCTGGCGTCGTTCGGCCAGCATGTGGAAATCGTGGTGAGGCCGGCGAGGGAGTCTGGCCCGGCGGGAATCACGGTTTCAGTCTGACGGCCTAGAGCTCGGCTTCAAGAAGTGTGTGGCAGCCGAAAGCGCATCAGCGCTCGCATGAGGCATGCGTTAGGAATAAATGCTATCGAATTGCATAGCATGACTACGGCCGAGCTCAACGGGCGCCGCCGAAGCGGCTCCGTCGCCACACTCGATCCATTCAACGTGGCGGATTGTTACAGCCAATCGGACCGGGCTGATTTTAAAAACCGGTCGACGTGTCCTCAACGCTGGCCGCACACGATTGCTTCGCCGCTCATAGGTCGAATCCTGAATGGGTGTCTCGACGTTCCAGTAGAGAGGTGTTTCGCGATGCCATTGAAGCAATCCACCAGCGGCCGTACAACGGCGACGAAATCGAACAGGCAACATATCGATTCGACGAGATTGGAAGCCGTCTACGACGACATCAAGAATTCTCTCGATCAATTCGATGTGCTCGAACTACGTCGACTGATCGGTCAAGGGATGGTAACCAACATCGCCTTACGGAACGCAGTTGATTTTCAGCATGAACCGGTCGAGACATTACTCGTAGGTCCGAAACTCCCGTGTCCGACGATCCCACGCAGTATCGTCGAATCGGAGCGCCTCTCTGCCGAGGAATCGGATCGCATCGCACGTGCGATTGACGTATTCGAAAACAAAGGAGTTGCCGCCGCATGGATGCAACTGCCACACGTAGCGTCTCGCTGTACGAGCAACGTGCTCGCCGATCTGCATTTCGACGACGCCAAGGAACTGACCACCAAAGCCGCGCTCGCGCTCACATCGCGCATCGCTTCACCCGTCGAGACGGACGCGACGCTAACCGCAGCGCACTTCAGGCCCGGTCACGCAAACGAGATAATGAGCTTCTTTCCGCATGCGGCAGCGTATTTGCGCAGCGTCGAAAACGACGGCGAATGCTTCTCGCTCGACAGCGAGGCTTCGAGCCTGGATACGGCGGATGTTGTGGTTCCCATTCGCTCCGCGACTTGCGCCTGCGTCAAGCCCGCTCCTTTACGCGCAGCTAGCCGAACGATCTACCCTCCTATGCCACGCTGCACACGCTCGACGCAAAAGAAAAGCCGCTGCCATCACAAACGGCAGCGGCCTCACCCCGCGAATCACACGATCCACCGACTTCCTGACACCCCCGCTTACTGCTGAATCGTCGCCTGCTGAGCGAGCTTGTCGACCACCACCCCGAGCGCACGCTGCTGCGCGTGCGCTTCGAGTTGCTGACGCAGCACGTTCTTCGCTGCTTCAAACGTCGGCACGGTCGTCACGCGCTTCTCGTCTAGCTTCACGATCACATGTGCGTTACCGAGCTGGAACGGCGCCGCGACGGCACCCGACGCATCGCTTGGGATCGCGGTACAGGAAGGCGCAGGCATCGGTCTGCTGCCGGACTTCGTCGTGGACGACGCGCTGCGTTCGGGCGCGCTGCCCGACTACCGCGCGGATGAAGTGGGGATGTTTCCGGTATATCCGTCGCGCCGGTATCTCGATGCGAAGACGCGCGCATGGCTGGACTTCATGAAGCAGGCGCTGCACGCTGCCCTCGGCGGGCAATGCAACGACCATGCTGCGACGCGGCCACACCGGAGCGCCCCGGCGCGACCGCCACCGTCCCCTTACGCCACGGCCTTCACCGCCTGCGCCACGTCAAAGAACGTCGCCTGCACCGCGGCGTCCGCGCGCGCATACGCGCGGTTCACGCCGCTGATCACCGCACGAATCGACGCGGTCGTCAGATTCGCATCGACGCCGACACCGAATGCACTGCCGCGCAACCCCGTACCGGCCAGCTCGGCGATCGCGATCGCCTTCGCGTCGGCGCCCTGCGACAGCGCGCGTTCCTCGTAATGCTGGATTCGCAGCGGCGTATGCAACGCATGCATCAGCGCATCGAGCGGCCCGTTGCCTTCGCCGCGCAGCACGCGGCGCTCGCCGTGCACGTCGGCGGTCAGCACGATCGTCTCGCGGCCATCTCGCTCGGTCAGCTCATGGCCGACGTAACGCAGCGGCGCATCGCTTTCGACGTATTCCTGCTGGAACAACGACCAGATCTGCGCGCTCGTCACCTCGTGCCCGCTGTCGTCGGTCAGGCGCTGCACGGCTGCGCTGAAATCGACCTGCATGCGGCGCGGCAGCGCGACGCCGTAGCCCTGTTCGAGCAGGTACGCGATACCACCCTTGCCCGACTGGCTGTTCACGCGAATGATCGAATCGTACGTGCGGCCGAGATCGTTCGGATCGATCGGCAGATATGGCATTTCCCATACGGCGTCGGCGCGCTGCACCGCGAAGCCCTTCTTGATCGCGTCCTGGTGCGAGCCGGAGAACGCGGTGAACACGAGGTCGCCGACATACGGATGACGCGGGTGGATCGGCAACTGCGTGCATTCCTCGGACGTGCGCGCGACTTCGTTGATCTGCGAGAAATCGAGGCCCGGATCGACGCCCTGCGTGTACAGGTTCAGCGCGAGCGTCACGAGATCGACGTTACCCGTGCGTTCGCCGTTGCCGAACAGGCAACCTTCGATCCGGTCGGCACCGGCCATCACCGCAAGTTCGGCCGCCGCGACCGCGGTGCCGCGATCGTTGTGCGGATGGACGGACAGGATCAGCGAATCGCGGCGCGCGAGGTTGCGGTGCATCCATTCGATCTGGTCCGCGTAGTAATTCGGCGTGCCGATTTCCACCGTGGCCGGCAGGTTCACGATCGACTTGCGCGCCGGCGTCGGCTGCCACACGTCGAACACCGCGTCGCAGACTTCCTTCGCGAACTCGAGTTCGGTCGCCGTAAACGTTTCCGGGCTGTACTGCAGCGTGAACTGCGTGCCGGTCGCCGCATCGGCGCACCGCTTGATCGTGCGCGCGGCGTTCACCGCGAGCTGCTTCACACCGTCGCGATCGAGGCCGAACACGATCTTGCGGAATTCCGGCGCGGTCGCGTTGTACAGGTGCACGATCGCGCGCTTCGCGCCGCGCAGCGACGCGAAGGTGCGCTCGATCAGATCGTCGCGCGCCTGCGTCAGCACTTCGATCGTCACGTCGTCGGGAATGTGACCGCCTTCGATCAGCTCGCGAACGAAGTTGAAATCGGTTTCGGACGCGGACGGGAACGCAACCTCGATTTCCTTGAAGCCGATCGCGACCAGCGTCTTGAACATCCGCATCTTGCGCGTGGCGTCCATCGGTTCAAACAGCGCCTGGTTGCCGTCGCGCAGGTCGGTGCTCATCCAGATCGGCGCCTGCGTGATCGTGCGCGACGGCCACGTGCGGTCGGGCAGATTGACGGGCGTGAACGGCCGGTATTTCGTCGCGGGGTTCTTCAGCATCATGATGTCGGTCCTCGGTCAGTTTGTCGGTGAAACGCGGCGCGGCAGCCTTCGGCGTCAGGAGCCGGCTACATGCGCAGCGGTAAAAACGGCAAAAAATCGGCACAACGGCAAAGCGGTACGGCAAACGACAGCCTTGGCGGTTGAGCGACCGGGACGGAGCGGAGTGATGACGGAAGAAAGACGAACTCAGGCGCCGGTCGACAACCGGGGCCAGGTCGGTGATGCGGGGAAAATCTGGCGCTTCAGGAACGAAGCAGATGGAAAGCGCGCAGCCGCAGACCCAGCCCGGAGAAGCGGGCTAGTAGTCGTAGCGAGAAGAGGAACTGAGCGGCGTGCATGGCCGGCATCAAATCACAGGGTGGCCACGGTTGTCAACCGGGGACGAGTGCGCTTCCGCCTCGCCCGATCCCGCGACACGCGCGTTCGCGCAGAATCAGTCCCGTCCGATAGGCGGCGCCGTCCCCCGTCGATATGCTTCACGGGTGCGGCGCCGGTAAGGCCCTATTCATGTTCGGAGTGAGTCGGTCTGTCCTCTTCGCCGGTCGCCGCACACCCTCCCTTGCGATCGGGTTTCGGTGTGGACGTTCGACGGTGGCCGGTGGGCGCGGCCACGACAGAGATGTCGATGTTGAAACGAAACGCTGCCATATGCGAACGTCGAGCGTCTGCTCCGAAGCCCGATTGCGCCTCGCCCGTCTTGCTCCGCGTTGCGCGCTCTCGCATCATTCAAGAAACCGATATACGTATCGATACCATTTCTCGAATATATCGAAACCCCCTTCATTTAGCACATTTCATTAAATCGATTAGCGCCGCTTTTCGATTTACCGAACAATAACCATTCCCACTTGAATATTTTTTTATTTATTTTTCGCCATGCTTTGTATGTCGCGCTTCAAACTGAAAACGTTTGCGCGACAAGGCGCATGCCTTATCCAATAACCATCTGGAGGCAATCATGGCCGACTCTCAAACGTCATCCAATCGCGCCGGCGAGTTTTCGATTCCGCCGAATACCGATTTCCGTGCGATTTTCTTCGCGAATGCAGCCGAGCAACAGCACATCAAGCTTTTTATCGGTGACAGCCAGGAACCCGCCGCGTATCACAAGCTGACGACGCGCGACGGCCCGCGCGAAGCCACGCTGAATTCCGGCAACGGCAAGATCCGTTTCGAAGTGTCGGTAAACGGGAAGAAATCGGCGACCGATGCGCGCCTCGCGCCGATCACCGGCAAGAAATCGGACGGCTCGCCGTTCACGGTCAACTTCGGGATCGTCGTGTCGGAAGACGGCCACGACAGCGACTACAACGACGGGATCGTCGTACTCCAGTGGCCGATCGGCTGACCTGACGCGCAATCGACGCTGGATCGCTGCCGCCCGCCTCCATGGCGGCCGGCGGGTTTGCGCCGCGTTCCGCGGACCCTCACGCCCCATCCAGAAAAAACCGCCTCATTACAGGAGACATCCATGCAGCTCCTTTCCGCTTCGATCGTCAGCGCGCCCGTCGCGACGTCGGAGCGTTACGTCGATATCCCGGGCCTGTACATCGACATCGCGAAGGCCGGGATTCGCGACGGGAAATTGCAGGTCATCCTCAACGTGCCGACACCTTACGCGACCGGCAACAACTTCCCGGGCATCTATTTCGCGATCGCGACCGACAAGGGCGTCGTCGCGGACGGCTGCTTCACCTATTCGTCGAAGGTGCCCGAAAGCACCGGACGCATGCCGTTCACGCTCGTCGCGACGATCGACGCCGGCAGCGGCGTCACGTTCGTGAAGGGCCAGTGGAAAAGCGTGCGCGGCAGTGCGATGCATATCGATTCGTACGCGAGCCTGTCCGCGATCGGGGAAGCGGCCACGCCATCGCCGTCGCAAGGCGGCGGCAATCCGGGCGCCGAAACCGGTGGCGACGGATCGGGCAACATCGGCGGCGGCGAACGCGACGGCACGTTCAACCTGCCACCGAACATCAAGTTCGGCGTCACCGCACTCGCCCACGCGGCGAACGACCAGACGATCGACATCTACATCGACGACGACCCGAAACCCGCCGCGACGTTCAAGGGCACCGGCGTGCAGGACCAGAACCTCGGCACGAAGGTGCTCGACTCGGGCAAGGGACGGGTGCGCGTGATCGTGATGGCGAACGGCAGGCCGTCGCGGCTCGGCTCGCGGCAGGTCGACATTTTCAAGAAGTCTTATTTCGGGATCGTCGGGTCGGAAGATGGCGCCGACGACGACTACAACGACGGCATCGTGTTCCTGAACTGGCCGCTCGGCTGAACGGCGGCGGTGGCGAAACATCGCAATGGCTATGCCTACCCTGCATTGCGAATCGTTCGAGCAGTCATTTGCAGTTCCACGCTCAGCGCCGTGCGCGGCCCGGTGAAATCGGTTCACCGGCCGCGCGGCGCGAGACTTTCCATCAAGACGAGGACGACATGTCACAACCTTTTACCCACGACGATCTGTACGCGCTGCTGCAACTCGCGGGCAACGACGCCACTGCCGTGCAGGCCAATGGAGATCAGGCGGTGCTCGACCGGATGCGTCAGTTCATGACCGCGCAGCTCGTCGATAAACTGCCGCAGTACGACGTGTTCGTCGATATCGCGACGATCCCGTACAGCTTCGACGTCGGCAGCTGGCAGAACAAGGTGAAAACCGATGCGACCGGCCAGGTCGTCGCGTGCACGGTGACGTGGGCCGGCGCGCCGGGCGTGTTGCCCGGCGCCGCGGCGAAGTTCGGCGTCGGCGCGGTGGTCAATTACTTCTCGCAAGCGACGCCGCAACCCGTGCAGCCGGAGCCCGTGCCGACCGGCGGCGGCGAACGCGACGGCGTCTTCAACCTGCCGCCGAACATCGCCTTCGGCGTGACCGCGCTGGTCAATTCGTCCGCGCAGCAGACGATCGAGGTCTTCGTCGACGACAATCCGAAGCCGGCCGCGACGTTCCAGGGCGCCGGCACGCAGGACGCGAACCTGAACACGCAGATCGTGAACTCCGGCAAGGGCAAGGTGCGTGTGGTCGTGACGGCGAACGGCAAGCCGTCGAAGATCGGCTCGCGTCAGGTCGACATCTTCAAGAAGACCTACTTCGGGCTGGTCGGATCGGAAGATGGCGGCGACGGCGACTACAACGACGGCATCGCGATCCTGAACTGGCCGCTGGGTTGAACCGCAGGCGCCTGACGGTCGTCGCCACGCCGCCCGGCGTGGCGACTGGCCGGTGTGCTTCGGCCCTCTGCGAGCGCAGGCTCGCACCGATCACCCCGCCTGCGGCCCGGCAGCCGTCGACATCGCCATCGGCTGCGCGAACGCGGCCGACGCCAGTTGCGTGCGTGCGTCACGCGCCACGCGGTTGAACGCCACGCGCTGCGCGCCCTTCAGCTGCGCCGCTTTGGCTGCATGCACGAGTTCGATCGGATCGACGAGACGGGCATGCCGACGAACCTCGAAATGCAGATGCGGGCCGGTCGCCGTGCCCGTGCTGCCGACCGCGCCGACGCGTTGACCGCGCATGACGCGCGCGCCGGTTCGCAACGTCGGCTCGAACGCCGACAGGTGCGCGTAGTACGACGCGTAGCCGCCGTCATGGCGAATCACCACGTACTTGCCGTAGCCGCGCGGCTCGGTGCCGATGAACGTCACGACGCCGCGCTCCGACGCATGAACGGCGCGGCCGGCAGGCGCCGCGAGATCGACGCCCGAATGCACGTGACGCGCCCCGCTCACCGGATGCACGCGCGTGCCGAATTGCGAGCTGATGCGCGTCGCGGCGACCGGCATCGCGAAGCGCGCGCCGGCGAGCGGCATGCCGTCGAGTTCGTAATAGGCACCCGGCGAGCCGGCCTGCGGCGCGAACCACACGGCCGCGACACTCTGCCCGCGAAAGCGGACGTCGAGCGCCGTCACGCGTACGCGGCCCGGCCGCGCTGCGTCGTGGTCGGGCTCGAATGCCACGCGGAACGTATCGCCCTGCGCGCCGTGCTGCGTCGGATCGACGCGCCCGGCCAGCACGCGGACGACCTGCGCGGCGACGCCGGCCGGCAGATCCGCGCGCGCCAGCGACGCGTGCAGGCTGTCGACGATCGCGCCGGCCCGCGTGCCGCGATCCGGCTGCGCGAGCGTGAACGGCTCGGCGGATGCCAGATCGACCGCGCCTCGCGCCCACGCCGACTGCACACCCGTCGCCGGCAGCGCCGACGCCAGCCCGTAATGGAACCGCGACGCATAACCGCGTTCGACCGCGTCGCGCGCGGTCTCGCACAGCACGCGATACGCGACGCAGGCGCCGAAGCGCGCCACCGGATCGCCGCGCCCGATGCCGGTCGACACGTTCAACGCGTGCGACACGTACGCGACGTCGAGCGGCGCGGACGATGCACGCAGGCCGCCCCACGTCGTACGCGCGGAGTTGAAGAAAGGCACGTCGTCAAGGTCGGTGGTTTCCGCCGTCGCGGGCGCGACCGGCGCGGCGTCGTGAAACGCCTGCGCTGCCGCGCCCTGTGCGCCGGCCACGCAGGCCGCCGCGATGATGCCGCGCAGTAATGCACGGCCAATCGGGAAACGGTGATCGCCGCGAGGTGCGGGTCGACCTTGCTCGCGTGCGACACGTAAACGCAGGTCTGACCGCATGACGTCGTCACTCGCTATTCATTGAAAAATCGGGAAAAAACCAGGCTTCGCGGAGGAACGATCGTCGCGATCCGGCTACTCGAAAGCAAGTGTATCGGCGCGGTCGAAACGGCAAAATAGGACTTGTCTTATTTTCTTGAAAGCCAGCTTAATACTCGTACTAAAACAACGCAGTCGTGACGCCACGCATTCGCGCCGAACCCGCGCTGCCGTGTACAGTCGAGGGCTGCCGGCGCGCGACACGCGCCGAGCACTGTGTGTTCAAAACCGGAATCCCGTCATGTTTCTCGATCATTTTCATCCGGAACGCTGGACGTTCCTGTGGAACGCGTTGTCCGCCCTCTCCCTCAAGCTGTCCGCCGGCCTGGCGCTGCTCGTCGCCGGCTGGTGGCTGTCGAAACGCGTCGGCAACTGGTTGAACCGGCTGCTCTCGAACAAGGAGCGCGTCGACGACACGCTGCGGCCGATCCTCTGCGACGTCGCGGTGTGGGGCATCCGCATCGTCGCGATCGTCGGCGCGCTGTCGCAGCTCGGCATCGAAACCGCGAGCATCGTCGCGGTGCTCGGCGCGGCCGGCCTCGCCATCGGGCTCGCGCTGCAGGGCACGATGCAGAACATCGCGGCCGGCATCATGCTTCTGCTGCTGCGGCCGTTCAAGGTGGGCGACTACATCGACGGCGGCTCGGGCGTCGCGGGCACCGTCGACGAGGTCGGGCTCTTCATGACGCGTCTCACCAAGCCGGACGGCATCTGCGAGTACGTGCCGAACAGCGCGCTGTGGGGCAGCTCGATCCGCAACTACACGCGCAACCCGACGCGCCGCCTCGATCTCGAAGTGGAAGTGTCCGTGCACGACGACATCGATCGCGCGCTCGACGCGCTGCGTGCGCTGGCCGCGGCCGATCCCGACGTGCTGCAGGACCCCGCGCCGGACGTGATGGTGATGCGCTTCGACGACAGCACGGCCGTCGCGAACATGCGCGTGTGGACGCATACCGACACGTTCTGGGCGATGCGCTGGCGCCTCGCGCGCCAGGTACGCAAGGCGCTCGCCGAGGCGGACTGCGCGCTGCCGATCCGCACGCGGGAATTGCACATCGTGCACGACGCGGAGCGTCGCACCGGCGATGCACGCGTGCGGGTCTCGTAAGGCAGCGGCGCACGGCGTTGCATCCTGACGACGTCGAGCACCCACCTTCCGGCCGCTCCTGTACGTGAACACCGAGATCGCGCCGTGCCTCAGCTCGCCCTGCGGCGCGAAGCGCGTTTCGCCGATCACGCCGCGATAGACTGTGTCCGGCATCTTCGCCGGTTTCCTCGAGCGCGTGCTGACGAATCCGGCTGGCGTGTCGTCGATCCAGTCGAGCCTCGCGTTGCGCGAGGTGAAGTTCTCGTCGCGCGTGCCGGTGCCGACGCATGATCGCTCATGCTTTCAAGCGCCCGCGCACGGGCATCCGCTGTCGATCGTCATCCCATGGAGCGCTACCCGATGAAACGTTACTCTCCCGCCGCATCGTTTGCCGCCGCGATGGCTTGCGTGTTCGCATTGAGCGCCTGTGCGGCGCAATCGTCCGCGCCGGCCAACGCGTCCGCGCGGCCCGATACCGCCGCGCAGGCGGCCCCCCCGCTGGTCGGCGGCGATCGCGACGCGCACGGCTGCATCGGCTCGGCCGGCTACGCGTGGTGCGCGCGGACGCAACAATGCGAGCGTCCGTGGGAACTCGCGAAGGCGCAGGGCTTTGCGAATTCGGCACAGGCTTATGAGCAGTTCTGCGCGAACGGCGGAACGAAGTGAAGTGAGGTTAACTGATGTAACTGTGAACGGATCGCGGTGCAACGCCGCGATCCGATGAGGTTCCGGTCTGGTGCATGGCATGCGAATCGCACGCATCCCACCCCGCCGACCCCGATCGATTTTCCCCGCGTCGCGCACCGTCATTCCGGAAACCCGGACGCACAAAAAACCCCACGAAAACGGGGATATTCGTCGTCTGCGACACGTTGTCCGAGTTCGGTTATATTACGCGCCCCTTGCCAACCCGCCCCCGCAAAACGCGTCGCGCGCGGCCTCTTTCAACGCAGCCGGAAGCGCCGTCCGCTCGGGCTTGCCGTCAGGGCCCCGGCGCGTGGCGCACCGTCGCGACGCAGGCGCTAGTCTGCTCGCGGGAGCCGATCCGAAGGTGTCCTTCCGAATGGCTTCACGTGCGCAAATGCAACGACGCGCATCGCCGATCCGGAATTCCGGATTCGTGATCCGGATCTCCGGACCCGTGTTTCGACACAACGGAACCGCACGCCGGGCGGCACGGCAAACCGATGCTTCCAAGTTGAAAAAGGGATCTGCTGTGATCAAAACGTTACGGGTAATACTGTCGGCGCTCGCGCTGTGCGTCGCGACATCGTCCGCGCACGCCGCCGACCCGAAGAAGGTCGACGTCCTGCTGGTGGGCGGCGGCATCATGAGCTCGACGCTCGGCGTGTGGCTGCACGAACTCCAGCCCGACTGGTCGATGACGATGGTCGAGCGCCTCGACGGCGTCGCGCTGGAAAGCTCGAACGGCTGGAACAACGCCGGCACCGGCCACTCGGCGCTCGCCGAACTGAACTACACGCCGGAGAAGGCGGACGGCAAGGTCGACATCTCGAAGGCGATCGAGATCAACGAGTCGTTCCAGATCTCGCGCCAGTTCTGGGCGTGGCAGGTCAAGCAAGGCGTGCTGAAGAACCCGCACGCGTTCATCAACTCGACGCCGCACATGAGCTTCGTCTGGGGCGACGACAACGTCCGCTTCCTGAAGAAGCGCTACGAAGCGCTGCAGGCGAGCCCGTTGTTCCGCGGGATGCAGTATTCGGAAGACTACGACCAGATCAAGAAGTGGGTGCCGCTGATGATGGAAGGTCGCGACCGCAACCAGAAGGTGGCCGCGACGTGGACGCCGATCGGCACCGACGTGAACTTCGGCGAGATCACGCGCCAGTTCGTCGGCTACCTGAAGACGCAGCCGAACTTCACGCTGTCGCTGTCGAGCGAAGTGCGCGAGATCACGCGCAACGCCGACGGCACGTGGCACGTGTCGTGGGTGAAGCTGCATTCCGACGAACCACCGCAATCGGTCGACGCGAAGTTCGTGTTCATCGGCGCGGGCGGTGGTGCGCTGCACCTGCTGCAAGCGTCGGGCATTCCCGAAGCGAAGGACTACGGCGCATTCCCGGTCGGCGGCTCGTTCCTCGTGACCGACAACCCCGAGGTCGTGAAGCAGCACCTCGCGAAGGCCTACGGCAAGGCGTCGGTCGGCTCGCCGCCGATGTCGGTGCCGCACCTCGACACGCGGATCATCGACGGCAAGAAGATCATCCTGTTCGGGCCGTTCGCGACGTTCTCGACCAAGTTCCTGAAGAACGGCTCGTACTTCGACCTCGCGAAGAGCACCAACCTGCACAACGTCGCGCCGATGATGCGCGTGGGCGTCGACGAATTCCCGCTGGTGCAGTACCTCGCCGGCCAGCTGATGCTGTCCGACGACGACCGCTTCAACGCGCTGAAGGAATACTTCCCGAACGCGAAGAAGGAAGACTGGCGCCTGTGGCAAGCCGGCCAGCGCGTGCAGATCATCAAGCGCGACCCGGTCAAGGGCGGCGTGCTGAAGCTCGGCACCGAAATCGTCGCGTCGCAGGACGGCAGCATCGCGGGCCTGCTCGGCGCGTCGCCGGGTGCGTCGACCGCCGCGCCGATCATGCTGAACCTGATGAAGAAAGTGTTCAAGGACAAGGTCGCGACGCCCGAGTGGCAGCAGAAGCTCCGCCAGATCGTGCCGAGCTACGGCACCAAGCTGAACGACAGCCCGGCGAAGGTCGTCGAGGAATGGACGTATACGAGCGACGTGCTGCAACTGTCGCCGCCGCCGAAGATCGACCTCGGCATGCCGTCGCAGGCTACCGGCGCCGCGCCGGCCCGCCCGGCGAAGGCGTCGGCCGACATGGCGCTGTAACGCGCCCGACACCGCGCGGCACCCGCGCGGCACTCATGCGGCACCGTTATGCCGCCCGACACGGTCGCCCTCCGGGGCGGCCGTTTTTCGTGGCGCGCGCCGGGCGGAAGCACCGGCTTCCGCTAGAATTGCGGCACGCGCGACCCCGTCGCCGCCCGATCCATCATCCGCATCGATACAACCCGAGCCACCGCCGGTGCGGCCCGCGCCCGAGCCGCGCGAGCGCCGCCCGCCGTGGCCGCGCCCGCCCGGGCGCGCCATCAACCGAATTCAGCTGGAGAAAGACCGTGTTTACCTGCCGAAACCAGAGCTGCGGCACGCAGTGGGAGCAGTCCGACGTCGTCATCAAGGACGAAGGCCAGGGGCTGCTGTTCCGCTGCCCGCTGTGCGGCGCCCGCAACTATCTCGAACGCTTCGAGGACGACGAAGGCAACGTCGTCTACGAGCAGATGGAAGGCCGCCCCTACCTCGGAGACATCTCTTGACCCAACCGACCGCCACGCCGTTCAGCGCGCTACCGCTGACGCCCGCCACGCTCGCGAACCTCGCGCAGCTCGGCTATGTCGACATGACGCCGATCCAGGCCGCGAGCCTGCCGGTCGCGCTCGCCGGTCAGGACCTGATCGCGCAGGCGAAGACGGGCAGCGGCAAGACCGCCGCGTTCTCGCTCGCGCTGCTCGCGCGCCTCGATACGCGCCGTTTCGACGTGCAGGCGATGATCCTGTGCCCGACGCGCGAACTCGCCGACCAGGTCGCGCAGGAAGTGCGCCGCCTCGCGCGCGCCGAGGAGAACGTGAAGGTGCTGACGCTGTGCGGCGGCACGCCGATGCGTCCGCAGGCGCAAAGCCTCGAGCACGGCGCGCACATCGTCGTCGGCACGCCGGGCCGCATCATGGATCACCTCGATCGCGGCAATCTGAAGCTCGACGCGCTGAATACACTGGTGCTCGACGAAGCCGACCGGATGCTCGACATGGGCTTCTTCGACGACATCGCGAAAGTCGCGCGGATGTGCCCGACGACGCGCCAGACACTGCTGTTCTCCGCGACCTATCCGGACGGCATCGCGAAGCTGAGCCAGCAGTTCCTGCGCAATCCGAAGGAAATCAAGCTCGCGGAACGCCATGACGACAGCAAGATCCGGCAGCGCTTCTATGAAGTGACCGAGGACGAGCGGCTGCATGCGGTCGGCCAGTTGCTGAACCACTACCGGCCGGTGAGTACGATTGCGTTCTGCAACACCAAGCAGCAGTGCCGCGACCTGCTCGACGTGCTGCACGCGCAGGGCTTCCACGCGCTCGCGCTGCACGGCGAGCTCGACCAGCGTGAGCGCGACCAGGTGCTGATCCAGTTCGCGAACCGCAGTTGCTCGGTGCTGGTGGCGACCGACGTCGCCGCGCGCGGGCTCGACATCGCGCAGCTCGAGGCGGTGATCAACGTCGACGTGACGCCCGACCCGGAAGTGCACGTGCACCGCATCGGCCGCACGGGCCGCGCGGATCAGGACGGCTGGGCGCTGAGCCTCGCGAGCATGGACGAGATGGGCCGCGTCGGCGCGATCGAACAGGCGCAGAAGCGCGAGGTCGAATGGCATCCGCTCGCCGAGCTCAAGCCGGCGGACGACAGCGTGCTGCTGCCGCCGATGGAAACGCTGCAGATCCTCGGCGGGCGCAAGGACAAGATCCGTCCGGGCGACGTGCTCGGCGCGCTGACCGGCGACGCGGGGTTCGACGGCAAGCAGATCGGCAAGATCAACGTGACCGAGTTCTCGACCTATGTCGCGATCGAGCGCGGCGTCGCGCGCGACGCGCTGCGCAAGCTCAATGCGGGGAAGATCAAGGGCAAGCGGGTCAAGGTCCGCTTGATGGACGAGGAGTAAGCGGCGCGCGGCGCGGGCGGTCGCCGCACCGCCGTGCGCCGCTCCGTGCGTCACCTGAGTTCGGGATAGCCGTGCGCGGCGGCTGCCTGCGCGAACCGCGCAATCGCGTCGTAGTCGGCCGGCGACAGCCGTTCGAACCCCTTCAGCCTCAGCACGCGCGCCCGTTCCGCATCGGCGGCGACCGCGCGATCGAGCGCGTCCTGCAACGCGCCGACCTGCGTGTCCGGCAGCGCCCGCGATGCGACGAACGGCAAGCCGGGCGCGGGTGCCGTCGCGCCGATGATCCGGATGTCCTTCAGCAGATCGGGCAGCGCGTCGCGCACATACGCGAACGTCACGCAGTCGATCGCCGCGCAATCCGCCTCTCCCGACGCCAGCGCACGCAGCACGTTCAGATGCGAACCGAACGGCGTGACCGATCCGAAGAACCGCCCGTCGTGCGCATGCGGCGCAACCGCGTGCCGGAATGCGTTCATCCCGCTGTGCGAATCCTCGCCGTTGAACGCGGCCCGCAACCCGCGGCATGCGGCCAGCGTCGTCGCACCTCCCGCGTGCACGCGCGCCGACACGACCAGCACGCTGCTGTAGCGCGCACCGTCGCAACCGTCCGCGTCGAAAACGGGGGTCGCAACCAATCGCACGACGTCGCACAAGCCGAGCATCCGGTACGGGTAGCCGCAGGTCTGTGACAGCAGCAGATCGTCGCGCCGCCACAGGGCCTGCAGGTCGTCGACCGGCGCGTCGGACAGCGCGACGTCGGCCGGGCCGCCCGCGTTCGCGAATGCATCGAGCGCGTCGCGCAGCAGCGCGCGCCACAGCGCGGCGTGGCGCGGCGTCACGTTGTACATCGGCAGGACTGCGATCCAGGGTTTCATGCGGGCATTTTACGCATCGGCGGCGGCCCGGATGCTTATCGATCACGACACGATAAGCAAATGCGAATCGATTGGTTGGCGCAGCCGCGCCACCCCGGTACCGTTCGAATGCCTGCCGGCGCCGCCAGCGTGCGCGATGCCGGGCAGGCCGACCGTGATCCGCGAGACACCCGCGCACCCGGGCCGCGCGCCCCGGTTCCATCACGCGTTCCCCGCACTGCCCGATCCATTTGCCTCAACGCCATGGCCGAATACTTCGACGTCGACCACGCGCGCGCGATCGCCGCGCTCGACGCCCGCTTCACCGCCCGCACCGAGTGGCCGACCTGGCTGCTGGTCGTGGTCATCTACGGCGGCTGGCTCGCCGTGCTGCTGCTCGTGCGCGCCAGGCACCTGTCGCTCGCCGCCGCGACGCCGCCGCTGATCCTGCTCGGCGCGTGGCACCTGTCGCTGCAGCACGAACTGCTGCACGGCCATCCGACGCGTTCCGCCTTCGTGAACAAACTGCTCGGCTATCCGCCGCTGACGGTCTGGTATCCGTACACGCTCTATCGCGACACGCACCTCGAGCATCACCGCGACGAGGATCTGACCGTGCCGAGCATCGATCCCGAAACGAACTACGTCACGCGTGAACGCTGGGCGCGGCTGCCGCGCTGGCGCCGGGCGCTGACGGTCGCGCGCAAGACTTTCCTCGGACGCATCGTCGTCGGGCCGCCGCTCGCCGTCGCCGCGACGTTCCGCGATGCGTTCGTCGCGTTCCGCCGCGGCGACTTCCGCTATCTGCCGATGTGGTTAACTCACGTTGCCAGCGTGGTCGCGCTGCTCGCGTGGCTGCAATGGGCGATCGGCGTGCCGTGGTGGTACTACCTGCTGGCCGTCACGTGGCCCGCGCTGTCGCTCGCGATGATCCGCTCGCTGTACGAGCATCGCGCCGCGCCGCATCCGAAGGCGCGCATCACGATCAACGAAGCCGGCTTCGCAATGCGGCTGCTGTACCTGAACAACAACTATCACCTCGTCCATCACGACCTGCCGAAGCTGCCGTGGTACGACCTGCCGCATGCATACCGGATGCGGCGCGACGCGTATGCGCAAAAATGCGGCGGCTTCGTGATCCGCGGCGGGTATCGTGAATTGCTCGCACGCCATGCGTGGATGCCGACCGATCCGCCCGTCCATCCGTTCGACGAAGGGACGGCATCGCTGTCGACGGGCAGCGGCGTGAAAGTGGCGATGGTCGACAGGGTGTTACAGATCAGCACCTGACGTCAGAAGCTTCCGCGTTTCGGCCCCCATCCTTACGAAAAGCCGACAGCACCCATCGTCGCGCGCGAATTGCCAATTGCGCCGGCAATGCGCAGAATGGCCGCTCATCCGGGGCTTCCGACAATCATTCGCCCCGGCTCCGCCGCACGGCCGCGCGCCGCATTTCCCGACGACGATGCAACCGAACACCCCACCCGGCGCGATCCGAACGATCGGCAACGACTGGTCCGTCTCCGCGATCACCGCGGGTTTTCTCGCGGTCCTGATTTCCTACGCGGGCCCGCTCGCGATCTTCTTCCAGGCTTCGCAGGTCGCCCACGCGTCCAACGAAATGGTGTCGTCGTGGGTCTGGGCGATCTCGATCGGCGCGGGCGTGTCCGGGTTGTTCGCGAGCTGGAAGCTGAAGGTGCCCGTCGTCACCGCGTGGTCGGCGCCCGGCACCGCGCTGCTCGTCGGCCTGTTCCCGCAACTGACGCTCAACCAGGCCGTCGGCGCTTACATCACCGCTGCGCTGATCATCCTGGCGATCGGCGTCTCCGGCTATTTCGACCGCCTCGTGCGCCACATTCCGCGCGGCATCGCCTGCGGCATGATGGCCGGCATCCTGCTGCCGTTCGGCATGCATGCGTTCTCCGCCGCGACCGCGCAGCCGGTGCTCGGTTTCGGGATGATCGCGGCGTTCGTGATCTTCCGGCGCCTGCTGCCGCGCTACAGCATCGTGCTCGTGCTGCTGACGGGCGCCGCGCTCGCGACGCTGCTCGGGATGACGCATCTCGGCAACGTATCGCCGAGCCTCGCGCGGCCGATCTTCATCGCCCCCGAATGGACGCTCGGCACGACGCTCAGCCTCGCGCTGCCGCTCGTCGTCGTCAGCCTCACCGGCCAGTTCCTGCCGGGGATGACGATCCTGCGCGTGTCCGGCTATCACACGCCGGCGCGCCCGATCATCACCGCGACCAGCGTGATGTCGCTGGCGGTCGCGTGCTTCGGCGGGATCACGATCGTCGTCGCGGCGATCACCGCGGCGCTCTGCACCGGCAAGGACGCGCACGAGGATCCGGAGCGGCGGTACGTCGCCGGGCTCGCGAACGGCGCGTTCTACCTGATCGGCGGGCTCTTCGCGGGCACGATCGTCACGCTGTTCTTCGCGCTGCCGAAGGCATTCGTCGCGATTCTGGCCGGGCTCGCGCTGATCGGCGCGATCGGTGCGAACGTGCACGGGATCTTCGAGGACGAGAACCACCGCGAAGCGTCGGTGATCACGTTCCTCGCGACCGCGTCGGGGATGACGTGGCTCGGGCTCGGGTCGGCGTTCTGGGGGATCGTGATCGGGTCGGTGGCGTATGGGGTGTTGAACAGGGTGCGGGGGCGTCGGGGGGATTGAGCGCGTGCATGACGTCGTCCTCGAACACTCGGTGCAATGCCTTCCCGACCACGGGTTCGTCGGCCCGCGCGATTCGGGTCAGGTAACGTCCTTTGCATCTCAAGGATCGTCATGAAGCCCCGCCAGTCAGGCACTATCTCGATGTGCTGCGAATAGCGCCGCCGGCCAATAGAAGCTGATCGACAAGTTCGAGTTTCAACGGCTTGTCCGCGTCGAGCTGCTTCCTTTCGATCACGTACTTCCAGCCGTCGCCATTGCCCGGGTTGCGATAGAACGCCACGACCGCGACGTATTTCGTATCGGCCTGCATCGGCTGCGTAAGACTTGCCGACGCCCCCGGATTCAACACCGCAGCAAGGTTGGCCTGCAGGTCCTGGGCAAGCACCGTCCGGTCATTCTTCAGCAGATCCTCGTAGGACGCACCATCGAACATCTTCCGGTCCTTCAACTGATACACGCGCACCGCGACCGATGTCGCGCGGCCGGCGTCGTCGGGGTTCAGTGCCTCCCGGGCGGACAGATCGACGTTGAGCACCTTGACCTGCTTGAAGAACACCGCGTGATACGCACTCGACGAGGCGTCCGAGACGGATTGCCAGGCGCCGCACGCGGACAGCAGCAAGACGGACAAGAAAGTTGAAACAGCGAAACGGATGGACATCAATGCTCCTCAGCAGTGCATGGTGTAGGTCATCAGCGTATTGAGGCCGAGAGTTGCCGGCCCGAGGCAGAACGCAAGCCGATCGCAGCAAAACGGATGCAACGGCTGATCCGAAAAATCAGAAGGCCATGCGTCATTTCTGGTCAAGCATGCGATGCGGCAACGTATGGATTCGGGATCGGCGCAGGAAAAGCCTCGTAGACACCGAGCGCAATGTTGACGATCCGTTCCTCGTCAGCGGCCAGCACGGTAGTCCAGCCGAGCCGAGGCGCCGGCCCGGCGTTTCCCTGACCGAGCGTCGGTTCCGGCGTGTATCGCGACGACATCTCCATACGCAGGTGTACGTCCGCCTTGACACCGACGTACAACTGTACAAAGGCCATCAAATCGCGATGCAGCCCCGCACCCGGCAAGAGGTCCTGCGCCTGCCGAGCATCGGCCGGACGCAACGTCACCCGTACCGCCCGGCTGCGATACGCCATCCGCTTTCCCAATACGTAGCCTCCGCCCAACCCGTTACGTTGACTGGTTCCCGATTTCCCGACAGCAGGCCTGGCACCGGCAAGCGGTCGCGGCCGCCCCGTCGACGTCACGACCGGCCAGAACTCGTCGACCCGAACCTCGGCTCGCGGAATAGCCAGCGCAACGACGCCCGCCAGCCCCTCCGGCGTGCGCGTGCGCTGAATCAGGAGCCCCAGCAACGCCAGCATCCTCGAATCGGGCAGGCCCGCGCGCTTCGGCTTGTCGCCCCACCCGAACCCGGCCAGACACAACAGGTTGCGCGAATGCGCATCGACGCCGCCGGGCCTGAAGTGCTCGGGATAGCGATACTTCCGCCACGCGCGATACAGCAACGTGACATACCGATGATTGAACTGATCGAGAAATGCCTGGACCGCCTCGTGCCCTTCCTCGCGCTGCACGATCTCGTCGATCAGGTGCGACGGCATCGCCGCGTCGACGCCGTACAACCCCATGAAAGTCGTGCGCACGGTTGGCGGTGAATGAGGCCCGAACGTGTCCGACCCATCATCGAACTCGACCGACGCGATCTCACTCGCCGGGAACCCCATTCGCGGCCGCGGCCGGAAGCGCACCGGTTCATGTTCGAGCGCATCCCGTGTACCGAACCCGGGCTGATCGGGAAAACGCACTTCGAGCAACCGGCAAAGCTGCATGAAGTTCATTAGCGGTGCGCGCGCCAGCAGCGAGGCGACCAGCGGATCGAGATTCGGGAAGTCGTGCAGTTTCATAACGGCGCCCGCTCTGCCTTGCTGCGTGGCCATTCGATCCGAGCCTGAGACGGCAGGCTGACGACCGCGAGCTTCGTGAACAGGTTGATGTCCGCGTAGAGCGAGAAGAACCGATGCAGCAGTTCGCCGAACAGCATCACGTCACCGTCCCCGGCGAACGCATGGCTGTCGAGCGTGACCTCGATCAGCACGCCGCGCTCGACCGCGCCACCCGATACCTCCTCGATCAGTGCCTGCGACACCCACAGGATGCCCGCGAGCCGTCGACGGTTCAGTTCGTCGTCCATCCAGTCATAGAGCGCGAGCGCCCCGCGCAGCACTTCCGCGTTCATCATCGACAGGAAGTTCGGCGCCAGGTGCGACAGCACCCGCCACTGGAACCGGTCTTCCGTCGGCGGATACAGCGGCAGCGTCGGCGAGACGAGATTGCGCACCCCGGTGACGTTCTGAGAACTGGTCGCGAGTTCGTCGAGACTGGCTTCCCGCAGCCCCTTGCGCGGCAGCAATCCGTTCGTGCCCGTCACACGCAACGACAGGCTTTCCTCGGGCAGCGCCTCCATGGTTTCCCATGCATGACCACCGAGCACCACCCACGTTTCGTGCAACCCCGTCACGCCCGAGCGCACGCGCGAATGGAAATACCGCTCCGGCGCCTCGTGGCGCAGCATGCCGCCACGATGACGGAACGTCGCAAACGGCACGTATTCGTACCGCTCGGCCGTTTCGTGGTCGAACGCCTCGATCGCGTCGACGGAATACGTTTCGACATGTTCGCCTTGATGGCCGGCCGGCACCACGCGATATTCGGTTTCGTGATGATCGATCTCGATCGGCTCGGCATCCAGCTCGAACAGGTTGATCACCGGCGAGCAGAATAGCCGAACGTTCTCCGCGCTGAAGCGCTGGTCCGACGGATAGGTCTGCGTCAGCACGATCTCCAGCTCGAACCGGGTGGTACGTTCGGGCAGCTTCGTGACGTCCAGTCCGCACAGATCCACGAACAGGAATTTCTCGCGGAACGTGAAGTATTCGAGCAGCAACTGATAGCCGGAGAAAGCTGCATCGGCCTTCGGCCACAGTCGTTCCTCGGCCGAGAAGCCGGCCGGCTCGATCGTGACGCCGGCGAGCGGCATCGCCTCGCCGTCGCGGATCTCCGGAATGCGCAATTGAATCGTGTCGACCTGGCGCGTGAGCGCAAGGTGCATCGAGAACGCCGTCGGCAGATCCGCATTCAGGTACAGGCGCAGCCGGGACAGATCCGTTTCCATCCGGCGTGCCGACCCGCCCAGCGAGAAGCCGAGCCGAATCACCGAGCGACCGTCATGGCGCACGGTCGGCCCGGCATGCGTGACCGTGACCGGTTGCAGCGTGACCGCTTGCGTGGTCCTGTAGATGCATTGCACGGTCTTCGGCGACAAACCTTCGGCGCCAGCCGGCGGCGGCACGGCGATCGGCGCGGAGCGTACCGATACGCCTGCCGGCACGACTTCGGTCTTCTGAAGCTTTTCCGACAGCGGGATGAGTTCCACGATCGACAACGACGGGATCATGCGCAAGTAGTGCGGCCATAGCAGGCTGACCAACCCTTCCGTCAGTTCCGGCAACTCGTCGTCGAGCTTCTGCCGAAGGCGCCCGGTCAGAAAGGCAAAACCCTCGAACAGCCGCTCGACGTACGGATCGCGATCGCCGACACGGTCGAGGTTGAGCAGCCGTGCGCGATCGGGATGCGCCTTCGCGAATTCCTTGCCCGACTCGCGCAAATAGCGCATTTCGGCTTCGTAGTAGCGCAGGATGGGATCGTCGTTTGCCATGGATTCTCGTTACGAAAGAGTCAGCGCTCGAGCCGGGTCGAGCACGGTAAGTTCCGCCTGCAGTTCGCCGATACGGCGCGCGAGCGTCGGTTTGTCGGCATCCTTGCGGTTGCTCGTCGCTTTCAACGCTCGCACGAGTTGCTGCTTGACCTCGAACGCCAGCGCAGGCTCCCAGCGCATCACCGGCAGCGAACGTGACGACGTATCGAGTTCGACGAGCAACGCGAGGGCGGCATCGGGTCGCCCCGCATGATCGGCCACGCGCGCCATCACGAGCCGCCGCAGGAAACGGTGACGCTCGGTCTTCATGCCGGGCAGCACATCAAGCCATGCGAACGCGGCCTCGACACCGTCGCTCGCGACCAGCTCGCGAGCCTGCGCCTCGATCTCCGCCCAGTCGCCCGCATCGCCCTCGCTATCCGCGGAGACCGGCAACGGCGCGACGGTCTCGCCCGCCTCGAGATCGCGCACGACCGCGTGGCGGGCGATCCACTCGAGCGTCGTGTCGTCGGAGAATGGCGTGCCGTCGCTGAACGAAAGCCGCTCGATGCCCGGCAATCGTTCGAGGAACAACGCAAAGTCCGTGCGCAGCACTTCGCTCCATGCATGGTAGGGCGCGCCGACGTGATCGAGCGCGACGTGCTGGAAGTACTGCAGGTCGAACCACAGGTGATTCACGCCTTCCATGAATGCCCCTTCGACGCGCTCGAGCAGTTCATGCCACTGCTTCTGCAGCACGAGCCGCTTCAGTTGCTGGCGCAATTCGGCGCGTGGCGGCGTCAGACGCGTGTGCGACGCGGTATCCGACGGCGGCACGTCGTGCAAGGTGTCCCACCGAACGCTGCGCGCGATACGCACCGACGGCAAATAGCCGTTTTCCTGACCGCGCAGCCATGCCGACATCGCGCGGGCATGATCGCGCAGGTCGCGCGCCGATGCGATCGATCCGCTCGATGCGCTTGCTGAGGCGGACGTCTGCTGCATCGCCATGTCCGGGCTCACGTTGCGAACCGGTTCGTCCTTGCTCCCGAAGCGGGCAACCAGCGGATGCAGGTTCGGACGGGCGGCGTCGGACCACGTACCGGTGCGGGTGACGAGTACCTCGAGCGCTGCAATCGCGCGCTCGCGATCCGCGGCGCCGAAGCCACCGCGGCTGTCCAGCGTTTCGATCATTCGCGTGGTCGACAGCATTTCCAGCGCAGCGCGCTTAGTCTCGGCCCGCGCGGGCAGCAAGGTCTCGCCGAACCGGTCGACCAGCGAAGCGGCCAGCTCGAGTCCGTCGGCGAATCCGGCGGGACCATCCTGACGCAGCCGCGCAAACGCGTAGTAACCGACCAGACGCAGATCCTTTCCGGTTTCCTTGAGAAGCTGTTCGCATGCGCGGGTAATCAGGCCGTCGTCGATTCCGGACAGCTTGGTCGCTTCGTCCTTCAGTTCGAAGAACGCATCCTCGTAACCGGGATCGCGGCCATGCGCGTGCTCCCCCGCTATCGGGGCAAGCCATGCCGCCCAGGTATGCCGGCGCGCTTCGTGCAGTGAATCGATGCGTGAACCGCCGACAAGTGTTTTTACGAAATTGGCTAGCGTCATGGAGGTCTCAAAACGCAAATGCGTCGCCCAGCAACTGGAGGGCGTGTGCGAACGGTTTGGAGGAAGCGTCGGCGGACATCGACGTTGTCGCCAGAGACGACACCGCAATCTCCGGATCGGCCTTGGGCGACTTCATCGCGGACGTAGCCGATTGCGCGTCCGTTCGAGCCGATTCCGTTGCGGCGGTTCGACGAGGCGCCGGCGTCGCCGGCATCGGCTCATCCTGCAACGACATCGCCCCCGGAAATCCCGGCGGCAACGGTACGGCAGCATGCTTTGCCGCGGCGATCGCCGCAGCCGGCAACGGCGGCGGACTGGCTGTCGACATCTTTGGCCCGGTACCCGCCGCCCCGGTCACGAAAATCCGTGCCGGCAGCGCAAAGTTGCGTAACTGGAGTACGTCGAGGGGCCCGGCGCCCGCTTCGGCACGCAACTGCACCTTCAGCGGAATGCTCTGGCTCGTGTCCGGCATCCAGGTCAGCAAGTAACGCGCGTTGTCCTGCTGCGCGACCTTCGCACGCTCCAGCAGCCGGATCAGGCCGAAGCGCCCCTGCGAGTCGAGTGCCGTGCGCAATCCGCCCTGCTCGGTCTGCCATTCGATGTGCGACAGGTTCTCGAGCGACTGGCCCGGCCATTCGAACGGCACCCATTCCTGCTTCTGGTTGAAGTAGCGCAGTTCGCGCCCGGACAACACGAACTTCATGCCGGTGACGCCCGGCGTCGGTACGGCCTGAAGTTCGTACCGGACACGCGCGTCTCCGGACGGGAACAACACGGTCGAGATCCGCGTGAGCTTATTCAGGCTGCTCAGGAAGACCGGATCGATCGTGAGCGCGCCCTGGTCGGCGCCTTGCGCGACGACCCACCGATCGCCCTGCCGCTCGATCACGCCGGCAAGCTGCGTTGCAACGAACTGTGCGATGACGCCATGGTCGGGCCGCATGAAGCGCGCCATCTCGGGCAGCGACGCGTCGTTGTCGGCGTCCGAGAACGGATATCGGCCGCCGAACGACTTGTTCCAGTCGGCCAGGATCGCCGTTCGCCAGATTTCGTTCAGGCTCACCGCCGCAGGCTGCACGACGACTTGCCACGCCTGATCGAACGGTGCACGAAACAGCGCACCGAAGCCGGCCCACTGTTCTCCCAGGCTCGCGGCTACGCGGCTCGCATAGTCGCGGCTGTCGGAAATATCGGACGTCTTGCCCTGCAGGACCGACTGAGCGGCCAGCCGCGCGATCGCGTCCGGATCGGCGCCGGAGACGATCTGCGATGCCTTCAGGCGCATCGCCGTGACCCGCTCGAGGTAGCGTGCGAGACTGAGGTCGCCGGTCGCGGCCAGCTGCGTGGCGGCCTTGCCGTTGGCCGGTGCGCCGGACACCAGATCGCTGCCGGTCAGGCGCAGGATCGGGCCGAAGGCCGAGGCGAGCGGCGCGAGCGGCGGTTGAGCCTGCTTCGACGGATCCTTTTCGTCAGCGCCGACCAGTTGTTGCGCCTTGTTGATCAGGCTCTCGGAGAGTGACTGCGCGCTCGCGCCGGTGCCCGCCTGGTAGACGATCGCGTTCATCAACGCGACGAGCGGCGAACGTTGCGAGTCGCCCAGCAGCGTCAACTGGTCGGCCGTGGCTGACAGCGTTGGCGCGGATTGCCAGCGCAAGCTGTTGAGGAACAGCGCCCATGCGCGCGCGTAGTCGTCGAAGTAGCGTTGGCGCAGTTCGGTTTTCAATGTTGGTGGAGGGAGGTTACTGTCGTTGTTGTCGGATGCGCCAATGGCGTTTCCTTCATGGCGCAACACCCAATCACCAGACACGTCGCGCTTGGCACTTGCGTCGTCGATCGCCTTCGAGATGCGCCCCTCCCATGCCGCACGCGTGAAAACGCCCGGAACGGTCGCGGTCGTATTGAACAGGCCTCGACTCGTCGTGTCGCCGAGCAACGTCGCGAGAGAGACCGGCGGATACTTCGGCGTCGCTTCGTCGATGATCTGCTGGTAGAGCGCGTCCGTCGAATTCTGGATGCCCCGCACACCGATCACCGTTTGGCGGGCTGATGCAATCAGGTTGCCGTCCGGCGTGATTGCGAACGCGGATGCATTGGATGCGGGAGCGCGGCCGAGATGGTTGGCGAAGAACGCGATAGCGTGCAGACGCAGGTCTTCCCAGGCGCCCGGCGACAAGGATGAGTTGGACGGACGTGCAGGCACGGCTGTCGCGGCAAGCTGGGGCGTCAGAAAAGCGGCCACGGCGCGCTCCGGCTTCGCGAGCATCAGGTAGGTCTTGAGCGTGTCGTAGGCGGCCTGGGTCTGCGCGTCGCCACCATCGGCGATTTGAGCGTCGGACAGCGATGCGAGCTGTTGCAGGCGCGCTTCGAGCTTCTGGCGAATCGGGGCGATGAGGATGCGGTTAGCCGCGCCGGCGTAGCTCGGCCACAACGCGTCGAGGAGTGCGCTGTCGCGATTCAGACCGAATCGCGAAGACCAGGATGCGCCTTCGCGCTGATGGACTTCGAGCGTGTCGATCTGTTGGCCCAACGTGTTCAGGGATTGCAACGCCTGTGTGTTGTCCTGAACCGTGGAGAGGTTAGCGATCGTGTCCGCGGTGCGCTGGATCGTCGCGCGGTTGACGAAGCCGGACAGCATCGTGCCGGCAATCCAGCAGCCGATCAGGCCGGTTGTGAACCATGCCGCCGAAGTCGACAGGGAGAAGCCTACGCGGCGACCGTGGACCTTGCGACTGTGCTCGGCGACGGTTTGCCATATCGTGCGGTGTTGCGGTTCGATGAGCGAGTCGTCATCGTTCGCGCTGGCCGGTGCCTGCGGCGGCGCCAGTTCCCGTTCCTTGAATAGCGGTGCGAACAGAAGGCCGTGGACAGCATGCCGACAGATACGTGATTGAGAGCTTTGTAGCACCAGGCCCGACAGCGCACTTCCAAGGTTCGAAATGTGCTGCGACAGCTCAGCTGGGTAGCGGTCGCCCGCATCCTTCATGAGGCGCACGACACCGGCATCCGCAAGGTTGTCAGTCAGGTCTTGCAACGATGCGTCGATCGCATCCGAGCTGACGCGCGCGTTGGCCCAGGTGAAGCCGATCGCCTCGTCAGGACTCGACGCCTCGCTGCCGAAATCCGTCACATTGAGTAGATAGGCCGGCGCGGCCCAACGGAGCGCACGCGCGTGGCGTGCGAGCCGTTGCGACAGATTGTCGGTGTCGAATGGGGTATCGACGGAATTGCGGTTACGTGTGACTGCGACGATTGCATCGACCGGACGGCGGCGGCGCAGGCGGCGGATCTCGTCGAGCCACGCGGTGTCGAGTGTGCTGCTCGTCTGCTTTGCATACAACAGGACTGTTTCGCCGGAGATCGCATAGCCGGTTTCGATCAGACCCGGCGCGAGACGCCTCACGAGTGGTTCATCACCGGCAATCAATACCCATCGTGCGCGATAGCGCCAGCGCGATCCGTGGTAGTCGCGCAGCGTATTGCGTAGCGCAGCAGCCCGGTCGGCCTGTCCTGGCGGTTGGCTTTGATCGTTGGGGTCAACCGACACTGCACGCTGACCAGCGTCGTATCGGGCGAACCAGCGGGAAGCTTTCAACGATGCTATCCAAAGCAGCACTCCCTCCAGGTACTTGACCAGCAGGATCACCACCAGCAAGACCGAGAACAGAATAAGCTCGATGATGATTCGTATCTCAAGGGACCAGCCATGCCGAGGCCCTTCCACCAACACTGCGATACCGAGTGCAAGGAAGACGATGGCGGCCGCGATGCCAATAAAGAGGCCCGCCGGTCGAGTCTTGGTGTCGTTTTTGTTGTCGTTCATGTCTGTTTTCTGCACACGAGGGCGATCAAATCTCTTCCGTCGCCACACAGCACCATTTGCGAGTCGCCCGTTATCCGGGCACTTTCTGCGGCAAGGGTGACGGCAAGCCACGGTCCCGCACCCGAACAATCACCGACTGACGCCTCGAGCACATTCCAATGCGTCTCACCGGAAAACGGCGCGGCCTGCCGAACCGCGCCGACGCTTTCACTCGTCAGGCCGTGTGTCCACACTGTGCGCAAATGGTCGAGCGGAGATTGCCCCCAGCGAGCAGCCAGTCCGACCGTCCGGGCGGCAGCATCAAGCGAGTCCTTGGCAGGACGATGCAACCGTAGCCCGACGGAATTTGCCGTCGACGTAAGTCGCGAGTCCCCCACGAGCAGGGCCACGCCCGCCTCTGCAACACCACCCGACAGGACGGTACTGACGGCATCGCGAAGCTCAACGGCGATGAGCAGGTGCGCCGTGTTGACGTCTCGCTTGTCGAACCACGCGTCCGTTCGAAAGAGGGAGGACGTGCGCTCTCCAGACTTCATGTCGACCTTAAAGACAGGGACGCGTTCAGCGATCAACTCCCGTATCCGAGTCTCGACGATCTCGGACTTCATTCTGGACCGGTGCTGTAGCTCGACCTGAAGCTGCGTTCGTGGTGGAAGCGCGCGGAGCTGCGGCAGGAGATCGTCGATCAAACGTTCGAGCAACCACATACCTATCGCATGATGGCGCGCATGTTCGACAAGTTCGTTCCCGGGGTGAAAACGCAGATCGGGGATGTCGAGCCAACGTGCATGGACGTCGCTATCCGCGACTGCGCCACTTGGCCGTCGTGTCGACAGTGCGCTTCCGTTCAGGATGCTCTCGAGCGCGTTCTCCGAATCGTTGGCGGCGAAACACCAGGCATGACCCAGTATCGCCAGCGGTCTGGCCGCCAACGCATGGCAGGCCTGATCCGCTTCGTCGCTGATCCGGTTCGTCGCAAGCGCCTGGTTACGGCGGGCGTACCCGTATCCCAACCATGCGAACAGCCCAAAAGCCCAAACCAGAAAGGGGTAACCCGCGACGCAGAACCCGAACCACAGCGTGTTGGTCGGACGGCCCGCTGGCCAGAGCATGATCGCCAGACCCGCGCCCGCGGCCATCACAAGCACCAGCAGGACGGTCCAGATGATCATCGAGACCTGAGGCGGAGGCGGCACCGCCACCCGCGGCGGCACGCGATTGAAATCGACAGGCATCGCTTAGCGAACCCGCGCCCCGTCGGTCGACGCAATCAGTTCCGCGCCACACCGCGTGTGATCGCCGTCGCGCGATAGCAGCGTCGTGCCATCTCTCATCCTGCCGCTACCTTCGACAATTTCGTTATCGCCGTGGATCGGGCATGAGACCTTGTCACCGACGCGTGCGGCTCGGCGACCCTTTACCTTGATGCGATCCGAGCCGGTCAGGATCTTGCCGCCGTGGCTCGTTGCGTCGCCTTCATATGCGAGATTTTTCATCGATTTTAGAGAGTTTTCAAACCCGACACGAAGAAGGGAAAAGCATGCAGTCAGTCATCTACACCATCTACAGATGAATTCGTTCTTAATCCACGAAATACTCGTTGATTTAGCTGCTGATAAATTCCCGGTGCGCACATATGATTTGATATAAGGCCCCCGTGCCTTTTTACATACACCCCACTTGGTGAACCTTGATAAATTACGTAGCCGTATGCTCCGGCCATGAATTTTATGTGTGTAAAGTTCAAATTTCCCACTGAAATATCGATAATATCGAATAAATTCCTCGGAGGGTTTGGTTTTTCCGGAAACTGAAGCTCGACACGACCCGGCACTCCATATCTGTACTGCACGTACCCATTGTCTGGTGCAATATTCCCCGATGCGCACAACGAGACTACTTTCCCATCAATCGGACAACTGAAATAGACTTCCTCATGTGGTTGGCACAATGTAATCTCATCGGCATTAACTACTTGACATCCAAGAATTACACCAAGAAGACCAGCTGACACATGTAGTGATCGACAAATCAATTGAAATCCCCGCGGCCGTTTATTTCCTTGAAATTATCGACGCGCCTGCCACGGCCATTCGTGTCATTGCCCACAATTGCAGCAAGCTCGCTTACCGGCTCATTAACGCAACCGAACATCGCACACCTTAATAAAATATCAAATATGGAATTAGGACCCAATGAGTCAATTACCCGAGAAACACGCACTCACATCTTCACAACGAATCCATCGTTCGATAACGTTACTGTTCTTCTGACGATACCTTGACACCACAAAGCCCGTCGACGAGCTAGATTCATTCACGAATACCGAATCACCTTTCACGAGATAGGCCCTGGTAAATGACGATTTATTAGGCATTGCATATAGATATGCCTTCTTTGAAATCACTGCATGCTCCACCCAGGCACCCGACTCCGTCGATGTTACGTGGATAGAATTGCCATTCTGGCCGCCAGTCAAAATCTTCTTCAGCTTGTCGGCGTTTTCGATGTCTTCATCCTTCTGTAATTGAACAAGTAATTTCGAATAAACACTTCTGTTACCTGCACTTGGGGGATCGCACGCAAGCAGATTGTCAAATGCGGTACCCTCTGCCAAATATGCCAAGATTGGCGGCCGCGAAATTTGGTATCCGGCTTTGTGTTTCGATGAGTAAGCGGCATAGATGTCGGTTACATTAGGTGGATTATCGAAGATCGGCTCAATGTTGACAGACCACTGGTGAGGCGGTCGCCACTCTCCCCCACAGACTGCGTCTTGCGCCACGTGCACAACGCAACCGTCCTTCATACGTACGAAGGCACACATATACTCGGAATGCAAAGACACACCGCTTGAATTAGTGAGATCTCCCTCAGCGAAAAAAATTCACGATCGAGTACCGTTTGTCCGGAGACAAACTGTTCATGTCGGACTCATAGAATCTCAATCCTTCATCGAAAGGGGTAAACGTCGCGCCATCTGACCGTTTAAAATGAAGAGATTGGTAGGCGTTGTGCCCGCGATCGGCATACTGTAAAACACTTAATTCACCCGACACACTAACCTGGGCCTGCACGCACGCGGGCAGTACCGCTAAGAACAAAAATAGGGATCTACGAATCATTTGAAATCCTATAGCATCCCGCGAAGGTGCTTACATCGCCCCACAGTAAAGCTGAGTTTCCACGCAGATTGAGCATCGAATTGCTTTGCATCGAAAGTCCGCCCGTCAACTGTTTGATAACCAACCAAACTCGCCACCTTCATCTATCTCGATCCATGGCGCCAGTATTTCTTGACGTCAGAAGCCGTTCTGTATCGAAACTTTGACTCCGCGCCCTGAGCATATCCATCGATCCCAGTCATGGCTTCATCTTGAGAAACACGGTCATTTTCAATTAGCACTCCATTTTTATCAAAAAAATAGGCATACACCTGATAGAGCCGGCCATAGGTTCCATCGCCGCGGCTGTTTATATCCCACGCAACAATGGAGAATACATTGACGCGACCATCAAGAGACATAAAAAATATTGACTCAACCGTCGGCACCCCTCCCTCAACAGAATATCGCGCAAATTCAGCTTTCTCACACCCACATTTTGTCGACTGGTAAAGATCGAGAACAATCGGATATTCGGGTGTGCCATTTTCTATGGAGATCCGAGAATTGCGCCCCAGCGCCGAGGCATCAAAAACGCTGTTATTTATATTTACTTTCGGGCAATTCGAGACAAGTTCACCCCCATATGCGCTGAACGGGAGAAGGAGCGACATTGCGCTCGCCACCAACAGTTTTGGGGGAAACATTCTACGCCACCTCGTTTTTTAGCCCAAGAATTGGCGCCACATTGTTGTAGGCAGCAAGGCGCTCTGAATACCCAATTTTTCCACCGTTCACCACCTTCGAGACCGCAAGGACATTCCCGGAATCTGCAATTCTATTTACGTCTCCAGTAACAGCCCAGTAAACAAAGGCCGATTCTATCCCATACTCCAAATCGCTAAGAACAAGATCCGGGTTTTCCACGAAGTCACGTTGATCATCCGGGAAGCGTCGATTATGCTCATCCGTAAGCACCATGTAGTTGCCTTTAAATGTTGTTTGTATCAACCCTCTACCGCGGTATTTATAACCATCGCCGGACTCTTCATTACCATTTTTATGTCGATCGCCATAGACATAGCTTGCGAGGTTTTTTGGATTGTGCTCATATTTGCTAGTCTCGGTCCACAACTTATCCCGCATTCGTCCGAAATTGCAAACAATATCCCCATCTACTTCGCTATACTTTTTTTTGCCCTTTGGTGCAGGGTTGCATCCAAAAATCTGCTTCATTCTCTTCGAAGAATATGAAAGCCCTTCCTCGATATTCTTAAAGCCACTTTCAACGGCGATTTGCGAGAGAAAATGAGCAATTCTCTTTGGCGTAGTTACCCGATAACCTTTTGCGTATTTATTGAGCGCGGGAAGGATCTGCCTATGGTAGTTTTTATTGCCATTTGGATCGACAGCCGCAAGCATTTCAAGTGTAATAACCTCCGGTTCTCGCGAAAAATTCCCAGCCAAGCCAATTGGATTAAAATGAAAGACATCCGGGGACGGAAATGTGGGGACATGAGCCTTCACGTCATCCCACCATGCGAGCATATCGATCCGCTTTTGCTCTTCGCCGTGCTGCTCCTTGGGCCCCGCCTGCTTCTCCAACTCGGCGATCAACTGCTTCCACTTCGATGGATTCGCCCATTCGCTTTCGTGCTTCACAATCAACCGGGACGCCGCCTGCATCAGCCACGGATATTCGCCACGCTCGGTCTGCGACAATGTGCATAGTTCATCAGCCGCTTGCTTGCCGTCGCCTTTCTTGAACAGGGCGTCATACACCTTAAGCATCAATGGACTGATGTTCGAACGCGAAACAAGGTCCGCAGCATCGGCGCCGCTCGCGTAATCCGCCCACTTCCGGGTCGTCGCAAAAATCGTATGTGTGGGATCGTGGGCTTCCGCCAGACACTCGAAATCGACCCACTTCTGCGCAAACTCCAGCGTCACCCGCCCGCCGGGGAAGTTGAAGTCGCACACCCAACCGTCGATCGGCTGACCTAGCGCATTCACCCCCTCGACGTGCCACCAGTTCACCGGGTAACCCGGATTGGGATTCGGATGCTTCTCGGGAACTCGCCGATTCGAATCACGTGCCAGCTCGGCGAGCGAATACACTTGAACGGCGTCCGTCTTTCGCGACTGCGGGTCATCGCCCGGGACGAACTTGTCACCTTTGGTGCGTTGGTAAAGCACCGTGCCCGGCGCAATCCGCAGGATCGTCGGCTCCGACGGCAGGCCCAGCGCCGTCCAGTCCTCTTTTTGCGGACCGTGCTGGTTGACCCACGCGCGCCCCTGCTCCAGGAACAACTGAATGCCGTCGTCGCAGAACACTTCGATGTGCGCCATCCGGGTACCGGACATGCATTTGTTCAGCGAATCGTAGCGGCCAAGATGGCCGATCAGGTCGCCAGCCTTGATCGGTATTCCGCCTCCGGCTCCTTGCGGATCGCCCGGCCGAATCGTCTGTTCTGTCGTGACGATTACTCGGTCGAACTCCAAATCCTGCATGACCTCCTCGACGGTTGGTCCACCGTTTTCCTGGCCGATAAAAACCCAGCCACCAACGGCGTCGGCCGGCTCGACATAGCTGCCAGCTTCGGGGGCAAACAGCGATGCGTCGCACATATCCGTCACTTGCCCCCAACCCTTTTCCTGCTTGCCGATGCTGACGCTCGCACCCTGCGGCAGGAGGCCAATGATTTCGCCGCGCGGATAGCTTTTTCGAACCCGCAGCCCCTGTTGCGACTCATCGGGAACCTGCCCGTTACGACCCGGCGACGGCTGGTCCTGCGCGTACTGCGTGACCTGCCATTGCCGTGGCCAGTACGACGGCTTGCTCCGCTTCGGGAAGTTTGCGTAGTCCTCCCACGACATCAGGTGCATGTACAGGCTGTAAAACGTCAGCTTCGCATCACGCGGAAACTCCATCGTATGCCGCACCAGCGCGAAGCCCGTGCTGTAAGGCGCCTGAACGGGCGTCTCGCTCCCGGCCTTGCCGAATTCGCTGACTGGATAGGTCTTGTTGGCGCGAAATGCAATCAGCGTGCCGTCGGCAATGCAGCGCAGGCCCGCGTCGATATCCAACGATTGCCCGGCGCCTGCCTCGGTGACGTGGATGCCACCATGCCACATGCCCTTGCGGCTCACGAGATACGCGCCTGATGGCTCGCGTTCGGCCAGGAGACGGTAGATCTCGTGCTCATCGGTAAATTGCGCGGAAGCCTCGGACTTGCCCCGTCCCTTTCGAAGAAACGGAAAGGCGAACGGCAGCGGTTTTATCTTGGCCGGAGCCGGCGTAGGTGATTGCGGCGTCTTCGGTTTGGGTTGAGTTGCCATGGTTGTCCGTTATTCGGAGAATCCGAAGTTCATTGCGTGCTTCACGTCGTTGACGGGTGCCGCAGCCCATGTCGGGAATTTGAAACTGCCGCCGTCAGGGTCGACGACGGTCAGATTCCCCTTGAGTTCGATTTCTCCAGCGGGACTGCCGAGAATGATCTTGCCGCCCGAGAGCTTGATGTAGGCGCCGGCCCCATCGCCGAGCGTGACGCCTTTGCGACCGGTGATGATCACTTTGCCATCCGACGAGCTCGCTGTCATGTCCTGCATCGACATCAATTCCATCGCGTCGGACTGCGCCTGCAGCTGGACCTTGCCTTTCGCTGCGAAGATGCGAATCCCGAGCTTCGCTGCAAAAAGCGAGATCGCCTCACCGGCCGCCACTGCGATACGCTTCATCACGCCGATGTCGAGCCCGTCGCCGGCGGTCACAAACATCTGCTTGCGGGCGGCAAGCTGCATCTGCTGCCCGCTGACGAGCCCGACGCCGTCGGGAGCGGTTGCGACGAGGACCGGCTTCTGAAGCCGTTGGAGCTTTTGCTGGATCAACACGCGCTGTTGATCGATGTCGGCCTGTAGCGCCTTTGCCGCGTTCGCCGAGTCGTTGAGTGCACTCAGGATCTGTTCGGCCTGCTCAAGCGTCGCGTCGGCGTCCTGCATCGCGAGCTGCGGGCCTGCGGCGTTCGGCTGTCCTTCTGCGCTAACCAACACGCCCTTCGATCCCCGAATCGCCGCCGGGCCGTCGGTGCGCAACTCCGCGCCCTGTCCGCGCTCCTTGCACTCACCATCGACCATGTGCCCAAGGTTCAGCTCACTGGTCTGAAACGGCGTCGTCAGATGAATATGCTCGCCACCCTCCTTATCCTCCATCCGCATCTCGTTCCGCGCGGCGGTACGGATCAGGTTCCGGGTGTGATTCCGACTAGTGACGAGATCCGGATGCAGGCTGTCATGCATCGCCCCGATAATCACCGGCCGATCCGGATGACCTTGCGTGAAAACAACAGCCACCTCCGCCCCATCGATCAGCGGAAAATGATGCCCATAGTCGTCACCGCTATACGGCTTTGCGAACCGCACCGGCCGGCTCGTGCCGCCCGGACTCCACTCATCGAGATCGAACGGCAGCTTGATCACATACCAGCCCTGTTCGGTCAGATACGCGTACTTGTAATCCCCGGGAGAGGTAATGCGCGCGGGCAGAATCCCGTCGATCGCCGGTCGCTTGATCGCATCGATGGACGTGCGCCACACACGATCGGACGGAATCCCCTCGAACGTCATCCAATACGACTGATCGCGACCGCCCTGCGACTGAACCTCCGTGATGAAGACCCCATGCTTCGCGTCGGCGGGGTTCGGCTCGATCCGCATGACTTCACCGGCTTCGAGCCAGAACGGATTACCGGTGCCCTTGAACGTGATCTGCGTGGCGAGATGCGCGTCGTGACGTCGTCGAGCCACGCCCTTACCCTCTTCCGGCGTCTCATAGTGCTCACCCCAGCGGTAATCGATGCCACTCGTCGTCGTGTCGTCGCGCGCGGCGTTTTCCTCGACCAGCAGCGACACACCGGCCTGCCGATGGTTGTAGTCGTGCAGACGCACGGCTTCGGGCACGCGTCGAGTCCGCTTCTCGAGCGTCTTGATCGCGTCCGCGCCGGAACTTTCGAGCCCCGAGTCTCTCCGGTACGACACGGTGCGTTGCTTCCGCGCGTAAGCATCCAGATCATCGCCAAACACAATCACGGCGTGATCCTTCTTCTGCTCCCAGCGGAACCAGAGTCCTTCTTCCGCGCAAAGGCGCTGAATGAAGGCGAATGTCGTTTCGTGATATTGGGTAACGTACTCGCGCCGCTTGTATTCGCCGCGCAACTGAAACAGGAAATCGACCCCGGCCCGGTAACCGTAATGACGCAGCGTGTCGGTCACGATCTCCTCGACGGACTGCTTCTGGAACAACCTGCTCGTGACACCCCGGTTCAAGTCTGCGAGCTTCGGCTCGAGCCGCACGCGATAGTGGGTCTGATCGGCCGAACTGCCGAACTCGTCGAACTGCGTGATGACGCCGTGGATCGTATACGCCGGCGCCATCGTGCTGAATTGGCCGGCGTTCTCGCCAAACATCCTGCGCAGGTAGTCGAAATTCGGATCGACCGGCGCGACGATGAATTTTGCAGGACGGCCAATAACTTGATCCATCGGGATACCCGCCATCGGGCTCGTGAATTCGATGTCGTAGCGGTACAGCTCGCTCACGGCGTCCCGGCCCGTAAACCGCAGCACGGACGTCGGCGCCGGATGAGGCGCCAGCTTCAATTCATAAGCCTGCGACGGCAGTATCATCGACATGGATTTCTCTCAGGTGCACGAACATATCGGCACCGCCGGGGCAGCCATCAACGCCCCGGCAGGTGCATGAAACATCGGATCAGCCCTTGGCCTTCGGCATCTGCGACACGAGCGACAGCCCGATGTCCATGCCCTCGACCTGGAAGTGCGGGATGATGAAGAGCTTGATGCGGAAGAAGCCGGGGTTGTCGTCGATGTCCTCGACCGTCACCTTCGCCTCGCGCAGCGGGTGCGACGCCTGCAGTTCGTCGCCCGGATCCTTCATCTCGGTCACGAGCCCCTTGATCCAGTTGTTCAGCTCGAGCTCGAGCAGACGCCGATCCTTGGTCGTGCCGATGTTCTCGCGCTGAATCAGCTTCAGGTAGTGCGCGATGCGCGACAGCAGGAAGATGTACGGCAAGCGCGCATTGATGCGGCTGTTGGCCGTCGCCTCCTTCGTCTCGTACAGCGCCGGCTTTTGCGTCGAGCTGGCCGAGAAGAAGCATGCGAAGTCGTGATTCTTGTAGAACGACAGCGGAATGAAGCCGAGATTCGCGAACTCGAACTCGCGTGTTTCCGGGATCAGCACTTCGGTCGGAATCTTCGGCTGCACTCCGGTGCCGAGGTCATACAGGTGAACCGGCAGGTCTTCCACCTTGCCGCCCGCCTGTGGGCCTCGAATCTGCACGCACCAGCCATTGCTGACGAAGCTGCGCACCATGTTGGCCGCGAACGCGAACGACGCGTTGACCCACAGATACTTGTCGTGGTCCTGGCCCTTCACCGCCTCTTCGTAGTTGAACGCACGCACCGGCGTCGTGTCCTTGCCATACGGCAAACGGCCGAGCACGCGGGGCATCGTCAGGCCGACGTAACGTGCATCGTCGGTGTCGCGGAAACTCTTCCACTTGATGTACTCGGCACGATCGAAGTAGTTGCCGATATCCTGGATGGATGCCACTTCTTCCATCGACTTCTTGCCGAAGAATGCTGCGCCCACCGAGCCGATGAACGGCATATGCGCCGCAGCCGCGACCTTCGAAATATTGCGCAGCAGCGCGACATCCATCGGCGAGTTCGCGAATTCGAAATCGCTGATCATTGCACTGATCGGCTGGCCGCCCGGCGTGTCGTACTCCTCGATATACGTGAGACGATACAGGCCGCTCTGGATCAGTTCCGGCGAATCTTCGAAGTCGCGCTGCAGCGCATCCTTCGATACATCCAGCACCTCGATGCGGGCGTTCTTGCGAAAGTCCGTGCGCGACACGAGCATCTTCAGCCCGCGCCAGCGACCTTCGAGCGCCTGGAAATCCGGCGCATGCATGACCGCGTCGAGCTGGCGGCTGATCTGCCGGTCAAGCTGCCCGATGTAGAAATCGAGCAGCGACTTGTCGAGTCGATCGACCGGCTTGCTTTCCTTCGCGATCAGGTTGAGCAGCGCGTCCATGCCGCGTGCGACCCGTTCGTCGGCCGATGCTTCCGACAATGCGTCGTTGTCGCGAAACGCTTCGAGCGGCCGAGCCTCGGCGACCGGCTTCAGGTTGATCTTGTTGCACAGCGCGGCGTAGACGCTGTCGTTGTCGAGCGCGATGGTTTCCGTGGCGCCCTGGCGCGATTCATTCTGGTTCATGTTTCTCTTAGTCACGTTTGGTATGGCTGCGTGGTTGCGGGAGGCGGTGACGGCCGTCTTGGGCCGGCCGCGCTCACGCATGGCCTTCCTGTTGCAGGGTTGCCGTAGCGATTTGTCCCAGTTCGCCGCGCAGCTTGTCGGACAGGCGCTTGTCCTTCAGGATCTTCTCGAACTCGCGGCGGAACATGCCGTTGTCGAGCAGATTCGACTTGAGGTCGCGCAGCAGATTGCGCATCGCCAGCATCGCTTGCAGTCCGGGAATCTGGCGAGCAACCTGCTCGGGCTCGAAATCCTTCATCGAGCGAAACGAAAGATTCACCGGCAGTTCGGAGCCGTCGCCGGCCAGGGTGTTCTCCGCGGCAATCTTGAGATCCGGTGCATGGTCGGCCAGGACCGCGTCGAAGTTGTTCTTGTCGATATTGACCTTCTTGCGCTCGGCCAGCGGCGCCTGTTCGCGGCCCGCGCTGAAGTCGCCGGCAACGAGCAGCTTCAACGGCAGCTCGACCTTCTTCTGGGCCCCGCCCGTATGCAGATCCAGCGTAATCGAGACGCGGCTCTTCGGAATTTCTCTCTGGAAGCTATCCATTTGCAATCCTTATTTAGTGATGGTCAGGCATTGGTGGGCGCACGGCGTGTTCGTCGCGATGGTCTCTTCGATATATCAGCCGTGAACGCAATGCGCAGCGTGCCCCGATTGATCTTTCATCGCATGGCCTCCGTCCGCTCGACGAAATCGCTCGGGATTTATACACGTCAAACTCCGAGCGAGTCAAAGCGAGTCGCTCAAAAAACCACAACAATCAAATGCAAAAAATCGCAAACATTCCGAAACAATTTACAAACTCAAAAAGCACCGACTATTTTCGAGATAAATGACGTTCGATCCGAACGATCGCTAATCGAAGCGACCGATAATCACGCGAAAACCCTTTCTACACGGTGATCCGCGCGCTTCCCACCGATCGCACGCCATCCTTTCCCACGGCTCTCCAATTCACCAACCAAACCACATATCTCAAAAATAAACTCCCGATGGATTGTGAAATTCGTTCACATTTCACACCATCCAATTAGTAAACCGGGCTATATGGTCATTCTAAAAATCGATTGCACATCCGAAAAGATGTCGTGTATAGGTTACGCCCTTGACTTGAATAACGAACAAACAAACCACACGAGAGACCATGCGAATCGCGAAGCCGCTATGGCACGAGGGCCTCATCCTGACCCAGCAGCATTTTCAGCAACAGGATAGATGGGCCGAATTTGCGCTACGTCAGTACGCCTGCGCGGCTGTCGCACAGCCGTGGGGAACGCTTGCCGTCGAGGTCGACGAAGAAGCGCTGTCGACAGGGCGCCTGAAACTCGCCCGCCTGCAGCTGTGTTTTCCGGACGGCACGCCGATCGATACGTCCGTCGCCGATACGCTGCCGCCTGCGCGCGACCTGACGCAAGGTGTGCCGGCGGACCTGCAAAGCGTCGTGGTGTTCGCGGCGCTTGCGTTGCCGGATGCGAATGGCAGCAACTGCCGTTTCGACGAGGCGTCGCTCGCCCGCCCGCGGCGCGCTTACCGTGAATTCGTCAAGGTCGCGGACCTGAACGGGACCGCCGAAGCCGAAATCGCGGTCGAACGGCATGCAGTACGGCTCGTGTTCGACTTCGAGTCGCACGCCGACGACACAATCTGCGCGATCGCGCGACTGACGCGCGGCGCCGGCGGCCAGTTCCAGGTCGATCGACAGTTCGTGCCGCCGTGCCTCACGCTCGCCAGCCATCCGCTGCACGTCGAGCGGATCAATCGTCTGACGGACATCCTTCACGCCCGGACCCTCGCGCTCGGTACGCGTCGTAGCGAACGCATGACCGACGTCGCGGAATACGGCGTGGCCGACGTGCAACTCTTCTGGCTGCTTCATTGCATCCACGCGGCATGGCCTCAGTTGCGACTGTTCGCTGCGCATCCGAGCCGCCCTCCGGAGCATCTGTACACGGCACTCGCGCAACTGACGAGCGCGCTGATGACATTCTCGACCGAAGCGCAACTCACCGATATTCCGGTGTACGACCATGTGCGCGCCGACGAGGTGTTCGCGAAACTGGAATCGCTGATTCGCGCGCTGCTCGACGCCATCATTCCGTCGCGGGTCGTGTCGATCGGCCTCACCCGCAAGGGGCCGACCACGTGGACTGGCCAGTTCCTCGACGAGCGGATCGTCGCGGATGCCGCCGACTGGTACCTGTCGGTCAACGCGCCGATGCCCGCATTCGAGTTGATCGAGCAGTTTCCACGGCTATGCAAGATCGGCGCCCCCGACGACGTCGAACACATCGTCAATTCGGCTTTGCTTGGCGTCCCGCTCAAGGCTGTCCAGCGCGTGCCAGGCGCGATCCCTGTGCGTCTGGACAATCACTATTTCGCGCTGGACGCGTCCAGCGCCGTGCACGCGAAGATGCTCGCTGCGCGAGCCTGCCAGATCTATCTGCCCGCGTCGGTACCGGACGCCTCGCTCGAACTCTATGCGGTGCTGCGTTCATGAATGTGTTGACCTCCAATCGAAGCGATACCGCCCTGATGCCGAACACGACGGGCGCCAGTAACCTCCCCGGCGACGGGATGCGCGATCTGCTGCGCGACACCGCACTGCTTGTGACCACGCTCGCCTCGGGCGGACAGACTCAGGACGCGGTCGCGTTGCGAGCGCGCTGCAAGCAGCTTGTCGAGCAATTCGCGAGCGCGCTGCAGCACCGGGGGTTTCCGGACGACGTGCGCAACGAGGCGCTCGTCGCACAGTGCGGGCTGCTCGACGAAGTAGCGCTGCGACACTTGCCTGGCGAATCCCGGTCCGCATGGGAGCGCGAGCCGCTGCAGGTGGAGCAGTTCAACCTGCACGAAGCCGGTGAACGCGTGTTCGATCGGCTCGACGCGCGCATGCGCGACCCAGCGCCGCCCGTCGCGTTGCTCGAGTGCTACTCGGCCATCCTCGGAATGGGATTCGTCGGCCGGTACGCCCGTGACGGCGAAGCCGAGCGGATCGCGCTGATCGCGTCTTTAAATGCCAGACTGGAGACGCTGCGCCCCGCCCCCGATCGGCCATTCATCGCGGATCGCGTCGGACGGCGCTTATCCGACTGGTTCTACCGGCTGTCTCCTTGGGCGATCGCCGGACTCGCATGCGCGGCTGCCACGATCGTATGGAGCATCTGGTCCGCCACTCTCGACGGACAGCTCGCACATCTTGTGGCGGCAAAAGCCGTTCGCCCGTGAAATCCGACCTGTCTGTTCTCTCCACGGAATCGAAGCGGCCGCCTGATCGCGGGCACGAAGGCCTCGGGTATCCGTCGCGGCTCATGGTCGCGTTCGCAACCGTGTTGGCGCTCGCGGTGACCTGGCTGGTACTTCCGCTCGGGTCCGGCGTCGCATGGGCACTTTCGGCCATCGTCGGGATTGCCGCGCTCGCGCTGATGGTGTGGTGTACGTGCACGCTTGGCCGCGCGCGTAGCCAGAGCGCACATGTGCTGACCGCGCTGGGCGCGGCGACAGCCGACATTCCGGTGAAGCAGCGCACGCGCATGCCGCTCGTGCTGGTGACCGGCGACGGACTGCCCGCACTGTTCGACCGTATGGGAGAAGTCCGTCGCGTACACCTCGGCGACGGCGGCATCTGGCTGCGCGTCGATCGCGCTCAGGATCTGCCGCGCATGGCCGTTGCAGTCCGGCAGTGGCGCGGCGGGCGGGCCCCGGACGGCGTCGTGCTGTCGGTCGCGCCTGCGCTGCACGCGGAAACCGACACGCTGACCCAGAATCTGCGTGCCGTGCGGCAGGCCGTCGGCGATGCCGCTCGCATGCTGGGTACGCGACTGCCGGGCTATGTCGCGGTGTACCAGCGCCTCACCACTGGCCCCGTCGACCGCTCGACGCCGGTGTGGTACGGCGTGTCGTCGGCCACCCGCCTCGCGGTCGGCGAACGTTTCGAATCCGTGGTTCGCGCGGCGGAAAACCAGGTTCAGCGCGCGGCCGGCGATTGCGTTGCAGCGGCACGCGCCGCCGCGCTGGCCTCCATCGTCGGCTGGACGCAGCGCGTGGTTTTCGGCGCACTGACGGACCGACAACAACCCGCATCGCCATGGGCGCCGTTCGGTTCCGGCTGGATTGACTACGGACCGGCGAGCGCATGTCGGAACCCGTGGGAACGCGATGTCGAAATGCAGACGCAAGTGGCGCGTGTCACCACCACCGCCTCGCCGACGCCGTGGCCGCTCCCGCAATCGCTGATCGAAGCGATACCGCGACGATACCGGACGTCTCCCCGTCAAGCCGCCGTGGGCCACGCACTCGCCCTGCTCGCCTGCGCCGCTACCGTCGCATTCTGGGGTGCGGCCAAGAACAACGAAGCGCTGCTGGATCGTATCGCCGCCGATCTCGGCCGCTATTCGACGATCCCGGAAACGCACGACACCGCAAAGCGGGACGCACTGCAGGCGCTCGTGGCCGATCGCGATCAACTCGATCGCTACGCGCGCACCGGTATTCCGCTGCGCCTGTCGTTCGGCATGTATCGGGGCGCGCAGCTGATCCCCATGCTGAACAACGCGATCGCATCTTACGAGCCGCCGCCGCCTCCTCCCGCCGTCGTCTCGCTCGACAGCATGTCGCTGTTCGACAGTGGCAAGGCACTGCTGAAGCCGGGGTCGAACCGTGCAATGGTCGGCGCGCTCGACATGATCCACGCGCATCCCGATAAACGCATCCTCGTCGCCGGCTACACCGACAACGTGGGCAATCCGGACAGCAACCTGAAGCTTTCGACCGCGCGCGCGGAAGCCGTGCGCGACTGGCTGGTCGACGCATCCGGCATTTCCGCGACCCGGTTTGCGATTCAAGGCTACGGCATGACGCGCCCGCTCTCGAGCAACGACACCCCCGACGGACGCGCGCGAAACCGTCGCGTGGAAATTACCCTCGTACCGGACACGGGAAGGTAGCAATCCAGGCTCAGCCCCCGAAGCAACCCGCTTCGGGATTCTCAAGCCCAGGGGCCCGCTCCTGGCGAGTTTAGTAGTACGTACAGTGAAATATAAAGGAGCAAGGCAATGGCAATTCCGGCCTACATGTGGCTCAAGGACGACGGCGGCGCCGACATCAAGGGCTCGGTGACGGTTCAGGAACGCGAAGGCAGCGTCGAACTCGTCGCATTCGACCACGGCGTACATATCCCGACCGACGGCAATACCGGCAAGCTGACCGGCACGCGCGTCCACAAGCCGATCACGCTGACGAAGGAAACCGACGCGTCGACGCCGTATCTGTACAAGGCCGTGACGAGCGGCCAGACGCTCAAGTCGGTCGAGATCAAGTGGTACAAGATCGACGATGCGGGCAAGGAGAAGGAGTACTTCAACACGAAGCTCGACAACGTGAAGATCGTCGCCGTGAATCCGGTCATGCACGACATCAAGAATCCGGCCTACGAGAAGCACAACCACCTCGAAAACGTGGAGCTTCGTTACGAAACGATCACCTGGTCGTACAAGGACGGCAACATTATCCACAAGGACACCTGGAACGAGCGGTCCTGATCCCTATCGACGGTCGAACCGCCGGCGCCTCGAGCGGTTCTTTTGCCAGCCTGACCGGCTCAGGCTGGCCTTCCTGTTCCCGAGACCCAGTCCGGCCAACGACTGCGCGTCGCCCCTTCCCTCTCCAGGCATCGACATGACCCCGCGCGACACGACCCACCTGCTCCGCCGACTCAATCCGCACTGCGCGAAGGCGCTCGAAGCGGCCGTGAGCTTATGCCAGACCCGTCTCGCGGACGAGATCACCGTCGAGCACTGGCTGCTGAAGCTGATCGAGGCCGGTGACGGAGACATCCCGGCGATTCTGCGGCACTACGGCATCGATATCGACACCGTCTGGGATGCGCTGCTCGCGTCGATCGAGCATCTTCCACGCAATCTTCGGGGCAAGCCGGCCCTGTCTCCGCAACTGGCGACCGTGCTGCAGGACGCATGGCTGCACGCTGCGTCCGAGACAGACGACGCGGCCATCCGGTCCGGCGACCTGCTGCAGGCGATCGTCAATAGGCCCCACGTACTGCGCGCGCAAAACGCGTGGCCTCTGCTGTCCGTCAGCAGCACGCAGATCCGGCGCGTCCTGCCGCGCCTTGCTCATCGTTCATGCGAGCGCTCGCGTGCGAACGACGTCGAAAACGGTGCGGATGCCCCTCCGATCGTCCCCGCGGCCCATCAGACGCCAGAATCGGCCGCCCCCGTCGCGGCAGCAACGCGCACGCCCTGCCGAACCACGGACGGCGACGCCCTCTCCCGCTTCGCGATCGATCTGACAGACAAAGCTCGACGCGGCGAGATCGATCCGGTATTCGGCCGCGATCGCGAAATTCAGCAAATGGTCGACGTGCTCGCGCGTCGGCGCAAGAACAATCCGATCCTCGTCGGCGAACCGGGCGTCGGCAAAACCGCGCTCGTCGAAGGCCTCGCGCTACGCGTCGCCGAGGCAAGCGTCCCGAACGTGATTCGCGACGTGCGCATCCTGACACTCGATCTGGGCCTGTTGCAGGCCGGCGCCGGCGTGAAAGGGGAATTCGAGCAACGCTTGAAGAACGTCATCGACGAGGTTCAGTCTTCACCGGAGCCGATCCTGCTCTTCATCGACGAAGCGCACACATTGATCGGCGCGGGCAATGCCGCCGGCGGCGCCGACGCCGCGAACCTGCTCAAACCGGCGCTCGCCCGCGGCGAACTGCGTACGATCGCGGCGACGACATGGTCGGAATACAAGGAATTCTTCGAGCGCGACGCCGCGCTCGAGCGCCGTTTCCAGATCATCAAGGTCGGCGAACCCGACGACGATGCGGCATGCCTGATGCTGCGCGGCCTGAAGACCCGCTATGCGGAATATCACAACGTGCACATTCGGGACGATGCGCTGATCGCGGCAGTGAAACTCTCTCGACGCTATATTCCCGCAAGGCAACTGCCGGACAAGGCAGTCGATCTGATCGATACCGCTGCCGCGCGGGTGCGCATGGGGCTCGAATCGCCGCCCCCGGAACTGCAACGCGCGCGCGCCGCCGTCTCCGCCCTCGAACTCGAACGGGCGACGCTCGACGCGGACGCGCAGGCCGGTATCGATGACATTGCGCCCCGGCGCGCGACGCTGGAGGACGCGCTTTCCCAGGCGCGGAACATCCTGACCGGCCTGCAGGCGCGCCATGTCGGCGAACGCGAACTGGTCCGCCTCGTTCACCAGCGTCGAGCGGAGGTCGCCGAAGGCGGCTCGGCGTCCAGCCGCGGCCAGCTCGATGACATCAGACGCTTACTCGCCGATCGGCAAGGCAACGCACCGCTGATCTCGGTCGACGTCGATGCAGCGGCCGTCGCACGTGTCGTCGCGGAATGGACGGGTGTGCCGGTCGGCAACCTCGTCGAAGACGAACTGCTGAGCCTGCTGAATCTCGAACGGCAACTGGCGACGCGCGTGGTCGCGCAAGACGATGCGCTGGCTGCGCTCGCGGAGAGCCTGCGCACCGCGAAGGCAGGGCTCAAGAATGAACATGCGCCACTCGGCGTCTTTCTGCTCGCTGGGCCATCGGGCGTCGGCAAGACCGAAACGGCGCTGGCCCTGGCCGACCTGCTGTTCGGCGGCGAGGCCGCCCTCACGACGATCAACATGTCGGAATATCAGGAAGCACACACGGTGTCGCAACTGAAAGGTTCGCCACCAGGCTATGTCGGCTACGGACGCGGCGGCATCCTGACCGAAGCCGTGCGACAGCGGCCGTACGGCGTCGTGCTGCTCGATGAAGTCGAAAAAGCCCACCGCGACGTGCTCGACATGTTCTATCAAGTGTTCGACCGCGGCATGATGCGCGACGGCGAAGGACGCGAGATCGACTTCCGCAATTGCGTGATTCTGATGACGTCCAATCTCGGCAGCGCACGAATCGACGAGATGACCGCCGACGATCCGCGGGTTTCCCAGGCGGCGCTGCTCGAGTCGATCCACCCGCAGCTCGTGGCGCACTTCCAGCCCGCGCTGCTCGCGCGCTTCCAGTCGCTGGTCTATCGGCCGCTCGATGCCGCCGCACTCGCGTCGATCGTGCGGCTCAAGCTGTCGAAGGTCGCCGACCGCCTGCGCCGGCAACACGACGTCGAGCTGGCGTGCGACGCATCATTGATCGACACGATGGCCGAGCTTTGCCTCGCGCGCGAGTCCGGTGCGCGCAACGTCGATGCGTTCCTCAACCAGCGGATTTTGCCGAACGTGTCGCGTGAACTGCTTGCGCGCATGGCGGCCGGGGCCGCGCCGGAAAGGATCGTGTTGTCGAGCTCGGCCGAAGCGAGCGTGACGATCGATTTCATCGACCGAAGCAACGTCGTGGCGGGCGCGACGAAGCCGACCCGCGCGACCCCGTAACCGGAGGCCAGGATCATGCAGGCGCGTCCCTCTCTCCACGACATGCTGCTCGGCCAGATCGGCGGTGAGCCGCTCGATGCTTACGACGACCGGACACTCGAGTGCATGAGCGTCCAGCAGAATGTGCAGCGCATCCTGAACACGCGAGCCGGTGCGCTGAAACATCTGCCGGACTATGGTCTGCCGGATCTGACGAACATCTACAAGGCGCTACCCGCGTCAGCCCACATGCTCAAGCAGCAGATGGAGGCGACGCTCGTGAAATATGAGCCTCGTATCCGCTCCATCGACGTCGCCATCCTCGAAAACGACGATCCCGGCGTGCTGGTGAGTTTTGAAATGACGTGCCATCTGAAAAAAGCCGGACTTGTGCGGTTCGGTACATATTTCGAGCCTCCCGGACGCATGTGGTTGAAACGCCGATGTGTCGGGCACGATTGAAGTGCTCCCTCACGTCCGGGCCGGGTTTCGCAACTTGCCAATCCCGGTCCGTCGATATGGACACCAGATGCCGGTTACCCGCTGCACGCCCGCGCCGCATGCGCGCGCACCAGCACGGCAAGCGCTTCCTCCAGCGTCGTCGTCCCGTACACCCGCTCCGACACGTCGGCTTCCACATCGATGCGCCCAGCGTTGTGCACGTCGTACAGATCGACGATCAGCTGTGCATGACGTTCGCTGAGCCCGGCACGCAGGAGCGTCGCGCTCCACGTATCGCGCGGCAACGCGTGCGCGACGATCGCGCGGCGCGCCACGGCGCCCAACGTATCCGCGATCGCCGTCACGCTCACCCGCCGCGGCCCTTCGACGCTGACGATGCGCGGCCCGCTTCCGCCTTCCGGTGCATCGAGCAGCAGCCTCGCCGCGACGACGCCCACGTCGGGCGCCCAGACCGTCGGAAATACCTTGCCGACCGGGTGGTGGAAGCTCGGCAGCACGCCCGTGCCGAGCGCGACCGGCAACGCGCGCGCCCAGTTCTGCAGATGCTCGGCTGAGCGTAGCAGCGTCAACTGCGTCGGGATCGTCTTCAGACGTGCCTCGAAGTCGCGGAACAGACGCGTGATACCCGTATTGCCTTCGAGCTCCGCGCCGTAGTCCGACAACGCAAGCAATGCCGGCGGCGGATTCGCGGCGAGCGCGGCGGTCGCTGCATCGATCGTTCTCGTCATCGTCGCGGCCGGATCGGGATCGACGGCCGGAGCCGGGCACAGTAGCTGCACGGCCTGCGCCCCGTCGATCGCCGCGGCGATCGCGTTCGCGTCCGCCAGGCCCGCGATCGCGACATCGCAGCCGAGCTGCACGAAACGTTCACGATGACGTGCGTCGCGCAGCACCGCGCGCACGGAATGGCCTGCGTTGCGCAAGGCTGTCACGGTGGACAGGCCGACGTTGCCGGATGCGCCGAAGATCACGAACACGATTCGCTCCTGATGGATGAAAGTGTTGTGATTGTCGGCATGCGCGGCCGCGAAGGCGCTCACGGAGGGATGAATCGAGCAGGAAAGGATGACGCGTTGAGCGGCCGTAGCCATGCGGGGGGCTCCGATGCAAGCGCGTCAAAACCGGAGAAGGTGAATGCAGTAATTGTCCAACAACCTGTTGAACAATTACCCTCGGCTCAAATGCAACGCCCGTGCACCGCTGTTGCGTTATGCGTCTCTCCCGCCATCCTCACCGTCATAAGCCAGCCGCAACCCGCCCCGCGCGCCCGACCGCGCAATCTCCGTCGGCGTCGCGCCCAGCAAGCGGTTCATCCAGTTCGCCATGTGGCTCTGATGCGCAAACCCGGCTTCCAGCGCGATCTGGCTGATGCTGAGCCGGCCTTCGAGCAGCAGCGCCTTCGCGCGCTCCACCCGGCGCCGCACGACGTACTGGTGCACGGGCATCCCGAGCGTTTCGCGGAACAGCACCTTGAAATGCGGCACGCTGATCGACACGAGCGCCGCCAGTTCGGCCAGCGTCATGCGCCGGTCGAGATTCGCCTCGACATAGTCGATCACGCGCGCCGCGGCCTTCGGCGCCAGCGTGCGCCGGCGTTCGCGAAACGCCGGCTGGCCGTCGACCAGCCGCGCGACGAGCGCCGTGCACAGGCTTTCCGCGTAGAGCGGATCCGATGCGTCTTCCGCTTCGAGTTCGGCGGCCATCGCCCACGCGATGTGCTGCAGCCGCGGGTCGCGCACCTGCAGCCGCCGGCGGATTTGCGCATGCGACGGCTTCAGTTCGAGCTGTTCGACGGTGCGTCGCACGAACGTGTCGCTGAGCGCGATGTGCAGGATCCGGCAATCTGCGCTGTCAGTCCATTGGCCGGGCAGGCCGGCCGGAATCACGTCGACGTCGCCGTGCGCCTGGATGCGCGACACGCGCTCGCCGTCGCACACGCAATCCGCGCGCACCGGCGCACCGATATGCACGCCGATCCGGTGATGCGCGGCTGCCGGAATCCGGTACGTGCCCGCGCGAATTTCCAGCAGCGACGCGCCGAAGCCGCGCCAGCCGAGCCCGCGGCTGGAGCGCAGGCTGACGGGGACGCCGTTGTCCGTCGGCGCGGCAAGAATCGGATCGCTCATTGATGGTCTCCACCAGATCGGGTGCCGAACGCGCATTGTGACGCGTTTCGGGCCGGCGTGCCGGCCCTGCTCGGCCGCCGGCGAATCAAGCAGAAAAAGATCATCCGTTTCTGCTCGGGACGATCCTTGCGTGCGCGCCGGCGGGCGCCGCACCGCTTACGATCAGCTCATCCGACACCTACGGAGCGCCGTCATGCCCCATTACTGCCCGCAACGCGCGGCGTTCGTCGCGCGTTCGCCGTCTTCCGCGCGCCCTTCATCCAGCCCCGATTCCCGCACCGGCCACACCGCCATCGCCGCGTGGTGCCTGCGCGTCGTCGGCTGGTACCGGCTCGAACGGCTGCTCGCGTCGATTCCCGACAGCAACGACGACTTCGGGCTCGTCTGACCGCACGGTCGACACCCCCACCTATTTGCGTCGCCGCTCGTGCGAGGCCACCGTCGCGCCGTCGATCACCGGCGCGCCCTGCTTGATCAGGAAGTCGCGGAACAGCCCAGTCACCTGCGAGATCCGCCGGTCGGCGAGCGTGACGACATACCATTCGCGCTCGATCGGGTTGCCGGGAAACGGCAGTTGCCCGAGCAGCCCGGTGCGCAGTTCGAGCGCACACGCGTGCAACGACAGGAACGCAACGCCGAGGCCCGCTTCGGCCATCTGCTTGATCGCCTCGTTGCTCGACAGTTCGGAGCCCACATGAAAGCGGTAGCCCGCGTTCTTGAACAGGCTCTCGACGGTCGAGCGCGTACCCGCACCGCGCTCGCGCACGAGCAGGTGCGCGGATTCGAGATCCTTCAGCGCGACGCGCTTGCGCTGCATCAGCGGATGGCCGGGCGCCGCGACGAACACCATCGGATGCTTCGCGAACTCGACCGCGTGCGTGCGCAGCTCCTTCGGCGCGCTGCCCATCACCGCGAGATCGATTTCATGCGTCGCGAGCATGCGAATGATGTCGTCGCGGTTGCCGACCTTGAAATACGTCTTCACGTGCGGACGCGTCGCGGTGAATTTGACCAGCAGCGGCGGGATCAGATATTCGGCCGTCGTGATCGCGCCGATCCGCAGCGTGCCGCCGAGATCGCCCGTCAGCGCGGCCACTTCGTCGCCGGCCTCGCTCCACAGATGCAGGATCTCGCGCGCGTAGCGCGCCACGATCTCGCCGGCCGCGGTCAGCTGCACGCCACGCCCCACCCGCTGCAGCAACGCGGCGCCCACGGCCTCCTCGAGCAGGCGAACCTGCAGCGACACGGCCGGCTGCGTCAGGTTCAGCTCCTCCGCCGCGCGCGACACGCTGCCGAGCCGCGCGATCATGTCCAGCGCCTTCAACTGCTTGAACGTCGCGGTCTTTCCTATAAGTGAATACATATGAGTCGCTTATAAACATTAAATTGTTCGACTGGGTACGAAACTATATCGTCGGTTCTTGAGCAATGTCATCCGAATCGTCATTCAGCGGGAGCCCAACATGGACAACATCACGCCCACCCTTGCAACGGAACGCGCACCGCGTGTGCCGCGCATCGTGATCGTCGGCGGCGGCGCCGGCGGCCTGCAGCTCGCGACGCGCCTCGGCGATACGGTCGGACGCCGCGGACAGGCCGACGTCGTGCTCGTCGACCGCTATCCGACGCACTTCTGGAAGCCGCTCTTGCATGAAGCCGCATCGGGCCATCGCGATCCGGCCTCCCACACGATCGAATACGCGGCGCAGGCGAAGCGCCACGGCTTCCGCTTCGTGCAAGGCGCGCTGCAGCGGGTCGATCGCGCGGCGCGCACGGCGACGATCGAGGCGGTGCAAGATGCAGACGGCACGGAAATACTGCCGCAGCGCACGCTCGACTATGACGATCTCGTGCTGGCGGTCGGCAGCGTAACGAACTTCTTCAACGTGCCGGGCGCCGAGCGTCATGCGCTGCCGCTCGAAAACCTCGACCACGCCGAGGACTTCCGCCGCAAGTTCCTCGCCGCCTGCACGAAGGCGAATCACGTTGCCGAGCAGCAGCCCGCGCGACGCGCGGCACCGATCTGCATCAACGTGATCGGCGCCGGTGCGACGGGCGTCGAGCTGGCCGCCGCGCTACGCCACGCGATCCAGCAACTGACCACGTATCGTTTCAAGGCGCTGGTGTCCGCGCGCGACGTCCACATCCGGCTGATCGAAGGCGGCCCGCGCATCCTGCCGGCACTCGACGAACGGCTGTCCGGCAAGATGCACGCGCAGCTGCGCGCGCTGAACGTCGACGTGCTGACCGATACGCGTGTGGCGGAAGTCGGCGCGGACGCCGTGACGACCGCGACCGGCGAACGACTCGCGAGCGACATCACGATCTGGGCAGCCGGCGTCGCGGGCCCCGCGATGCTGCGAGACATCGGCGACATCGCGCTCAACCGGTCGACCCAGGTGATCGTGACCGACACGCTGCAGACGCCCGACGATCCGCACGTGTATGCGTTCGGCGACTGCGCGGCGTGCCCGTCGACCGGTGCAAGCGGGTTCCTGCCGCCGCGTGCGCAGGTCGCGCACCAGCAGGCCGTGTATCTGGTCAACGCATTCGCGCGCCGCATCGCCGGCAAGCCGGTGGCCGGCTTCACGTTTCACGACGCGGGCACCGTCGTGTCGCTGGGGCATGCGGGCGCCGTGTATCAGGCGGACATCGGCGTGCGCTCGCGCTCGCTGATCGTCGACGGGCTCGCGGCGATCGGGCTGTACAAGCTCCTGTATCGCAAGCACCTGTTCAGCGTGGTCGGCATGAAGCGCGCGCTGTTCCAGTCGCTGAGCCATTGGCTGCAAAGCCGCAACCAGCCGTCGATCAAGCTGCATTGATCGCTCCGGTTCGCTTCCAGCATCGCAACGCGGCATATCGGGCGGGCATCGCTCGATATGCCGTTTTTTTATATGCATACACTCGATGCGTTCACAATGCGCGCCACGCTGGTGCATCACGTTGAACGACGTCGACACGACGCCATTCATGCGGGACATGCCGCGCGACACGCATCCCCCGCCCGCTCTGGCTCGCCGCCTCATTCATTAGTCGAATCGTATGAGTCGGATAAAAATATTAATTGGTCGCGTTTTCCGGAACGACGCTAAGGTGTGTGGCATTCCCGTCGGCGAACGGATCATCACGTTTCTGAAAAGGAATCACCGTGGTCATCGAAGCCATCGTCACCCGTCTCGACGCAGCATTCGCGCAGATCGAAGCCACCCCGGATTCGCGCGAATCGCGCCATCAGCGCGATGCAATCATCCAGTGGCTCGACCGCGCATCGGAAGAGGGCTATCGGCTCGGTCTCGTCACGACGCTGCCGGCCGCGCGGCTCAACGACATGTTCGAAGGCCAGTTCGGCCGCGCGAACCTCGACCGCTTCTCGGTCGTCGTCACGGATACGAATCAACAGGACTCCGGATCGAATCGGCATCCGTTCGATGTCGCGCTGCAAGCGCTCGGCGTGCCGCGCGAGCGCGCGGTCGGGATCGCGAGCAGCGAACCGGAACGCCGTGAAGCCGAGCATTTCGGGCTGTCGCGCTGCGTGAACATCACCGATACGGTGCGCTCGATCGCATCCGCCGGGCTGCACTGAACGTCGGCACACGGGCCGACCACGGCCGGCCGTCAACATGGATCCGGCGGCAATCCGACGATTGCCCGACCGCACCCTGACATTCTGCTGTCAAAGTCGCTTGCAACACTTCCGGGCTCGACCACATTCCCCCGGAGACGGGACGACGCACAAGCGCTTCGTCCCGTCCGTTGCCCGCCACGATGACACGCCCGCACCGCACCGCCGCCACCCTCGCGATTACCTGCCTGTTGCTCGCCGCTTGCGGCGGTGCAGATTCGACACCGCCCGCCGCGTCGGCCGGCAACAACGGCACGGCGCCCGCACCGCAGCCGCAGCCCACGCCGCCCCCCGCACCCGCGACCTACTACCAGACGAAGACGCCGTACCGCCCGCAGCAGGATGCCGCGACGTATGAAGCGCCGCCGGCCGGCTACGCGCCCGTCTATACCGAACTCGTCGCCCGTCACGGCTCGCGCGGGCTGTCGGGCTTCAAATACGACGGCGCGATCTATGCGATGCTGGTCAAGGCCGAGGCCGACGGCGCGCTGACGCCGCTCGGCGTGCAGCTCAAGGCCGACACGTACGCGATGATGAAGGCCAATGCGCTGCTCGGCTATGGCGTGCACGGCATCTCGACACCCGGGTACGGCAACCTCACGCAAACCGGCATCCGCGAACATCAGCAACTCGCCACGCGTCTCGCGCAGCGGCTGCCCGCGCTGTTCGCCACGGGCAACCGGCAGGTGGTCGTCGTCAACTCGGGCCAGGATCGCGCGGTCGACAGCTCGACGTATTTCTCGGCGGCGCTGGTTGCCGCGCAGCCGGCACTCGCGCCGGCCATCACGCTGCCGGCCGCGCCCGCCGGCTATCCGGCGAGCGCACCGGTCGCGCAACCGGCCGGCACCAACCGCTTCCTGCTGTATTTCCATTCGCTGAAGCCGGCCACCGATCTCGTGACCGACACGAGCGATCCGTACTACGCGACCTATCAGGCGAGCCAGGCGTACCAGACCTATGCAAACGACGCGACGGTGGCCGCGAAGCTGAAGGCGATCAAGGCCGCGCCACAGGCGGCCGACGTCGCGCAAACGGTGCTGTCCGCGCTCGTGTCGCCGACCTTCATCGCCAAGCTCGGCGCCGACGGCTACACGTTCTCGAACACCGGCACCTATGCGTTCACGTCGACGGACGGCAAGTTCACCAACACGCTGAAAGGCGACGGCAAGACGAAGATCGCGACCGCCGTCGATGCGGTAAACGTGCTGTACAACCTGCTGCAGGTCGCGTCGGCGATGACCGCGGAAACCGGCGGCGTCACGATGGAGAAGTACATCGGTGCCGAGCAGGCGCGGTACCTCGCGTATCTGCAGGATGCCGAGGACTACTACCAGAAGGGGCCCGGCATCCAGGAAGCCAACCCGGTGACCTACCGGATGGCAAAGGTGCTGCAGGACGATTTCTTCGGCGAAGTCGACGCGATCGCGCGCGGCGACCTGACGCACGCCGCGAAGCTGCGCTTCACGCACGCGGAGATCGTGATTCCGTTCGCGTCGATCATGAACCTGAAGAACGTGTTCGTGCCGACGCCGCAGGCGCAGACGTATACGTATGCGAACAACCCGTGGCGCGGCGACCAGGTGTCGCCGATGGCCGCGAACATGCAGTGGGATGTCTATCGCAACGGGTCGCGGCTCATCGTGAAGATGCTGTACAACGAACGCGAAACCGATTTCCAGGCCGCGTGCGACGGCGCGAAGATCGCGGCGGGCAGCCACTTCTACGACTACGCGGGGCTCAAGCGGTGTTACGGTATCAGTGATCTGACGCGTGAGGCTTTCGCGCCGCAAGCACACCTTGAAACCGGGACGGCGCAGACCGTCCGGACTTCGTCATGGGCTCCACGCCCGCTAGACTTTGCGCACGCCGTTCTGAAGCAGAACTTGATGAAGGAATGCCACTTGTCCGTCGTTCAGCACGCGCGTCGGTACCACGCGGAACATCACCGATGATTGATACAGCAGGATCATTTGACGATCCTCGCTCCAGTGAACGAGATCCGCATACTGAATTTCGTCGCGCGAAGTCGGCGTTTCCACAATGAACCGGTCGCTTTGAAAAATGACCGTATAAACCTGATGAAGCGTCTTTTGCTGGTCGTAAATCTTGCGACCTGCGCGCGGCAGTATCAGATGATTCAGGATGGGCACGCCGATCGCGACGACAGCCGCGATTCCCGCGGCCATCCAGACATAGCGCCATTCCGGAAAATGTCCGCTCGCTACCCGAACGCCGCCGACGAGCAGGACGACGTACGCGATCGTACCGATCGCAAATGACTTGAGCAGGTATTTCGGGTTGTACCTGCGCCAAAGATGCAGGCGGTATGCATGGACGAGGTCATCCGCGGTTATTTGGAAAACGACTTCGGTATCGCTCATGGGGGCTCGGAACGCTCTCTGGTTCTTGTAATTACTCTTGGCGCTTCACCGCGAGCACCACGCTCCGGCGGGTTGGCAGTGCGCGCACACGGTGACGGCAAACGAAGCCGCGTGATATCGCTGATCGCCGGCCGATCGATGCACGGCGACAATATACATGCGCGGAACGACACCCGTGTGGAGAACCGCCGCGGCAGTGGCGCGACCGGCAGTCGGAGCGCACGCAGCGTCGCACGCGGCCAAGCGGCCGGTTCGGGAACATGACACGCATCTCGCGCCGACGAACTCGCGCCGGCTCGCATGGTCGAACGAACATCGTCGGAGAGCCCTCATGAAACGCGTCGCCCTTGCCGCTGCCCTGACCCTGTTTACCGCCGTCAGCCTGCCCGTGCCGGCATTCGCCGGCGCTTCTTCCGGGGCCGCCGCGCCGGTTCAGGCTCAGGCGGCATACGCGAAAAATTGCGTGCCGTCGCGGGAGGCCGCGCAAGGCGTCCGCACCCCCTCCAACGCGCCGCCGATCCGCGTCTGCGTGGGCGATTCCGACACACAACTGAATCTGCCGTGGTTCGTGACCGATATCCTCACCGCGGTGGACACGCACCAATCGCCCGGCGGCCTGCTCCACAAGATGCGCAACGATTTCTGACTCGCCGCCGGCATCGCCTCGTTCACGGCACGTCGGGGCGCTTCAGCACCTGGATGAAGGCGCCGACGATGCCGGCCCACATCGCGGGGTCGGCAATGCGCTCCAGCAGCCCCCGCAATTCCCGTCGTTCTCCTTCCGACAACACGCCGTGCGCGCCGCGGATGCTGTCGTAATGCGGCGTACCGCGCGACGCGAGCGCCCGATCGAGCGAATAGTCGCGGGCGGCGCCGTCCACCGAGATCCGAATCCACAGTGAACCGCCGTCCGCCACGGCGGCGCCATCGGTCACGATGACCGTGGGTGCGGCATTTTCTTCCATCACAACGCTCCGGTTTTGACACGCGGGCGGCAGTCTGCCGACAACGGTGCCACATGAAAATGTTTCTCTCCGAGACACAATCACGAAACCTCATCAATATTTAGACAACAATATTTCGCAATAGCGCGCCGCGTCTTATACTGGCCGCGCACCATCCTCGTGCCAAGAGACGGTGTCTTTTGTCCCGGCTGCACACACTGTGCGGCCGGGGCTTTTTTCGGTACGCTGCGTCGATATACACGCGCAATGCGCACACGTTATTGAGAAATGCTGCCAGATAAATGGCCGATCGCGACGGGCTCGGGCCAATGCCCGTCGCGACGGCCGAATCGATAGGCGTCCGAAACCGGCGCGCGAGCCGCATGGCCCGAATCAGGCATGCGGCATGCGCGCCGTCGGCGCATCGACCGGTTCGACTTGCCAATCCATGCGTATAACACCAAAGGCAATCGCGGGACCACGGACGCGCGCGCCGGGCTCGACGCCCCTTTTCCACCGCAGCGGCGCGCGGCCGCGCGCCATCCTTTTCGCCGCCGCGATCATCTGCGTCCTCGTGCCGGCGGTCGCGATCGTGCTGGCCGACCGCTACGCACGCGAAGCCGTCACCACGCACGAGCGCGTCGCGGCAAACGACATCGTGGCTTCCGTGGACCGCATCCTGGATGGCGTGCGCCTTCGACACGCGGACGAGCTGACCGCACTCGTCGGGCGGCCCTGCACGACGGTGTTCCGGACGCTGGCCGAAGTGGGCACTCGCCTGCGCTATCTGCGTGCGGTCGGGCTGGTGAACGACGGTCGCCTGATGTGCTCGTCGGCACTCGGTTCGATCGACCTGCCGCTCGACGCGTATGCACGCGAGCCCGCCCCCGGCGCGATGACCGTCACGCTGCTGCGCCAGACGCCGTTCCAGCGTGGCATTCCGGTGCTGTCCGTATTCCGCGCCACCGCGCGCGGGGCGGGCGTCCTGTATGTGATCGAAGGCGACTACGTGGCCGACGCGCTCGCCCACGGCACCAGTAACGAAGCGGAAACGGCCACGCTGTCGATCGCGGGTTCGGGCCGCCTCGATCAACACGGGAAATTCACGCCGGAAACGGACGCACGCCCTGCGGGCGGCAGCACGATCGCGTCGCAGCGTTGGCCGTTCACGGTGTCGGCCGTCGCATCGGCGCGCTATGCGTCACAGGTCCGGCGCCACTACCGGCTGATCTGCGCGACGATCGTGGTGCTGGCCGATAGCCTCGTGATGGCTGCCTACCTGCTCGCGATGGCGCCGCGACGGCTGTTGCTGAAGGCCGTGCGCCATGCGCTCCGGCGCAACGAGTTCCATGTCGTGTACCAGCCGATCGTCGACGTGCAGACGCGCAGGACGGTCGGCGTCGAAGCGCTGCTGCGCTGGCACCATCCGAAGTGGGGGGCCATCGGCCCGGCCGTGTTCATCCCGCAGGTGGAATCGAGCACGCTGCTGCCGAAGGTCACCGAATTCGTGCTGCGCACGGCGGTGTCCGAACTGACCGCGCTGACACCGTCCGCACCGCTGCGCATCGCCGTGAACATTGCACCGCGGGACCTCGAGCGCACGCAGTTCGTGGCCGTCGTCGAGCAAGCGATCCGTGCGCTGCCGCCAGGCTTCACGCTGGTGCTCGAAGTCACCGAGCGCATCCTGCTCGAAAAGAACGCACGCACCACCGAGATCTTCCACGCGCTGCGATCCAAAGGCGCGAAGTTCGCGATCGACGATTTCGGTACGCATCACAGCAATCTCGACATGCTGTCGCGCTTTCCGTTCGACTACGTGAAGATCGATCGCCAGTTCGTTTCGCAACTGGATACCGGCAGCGCGAAGCTGATCGAGGGGATCGCGGCCGTCGCGCATCACTACGGCCTGAAGATCATCGCGGAAGGCGTGGAGACGGAGGCCCAGCATCGCGCGCTGCATGCGGTCGGGATCCAGTACGCGCAGGGCTACCTGTATCAGCGACCCATGCGCGCGGAGAACCTGACGCGCGATTTCGCCGCGGCGACGGTGTAGCGGCGCCGCCGACGGCGACTACTGCGCGCCGTATTGACCGCCGAGGTGCACGCGGCCCTCTTCGATCCATCCTTCGAAGTCGTCGCCGGTCTTGCCGTTCACGTACATGATGTTGTACCAGTGCCCGTGCGACTTGTAGACGGTCACCGAATCGCCGGGGACGATGAAGGTCCGCTTCGTGATGCACTGCGCGTCGGGCGCCGAATGGAAATACGCGCGCCCCGTGCCGATGACCGTGCCGAACGCCGGCGGCCGGAAGTTGTCGTCCGGGCCGCTCGTGGCCGCGTCGAGCTTCCCGCAATCGACCGCGCTCTTCGCGTGCGCGCCGTTCGCGCCCAGGCTCACGCCGAGCACCAGTATCGCGATGCCCATGCGCATCGTCATTTTCATCTTCATCGTTCGCCCTCTACGCCTTATCGTTTTTTCGGTTTGCCGGTTCGCGGCCGGCACACGCTCGATCCTGCGCGGCCGTGGTCGCTTCGACTCGTCGCGTCGACTCGTCGCTTCGATGCCGGCCGCTTCCGGATGATACGACTACCATCGAAACGCATAAAAACGGACCACCGTTCCGAATCATGTCCTATAGTCAGTCAGCAGACATCATTCGACAACTGGACGCATCGACGTCCACGGAGGAGACGTGAAGCTGAAACAGGCCATCGACCGCATTCCCGGCGGGCTCATGCTGGTCCCGATGCTGCTGGGCGCATGCGTGCATACGTTCGCACCGAATGCCGGGAAGTACTTCGGCTCGTTCACCAACGGCCTCATCGCGGGCACGGTGCCGATCCTCGCCGTGTGGTTCTTCTGCATGGGTGCGACGATCGACCTGCGCGCGACGGGCGTCGTGCTGCGCAAGTCGGGCACGCTGCTCGCGACGAAGATCGTGGTCGCGTGGCTCGCGACGGTGATCGCCGCGCGGTTCATCCCCGACGACGGCATCCGCACGGGCCTGCTCGCGGGCCTGTCGCTGCTGGCGATCACGACGTCGATGGACATGACCAACGGCGGCCTCTATGCGGCCGTGATGCAGCAGTACGGCACCAAGGAAGAAGCCGGCGCGTTCGTGTTGATGTCGATCGAATCGGGGCCGCTCGTCAGCATGCTGATTCTCGGCGCGGCCGGCGTCGCGGTGTTCGAGACGCGGCTTTTCGTCGGCGCGGTGTTGCCGTTCCTGATCGGCTTCACGCTCGGCAATCTCGACGTGGCGTTGCGCGAATTGTTCGGGCGCTGCGTCCATCCGCTGATTCCGTTCTTCGGCTTCGCGCTGGGCAACGGCATCGATCTCAACGTGATCGCGAAGAGCGGGCTGCCGGGCATCGCGCTCGGGCTCGCGGTGATCGTCGTGACGGGCGTGCCGCTGATTCTTGCCGACAAGTTTCTGGGCGGCGGCAATGGCACGGCGGGGCTGGCCGCGTCGTCGACGGCCGGCGCCGCGGTCGCGAACCCGGCGATCATCGGCGAGATGATTCCGAAGTTCAAACCGATGGTGCCGGCGGCAACGGCGATCGTCGCGACCGCGTGCCTCGTGACGGCGATTCTCGTGCCGATTCTGACGGCGATGTGGGCGAAACGGGCGGCCAAGGCATCAGGGATGCCGGTGGGGGTCGCGGCGCGGGCGGCGCATGGCGGGGCCATCGAGCATGAGGGGCATGTTTGAGGGGGGAGGGTGGTTCGGGTGCGGCCTCAGGCACCGAACATCCGGGCGTCCGCCGGCCATGACGTTGCAAACGCTCACCTTGATGTAGGCTCAAGAATCCGGCCCACGTCTCCCAAACCGACGTTTTCCGGAGTGCCTTCCATGCCCACTTCCGTCCTGCTGCGTACCTACCATTCGCACCTCTATCCGGGGCGGCATCGTGACGCTCGACCATGATGTGCCGCGCACCGCCAAGTCGCATCCCGTCGTCATCGAATTCCCGGATGGCGACGGCGCCATCGCGACACTGTCCCACGTCGGTGACGATGCCCTCGACTCGCGATAGAGGAATACGTCACGCAGAAGCGCCACGCAATCGTCATGCGCCACTGGTTGCCGGGGCCGATCGATGCGGCCCGCACGGGATGGCGCATCACGCGCCGCCTTTCCTGCCACCTGATGCCATCGGCCCGACGCCGGCGCAAACCGCGTCCAGGCGCTAAAATCCGCCGCCTGGGCATCCACCACGAGCAAGCGTTTTGACGGCGTTCGAGCAGGGCTTCATCCTTACCCGCCACTGGCGGGACACCGCATCCGGCATCGAGATCGAGTTCTGGCTGGCAACCGAACACGGTCCGCGCCGCGTGCGGTTGCGCCCGCAGGAAGCGGTCGCGTTCATCCCGGCCGAACAGCAGGCGCTTGCCGAACGGACGCTGGCCGACGAGCGCGAAGCCGAGTTGCGCCCGCTCGCGCTGCGCGACTTCCGGCAGCGCCCGGTCGTCGGCCTCTATTGCAAGCGCTACCGCCATCTGTCCGGGCTCCAGAAGCGGCTCGCCGCCGCCGGTGTCGATGTCTACGAAGCCGACGTGCAGCCGCCCGACCGCTACGCGATGGAGCGCTTCATCACCGCATGCGTTCAGTTTCGCGGCCAGCCCGGCCGCGACGGGACGCTCACCGGCGGCGAGCTGAAGCCCGCAACCGGTTACCGCCCGACGCTGCGCTGCGTGTCGCTCGACATCGAAACCAGCGTTCACGGCGAGCTGTACTCGATCGCGCTCGAAGGCTGCGGACAACGTCAGGTCTACATGCTCGGCCCGCCAAACGGCGACGCAAGCGGCAGCGCAGCCCCCCTTGACTTCAACCTCGACTATTGCGACAGCCGCGCCGCCATGCTCGCGCGGCTCAACGACTGGTTCGACGCGCACGACCCCGACGCGGTGATCGGCTGGAACCTCGTGCAGTTCGACCTGCGCATCCTGCACGCGCACGCGGAGCAATTCGGCATCCCGCTGAAGCTCGGGCGCGGCGGCAGCGTGCTCGACTGGCGCGCGCACGGCCAGCAGCCCGATCACTTCTTCGCGGGCGCGGCCGGCCGGCTGATCCTCGATGGCATCGACATGCTGAAATCCGCGACGTGGACCTTCCCGTCGTTCAGCCTCGAATACGTGTCGCAATCGCTGCTCGGCGAAGGCAAGTCGATCGACAACCCGTACCAGCGGATGGACGAGATCCAGCGCCGCTTCGATTATGACAAGCCCGCGCTCGCGCGCTACAACCTGAAGGACTGCGAACTCGTCACGCGCATCTTCGACAAGGCCGACCTGCTCTCCTTCGCGCTCGAACGCGCAAGCGTCACGGGCCTCGCGGCCGATCGCACCGGCGGCTCGGTCGCGGCGTTCACGCACCTGTACCTGCCGCGCATGCACCGGCTCGGCTACGTCGCGCCGAACCTCGGCGACGTGACAGGGCAGAACAGCCCCGGCGGCTTCGTGATGGATTCGCGCCCCGGGCTGTACGACTCAGTGCTCGTGTTCGACTACAAGAGCCTCTATCCGTCGATCATCCGCACGTTCCTGATCGATCCGGTCGGCCTGATCGAGGGGCTCGCGCAGCCCGCCGACGACGCATCGGTGCCCGGCTTTCTCGGCGCGCGTTTCTCGCGCACCGCGCACTGCCTGCCCGAGATCGTGCGCCGCGTGTGGGAAGGCCGCGACGACGCGAAGCGGCAGCGCAACGCGCCGCTGTCGCAGGCGCTGAAGATCATCATGAATTCGTTCTACGGCGTGCTCGGCTCGACGGGCTGCCGCTTCTTCGACCCGCGCCTGGCGTCGTCGATCACGATGCGCGGCCACGAAATCATGCATCGCACGCGCCAACTGATCGAAGATCAGGGTTACGAAGTGATTTACGGCGATACCGATTCGACGTTCGTGTGGCTCGGCCATGCGCATGACGACGACGAAGCCGGCGCCAAGGGTCGCGCGCTCGTCGAGCACGTGAATCGCTGGTGGCAAGTCCATCTGCGCGAGCAGTTCGGACTCGACAGCGCGCTGGAGCTGCAGTACGAGCGGCATTACCGCCGCTTCCTGATGCCGACCGTGCGCGGCGCGGAAGAAGGCAGCAAGAAGCGCTATGCGGGCCTCGCGGCGACGGCCGACGGCGGCGAGGATCTCGTGTTCAAGGGGCTCGAAACGGTACGCACCGACTGGACGCCGCTCGCGCAGCAGTTCCAGCGCGAGTTGTACCGGCGCGTGTTCAGGCGCGAGCCGTACCAGGATTTCATTCGCGACTACGTGCGTCGCACGCTGGCCGGCGAATTCGACGATCAGCTCGTCTACCGCAAGCGCGTGCGCCGGCCGCTGCGCGAATACGAACGCAACGTGCCGCCGCACGTGCGCGCGGCGCGGATCGCCGACGACTTCAATCACGCACAGGGCCGGCCGCTGCAGTATCAGCGCGGCGGCTGGATCAGCTACGTGATGACGACGGCCGGCCCCGAGCCGCTGGAGACGATGCGCTCACCGATCGACTACGCGTTCTACCTAAGCCGTCAGCTTCAGCCCGTCGCCGATGCGATCCTGCCGTTCCTGCGCGACGATTTCGAACGCGTGATCTCCGGGCAAGGGCAGCTGTTCGGCGACTGACGGACCCCACTCCGGGGGGCCCCGTTGCGCGTGCAACCGATTTCCTTCTAGCAGCGCGTCTCCCCTTGTTTCGCGATCGATCCATAGCGACATCGATCGGCATTCGTACACGCCCGCCCGCCACACGATAAGCAACACCCATTTCCCCGGCCTGACATCGGACTCGGACACCGCGCGCTTCCGGCTGCCGTCTCTGTCCGCGTCACGCGCATCAGGAGTGGTCAATGCGGGTAGCGCCGTCGCAGCACGTGGCGATGCACGATCCCAGCGGCATGCGTCCTTGCGCGCGCTCTCGCATTCTGGAACACAGCCCGCCAGGAATCGCCGTTTATCCGGTCGTTCAGGTTCCTAAATTCCGCGCCGCCCCGCAGGCATCCGGCTAAAATACCGGCCTGCCGCGCGTCCTGCCGCGGCCGGAGGACACTCATCATGACCGCACGTCGCGGTGCCGCGGTCGCTATCGCACCCGGCCACGAGACAGCCAGCCTGTCGAAAGCCCAGCAAACGTTCAATACGCTCGTCAAGCAGATCGAAAAGCGCCGCGAGCGGCTCGGCGCGTGGGACGCGGTCATGCCGGCCTTCCAGAAAAAGTTCGTCGACGCGCTGCTGCCGCTCGAACAGGCGTCGACGGCGTTGCGAATCCAGTTGCTCAACCTGCTCGACGACGCGTTCCTGCAGAAAGGTCTGAGCAAGGCCGAACAACGCACGCTGTCCGCGCTGATCGCCGACATGGCGCGCGACTTGCTCGGCGTCAGCGACGACGCGACGTTGAAAATCATCTACAACCGGCACTGCCTGTCCGATGACAACGACCGCGCAGCGGCCGCCCCCGCACGGACGAAGCCGGAACCGGAAGCGGATCCCGCACCCGCCGCCGAACCGGCGGACGATCTCGACGCGCTGTCGCCCGACGAACTCGCCGCGCGCATGCAGGCCGAACTCGACGAACAGTTCAAGCGCGACATGGCCGCCCACGAGGCCCGCGAAGCACAGCGCGCGAAGCGCAAGAAGGCGCCCCGGCAATCGGCCGCGCAGGCGCGACGCGAAGCCGAGCAGGCCGAATCGAGCAAGTCGCTTCGCGACGTCTATCGCAAGCTCGCCAGCGCGCTGCATCCCGATCGCGAAACCGATCCCGAGGAACAGGCGCGCAAGACCGTGCTGATGCAACGCGTCAACCACGCGTATGCGAAAGGCAACCTCCTGCACCTGCTGGAGCTGCAACTGGAGATCGAACAGATCGACCGGCGCGCGATCGACGGCCTGAGCGAGGCGCGGCTGACGCACTACAACGGCATCCTGGAGGAACAGCTCCGCGAGCTCGACCGGGAGATCGTGCACGTCGAGAACGATTTCAGGCGAACGTACGGCATCGCGTCGTCGACCAAGATCGCGCCCGATACGGTGATGCGCATGCTGACGCGGGACATTGCCGGCATGCAGCGCAGCAACCACGATCTGACCGTCGCACTGCGCGAGTTCGACGATCCGGACAAGGTCCGGGACTGGCTGAAGGACCTGAAGCGCCGGCCCGCCGCATCCCGCTTCGACGACGAGCCGTTCTGACGAAACGGTGGCACGCACGTGCGCGCCGCCGCCGTGCCCGTTCACACGGCGCGCATCACGCGCGGTGCCGCGAGGCCGGCCCCGTTTCGCCGGTCAGGTTGAACACGCATTCGATCCGCGCGAGAAACGTCGAGAACGTGAAATCCGACCACTGCCGCGGGCGGGCAGCTCGCGCTCGGCCGCCAATACAACGTGCCGTTCGAGAGGGTGTCGCTGACCTACGGCTCGAACCCGTGGGCCGGCCCGCAGGACGCGACCCTCGACCTGTTCAAGCCCTAACAGACGATGCTCGCGCCCGCGCGCACCGGCAACATGATCCAGCGCTGGACGGAGCACGCGCAGACAGAGGGGCGGCGCAGCGCGCAGGAATGCCGATGGCCTTGCGTCCACGCCGGCGGATATCGACGCTGCGTGACGTGACACGCCTGCAGTGACGCGGCTGCATCGCGCCGCGACCGGCGTCGTTACGCGAGCTTGTGTACGTCGGTATCGACTTCCGCATGCAGCAACAGCACCGCGTCGCGCTTTTCCAGCAGATGCCGCCGCAGGATCGCCGCGAGCGCCTTGCCGTCGCGCGCGTCGAGCGCCTTGATCATCTCCTCGTGGTCGTGCACCGCGCGATCCCACTTCTCGACGTGCTGGTTCGAACGGAACCGCATCGACATGATCCGCCGGTTGATCGACTGGTACGTCGCGCGCAGCGCCGAGTTGCGCGCGGCCTCGTTGATGCGGTCGTGGATTTCCTGGTTTCGGCTGTAGTAGCCGGGCAGGTCGTTCTGCATCCGGCACGCGAGCATCGAGTAATGCAGCGCCTTGATCTCGGCGAGCTCGGCCGGCGTGATGCGCTCGCACGCCAGTTCGCCTGAAAACGCCTCCAGCCCCGACATCAGTTCGAACGTCTCGCGGATCTCCGATTCCGTCATCCGGTACACGCTCGCGCCGCGGTTCGGCGACAGCACCAGCAGCCCCTCGGCCGCCAGCACCTTGAACGCCTCGCGCAGCGGCGTGCGCGAGATGCCGAGCGTCTCGCACAGCTCGCGCTCGTTCAGCCGCATGCCAGGCGTCAGCACGCCCTCGACGATGAACTTGCGCAAATGCTCGACAACCGTGTCGTGCAACCGTTGCCGCTCCAGTTTCGGCAGTGCCGGCGCGCGGCCGGCATGCTCCAGATCATTCATATCTTGCATGCAAAGTCCTTCCTTCTTGCTTCCCGCGATTTTACTGCAAGTGGCCCGACCCGAATATCGCATGGCTAATGTCGGGTAAACACCGGCATCTTCGGCGAAATCAACGCTTGGTTTCGTCGGGATCGCTCTGCTAAAGTATTTTGCATGCAAAATTCAAAATACAACCACGGAGATAGAATGACCATGCTGCACCTCGACTTCCACCCGTCCGGCCGCCACTTTCTGCAGATTCCGGGGCCGAGCCCGGTGCCGGACCGCATCCTGCGGGCGATGAGCTATCCGACCATCGATCACCGCGGCCCCGAATTCGGCGCGCTCGGCCTCAGGGTGCTGGCCGGCATCAAGCAGATCTTCAAGACCACGCAGCCGGTGGTCATCTATCCGGCGTCCGGCACCGGCGCGTGGGAAGCCGCGCTGACCAACACGCTGAGCGCGGGCGACACGGTGCTGATGTACGAGACCGGCCACTTCGCGACGCTGTGGAAAAAGATGGCCGAGGCGCTCGGCCTGAAGCCCGAGTTCCTCGGCCTGCCGGGCATCGAAGGCTGGCGCCGCGGCGTGCAGCCGGACCTGGTCGAAGCGCGCCTGCGCGCCGATACCGCGCACGTCATCAAGGCCGTGTGCGTGGTGCACAACGAGACGTCCACCGGCGTCACGTCCGACATCGCGGCCGTGCGCCGCGCGATCGACGCGGCCGGCCACCCGGCGCTGCTGATGGTCGACACGATCTCGGGGCTCGCGTCCGCCGACTACCGCCATGACGAATGGGGCGTCGACGTGACGGTGTCGGGTTCGCAGAAAGGGCTGATGCTGCCGCCGGGCATCAGCTTCAACGCGGTGTCGGCCAAGGCGCTCGCGGCGAGCGAGCACGCCACGCTGCCGCGCGCGTTCTGGGGCTGGCACGAGATCATCGAGGCAAACCGGAACGGCTACTGGCCGTACACGCCGAACACCAACCTGCTGTACGGGCTCGCCGAAGCGCTCGACATGATCCTCGGCGAAGGGCTCGACAACGTGTTCGCGCGCCACCGGCGGCTCGCCGAGGCGACGCGCCGCGCGGTGCGCGCGTGGGGCCTCGAGATCCAGTGCGCGGATCCGGCCGTCTACAGCCCGGTGCTGACCGGCGTGATGATGCCCGACGGCGTCGACGCGGACGCCGTGCGCAAGCTGATTTACGAACGCTTCGACATGTCGCTCGGGCAGGCGCTCGGCAAGATGCGCGGCCGGATGTTCCGCATCGGCCATCTCGGCGACTGCAACGACCTCACGCTGATGGCGACGCTCGCCGGCTGCGAGATGGGGCTGAAGCTCGCCGGCGTACCGGTTGCCGCGAGCGGCGTCGTCGCGGCGATGGACGCGCTCGGATCGCACAGCCACACGCCCGCGCTGCGCGCGGCGGCCTGACCACGGGTGCCCGCGGCGCATCGCGGGCGCCCCGCTCGTTCCCCTTTGCGGCCCCGCACGACGCGCGACCGCGCTGCATCGGCACGCAACCGGCCCCAGAGCCGGCGCCGCGGCAGCGGCAAGCCAGACAACATCAAGGAGACGCACCATGAAGCTGTTCCGGGCGACCAGCATCGTGCTGGTGATGCTATGCGTGATGTACTTCATCACGTACCTCGATCGCGTGAACGTGAGCACGGCGGCCGCCGGGTTCGGCCGGGAATTCGGGCTGAACAGGACGGAGATCGGCCTGGTGTTCTCCGCGTTCGCGTATCCGTACCTCGTGTTCCAGATCATCGGCGGCTGGGTCAGCGACCGCTTCGGCGCGCGCCGCACGCTGCTCGCGTGCGGGCTGCTGTGGGCCGTCGCGACGCTGCTCACCGGGATGGCCGGCGGCCTCGCATCGCTGCTCGCCGCACGGCTGCTGCTCGGGCTCGGCGAAGGCGCGACGTTCCCGGCGGCCACGTCGGCGATGGCGCGCTGGGTGCCGCGCGAGAAACGCGGCTTCGCGCAGGGCATCACGCATGCGTTCTCGCGGGTCGGCAACGCGGTCGCGCCGGCCGCCGTCGTCGCAGTGATGGCCGTGTACGGATGGCGCGAATCGTTCTACATCTGCGGCGTGATCAGCATCGTGTGGGTCGCGGTCTGGGCGCTCGTCTACACCGAACATCCGAAGGATCATCCGCGCATCACGCAGGCCGAACTCGATGCGCTGCCGCCGCCGAAGCAAAAGCCCGCGACCGTGCCGTGGGGGCCGCTGTTTCGCCGGATGATGCCGGTAACGATCGTCTATTTCTGCTACGGCTGGACGCTGTGGCTGTTCCTGAGCTGGATTCCGCAGTACTTCCTGCACAGCTACGACCTCGACCTGAAGAAATCGGCCGTGTTCGCGTCCGCGGTGTTCTTCGCGGGCGTGGTCGGCGACACGCTCGGCGGCCTCGTCACCGATCGCATCTATGCGCGCACCGGCAGCCTCAAGCGCGCGCGCAGCTGGATGGTGTCGGTATGCATGCTGCTCACGTTGCTGTCGCTGTTGCCGCTGCTGTTCACGCATCACCTGTACGTGTCGATGGCGTGCCTCGCGTCCGGCTTCTTCTTCGCCGAGATGACGATCGGCCCGATGTGGGCCGTGCCGATGGACATCGCGCCGGAATACTCGGGCACCGCGAGCGGGATGATGAATTCCGGCTCCGCGCTCGCGGCGATCCTGTCGCCGGTGATCTCCGGCTTCGTGATCGACCGCTTCGGCAGCTGGGAGCTGCCGTTCATCGGCAGCATGGTGCTGATGGGCGTCGGCGTGCTGCTCGCGTTCCGCATGCAGCCGGAAAGCCGCTTCGCCGATGCGCCCGCCGAACGCCCGGCCGCCAATCGTTCGCCGGCCTGACGCCAACCGGGCGCTGCCGCCGGCGCCCGCCTTTTCTTCCGCTACCGACGATGACCCAAGCTACCCACGATCTCGCCGCCCGGCTCGTTGCCGGCTGGCACCAAGGCATCGCGTTCGCCGCGCTGCCGCCCGAACTCGTCCCCGCCAGCGCCGACGCCGCGTATGCGGTGCAGGCGCACGTGCTCGCCGCACGCCATGCCGTGATCGGCGCATGGAAGGTCGGCGCGAAGCAACCCGACGGCCCGATCCAGGGCGCGCCGCTGCCGGACGACTGCCGGCATGCGAGCGGCGTCACGCTGCCGCGCGGCGCGTTCCGGCCGCTCGGGCTCGAACTGGAGATCGCGTTCCGCTTCGGCCGCGACTTCGCGCCGCGCGCCGCCGCGTATGCCGACGACGACGTGTTCGACGGTATCGCGCAGATGGGCGCCGCGATCGAGATCGTCGCGAGCCGCTTCCGCGAATGGCCGGACGTCGCCCCCGCCGCACAACTCGCCGACCTGCAGAATCACGGCGCGCTGGTGCTCGGCGAGATGACCGGCTATCGGGCGGATTTCCCGTTCGTCGCACCGGCTCCCGCTTTCACGTTCGACGGGCGCGACATCGCCGAGGCCGCGACGGGCGCCAACCCCGCGGGCGATCCGCGCCGCCTGCTGCCGTGGCTCGTGAATCACGCGTCGCGGCGCGGGATCGCGCTGCCGGCCGGCACCGTCGTCACGACCGGCTCGTACACGGGAATGTTTTTCCCGCGGACCGCGGGCACGGCCGTCGGCCGCATGCCGGGGCTGCCGCCCGTCAGCGTCACGCTCGCGTGAGCGTCGCCCGTTCCGTTCTCCCCGATACCGACCGCCACCATGACATCCGCCATCACGCCCTCGCCGGTTCGCCCCGTCCATCTCGTGCCGTCGCAAGGTGCCGCGCTGTCGCCGCTGTTCGAGCGGCTGCGCACGGCCATGCGCGGCGACGTCCACGCCGATCGCGCGAGCCGCGGCCGCTATGCGACCGACGCGTCGATCTACCAGATCATGCCGCTCGGCGTGGTCGTGCCGCGCGACCAGGACGATCTGCGCATCGCGCTCGACATCGCGCGCGACCGCCAGATCCCCGTGCTCGCGCGCGGCGCCGGTACGAGCCAGTGCGGGCAGACGGTCGGCGAGGCGCTCGTGGTCGACAACAGCAAATGGCTGAACCGGATCGTCGAATTCGATGCGCACGCGCGCACCGTCACCGTCGAACCGGGCCTCGTGCTCGATCACCTGAACGCATGGCTGAAGCCGCACGGGCTGTGGTTTCCGGTCGACGTGTCGACCGGCGCGCAATGCACGATCGGCGGGATGGCCGGCAACAACTCGTGCGGATCGCGTTCGATCGAGTACGGCAACATGGTGCACAACGTGCTCGCGATCGACGCGATCCTTGCGGACGGCAGCGAATGCCGGTTCGGGTCGCTCGCGCAGCCCGTCACCGACCGCCGCACGCTCGAGCTGCTGCACGGCGTCAAACGGATCGCGACACGCGAGCGCGACGAGCTCGCGGAGCGCGTGCCGAAGGTGCTGCGCCGCGTGGCCGGCTACAACCTCGACCTGTTCGACTGCCAGAACCCGCGCGCGTACACCGACGACGGCCACGCGAATCTCGCCCACCTGCTCGTCGGCTCGGAAGGCACGCTCGCGTACAGCCGGCAGATCACGCTGAAGCTCGCGCCGCTGCCCGCGCACAAGACGCTCGGCGTCGTGAACTTCCCGACCTTCTACCAGGCGATGGACACCGCGCAGCACATCGTGAAGCTCGAGCCGGTGGCCGTCGAGCTCGTCGACCGCACGATGATCGACCTGTCGATGGAGAACCCGGCGTTCCGGCCGGTGATCGAGCGGGCGCTGGTCGGACAGCCGCAGGCGATCCTGCTCGTCGAGTTCGCGGGCGAATCGCGCGACGCGCAACTGGCGCAACTCGACCGGCTCGCCGAACTGATGGCCGATCTCGGGCTGCCCGGCAGCGTCGTGAAGATGACCGAGGCCGGCGCACAGAAGGCGCTGTGGGACGTGCGCAAGGCCGGGCTGAACATCATGATGAGCATGAAGGGCGACGGCAAGCCGGTGTCGTTCATCGAGGATTGCGCGGTGCCGCTCGAACATCTCGCCGAATACACGCGCCGCCTGACCGACGTGTTCCACAGGCACGAAACCGAAGGCACGTGGTATGCGCATGCCAGCGTCGGCACGCTGCACGTGCGGCCGATCCTGGACATGCGGCGCGACGGCGCGACGCGCATGCGCGAGATCGCCGAGGAAGCGGCGGCGCTCGTGCGCGAGTACAAGGGCGCGTATTCGGGCGAACACGGCGACGGGCTGTGCCGCGGCGAATGGATCGCATGGCAGTACGGCCCGCGCCTGAATGCGGCGTTCGCGGAGATCAAGGCGCTGTTCGATCCCGACAACCGCTTCAACCCCGACAAGATCGTCAATCCGCCGCGCATGGATGCGCGCGAAAACTTCCGCTTCGCGCCCGGCTATGCCGCGCTGCCGCTGCAGCCCGCGCTCGACTGGTCGGCCTGGAACGTCACGCGCAACCCGCTGACCGGCGACGAAACCGCGCCCGGCACGGGTGCCGACGTCACGCACGGGCTCGCGTCGGCGGTCGAGATGTGCAACAACAACGGCCACTGCCGCAAGTTCGACGCGGGCACGATGTGCCCGAGCTACCGCGTGACGCGCGACGAACAGCACGTGACGCGCGGCCGCGCGAACACATTGCGGCTCGCGGTGACGGGGCAACTCGGCGCCGACGGCCTCGCCGGCGACGACGTGAAGGCCGCGCTCGACCTGTGCGTATCGTGCAAGGGCTGCAAGCGCGATTGCCCGACCGGCGTCGACATGGCGCGTTTCAAGATCGAAGCGCGGCACGCATGGAGCCGCAAGCACGGCACGTCCTTGCGCGAACGGCTCGTCGCGTATCTGCCGCGTTACGCACCATGGGCGTCGAGGATGCACGGCGCGATCGCATTCGCGAACGGCGTGCCGATCGTCGCGTCGGCGCTGAAACGATGGATCGGGCTCGCGCCGCAGCGCGCATTGCCGGCGTTTGCGCGGCCGTTTCTGGCGGATGCGGCGACGCATGCGGGTGCCGGCACGTCGCCCCGTGAAGTGCTGCTCTTCGTCGATACGTTCAGCAACTATCAGGAACCGGACAACGCACGCGCCGCGCAAGCGGTGCTCGAAGCGGCCGGCTACACCGTGCACTTCAACGTGCGCGCGGGCGAGCGGCCGCTGTGCTGCGGCCGCACGTTCCTCGCGGCCGGGCTCGTCGACGAAGCGAAGGCGGAGGCCAAGCGTACGCTCGATACGTTGCGACCGTACCTCGAACGCGGCGTCGCGATCGTCGGGCTGGAGCCGTCGTGCCTGCTGTCGATGCGCGACGAGTTTCTTGCCTATGGTTACGGTGACGAAGCGGCGCGACTCGCGAGCCACGCGTTCCTGTTCGAGGAATTTCTCGTCCGCGAGCAGGCAGCCGGCCGGTTGTCGCTACGGCTGCGCGAACTCGACGGAACCGCCGAGGCGCTGGTGCACGGCCACTGCCATCAGAAGGCGTTCGGCGCCTTCACGCCGGTGCAGACCGTGCTGCGCTGGATTCCGGGGCTCAAGGTGTCGCCGGTCGAATCGTCGTGCTGCGGGATGGCCGGCAGCTTCGGTTACGAAGCCGAGCATTACGACGCGTCGCAGGCGATGGCCGAGCTGTCGCTGTTGCCGGCCGTGCGGGCGCGGGCCGAAGGTGCGATCGTCGTCGCGGACGGCACGAGTTGCCGGCATCAGATTCACGATGGCGCACAGACGCAGGCCGTGCATGTGGCGCGCGTGCTGGCGCAGGCGCTGCAATGCTGACGACGCCATCGCCGCGCGGCTTCACCGCCCCTCCCCCATCCCGCCCATCAACGCCATCAACTGCCCGCGCAGCCACCGGCTGCCCTGATCCTGATCGGCGCTGCGATGCCAGTAGCAGAAGTAATCGAGCCCCGGCATCTCGAACGGCAGTTCGAGAATCCGCGCCGGATAGCGCTGCAGCAGCCGCAGCGGCGCGGTGAGCGCGAGATCGCCGCGCATCGCGATCAGCGGCGCGACCATGTAGTGCTGCACGCGCATCTGGATGTTGCGGCGCAGCCCGAGCCGCGTCAGTTCCGCGTCGACGTGCCCGCTGCCCTTGCGGCGGCTCGATACGTGGATGTGCCCCATCGACAGGTAGTCGTCCATGGTCAGCGTGTCGCCCTTGAACGGATGATCGTCGCGGATCATGCACGCGTAGCGGTCCTGCACGAGCAGCGCCTGGTGCAGATGCGGATCGCCGATCAGCGGCGCGTCGATCGCGATGTCGACCGAGCCGTTCGCGAGCGCGGTCGCGACTTCACGGCGGTCCATCGTGTAGCTGCGCACGTGCATGCCGGGCGCATGCGTCTGCAGCAGTTCGCCGAGCGCCGGCAGCAGCAGCGCTTCGGTCAGGTCGCTCATGCTGAGCCGGAACACGCGCTCCGACGAAGCCGGATCGAACACGTCGCCTTCGTGCGCGCTCGAATCGAGCAGTTGCAGCGCCTCGCGCACGCGGCCGACGATGTTCTCGGCCATCGGTGTCGGCATCATCCCGGCCGGCGTGCTGACGAACAGCGGATCGTTCAGCGTCTTGCGCAGCCGCGCCAGCGCGTTGCTGACGGCCGGCTGCGTGAGATTCAGCACCTCGGCCGCGCGCGTCAGGTTGCGCTTGTTGTAGATCGCCTCGAATACGACGAACAGGTTCAGATCAATCTTCGAAAGGCGCATCGCCGGATCTCCTTGCCGGCATCTTAATACGGCGTGCGCCTCCCGTTCGTCCAGGTCATGCTCCCGCGTGGGGGGCCGCTCAACCGCGCGGCGGCGGCGTCAGGTACGGTGCGGTCGAACCGGGTTCGCCGTCCTTGATCTCCATCCGCGCGATCGCCTGCAGGTGCACCTCGTCCGGGCCGTCGGCGAAGCGCAGCGCGCGGCCCCAGGTCCACAGGTCGGCCAGCGGCGTATCGGGGCTCAACCCGGCCGCGCCGAACACCTGCATCGCGCGATCGCACACGTCCGTATAAACGGTCGGCACGAGCGCCTTGATCATCGAAATCTCCTTGCGCGCGGCCTTCGCGCCGACCTTGTCGATCATCCACGCGGCCTTCAGCACCAGCAGGCGCGCCTGGTCGATCTCGATGCGCGACCGCGCGATCCATTCGCCGACGGTGCCGTGCCGGTTCAGCGGCTTGCCGAACGCGACGCGCGACTGCGCGCGGTCGACCATCAGTTCCAGCGCCAGCTCGGCCGCGCCGATCGACCGCATGCAGTGGTGGATTCGGCCCGGCCCGAGGCGGGCCTGCGCGAGCGCGAAGCCGCTGCCTTCCTCGCCGAGCAGGTTGCGCGCCGGCACGCGCACGTCGTCGAACGTGATCTCGCAGTGCCCTTCCGGCGCGTAGTGATTGACCACCGTGATGTTGCGCACGACCGTCACGCCCGGCGTGTCGCGCGGCACGAGGATCATGCTCTGCTGCCGATGCGACTCGGCCGCGGGATCGGTCTTGCCCATCACGATGAAGATCTTGCAGTTCGGATGCGCGGCGTTCGTGATGAACCACTTGCGGCCGTTGATCACGTATTCGTCGCCCACGCGCTCGATGCGCGTCGTGATGTTGGTCGCATCCGACGACGCGACGTCGGGCTCCGTCATCGCGAACGCCGAGCGGATTTCCCCGCGCAGCAGCGGCAGCAGCCATTGTTCGCGTTGCTCCGGCGTCGCGAACATGTGCAGCAGCTCCATGTTGCCGGTGTCCGGCGCATTGCAGTTGAACACTTCCGACGCCCAGCTCACGCGCCCCATGATCTCGGCGAGCGGCGCGTATTCGAGGTTCGTCAGGCCCGTGCCCGGCTCGTCGTCCTTCAGGTGCGGCAGGAACAGGTTCCACAGCCCTTCCGCTTTCGCGCGCTCCTTCAGCGCTTCCATGAACGACACCGGATACTGCCCCGCGTGCACTTCGTCGTTCCACTGGCGGATGCGCGGCACGATATGCGCATCCATGAAGGCGCTCACGCGTTCGCGCAGCGCTTCCACTTTCGGGGTGTAGCCAAAGTCCATGATCGATTCCTCGAGATTTTCGCGTTTCGGTTCGTTCGGTTCGGTTCAGAAGGCCGAGACGCCGCCGTCGACGGCGACGGCCTGCCCGGTCAGATAAGTGTTGTCCTTCGCGCACAGCATCAGCATCGTCGCGACGATTTCGTCGGGCCGGCCGAGCCGCTTCATCGGCGAGCCCTGCGCCAGAAAATCCCGGCGCTCGCCGATCTCGCTGTCGGTGACCATCGGCGTCGTGCTGTAGAACGGGCACACCGCGTTCACGCGGATGCCGTGGCGCGCGTATTCGAGCGCGGCCGTCTTCGTGAGCCCGACCACCGCATGTTTCGACGCCGCGTACGCGGCCAGTTTCGGCGCGCCGCCGAGCCCGGCCATCGACGCGACGTTCAGGATCACGCCTTCGCGCTGCGCGAGCATCTGACGGATCTGGTGCTTCATCCCGAAGAACACGCCCTTCGCGTTCACCGCGAAGCTCAGGTCGAGATCGGCTTCGTCGGTGTCGATCAGCGCCTTCATCGGCGGGGCGATGCCCGCGTTGTTGATGCCGACGTCGAGCCGCCCGAAACGCGCGACGGCTTCATGCACCAGTGAAGCGACGTCCGTTTCGACGCGCACGTCGCAGCGCTGCGCAATCACGTCCGCGCCGGCCGCGCGCAGCGGCGCGGCGACGCGTTCGAGCGCGTCGCCGTTCAGGTCGCCCAGCGCGAGCCGCGCGCCCATCGCGGCGAGTTCGCTCGCGAGCAGCGCGCCGAAGCCGCTCGCGGCGCCGGTGATCATCACGGCCTGGCCGGCGTAGCTGGCGAGTTTCATCGCGTGCTCAGATCGTCAGGCCGCCGTCGACGACGATGCATTCGCCGTTGGTATAGCTCGCCGCGTCCGACACGAGATACAGCACGGTGCCCGCCATTTCGCGCGGCTCCGCATGGCGGCGCAGCGGAATCTTCGCCTTCCACGTCTCGTAGATGTCCTTGTCGGCGAACAGCGCGCCGGCGAATTTCGTCTTCGTGAGGCCCGGCAGCAGCGCATTCACGCGGATGCCGAGCGGCCCGCATTCCTTCGCGAACGCCTTCGTCATGTTGACGACGGCCGCCTTCGTGATCGAGTAGATGCCTTGCCGGTCGCCCGGTTGCAGCGCATTCACCGACGCGGTGTTGACGATCGCGCCGCCGCCATGCGTCTTCATCAGCTTGCCGGCCTCGACCGACATGAAGAAGTAGCCGCGGATGTTCACGTCGACGGTCTTTTCATACGCGGCGAAATCCGTATCGAGGATGTGCCCGAAATACGGGTTCGCGGCCGCGTTGTTCACGAGGATGTCGAGGCGGCCGTGCTTGCCGCGAATGTGCTCGAACGTCGCGGCGATGTCCTCCAGGCGCCCGACGTGGCACGCCAGCGCCTCGGCGCGGCCGCCCGCCGCGATGATTGCGTCCGCCACCGCCTGGCAGTCGTCGATCTTGCGGCTCGACACGATCACGTGCGCACCCTGCTCCGCGAGCAGCTTCGCGATTTCCTCGCCGATGCCGCGGCTTGCGCCCGTCACCAATGCGATCTTGCCTGTCAGGTCGAACAGATTCGTTGCCATGTTGCTGTGCTCCTCCATTGATTGTGTTGTCGTGCCGCCGCGTGGTGACCGCGGCGATTCGCGGCGAGGTCAGCGATGCGCGTCGATCACGCCGACGGCCAGTTCGGCCAGCCGGCCGGCCATTTCGCCGACGCGCAGCGCCTGTTCGCTCGATGCGTTGCCCCGCAGCGCACGCGCCTTCACGCCCTGCGCGATCGCCGCGAGCCGGAAGAAACTGAATGCGAGGTAGAAGTGCCAGTCGCGGATCGGCTCGATCCCGCGCAGTTCGCAGTAGCGCGCGACGATCGCCGCTTCGTCCGGAATACCGAGTGCGGCACGATCCTGGCCCGCGAGCCCGCGCACCTGCCCGCCCGACGGCAGCCGCAGGCACATGCAGAAGTACGCGAGATCGGCGAGCGGGTTGCCGAGCGTCGACAATTCCCAGTCGAGCACGGCCTGCACGCGGTAGCCGTCGCGCGCGAACATCAGGTTGTCGATCCGGAAATCGCCGTGCACGAGCGCCGGGCGGCCCGTGTCCTCGGGGCACGCCTTCGGCAGCCAGTCGATCAGCGCCTCCATCGCGTCGAGGCGACCGGTTTCGGCCGCGCGATACTGCTTCGTCCACACGCCGATCTGCCGCTCGAAGTAGTTGCCCGGCCGGCCGTAGTCGGCGAGGCCCACCGCGTCGACGTCGATGTCGTGCAGCGCGGCCATCGTCTGCAGCAGCGCGTCGTAGCAGGTCGCGCGATCGGCCTTCGGCAGTTCCGGCAGCGCGGGATCCCAGAAGATCCGGCCATCCTCGAAGCTCATCACGTAGAACAGGCTGCCGATCACGTCGCGGTCTTCGCACAGGTGATACGGGTGCGCGACCGGCACCGCGGTGCCCGACAGCGCGGTGAGCACGCGGAACTCGCGGTCGACCGCGTGCGCGGATTTCAGCAGTTCGCCCGGCGGCTGGCGGCGCAGCACGTAGCGGCCGCTTTTCGCATTCAGCAGGAAAGTCGGATTCGACTGGCCGCCGGCAAACTTCTCCGTGTCGACCGGGCCTTCGAATCCCGGGACGTGCGTTTCCAGATAGCGCGCGAGGCGGGCTACGTCGAGTTGCTGGGAAGGGTTCGTCATCGTCGCGATCGTTCGTGGGTCAGCCGTAGGTTCGCAGCGCGTGTCGTTCGGGATCCTCCAGGTGCGGGATGCCGTTGAACGACGCGAGGTGGAACGCGTCGGCGTTGAAGAAAAACTGCGAAAGACTGCTGTTGCGGATTTGCAGGTTCAGCGCGATCGCGCTCGACGGCGGCGCCGCGAGCACCTGCTGCACGGTGACCGCGATCGGGCCGCCGGAGCTCACCGCAAGCACGCGCTGGCCGCCGCCTGCGCGGATCGCCGCGCGCGCATCGGCCACGCGCTGCTGGAAATGGGCCCAGGTTTCGGGTGCCGCCTCGCCGAGCTTGTCCTCGGTCCACAGTTGCAGCACCTGCCGGAGCGCGCGGAAATGCTCCTTCATCGAGCCGGCCGCGAGCCGCGCGATCTCCGGGTAGTCGCTGGCGGCCGCCGCGAACAGCCCGTGGAAATCGTATTCGTTCAGACCCGGATGGCGATCGACCGCGACGCCTTCGCCGCCCATTCCGCGCAGGATCGCGGCGACCGTCTGCGCATGGCGGTTCATCGTGCCGCAGATCACGCGGTCGAACGTCAGGCCCTGCCGCGTAAAGTATTCGCCGAGCCACACGCCCTGCTGGTCGCCCGCCGCGGAAAGCCGGTCGTAGTCGTCGGTGCCGAACGACGCCTGCCCATGCCGTACCAGAAAGAGTTCAGCCATTGCATGCCCGCCTGAGTGAAGGATTCAGCATAGCGAGCGGGCGGCCATTTTTAAAATTTATTTGTTGAATGAATCGGCATTCATGAGGGAAATGCCCCGCCCGCCTTCGCCGGCGGCGTAGCTTTGTCCCACTTATACTGCCCGATCCGCCCCCTTCACAGGAGTCCCGCCCATGTCGCATTCCCCGCCTAACGACCTGCCCCGCTATCGCCTGCTGACAGGCAAGGACGACGCCACGTTTTGCCACCGCGTATCGGACGCGCTGGCGCTCGGCTATCGCCTGTACGGATCGCCCGCCGCCACCTTCAACGGCGATCACGTCGTCGTCGCCCAGGCCCTGCTCTGGCCGGACGCCGCCGGCACGGACGCCGGCGCGTAATCGCGGTCGCCCGCTTCCGAATCGTTCGATGCGGCCGCGGTGCCCTGCGGCGTGAACGGTCCCTCGTCGCGGCACGCGAATTGCGACAGTGCACACCGTGTCGAATAAATTCTGGAGGGATGCGATGCTCGGTACGATCCTCATCATCGTTCTGATTCTGCTGCTCATTGGAGCCTTTCCTGCATGGCCGCACAGCCGAAGCTGGGGCTACTGGCCATCGGGGAGCGTCGGGCTGATCGTCGTCATTGTCGTGATACTGGTGCTGCTCGGTCGCATCTGAGGATGGACGCGCGTGCCTGCGGTATGGGCACGCGCGTTCCGGTATCGGCCCCGGGGGTTTCCCTCACGACTTCTTTACAAACGCAAGCAACCCGCGCAACAAAGCACGGCAGTGCCTCCCTCGATTCCTCTGCGCACATTTCGATAAAGCTGTTAGGCCGATACGCGTGCGCGACGTGCGAGCGCGCACTCCCGACCCGCCACAGCCTCTCGCCGATGCGCAAGCGCATCCTCCGTGAGCGATCCATAGCGTCCAAACATGTCGCCTCGTGTGAGGCCGCCCGTCCGGAGATCGTCGAGATCCTGACCGCCTGGCGACGGTCGAAGCCGGCGGCGTGCGCCACACGCTCGTGCTGACGCTCGCCGAATTCACGTTGCTCGCGCAACTCGCGCGCGCCGCGCCGCGTGTTCAGCCGCGCCGAGCTGATGGCGACCTGCCTGCCGGAAGGCGACGCGCTGGAGCGCACGGTCGACAGCCACGTCAGCAAGCTGCGCAAAAAACTCGACGATCTCGCGCCGGTGCCCGACAGCGGACGCTTCCCGGCGTAACGCGCGGGCCTTGCCGCTCACGCGCGCGGTTCGCGCCCGACCACCACATTTTGTGCATCGCACGACCGACCCTGAGCAAAAAGTATCGGTTTCCGAACTCTTTTGATGTGGTGATCGCCTCGCCCGCGTCACACCATTGTTCCTGCCGTCATCGGCGGCATTCGAACAAGCAGAATCAAGGAGACACGGGTGAACAAGATGCGAATCGTCGCAGCCGGCGTGCTGCTCGGCGCCTGTCTGCCGGGCGTCGCGGCCGCGCAAACCTGCAAGGTGCCGACCCTTCGGGTGCTCGCGCAGAAGAGCCTCGGCCTGTCGGTGATGGAGAAATCGCTGGCCGACTACGAGAAGAAGAGCGGCACGAAGGTCGAGATCAGCTATTTCGGCGAAAACGACCGCCGCGCGAAATCGCGGCTCGACGCGTCGACCGGCGCGGGTTCCTACCAGATCTACTACGTCGACGAGGCGAACGTCGCCGAATTCGCGTCGGCCCACTGGATCGTGCCGCTCCTCAAGTACTACCCGAAGGAATACGACTACGACGACTTCCTGCCCGGCCGCCGCGCGGTCGCGAGCTACAACGGCGTCGCGTACTTCGCGCCGCTGATCGGCGGCGGCGACTTCCTGTTCTACCGCCGCGACCTGCTCGATGCCGCGCACATCCCGGTGCCGCAGACGCTCGATCAGCTCGTCGCCGCGATCAAGAAGCTGAACGCGCCGCCGAAACTGTACGGCTGGGTCGCGCGCGGCCAGCGCGGCTCGGGGATGAACGTGTGGCGCTGGTCGCCGTTCATGCTCGGCATGGGCGGCGCGTGGACCGACAAGAGCGGCCAGCCCGCGTTCAATTCGCCGGCCGCCGTGAAAGCCACGCAGCTCTACAGCGACCTGTTCAAGTACGCGCCGCCGGGCTCGGCGACCTACGACTGGAGCAACGCGCTCGAAGCGTTCCGTTCGGGCAAGGTCGCGTTCATGATCGAATCGACGCCGTTCGCGGACTGGATGGAAGACACGAGCAAGTCGAGCGTGGCCGGCAAGGTCGGCTACACGCGGCCGCCCGCGCCGCTGCCGTCGGCCGCGTACGGCCACGGCTTCGCGATCTCGGCGGTCGGCGCGAAGGACGACTGCACGCGGATGGCCGCCGGCCGCTTCATCGCATGGGCGACCAGCAAGGACCAGGAACAGGCGCGGCTGCGCAACGGCGTGTTCAGCGACTACAACCGCTCGAGCACGATCGCGAGCCCGTACTTCAAGCAGCACGTCGCGCCGCAGATCCAGGCCGGGCTGAACGACACGAACCCCGTCACGCAGGTGACGATCTGGCGCACGCCGCAGTGGCCGGATATCGGCGACAACCTCGGCATCGCGCTCGAACAGGTGTTCACCGGCACGCAGACGGATATCCGCGGCACGCTCGACGACGCGGACCAGTACGCGAAGGACGCGCTCGAACATGGCGCTCGCAAATGACGGCGCCGGCGGACGCGCGCTCGGCGTCCGCCAGGCCTCTCCCGCCACGTCGGCCCGGCGCGGCCGCGCGCGCCGCGACCGCACGAGCCTGCCGTGGGTGTTCCTTGCGCCGACGCTCGCGCTGCTCGCGGTCCTGAGCCTCGTCCCGACGATCGCCGCGATCAATCTCGCGCTGCGCAACCGCGTGCTGCGCTACCCGGACAGCGAATACGTCGGCCTGCGCAATTTCGTGCGGCTCGCGTCGGACCGGCGCTTCCTGAACGCGATCGAGGTGTCGGTGCTGTGGGAAGTCGTCACGGTCGCCGGCGCGGTGCTCGTCGGGATCGCGCTCGCGGTGTTCCTGTTCGAGCGCGTGCACGGCCGCTGGCGCCGCCTCGCGTCGCTGGTGCTGATCATGCCGGTGCTGCTGCCGCGCGTGTCGGCCGCGTTCATCTGGAAGTTCATGTACGCGCCGCTCACCGGGATCCTGAGCTGGCTGCTCGGCACGCTCGGCGTCGAGAACACCGCATTCCTCGCCGATCCACATCTCGCGCTGTACGCGGTCGCGCTCGTCGACGTGTGGCAGTGGGGGCTGTTCTTCGCGGTCGTGATCCTGAAGCTGCTGGAGACGCTGCCGCCCGAGCCGCTCGAAGCCGCGCGGCTCGACTACGCGACGACGTGGCAGGTGCATGCGTACATCGCGCTGCCGATGCTGAAGGCGCCGCTCGTGAGCCTCGTGTTCATCAAGATGGTCGAGTCGCTTCGCTCGTTCGACCTGATCTACGTGATGACCAAGGGCGGCCCCGGCATCGCGACCGAGACGCTCGATCTCTATGCGTACCAGCAGGGCATCGGCCTCGCCGGCAAGGTGTCCTATGCGTCGGCCATGGCCGTGCTGATGATGGTCGCGACCACGCTCGTCTTCACGCTCATCTGGAAAAGGGTCGACAAATGGGACGACTGATGGCCCGCCGCGGCCCCGCCGCCGTTTCCACCGTCGCGATCGCCGGCGCGATCCTGCTCGTCGCCGCGTTCCCGCTGTTCTGGGCCGTGCTCAATTCGCTCAAGCACCTGCTCGACATCGTCACGCCCGTGCCGCGCTTCTTCTTCACGCCGACGCTCGCGAACTACGAACAGGTGCTGTCGAGCCCGGAAGTGCTGATCGGGCTCGGCAACAGCATCGCGATCGTCGGCGCGGCCGTGCTGATCGGCGCGGTGCTCGGCGTGCCGGCCGCGTATGCGATCGCGCGCTACCCGATACGCGGCAAGCGCGACATCCAGTTCTTCCTGCTGTCGCTGCGCTTCCTGCCGCCCGTCGCGGTCGCGCTGCCGCTGATCGCGATCTGGGTCGATCTCGGGCTGTACGACACGAAGCTGTCGATGATCGTCACGTACCTGCTCGTCACGCTGTCGACCATCACGTGGCTGTCGATCCCCGTGTTCCGCCGGCTGCCGCGCGAGATCGAGGAAGCCGCCGCGCTCGACGGCTATGGCCCGTACGCGGTGTTCTGGCACATCGCGCTGCCGGTGTGCGCGAGCACGCTGCTCGGCGGCATCGTGTTCAGCTTCGTGCTGGTCTGGAACGAACTGATGATCGCGCTCGCGCTCACGTCGTCGCGCAGCGCGACGCTGCCGGTGGTCGCATCCGCGTTCACGTCGCTCGGCCAGGAAGTGCCGTGGGGCGTGATCAACGCGTCGACCGTGCTGCTCGCGCTGCCGCCGCTCGTCTTCGTCGGCATGCTGAGCCGGCTGCTCAATTCGATGGTCAAGGGAAAATAAGGAGAACACGTTGAAAGCACTCGTCCTCGAACGCACGCGCGAACTCGCGCTGCGCGACATCGACCTGCCGCAGGCGGTCGGCCCCGGCGACGTCCGGATCAAGGTGCATACGGTCGGCGTCTGCGGCAGCGACGTGCATTACTACGTGCACGGCGGCATCGGCCCGTTCCGCGTCGACGCGCCGATGGTGCTCGGCCACGAAGCGTCCGGCACCGTCGTCGAGACGGGCGCGGGCGTCACGCACCTGCGCGTCGGCGACCGCGTGTGCATGGAGCCCGGCGTGCCGCGCCTCGATTCGCCCGCGACGCTGCGCGGGCTCTACAACCTCGATCCCGACGTGCGCTTCTGGGCGACGCCGCCCATCCACGGCTGCCTGACGCCGTTCGTCGTGCATCCGGCCGCGTTCACGTACCGGCTGCCCGACAACGTGTCGTTCGCCGAAGGCGCGATCGTCGAGCCGCTGTCGATCGGCCTGCAGGCCGCGAAGAAGGCGGCGATGAAGCCGGGCGACCTCGCGGTCGTGATCGGTGCGGGCACGATCGGCGCGATGACGGCGCTCGCCGCGCTCGCCGGCGGCGCGGCGCGCGTGATCCTCGCCGACGTCGTGCCCGACAAGCTCGCGCTGTTCGCCGGCAACCCGGCCGTTACGACCGTCGACGTGCGCACGCGGCCGCTGGCCGAGGCGGTGGCCGAAGCATCGGGCGGCTGGGGCGCGGACGTCGTGTTCGAGGCGAGCGGCAGCGCGAACGCGTATGCGGGCCTCGTCGACCTGATGTGCCCGGGCGGCTGCGCGGTGCTGATCGGCATGCCGGTCGCGCCGGTGCCGCTCGACGTGGTCGCGCTGCAGGCGAAGGAAGGCCGCATCGAATCGGTGTTCCGCTACGCGAACATCTTCCCGCGCGCGCTTGCGCTGATCGCGTCCGGCGCGATCGACGTGAAGCCGTTCATCTCGCGCACGTTCCCGTTTTCCGAAGGCGTGCGCGCGTTCGAGGAAGCGGCGAGCGGCCAGCCGAGCGACGTCAAGATTCAGATCGAAATGGATTGAGCCATGGCCCGAATCGTCTGCCACGCTTTGTCGAAGCACTACGACGGCGGCCCCGCCGTGCTGCATCCGCTCGACCTCGAGATCGCCGACGGCGAATTCATCGTGCTGCTCGGCCCGTCCGGCTGCGGCAAGTCCACGATGCTGCGGATGATCGCGGGCCTCGAGGCGATCACCGGCGGCGAGCTCGTGATCGGCGATGCGGTCGTCAACGACCTGCCGTCGCGCGAGCGCAATGTCGCGATGGTGTTCCAGAACTACGCGCTGTATCCGCACATGACGGTGTACGACAACATCGCGTTCGGCCTGCGGCGGCTGAAGGTGCCGGCCGACGAGATCGACCGCCGCGTGCGCGACGTCGCGCGCATCCTGAGCCTCGACGCGCTGCTCGACCGTCGCCCGCGCGCGATGTCGGGCGGCCAGCAGCAGCGTGCGGCGATCGCGCGCGCGATGATCAAGACGCCGGCCGTGTTCCTGTTCGACGAGCCGCTGTCGAACCTCGACGCGAAGCTGCGCACGCAGTTGCGCGGCGACATCAAGCGGCTGCACCGGCAACTGAAAACGACCACGCTGTACGTCACGCACGATCAGCTCGAAGCGATGACGCTCGCCGATCGCGTCGTGCTGATGCGCGGCGGCCACATCGAGCAGATCGGCACGCCGGCCGAGCTGTACGGCCAGCCGCATACGGTGTTCGCGGCCGGCTTCGTCGGCACGCCCGCGATGAATTTCGCGGACGGCACGATCGAGCGGGTCGGCGCGAACGTGCTGCTCGACTGCAACGGCGCGCGCTGGCCGCTCGCGTCTTCACGCTTCGCGCGGCTGCAGCACGGCCAGCAGGTCAAGGCCGCGATTCGCCCGAACCACCTGCGGCTCGTGGCCGAAGGCGATCCGACCCCGGGCGCGCTCGCGCTGACCGGCACGGTCGAGCTCGTCGAGCTGCTCGGCGCGGAGGCGCTCGTCACGCTGGACTGGCGCGGCCAGCCGTGCGCGGCCCTCGTGCCGGCCCCGATGGCCCCGGCGCCGGGCGCCGTGGTAGCGTTTCGCTTCGACGAAGAAGCCCTGCATCTGTTCGACGCCGGCACCGAGCGCAACGTCGCGCTGCCGGACGCGAACCCGACCGCGCACGCGGCGCCGCCGACGGCCGCGACGCGCGCCACGCCGCCTGCCGCGACGGGCTGGTCGATGTCCCGTCCGTAGCACGCCGGCACGCCCCGACGGAGCACACGATGAACCCGGATCTCGAGATCGTTCCCACCCACCGCGACGAATCGTTTCGCGCATGGGTCCACGACTATCCGCATTCGGTCGCGAAGTGGCACTTTCATCCGGAGTACGAGATTCACCTGATCCAGGCGTCGCGCGGCAAGGTGTTCGTCGGCGACCACATCGGCGATTTCGGGCCCGGCAACCTGATCGTCACCGGGCCGAACCTGCCGCACAACTGGGTCAGCGAACTCGCCGACGGCGAACGCGTGCCGTCGCGCGACGTCGTGCTGCAGTTCTCGCGCGATGCGATCGAGAAGATGGTCGACGCGTTCAGCGAGCTGCAGCCGGTGATCGAGCTGATCGACGACGCGGCGCGCGGCGTGCAGTTTCCCGACCGCGTGGGCGTCGAGGTCGCGCCGCTGATGCTCGAACTCGCTGACGCGCACGGTTGCCGGCGCGTCGAGATCCTGATGTCGCTGTTCGACCGGCTGTCGTCGTGCCGCGAGCGGCGCGTGCTCGCGGGGCCCGGCTACCGCAGCGACGCGCAGCACTACATGTCGTCGACCATCAACCAGGTGCTGTCGTACCTGCAGCAGAACCTGCCCGGCATGCTGCGCGAAGCCGACGTCGCCGCGTTCGCCGGCATGAGCGTCAGCACCTTCACGCGGTTTTTCCGGCGTCACACCGGCTCGTCGTTCGTGCGCTACCTGAACCGGCTGCGCATCAACGAGGCGTGCGAGCTGCTGATGTTTTCCGACCTGACGGTGACCGACATCTGCTACCGGGTTGGCTTCAACAACCTGTCGAACTTCAACCGTCAGTTTCTCGCGATGAAACAGGTGCCGCCGTCGAAGTTCCGCGCGCTGCACCGGCTCAACGAACCGTACGGCCGCGACGACGCACCGCCCCCGCGACGCGCGCCGCCGCGCGCCCCAGACAGGACGCTTCATACGTGACCGCTTCATACGTGACATATCTCGGCATCGATCTCGGCACGTCCGAGGTCAAGGTTCTGCTCACCGATTCCCGATCGGTCCCCCTCGCGAGCGGCTCGGCCACGCTGTCGATCAGCCGGCCGCATCCGCACTGGTCCGAACAAAGCCCGCAGGCGTGGTGGCACGCGATGCTCGACGCGATCGCGTCGGTGCGCGCCGCGCATCCGGCCGGCTTCGCCGCGCTGCGCGGCATCGCGCTGTCCGGCCAGATGCACGGCGCGACGCTGATCGACCGCGCGGACCAGGTGCTGCGCCCCGCGATCCTGTGGAACGACACGCGCGCCGGCACCGAATGCGTGGAGCTCGAGGCGCTGGTGCCGGAGTCGCGCGCGATCACCGGCAACATGGCGATGCCCGGCTTCACCGCGCCGAAGCTGCTGTGGCTCGCGAAATACGAGCCGGCCGTGTTTCGCGCGGTGCACAAGGTGCTGCTGCCGAAGGACTACCTGATCTGGCGCCTGTCAGGCGAATTCGTGTCCGATATGTCCGACGCGTCGGGCACGCTGTGGCTCGACTGCGCGCGCCGCGACTGGTCCGACCGGATGCTCGCCGCGACCGAGCTGTCGCGCGCGCAGATGCCGCGCCTCGTCGAAGGCAACGCGGCCGCCGCGCAGCTGCGCGACGCGCTGCGGCGCGAATGGGGCATCACCGGGCCCGTGACGATCGCCGGCGGCGCCGGCGACAACGCGGCGTCGGCGATCGGCATGGGCGTCACGGGCGCCGGCAGCGGCTTCCTGTCGCTCGGCACGTCGGGCGTGCTGTTCGCCGGCAACGATCGCTTCGCGCCGAACCCGGACGCCGCCGTGCACGCGTTCTGCCACTGCGTGGAAGGGCGCTGGCACCAGATGAGCGTGATCCTGTCGGCCGCCGCGAGCCTCGACTGGCTCGCGCGCGCGCACGGCACGACGCCCGGCGTGCTGGCCGCGCGCGCCGAACACGCGGCCGCCGCCCGCGCACCGCTGTTCCTGCCTTATCTCGGCGGCGAGCGCACACCGCACAACGATGCGCATGCGCGCGGCGTGTTCTTCGGGCTGACGAACGAACACGATGCCGACGACCTCGCATATGCGGTGATGGAAGGCGTCGCGTTCGCGATGGCCGACGGCTACGACGCGCTGCGCGCGGCCGGCACGACGCTCGACGTGGCGTCGTTCATCGGCGGCGGCTCGAAAAGCGCGTTCTGGGCACGGCTGTGCGCGAATGCGACCGGGATCGCGATGCAGCGCCATGCGGACGGCGCGGTCGGCGCGGCACTCGGCGCCGCGCGGCTCGCACGGCTGGCAGCGACGAACGACAGCCTGGAAGAAGTCTGTATCGCGCCGCCCGTCACGGAAACGGTGACGCCCGATCCCACATCGGTCGAGCTGCTGGCGGGCCGGCTCGCGCGCTATCGACGGTTGTATCGCGCGCTGCGGGACGAGTTCGCGGCCGCCGACTGAACGGCCGCGCGATCGTGCTTGACCCGGCCCTTGGGATCGCCTTTATGCTGATCGCAACGAATCGACAGCAAAGAGGTGACGGATGGGTACGGACACACTCCGCTTGAACGCTTCGGCCGCCGCTGCACGGCTCGGTGTCTCGATCAAGGCGCTGCGGCTGTACGAGCGTCACGGCCTCGTCACGCCGGAGCGCACGCCGGCCGGTTACCGCGCGTACGGGCCGGACGACCTCGCGCGTGCCGCGGATATCGCGGCGCTGCGCAAGCTCGGCCTCGGTCTCGCTCAGGTGGCGAACGTGCTCGACGGCGACGCGCGCAGTCTCGATGCCGCGCTGGCGGCTCACGAAGCGGCGCTCGATCGCGGGATTCAGGATCTCGTTGGCAAGCTCGACAGTGTGCGCGCGATGCGTGCCGGCCTGGCACGGGGACGGATGCCGGCAAACGGCGAATTGACGCGGCTGGTCGACTCCGGCGCGGCCGGCGTCGCGTTCGACCTGCCGTGGCCGTGGGGCGGCGAACGGTTCGAGTGTCGCGATATCCGGCCGTTGAACTACATCATCGGTTCGCTGGGGAGCGGCAAGACGCGGCTCGCGCTTCGGCTGGCCGATGCGTTGCCCGGCGCGGTGTTCGTCGGTCTCGATCGGCTGGACGACGACTGTGCCGCGGCATTCGATGCATTGCGCGCCGATCCGGAGCTGAAGTCGCGCGTCGAGCGCACCGCGGCGGCGCTTGCCGGCAGCGGCGCGACGCTGTCGGCGGCGCTGACCGCCCTGCTCGTCAGCCTCGAAGCGGAAGGCCCGCGCGCGCAGGTCGTCGACATGATCGAACAGGATTTCGATCAGGCCACGCAACGGGCGTTGATCGCGCATCTGCGCACATGCGCGGCCGCCGGCATGCGGCCGCTGTTCCTGCTGACGCGCTCGTCGGCGATCCTCGATCTCGCGGCGGTCGGCCCCGACGAAACCATCCTGCTGTGCCCGGCCAATCACAGCCCGCCTGCGCGTGTGGCGCCTTACCCCGGCGCGCCGGGGTATGAAGCCGTCGCCACGTGCCTGGCGGCGCCGGAGGTCCGGGAGCGGATTGCGCGGCGGCCGGAAGCGCACGCTATGATGCTTGGTACGGAGCGCGAAATGAATACTTCGCGATCTGTCCGTCGGAGAACATGATGGCACGCGACACGCGGGTAGAAATCGAGCTCGACGATATCGAGTCGACCGAACATTTGCATGTACGGCTGATGAAGCAGTTGAGTTTCCCGGATTGGTATGGAAGAAACTGGGATGCGTTCCGGGACGCCATTACCGCGCTGGTCGATATGCCGCGCATTCTTCGGCTGAAAGGCTGGTCGGAATTCGAACTCCGCTTTCCCCGCGACGCGAGGCTGATGCGCGACTGTCTGCAGGACATGGCTCGGCAATATCCGGCCTTCGCATCCCGTGTCGAGTACGATTGATCGAACTCGACACGCGCCGCAAGATTCGGCCGCTCGCGATGAACGTGCGTAACGGCACGTGATTGCTGCCCAGCCGCCGAGCGAGCAGATTTTTCACCGTGTTCGATAACGGATAGAGGTACGCATCCCGCTGCCGGATGCGAAGCGCGAGCCATCGCTCGCCGTTCAATTGGCGTTGCATTGCCTCGATCTGCGCGCACAGTGCGTCAGACCGATTCATGATCGCAGTAACCGGAAATGGATTCGCCTCCGGATCCCGCCGCGCCCTCCTCCGCGTCATCGCCGGGCTCACCGCATGCCCGGGATCGGCAAAGTTCGTTGCTTGCCGGACGCTATCGGGACATGTCGGAAAAGTCGTCTTGTCCGGATGGCCAAAATCACGTGCAAACGGCCATTCGCGTTCAACATGACGGACATCCGAAAGCATTCGTTTCGGGTATCGTCCACCTCTCACACCCGCATTCCACATGACCGCACATGAAAACAGTACCGGCCCGGCCGATATCGGCCCCTTCGACGCGATGAGCCGATTTCGCGTGACGTACGACGGGCCCGCGCTCGAATCGTCCGAGATGGACGTGCGCGAACTCGCGCCCGCGCTGCTGGCGTTCGGCGATTTGCTCGACGCGTCGACGCGCGCACTATGCGGCGATCAGGTCCGGCCGCAGGTCAACGTGCGCGGCAGCTTCAAGACCGGCAGCTTCGGCATCGACTTCACACTCGCGACCTCGCTGCTCGGCCGCATGCGCGACATGCTGAGCGGCAACGAAGGCACGGCGCTCGCCAATGCGGTCACGATCCTGACCGCCCTCGGCATCGCAGCACCCAAGGCGAGGAAAGGGCTTTTCGCCGTCCTCAAATGGCTGCGCGGGCGCGAGATCACGCACGTGCGGATGCAGGGCCGCACCGCGGTGCTGGACGTCGATGGCGACACACTCGAAATCGACCTGCCCGTGCTCACGCTGCTACGCGACGTCCGCGTTCGCCGTGCAACCGCGCAAGTGCTCGCGCCGCTCGCGCGCGAAGGCATCGAGATTTTTGCGGTCGGTACCGATACCGAGGTGTACGAGATGGTCGCCCGCAACGAGATCGCATGGTTTCATGCGCCGGAGCCAACCGATGCGCTCCTGCTCGATGAGCATCGCAAGATGGCGTTCTCGATCGTGTCGCTCGCGTTCAAGGACGACAACAAGTGGCGGCTGCACGACGGAACGGCGACGATTCACGCGACGATCACCGATGCCGGCTTCCTGTCGCGCGTGAACAACAGCCAGATTAGTTTCAGCAAGGGAGACCTCCTCTTGTGCAATGTCCGTGTGCAGCAGTGGCAAACTTCGGACGGCGCAAAAACCGAGTATGAGGTCACGGATGTCCTCGAACATCGCGCGGCTGGCCTGCAGATTCAGTTGCCGGGCCTGTGATCCACGTCGCAGCCTCGCGCCCGACACAACCGCTCACTACTCATGAAACCCGCGATCCATCTGCGTGCCGCGTCTCAGGAAGACCTCTCCTTCCTGCTGACGCTCCGTCGACTGACGATGACCGAGCACCTGCAGCGCGTCGGCGCGCCGATCGACGATGAAGCGCACGACCGGCGCATCCGCGCGCACTTCGACGACGCGATGATCGTCTGCGAAGGCACCGCGGCCATCGGCCTGCTGAAGGTGACGCGCGCCGCAGGCGAATGGCACGTCCACCAGATCCAGATCCTCCCCGCGCACCAGGGCCGCGGCATCGGCGAGGCCGTGCTGAACGCGTTGCTGACCGACGCGGCACGCGCGCACGTGCCGGTGTCGCTCAGCGTGCTGCACGGCAATCCGGCGCGGCGGCTCTACGAACGGCTCGGCTTCCGCGTCGCGTCGGAAACCGACACCAGCGTGAACATGATCTGGCGCGCGTGACGCGCGGCGATTCGACGCTTTCGCATTACTGCGTGATCTTCGCGTCCTTCAGCAGATTGCCGATCATCTGCGCGCTCGCCTTCTCGGTCGCGATCGCCTGCAACTGCTGCTGAAGCGTCGGCTTCGCGGTTTCGAAACCCGGCACCTGCGTCGGCCGCTTCGCATCCAGCTTCACGATCGCCCGCACGCCGTCGACCGGAATCGAATCCTTCGTCACCGCGCCGACCGGCAGTTTCTCGAGCGCCTGCGCGACCGGCAGCGGCAACCCGGCCGTCTTGCCTTCCGCGGCCGGCGTGTTGAAGCTCACCCACGGCAGCTCGCCGCCGGTATCGCGGCTCGGCGCCAGGCTGTACTGGCGCGCCAGCCCGTCGAACGACTTGCCCGCTTTCAGCTCGCTCAGCACGGTCGCCGCCGCGACCGAATCCTTGACGACGATCACGCGCGGCTTGTACTCGTTCTTGCCAAGCGACGCGACGAGTTCGTCGTAGCGCGCCTTGACCTGCTCGTCGGTGACCGGCTCCGGCTTCACGTTGTCGCGCAAGTACAGCTGCACCTCGGCCGTCGCCTTCGCCTGCTGCATCGCCGCCTTGACCTCGGGCTTGTCCGCGTAGTTGGCCTTCTCGGCCGCCTGCTGCACCAGCACGCGCGTGATCAGCTGATTCTTGATCGCCTGCCGGATCTGCGGCGAATCGGGTTGCCCGGACGCGCGCAGCAGCGTATCGACGTCGGCCTGCGTGATCGGCGTGCCGTTGACGGTCGCGACGGTCGCGGCCGTCTGCGCGTGAACAGCGCCGCTCAATGCGCCGGCCAGCGCGACGATCGTCAACAGGCGATTCGGTGTCGTTTTCATCTTCATCGTTGGGTCGCTTCGAGCATAAGAAACGCGGCTGGGGGCAGCCGCGCCCGTTCATCGTGCACGCCCGCATACCGTCTGCGGGAGCCGCCGCCATTGTGCACGGAACCGCATTTCCACGTCGGGAGGTTCGGAAACGTGCCCGGCATGGCGCGTACCCGCACGGTGCGCGCGGTTCATTGCATGCGCGTTGCGCAACAATCCCGCGGAAACGCATCGATTGCGCTCACGATTGCTTTCACGACTTCGCGAGTACGGCCGCTGCCCGTGGCGGCCGAACATTCAAACCGTCAGGGCGTCCACCGGTACACGGTGATGCTGTTCCCCTTCACGTTGTTCTTCATCACCACGTACTCGCCGTTCGAGCGGCGGTACGCGCGAATGCTGTACATCGCATCGATCGCGCTGCTGGTATCGACGGTCGCGGGGCTCGCGTTGACGAGCGTCGTGTCGAGATTGCCGGTGGTGAGGTTGAACGCGTCGACGTTCGGCCACAGCGGCCCGCTGCTGCTGAACCAGTAGCCGACGAACAGGTGGTTGCCCGCCGCGTCGATCGATTTCGCGCCGCTGTGCGGCAGCGTGATCACCGGGTCCGGCTTCGTCGTATTGCCCGCGCGCCAGCCGTGATACACCTCGATGCGCGTGCCGATCGACGTCCAGTCGTTGCTGCCGACCGCGCCCTGCGCGAGCACCATCGTGTCGCTGTCCGCGAGATAGACGATGCGCGTGAGCGGCTGGATGCTGGCCGGAATGCGGGTCGCGACGCCTGCCCCCCACGACGGCTTGCCGTTCGCGTCGAAGCCGGTCAGCGGGTAATGCGTGATCGCGCCGGTCTTGTCGAGCCCGGCCCATATGCCGCCCTGGCTGTCGACGCTGAAGCCGCCCGTCACGCGCTGCGTCGTGTTGAACGCGGGGCCCGGAAGCGAGCCGTCCGGGATCGCGATGTAGCCGTTCGCCGCATTGAAGTGATAGAAGTAGAAAACCGGCGGATTCTGGCCGGCCGCGACGAGAATCCGGTTCGCGCCGACCGACGTGAGCAGCCCGAAGTGTTCGTCGCGCTGCGTGTCGCTCATGTTGATGCGCGGGTCCGACGGATACGTGAATGGATCGACGGTGTTGGCGACGAACTTGCCGCCCGCGCTGCCGCTGTAGATGTGCGTGCCGCCGTAGAACATTGCGCCGTCCGTGACCGGGTCCGGCGCGGCGATGCCTTCGAAGTTCATCGACTGCAGCGTCCAGCGCAGGTTGCCGCTGCTGCCGTACGCATGAATGTCGGTCGCGCCGTTGCGGCCGAGATCCCAGCTGCCGCCCCACGGATTGTTGAGCACATAGAGGTTGCCGCCGGTGTCCTTGCCGATCCCGACGATGCGCGTGAAGTGTTGCGCGCCGACCTGCCCCTTGATGCCCGTCGTCGTGTCGAGATAGCCGCCGCGCACGCCGAACGTGCCGGCCAGCGCGGGCCGGCCCGAAATCGAATAACGCTTGATGTTCTGGTCGGGGCCTTCGTCGCCCACCAGCAGTTGCCCGGCCGCCGTATCGACATACAGCGCCGACGGGTGCGAACCGGCCGGCATCCGGATCGTGTTCAGCAACGCGCCGGCCGGGCTGAACCCGACGATCGAGCCGGCACTCTTCTGCGCGACCCACACGTTGCCCGCGCCGTCCACCGCGAGCGCGCCCGGCGCCGACACGGCGATGTCCCGCTGCCACACGCCATCGGTCGTGAACACGCGCACGCGATTACCGTAGAAGTCGCTCGCATAAAGCAGCGAGCCGGCCGTCGCGAGCCCGGTGACGACGTCGATGCGCGGCTGGTTGGTCGCCGCGCTGATCTGGATCACGAGGTCGCGATACTTCGTCGCGCGGTTGTAGCGCCCCACCGCGCCGCTACCGTACGTTTTGCCCGGCTGCAGCGCGACGAACAGCGACGTTGCATTGCCGGTGATCGCGCTGCCCTGGAATTCCGCATGCGCGCCGATCGAGCCGAGGCTCTTGCCGTTCTGGTAGATCGCGACGCCGCCTTCATCCTCGTCCCACATCGACGCCGTGTAGATCACGCCTTCGGGCGCGACCCACATCGCGCGCGCGACGTTGCCGACGTGCGCCGCGAGCGTGCCGTACGTGTTCGCGATCCAGTCGGTGGTGTTGGCTGCGTGAGCGGCCGGCGCGAGCGCGGCGAGCGCCGCGGCGGCGACCGCAGCCTGGATGCGTTTTCTGGCGACCATGACGGAGGCTCTCCTGAATCGGGTAGTCGTTCACACGAGGGATCGGCCGGCCAGATGGCGTGAAGTCCGCGAGATGTAAATTCTTCCCCGAATCATCCGGCGCGGTCGGTATGACGTACGGCATGCGCTCACTGATGCGCACGGCGAGAATAGCGTTATATAAATCGAAAAAAATTGCGGATCGCCCACGCTTGCCGCGAGTGCGACCGTGCGTCAGTGAATGGTCACTTCCGCGCCGGATCGGGAATCGGGAGAATCCGGCTGCTGCCTGTGGAAATATCGCCGTCAATTCGACGTCGATCAATGGAAACGGCGAATGCCATTTCTGAAACATCGGGAAAAACCACTGCGCCAAACAAATCGCCGGCCGGAATCCGTATCGAATCCGGGCCGGCGAATAGCATTTGCCGTGGTCAGGCAATGCGGTGTTGCGCCGCCGCATTGCCGCATATCATGCCGACGTTTCGCGCACCTTCACTTCGGCTACCTGCGCGCCGTCGTCCGAATCGTCGTCGTCGCGCGGCGCATCGAGCTGCCCTTCCCACTTCGCGACCACGGCCGCCGCGATCGAGTTGCCGACCGCGTTGGTGGCCGAGCGCCCCATGTCGAGGAACATGTCGACGCCCATGATCAGCAGCAACCCGGCTTCCGGCAAATTGAACTGGTTGAGCGTCGCCGCGATCACGACCAGCGACGCGCGCGGTACGCCCGCCATCCCCTTCGACGTCACCATCAGCATCAGCAGCATCGTGATCTGCGTGCCGAGCGGCAGATGGATCCCGTACACCTGCGCGATGAACAGCACCGCGAACGTGCAGTACATCATCGAGCCGTCGAGATTGAACGAATAGCCGATCGGCAGCACGAAGCTCGAGATCTTGCGGTTCACGCCGAAGCGGTCGAGCGCGTCCAGCAGCTTCGGATAAGCGGCCTCGGAGCTGGCCGTCGCGAACGACAGCAGGAACGGCTCGCGGATCAGCCGGAGCAGCGTGAACGCGCGCTTGCCGAGGAACGTCACGCCGGCGAGCGTCAGCACGGCCCACAGCAGCGCGAGCGCCAGATAGAAGCTCGCCATGAACTTCGCGAACGTGAGCAGGATGCCGAGCCCTTCGGTCGTGATCGTCGACGCCAGCGCCGCGAACACCGCGACCGGCGCGAACCCCATCACCGCGCCCGTCACCTTCAGCATCACCTGCGCGAGATCGTCGATCACGCCGGTCAGGCGCTTGCCCGGTTCGCCGAGCGCGGACAGCGCGGTGCCGAAGAAGATCGAGAACACGACGATCTGCAGGATTTCGTTGTTCGCCATTGCCTCGGCGATCGACTTCGGCACCAGGTGCACGACGAAATCCTTCAGCGTGAACGCACCGGTCTTCAGGTTGAGCGCCGCATCGGACGGCGGCAGCGGCAGGCTCAGGTGGCTGCCCGGCTGCAGGATCGTCGCGGTCAGCAGGCCGAGCAGCAGCGACGTGAACGACGCGATGAAGAACCAGCCGAACGCCTTGACGCCCACGCGGCCCACCGCGCCGCCGTCGCCCATCTGCGCGATGCCGACGGTCAGCGTCGCGAACACCAGCGGCGCGATGATCATCTTGATCAGACGCAGGAACACGTCGGACAGCAGCGACACGTAGCCGGCGACTTCCTTCGCCATCTTCGGGTCGGGAAACGCGCTGTGGCAGGCGTAACCCACGGCGATACCAAGCATCATCGCGACAACGATGTACTTGGTAATGTTGTGCTTCTTCTTCATTAGTGATCCAAATTACAAGGCGTATGTTGCTAACGGCGGGCCAATCATTCGCGTCCGGCTGCGAATCGAAACCTGTGTCTCCATGCGGACGACTTGTCCGCTTCAAGCAGTCGCCAGGGTGGACAAGGGGGGGCATTCTAACGCAAATGGTGCACCGGCTTTCAAATCTGAAAGCCCCGCGCGTTGATTTGCGTCCTGATGTCGTCGGGAAAGCGGCGGTGTCGCGGTCCGGCCCGCTTCCCGTGCGGCCGGATGCCGGGGAATGTCGGCGGATCCGGTAGGGAGCGGCTTGCCCGGAAAGGCGCGACGAGCGGGCGAATGCGTCAACGCGGCGCGCGCCGGCCGGGGCCGGCGTCAGGCATCCCGGTCAGTTCACCGGCCGCGATGTCGGCAGCCAACGCCGCCCGTCCTTGCCGAGGATGCGGTTGAAGACCGGCGTATCACGCTCGACCTCGACCGCGATGATCGCGTCGATCATCTCGCGCTTGTCGGCGAAATACCGAAACACCGCGCCCGCGCTCATGTCGGCCGCCGCACGGGGTGGGGGCCGTGAGGCTGTGGTTCAAGTGCTTGAAAGGGTGCGTTGGGGCGGGCTGAAGGACTCGGTGAAGACCGTGTCGATCAGATCGGACCAGGTCAGGCTCACGAACGAGAAGCCCGCGCCGCCCGCCCGGCCGGCCACGCGAGACGCGGGCGCGCCTGCTGGATACCGCCTTTGTACTCATGGCTCAAAAGGGAATGGAAGGCGTCGCGATCAATGAAATTACGGAAGCCGCGGACGTGGACCCTATGCCGGCCGCGCAGCGCGGGGCATGCAGGCTCATGACCTCGCCGACGGCAGGGCACCGGCGGAAGCCTCTTTGATTGTTCGACGCTCATTGGACATTCGCGCTCGTCGGCCCGTTGTGGGCGCTCGGAGAAGATGCCTCGGGCCGCCTTGACGAATCAGGGAAAGCATCCGGAATCAATCGATCTGCCCGACCGCCGCCCCCCGCGCAAGCCGTCTTTTGACGCCCACGAACGCCAGACCGGCCAGCGCGATGGAGCCACCATAGAACAGCAGCGCCGTCACGTCCGTTCCGAGCCGGGAGAACACGAACCCGAGCGCCAGCATGCCCAATCCGAGGCCGGTGCGCTCGGCGACGTACGAGATACCGATCACGCGATCGCGTGACGCGGCGGGCGTCGACTGCAGGAGCGAATAGTAGATCGTCTCCGTTGCGGCGTCGAAAATGCCCGCCAGCAAGACGAAGCCCAACATACCCGGCATGCCACGCACCTGGAAGACGCCGAGGAAGCACGCGAAGGTCAAGATCAGCAACACGATGAAATACGGCTCGAGCGGCTGGTGACGCGATTCGAGACGCTCCAGCAAGTGCGGCGTCACTGCCGCGGAAACGAGCCGTCCGACGCCCCACACAGCCATCAGCCAGCCATACAGAAACGCGGGCTGATTCGGATCGAACAGCTGCGACCTGATCGGGAAGCCGACATTGTGCGTACCGGAGCCGAACGCTTCGACGAAGCGCGCGCCGATCACGAGCATCACGATGACCGACAGATAACGCGCCGCGCGCGGCAGTGCGCCGGCCTCGGCCGCAGCGTGCGTCTCCTCGGCCGGTCGATGCCGGCGCGGCATGTTGCCCACCAGCATCAGAAATGCGATGGCGGAGATCGCGAACGTGATCGAATCGATCAGGAATACGCTCTTGTAGGCCAGGTACTGCGTGATCACCGATGCGAGCAGGCTGCCGCCGACCACCGACACCCCATCGGTCGCACTGAGGATCGCATTGAAACGATGCCGGCCCTCCTGCCCGACCATTTCCGGAACCTCGGACATGATGGACACCCGATAGATCCCCTGAAAAAGGCCGATGAAGAACGGCACGAAATAGATGAGCGACGCGTCGGCGGCACGCGACGACGTGGCCAGCACGCCGATCGCCAGTGCACTGCCCGCTTCCGCGGCGAAGATCAGGGTACGGCGGGAGAACCGGCTCAGCCGCGGCACCGCGGCGCCGCCCGCGACCGCGCCCAGCAGGCGCGACGCCATCGTCAAGCCGAGCAGCGCGGCGGAGCCCGTGACCTCGAGCGCGTAGGTCGCCAGAACGATGCTGATCATCGTCGAACTGATGTCGGAGATCGTCTTGAACGACAACCAGACGTACAACTGCGCCAACGAAGACGAAGCGCGTTTTTCTAGAACCAGCTCGGATTTCATGGCAGCTCATCTCGCTGAGGAAAAGGAAATCAGCAACATGTCCCGGAACGCGAGTTCGTCAGGGTTGGCTTGCTGAACGGCATTGGCACTGTGGTACAGCACGGCGTCGTTCACGACCACGGTATCGAGGAAATCCGTCAGCGGCCGTGCGAACAATGGAACAGTGGAAACTTTCGACGCATGGATCTCCGAGACGACCGGCCGGATATTGTGACTGTCGATAAAATGCATGAAGACCCATTCCAACCCGTCCTGATGAATCCCCGATGTGGTCGGACTGACCTCACCTTGTTCCGCAATGATCCGGAACAAATGTACATCGATCTTGTACTCCCGCCCCGCAACCAGCCGCTCCCCGAGGACGGCGATGTCGACGTCCAGCAACTGGCGGAGAATCGCGCTTTCTATGAAGGAGTCCTCGGCATAGGTCAAGCGATTGACGCCCGGCACATAGTCCACATCGTAGGTCGCGGTTGGCTCGAAATTCGTGTTCCGGTCAATTTTCAACGGTTGGCCCGGCTTGAAGCGATACAGCAGGAAGCGCCGTTCGCGTCGCGTGTAGCGCTTATAGTTCTCGTCGACGACAAGGCGCTCCCAGTGGCGCTTGAACGCAACGACCTCGTCGCCATCGCAGCGGATCACGCCGTGGAAGCGTGGTGCATGGCAATAGCCGTTGCGATTCAACTCGTCAATGATGGTATCGATGGACATCGTGTCTCCCGTGAGTCGGGCCATTCGTTCAGGAAACGATTTCCGGCTCGAGATCGCGAACGATCCGGTCATAGAGATCGATCGCATGATCGCGTCCATTTACTGCCGCCCAGCCCTTCAGCAGATAATTTTCCTCGATGTCCGCCCGGACCTCGCTACCGACCGGGCAGGCGACCTTGCATTCGATGATCGCCGGATCGCCGGCGACGGAATCGAGCCCGCGGATTCCGTTGAACGTTCCGCTCGCCTCTGGAAACAGCGCGAACATCGAGTAATGCTGACGCCCGTCCGCCGCGCGTTCGCAGGCGCTTCGCAGGCGTTCGTGCAGCCCGGAAGCCCGTGTCAGCATCCGCAGATAGAACTCGTACGGGTCGAGGCCCGCGATGTCCTTGAGCGCCGCGTTCACATACAGTCCGCCGAGCCGCGGATTGATCTCGATGACGATCGGGCCGGTCGGCGACAGACGGAACTCGAGGTGCACGATCGCGTTGCGCAGGCCGATCGCTTCGAGACAATCGATCGCATACCGATTGATCTCGGCAATCGCGGGCGCCGGAAAGGACACCGGCGGCGAGATCAACAGGTTTTCCAGCACCGTGCCGCGCTTCTCCGTCAGGATCAGTTTTTCGTTGATCAGCACCGGATAAACCTGATCGTCGACGATCACACATTCGACGCTGCCTTCGACGCCGTCGATGTACTGTTCAAGCAGAATGCTCTTGCCCGGCTCATAGCGAACCTGGGCACCGTCACGGGTGTGGACGTCGTGCGGCATGCCGTAGTAGTCCGAAACCACTGCCTGATCATGTTGCGCGGTAAATCGCTGATAGTGATCGCGCAATTCGTTCCAGTCGCGACACTTGGCGGTAAAGGCCGAGCCCGCGCCGTAAGGCGGTTTCGCGATCAGCGGATAGCCCACTGTGTCGGCGGCTTCTCGCAATGCGTCGACATCGCTGCACATTGCGTGTCGAATCGACCGTACCCCCCGTTCCTCCAGCGCCGCACGCATCAGGAATTTGTTGTTGCAGGCGGCGACGGCCGCCGACGGAGAATGGACTCGGCCGGTTATCCGGCAAACGTCGGCGACCACCGCGCCCACCTCTCCATGGGCCGACGCCTGCCCCGCATAGCAAAAGACGGCCTTCACGTCATAGTGCGCGTCCAGACGCTCGAGCAATCTCAGCAGCGACTCGACGGAAAGCGAATCGAGCCACCACGTGTCGTCGCGCGCCCCGCCTGCATCGCCGTCCGTCGGCACGTGCCGGCGCACGACGGCCGTGAGGCACGCGAGACCCATCTTGCGAGCGACCTCGAAGTGATAATCCCGATAGCTGGTCAACGACAGCAAGGAGCCCTCGATTTGCACAAATAAAACCGCGTCTTGTCGCATCTTTTCACCTGGATGAGAAATCAGTCCGCACACCGCTCAAGGCCCGTTCAGTTGTCGATCCAGTCGCACGTTTCGCCCTGCCAGTTGACGAACCGGTAGATGCGTTGTTCGCCGGTTTCTACAAACTGCGGGATGTCGCCCTGGCCTTCGAACAGCGGCACCGTAAACTTCCCTTTCGCATGAGGCAGCACATACTCGGGCATCGCAACGTTCGAAACGCGCCGCTTCAGTCGGTTCATGATGCGGATGGCGTCGCGGATCGAAGCCTTGTAGACCGACGCGCCCGGCGAGAACGGCATGAAGTGATACAGGTAGTACGGTTTGACGCCGTGGCGATACAGTTCGATGAAGAGCCGATGCAGCGTCTCCTCGTCGTCGTTGATGCCGCGCAGGAATGGCATGTTGGAAAATACGATCGGCACCGCCGACCGAATCCGCTTCACTGCGTCCGTGAAGGCCGGACTGAGTTCGTCCGGATGGCAAACGTGAACGCCGAATGCGTTCACCCGATGCCGTTCGAGCATTGCGACCAACTGATCGGTGACCCTGTACGGATTGAAGGTGAGCGATCTGGAGTGAATCCGGATCAGGAGATCGCGTCCGACGTCGCGCAGGGCGGACAGATGCTCGTCGAGCTTGGCGTCGGAGAGCATCAGCGGGTCGCCGCCGCTCAGAATAACTTCCTCGATTGCCGGATTCTGCTTGATATAGGCCACGCTTTCGCCGAACGTGTCCCGGCTGGCGTTGGTCTTTTCGCTATTGACTTCAAGTGTGCGGAGCGCCTCGAAGCAGAACTGGCAATACGAATTGCACGTGTTGACCATGCGCAAAATGACGCGATTGTCGTACTTGTGCTGACAGATCGGCGTCTTCATTTCATGCGCCAGCTCCCAGTTTTCCGATTCGCCATCGTATCCTCCGACGATTTCGTCACTCCAGAACGGAACGACCTGACGCCATAGCGGATTCCGGACAATGTCGGCGTCGGTGTCGCCGTGCGATTCGCGAATCAAGCGGAGGTAATAGGGCGTGATCTGTAGCTTGCGGCCGTTCAGGTTGTTTTGAATGTGCGAACTCAGTTCGTCCGACCAGCCCCCGCAGGCCTCGCGTAGCGATGCTTCCTCTCGGATGGTGTTTCGTTGCTGCCAGCGCCAGTCGCGCCATTCGGCAGACGCGACATCAAAAGTCTGATAGTTGTCCGAATATTTTTTATCGCCACCAGAATTTCCAATCAACATTTTACTCATTCCTCTCTAAACCAAAGAAATGCGATCAACGTATCGTTTCGCTCATGAATTCAACACGACCCATGATCCGAGCGCCATATAGAAAACCATCGACACCACACTCAACCGAAATACGGCCCATACAACACTGCAAAATGCAAATCCATCAAACCATGAAAACACCGGCCACGGGATACCTGAAATATCCCATCGGGCCATGTCGTCGATATAGCTACGCGATGCAGAAATCCCGAGCCACAGTGCGGCCCAACAAAGAAATATGGGCGCAACTCTGCTCAGCCTACTCACGAATATGGAGAGGCATCGATTAAATACTTCGCAGCAGTTTATTTACTTTCGCTTCAGCATGCGAAAACGACAGTTCCCGCTCGATCGCGATTCATGCGAGCTATTACACCCGGGCCAGACATTTCGCTGCGGCGACCAGGCCAAAGGAGTTTGAAAGATTTCCCGTTCTGGATATAAGCATTCCCGATTCGATGAGTCTCAATCCTAAGTTAACAAATTTAAGTAGCGCAAGAAAAATTTCACCGGCCATCCATAACAGTCCCTTCCCACGCGTCTACTTTTCCGGACGCCTCTGTCGTGCTTTCAATTGGGAAACACACATACAGCTCGCATTTTTACAATTACCCATCGACATCATTCGATACTTAAGGAATCGCGCACCTCGTAAAAACATCAGGTTTAACGCACGCCTAGAAAATAGAATATCTAGCCTATCCCAAATTTTGGAAATACTCGTCGTCGATGCTGCTTTGAATAAGCCTAATATCGAGCTCATCAGGGCATGATTTCTTACAGTTTGATAGGCAAGTTGTCCACCTTTCGTAAATGCGGGTGTGCGTGGATAGGCCGGACGCGTGTCGCAACGCGCCGGAAATGTAGATACGTTCGTCGCGAATGAAGAGCGAGTATCCCTGCTGCGCGAGCCCCTTTCGTACACACAAAGTGATTCGACGCCCCCGTACCGGCATTTGCCCACTCAACTGTACCGGTACCGTACAGAAAACCGTCGCTAAACTGATCTCCATCCCAGCCTCGAACCGAATGGAGAATCCGCGATGGAATTCCTCACCCTCAGCGCGCTGCCTGCCGGCATGCTGTTTGCGCTCGTCACGTCGATCACGCCCGGCCCGAACAACACGATGCTGCTCGCGTCCGGCGTCAATTTCGGTTTCCGCCGCACGATGCCGCACCTGTTCGGCATCAGCATCGGCGTCGCGATCCTGATGCTCTGCGTCGGTTTCGGCCTCGGCGAAGCATTCAAGCGCCTGCCGCTGCTGTACACGATCCTCGAAGCCGCGAGCGTCGCGTATCTGCTGTACCTCGCATGGCGCATCGGCACGTCGGGCGAAGTAAAGGCGCACGGCGCCAAGCCGCGGCCGATGACGTTCATCGAAGCCGCCGCGTTCCAGTGGGTCAACCCGAAGGCGTGGATGATGGTGCTGACGGCCGCGACGACGGTCCAGTTGTCCGCCGACTACGGGATGAACGCCGCGTGGATGTCCGTCGTGTTCATCCTGATCGGCTTCCCGTGCATCTGCCTGTGGGCCGCGTTCGGCCTCGGGCTGCGGCGCTTCCTGTCGAATCCCCGCGCGCTGCGCATCTTCAACGTGACGATGGCCGCGCTGCTGATCCTGTCGCTGTACCCGCTCGTCGCCCATCTGCTGCCGCAGTGAGCGCTCACGAGCGCGCCCGTTGAGCTTCACGGAATGCAGGCGTACCCTTTCGGTACGGGCGCGTGCAACCGTTTCGGCGGCTGCACCGCTGCTCTGCATGGAGATTGCTGATGAAGCCAATGCTGAGAGCAGGCGAGCACATCGAAGGCATGCACTGGATCGCCGAGTATCACCCGGTCACGCACGACATCCGCGTGCTGCGCGAGAACATCGAAGTCGGCACTTACTGCGCGCCGCCGACGCTGTTCGGCGACGAGGAGGAAATGGGCGCCGCGAACCGCGACGATCATCGCCGCCGGGAAGCGGCGTTGCGCGCGTATCTGCGCAACTTCGTCAAGGAACACGACGCGGAGGAGTAACGGCGCGATGGCCGGAATGTCGACGGGCCGCGAAGGCGGCCCGGTCTGGCGTCGTGCGTCGGTCGATCTGCTTGCAACCGACTTGAATCCGTCAGGCAGGGAGCCGGCGCACCGCACCGGCCTGCCGGCCACTCAGTGCCCGAGCGACTCGATCTTGCCCGCCGGCTGCGCGACGCCATGCGGCCGCGCCATCTGCTTGATCAGCAGCGCGGCGCAGGCCAGCACGCCCGCGACGGCGATCGTCGCGAACACCCCCGCGAACGAGAAGTGCCGGCGCGTCAGCTCGGCGACGAGGAACGACCCCGCGATCCCACCGAAACGGCCGACGCCGAGCATCCACGCGACACCCGTGCCGCGCCCTTCGGTCGGATAGAACGCGGCGGCGAGCGCCGGCATCGACGATTGCGCGGTGTTCATCAGCACGCCGGCCACGAACACGACCAGCACCAGCAAGCCGACATTGCCGGCCGCCTGCCCGATCGCATACACGCTCACCGCCGTCAGCGCGTAGCACACGGCGATCACGCGGTTCGCGTTGAAGCGGTCCATCAGCACGCCACACAGCACGGCGCCCACGCCGCCGAGCGGGAACAGCGCGGAGATCAGCGTCGCGCTCTTCGGCGTCAGGCCCGCATCCTTCAGCAGAATCGGCATCCAGTTGATCGACGCGTAGAAGATCACGAGGCCCATGAAGTACGCGAGCCACAGCATCACCGAGCCGACGATGTACGAGCGCGACAGCACGACCCCGAGGCCCTTGCCGCCGGTCTGCGGCGCGACTTCGGTCAGCGCGAACGAACCGGCGTTCAGCGCGTCGCGCGAGATGCGGGCGAGCGTGGCGCGGATCTTGTCGATGGACTGGCCGCTCGCGACCATGAAGCGCACCGACTCCGGCATCTTCAGCAGCAACAGCACGCCGAGCAGCAGCGGCGTCACGCCGCCGAGCATCAGCACGCTGCGCCAGCCGAAATGCGGAATCATCCATGCGGCCAGGAAACCGCCGAACGCGGCGCCGAGCGGAAAGCCGCAGAACATCAGGTTGATTACGGTCGCGCGGCGTTTGTCCGGGCAGAATTCGCCCATCATCGTGACCGCGTTCGGCATCGCCGCGCCGAGCCCGACGCCGGTCACGAAGCGCAGGATGGTCAGGTGCCCGATCGTGTTCGAGAACGCGGACATCAGGCACGCGACGCCGAACAGGAACACCGAGCCGAGCAACAGCGAGCGGCGACCGAGCCGGTCGGACAGCGGGCCTGACACGAGCGCGCCGCACGCGAGGCCAAACAGCGCGGCGCTGAGCACGGGCGCGAGATCGGGTTTGGTGAGGTTCCATTCGCCGAGCAGCGACGGCGCGATGAAGCCGATCGCGGCCGTATCGAAGCCGTCGAGCAGCACGATCACGAAACACATGAGGAATACGAGCCATTGAAAACCGCCGAACGGCTGCTCGTTGATGAAGGTCTGGACATCGACCACGGGTGTGCGATTCATCGCTTGTCTCCTTGTCGGCCGGCGTGGGCGCGTCAGCGCGCGATCCGGTCCCATCCAACATTGATATAGATGCAACACGCGCGGCCTCGTGGCCGCGCCTTTCCTTCGTTCACGCACCGATTCGCTGCCGGTGCGCGCGTTGATCGTCACGGCTCGCCAGCATCGGCGAGCCGCGCGGTCGGATCACTGCTGGCGCTTAACCTGCCGCGCCTACGCGGCCCCATCCTGTTCCTTGAAGATCTTGTCCGCGAGATGGAACGCGGAATTCGCGGCCGGCACGCCGCAATAGATCGCGGTCTGCAGCAGCACCTCCTTGATCTCGTCGCGCGTCACGCCATTGTTGCGCGCGGCACGCAGGTGCAGCGCCAGTTCCTCGCCGCGGTTCAGCGCGACCATCATCGCGATGGTCAGCAGACTGCGCGTATGGCGCGGCAGCCCGTCGCGGGTCCAGATCTCGCCCCATGCATAACGCGTGATCAGGTTCTGGAACTCCTCCGTCACCTCGGTGCGGTTCTCGAGCGAACGGTCGACGTGCGCGTCGCCGAGCACCGCGCGACGCACCTTCATCCCTGCTTCATAACGTTCCTGGTCGTCCATCGCCGTGCCTCATGCAGTCAGGAAATCGAGCAGCGCGCGGTTGAAACCGTCGGTGCACTCGATGTTCGAAATGTGCGCGGCGTCGAATTCGACGTGCAGCGCCCCGGGGATCGCGGCGGCGAGCGCGCGGCCCTGATCGGGCGGCGTCGACATGTCCTTCGCGCCGGTCACGACGAGCACCGGCAGCGCGATGCTCTTCACTTCCTCGCGCAGGTCGGCCGCGTTCAGCGCGTCGCAGTTCGCCGCATAGCCGTCCTTGTCGGTATGCACGAAGGTGTCGCGGATCGCATCGAACAGGCGCGGCTCGCGTTCGACGAATGCGTCGGTGAACCAGCGCGGCAGCACGGCGTCGGCGAGCGCGGCCATCCCTTCGGTGCGCGCCTTCTGCGCACGCGGCGCCCACACTTCCGGCGAGCCGATCTTCGCGGCGGTATTCGACAGCACCGCGCGCACGATGCGCGACGGGTAGCGCGCGGCGAGCGCGGCGCCCGTCAGCCCACCCATCGAGATCCCGCAGAAATGCGCGCAATCGATGCCGACGTGGTCGAGCAGGCCGATCACGTCACCCGCCAGTTGCTCGATCGTGTACGAACCGGCCGGTGCGTCGGAATGGCCGTGGCCGCGCGTGTCGTAGCGCAGGATATTGAAGTGCCGCGTGAGCGGGCGGATCTGCGGCGCCCACATCTGCAGGTCGGCGCCGAGCGAGTTCGAGAAGACGAGCCACGGTGCGTCGTCGCGTGCGGCACGGTCGATCCGGTAATGCAGTTTCACGCCGTTGACAGTGGCGAAAGGCATCTCAAGGTTCTCCTGGTTATTGCGCGCCCGCGTGCAGCGCGAGCACGGCGTCGACATAGGCCTGCGCCTCGCCGACGTAATGTGCGGGATCGAGCAGCCGCGCGAGCGCATCGCGCGACAGGTGGGCCGACACGGTCGCATCGGCGGCGAGCACGTCGAACAGCGTCGCGCCGGTACGCACAGCTTCCTTCGACGCATGCTCGACGACGTGGTGCGCATCGAGCCGGCCGACGCGATCGCCGAGCGCGAGCATCACGGCTTCGCCGAGGATCAGCCCGTGCGTCAGGTCGAGGTTCGCGGCGAGGCGGTCGGTATTGACGTCGAGACCCGCGACGATCTGCGCGATCTGCGCGAGCGCGCCGCCCGTCAGGCGCGCGAGATCAGGCAGCGCGTCCCATTCGGCCTGCCAGCCGCCGAGGGCGCGCTCGTGCTCCTGCACCATCCCCGCGAACACGGTCGCGACGAGATTCGGTGCGCGTACGGTGGCCGTCAGCACGGCCGCGCAGCCGACCGGGTTGCGCTTGTGCGGCATCGTCGACGAGCCGCCCTTGCCGGCGGCCGCCGGTTCGCCGAGCTCGCCGACTTCGGTCTGCATTTGCAGCGACACGTCGCGTGCGATCTTGCCGAGCGTGCCGGTCAGCATCCCGAAGCACGATGCAGCTTCCGCGATGCGGTCGCGCTGCGTATGCCACGGCACGGCCGGCAACGCGAGCTTCAGATCGGCCGCGAGCGCGGCGCTCACGCCGGCCGCCTGCTCGCGCAGGCTCGCGAGCGTGCCGGCCGCGCCGCCGAACTGCAGCACGAGCGCCCGCTCGCGCAACTCGGCGAAGCGCGCGCGATGGCGCAGCAGCGCGTCGAGCCATTGGGCGAATTTGAGGCCGAGCGTGATCGGCAGCGCCTGCTGCAGCCACGTGCGGCCGATCATCGGCGTCGCGCGGTGCGTGCGCGCAAGCGCCGCGAGCGACGCGCAGGCTTCGTCGAGCAGCGGTTCGAGCACGTCGAGCGTATCGCGCAACTGCAGCACGGTCGCGGTGTCGATGATGTCCTGGCTCGTCGCGCCCCAGTGCACGAATTTCGCGGCCTCGGGGTCGTCGGCCTTCACTTGCGCGGTGAGCTGCTTGACGAGCGGAATCGCGAGATTGCCGCCGAGCGCGGCGCCTTGCGCGAGCGCATCGGCGTCGAGCCGGCCGGCATCGCACGCGCGTTCGATCGGCGCGACCGCAGTGGCGGGAATCACTTGTTGCGCGGCGAGCGCGCGCGCGAGCGCGGCCTCGACGTCGAGCATCCGCTGGATCGTCGCGCGGGGCGACCAGATCCGGTTGAGCGGCTCGGTGCCGCAGATCAGGGAGGTCAGGCGGGCGCTGTCTTCGAGCATGGCATCAGAATGGGGAAACGGCGTGCGCCTATTGTCTACCCAAGCGTGCCGGCGTGCGCTCGAATGCGCGCACCGGCACGCTTGCCGTTCAGGCGGCGGCCTTTTGCGTCGCGTCGATCAGCGGCACGCCGGTCAGCTTCTGCAGCTCGTCGAACGACAGGTCGGTAAAGATCTCGCTCACCGCGAGGCCGTCGGCCGTCACGTCGAGCACGGCCAGATCCGTATAGATACGGCTCACGCACTGCACGCCGGTGACCGGATACGAGCATTGCGCGACGATCTTGCTCTCGCCCTGCTTCGTCAGGTGCTCCATCATCACGAACACCTGCTTCGCGCCGATCGCGAGATCCATTGCGCCGCCGACGGCCGGAATCGCATCGGGCGCGCCCGTATGCCAGTTCGCGAGGTCGCCGCTCGCCGACACCTGGAACGCGCCGAGCACGCAGTAGTCGAGGTGGCCGCCGCGCATCATCGCGAACGAATCCGAGTGGTGGAAATACGCGCCACCGGTGAGCAGCGTCACGTGCTGCTTGCCGGCGTTGATCAGTTCGTCGTCTTCCTCGCCGGGCGCGGGCGCCGGGCCCATGCCGAGCAAGCCGTTCTCGCTGTGCAGGAAGATCTCCTTGCTCGAGTCGAGGTGGTTCGCCACCAGCGTCGGCACGCCGATGCCGAGGTTCACGTACGCGCCTTCGGGGATGTCCTGGGCGACGCGCTTGGCCATTTCATCGCGGGTCAGTCGTTTCATGTCGGTTTCCTGTCGACCGGAGTTGGCGCTTCAGCGCTTACGCCGGTCCCATACAAAGTTCCAAGTGGGTCAGGCGGCTTGCGATGCAGCGTGTTCGGCGGCCAGTTCGGCCGCGTGGGCGGCCTGCGGCACCTCGACGACGCGCTGCACGAAAATGCCCGGCGTCACGATGTGTTCCGGGTTCAGCCCGCCGAGCGGCACGACTTCCGACACCTGGACGATCGCGACCTTCGCCGCGCTGGCCATGATCGGCCCGAAATTGCGCGCGGTCTTGCGATACACGAGATTGCCCCAGCGATCGCCCTTGTACGCCTTCACGAGCGCGAAATCGGCGTGGATCGGCGTCTCGAACACGTACGGCTTGCCGTCGATCACGCGCGTTTCCTTGCCTTCCGCGAGCTTGGTGCCGTAGCCCGTCGGCGTGAAGAAACCGCCGATGCCGGCGCCCGCCGCGCGGATGCGCTCCGCGAGGTTGCCCTGCGGCACGAGCTCCAGCTCGATCTCGCCCGCGCGGTACAGCGCGTCGAACACCTGCGAGTCGCTCTGGCGCGGGAACGAACAGATGATCTTGCGCACCTGCTTCGCCTTCAGCAGCGCCGCGAGGCCCGTCTCGCCGTTGCCCGCGTTGTTGTTGACGATCGTCAGGTCGCGCGCGCCCTGTTCGATCAGCGCGTCGATCAGCTCGGACGGCATGCCGGCCGTGCCGAAGCCGCCGATCATGATTGTCGCGCCATCGTGGACGTCGGCAACCGCCGACTGAAGCGATTCGAAAATCTTGTTGACCATGTCTCTTCCTGATGCGAACCCGCGGCTCGTGCGCGGCCTGTCGAGGGGACACGCGGGTGCCGCGTGCCGCGCCGGAGGCCTTCGTCGACCCTCGGCTTTTGTTCGCTAATCGAACCTAGATTCGATTAGCGAACGATGGGCCGATCATAGAGTCGCGCACAGCGCGTTGTCAAGGCGGGTTCCCTCGGGGGCCGTCGCGTCGTCGAACGGCAGGCCGACGTAGTTTTCGGCGAGCGACTGCGCGGCGGCCCGCGAACGCGTCACGTATTTCAGCTCGGCAAACTTCAGGCGATTGACGAACGGCGAGTCGTCCGGCGACGCATGCAGCATGTTCGTCATGAAGTAAGAGAAGTGCTCGGCGCGCCACACGCGTTCGAGGCAGGTCGCCGAATAGCGTTCGAGCGGCGTCGCGTCGCCCGTCCGGTAGCGCGCGCCGAGCGCGCGGGACAGCGCGCGAACGTCGGCCACCGCGAGATTCATCCCCTTCGCGCCGGTCGGCGGCACGATGTGCGCGGCGTCGCCGGCGAGGAACAGGCGGCCGTGCTGCATCGTCTCCGACACGAAGCTGCGCATCGGCGTCACGCTCTTCTGCGTGATCCGGCCCTCGGTCGGCGTCCAGCCGGTGTCGTTCGAGAAGCGCGTGTGCAGTTCGTCCCAGATCCGCGCGTCGGACCATTCGGCGAGGTCTTCGTCCGGCTTGCACTGCAGGTACAGGCGCGTGACCGTCGGCGAGCGCATCGAGAACAGCGCGAAGCCGTTGTCGTGATGCGCATACACGAGTTCGTCGAGCGACGGCGCCGCGTCGGCGAGGATGCCGAGCCACGCGAACGGGTAGACGCGCTCGAACGTGTTCAGCCGCTCGGCGGGAATCGTCTGGCGCGCGATGCCGTGGAAGCCGTCGCAACCGGCGATGTAATCGCAGTCGATGCGGTCCGCGCGACCGTCCGCGTGCTTGAACGTGACGAACGGGTGCTCGCTTTCGACGTCGCGCAGCGCGACGTCGCTGACTTCGAAGTGCATCTGATGGCCGTGCTCGATGCCGGCCGCGATCAGGTCGCGCACCACTTCGTGCTGGCTGTAGACGGTGATCGCACGCCCGCCGGTCAGTTCGGACAGGTCGATGCGGTGGCGCCGGCCGTCGAACAGCAACTCGATGCCGTGATGTTCGAGCCCTTCGCGGCGCATCCGCTCGCCGAGGCCGGCGTCGTTCAGCGTGTCGACCGTGCCCTGCTCCAGCACGCCGGCGCGGATGCGGTTCTCGCAGTATTCGCGCGAACGCGCTTCGACGAGGATGGAATCGACGCCTTGCAGGCGCAGCAGATGGGACAGCAGAAGGCCGGACGGGCCAGCGCCGATGATCGCGACTTGGGTGCGCATTGTTCGTCTCCTGAACATTAATTCGAATCGTCGAACACATTTGAGCGCTTTCCCGACTATGCGGCAACGCGATTCAGGAGATATGTTGTATACGTTTTGAAGATACCGGCCCGGCGATGGACCCGCTCGATCTGAACCTGATTCCGTACCTCGTCGCGCTCGACGACACGCGCAACGTGAGCCGCGCGGGCGACTTGCTCGGCGTGAGCCAGCCGCGCGTGAGCACGGCGCTCGGCCGCCTGCGCGAGTACTTCGGCGATCCGCTGTTCGTTCGCACATCGCGCGGGATGGAGCCGACGCCGCGCGCGCTCGCCCTGCTGCCGGCCGCCCGCGACGCGCTTGCGCAGATCGAGCGCGGCCTCGTCGCGCCGCACGATTTCGACCCTGCCGCGAGCACGCATACGTTCTCGATCGCGCTGTCGGACGTCGGCGAGATCGTCTTCCTGCCGAAGCTGCTGCAGGCGTTCGCGACGCATGCGCCGCACGCGAACCTGCGTTCGGTCTCGCTCGCGCACGACGAAGTCGGTCGCGGCCTCGAAGCCGGATCGATCGATCTCGCGGTCGGCTACTTCCCCGATCTCGACGGCAACAACTTCTTCCAGCAGCGGCTGTTCACGCACCGGTTCGTCTGCCTGATGCGGCGCGGCCATCCGCTCGAGCAGACGCCGCCGTTCACGGTCGAGCAGTTCCTCGCGTGCGGGCACGCGGTGGTGCGCGCCGAAGGGCGCAGCCAGGAGGTGCTCGAGAAATATCTGGCGAAGCAGCGCATGCAGCGTCGCGCCGTGCTCGAAACACCGCACTTCATGAGCCTGCCGTTCATCCTGAGCCGCACCGACCTGATCGCGACGGTGCCGCATGCGATCGGCTATGCGTATGCGGCCGAGCACGCGTTCATCGTGCCCATCGAGCCGCCGCTCGCGCTGCCGCGCTTCGACCTGAAGCAGCACTGGCATCGCAAGTACCACAACGACCCGCGCACCGCGTGGCTGCGCGGCGTCGTCGCGTCGCTGTTCAACGACGAGCAGGACGAATGGCCGAAGTGAAGAAAGGTGGGCGGCGGCCCGCACGCACGACCGGCGAAAGCATGAAACAATGGCCGGATATCGGCCGCCGCAGGCGGCCTTCGATGGAGCCACTACATGGGTAAGGGAAAGAAAACCACACAACCCCAGCCGGTCGCCGCGCGGCCGAGCCGTGAAGAAGCAGAAGACGCCGTCCGCGTGCTGTTGCGCTGGGCCGGCGACGATCCCGCGCGCGAAGGCCTGCTCGACACGCCCGCACGCGTCGTACGCGCCTACGAGCAGTTCTTCGCCGGCTACGCGCTGGAGCCGCGCGACATCCTCGCGCGCACGTTCAGCGAAGTCGACGGCTACGACGAAATGATCGTGCTGAAGGACATCCGCTTCGAGAGCTACTGCGAGCACCACATGGTGCCGATCATCGGCCGCGCGCACGTCGCGTATCTGCCGAACCATCGCGTCGTCGGCATCTCGAAGCTCGCGCGCCTCGTCGACGCATTCGCGAAGCGCCTGCAGATCCAGGAAAAGATGACCGTGCAGATCGCCGACACGCTGTTCGACGTGTTGCAGCCGAAGGGCGTCGGCGTGATCCTCGAAGCCGCGCACCAGTGCATCTCGACGCGCGGCGTGCACAAGCCGGGTGTCGAGATGGTCACGTCGCGCATGCTCGGCTCGTTCCGCACCGATCCGTCGACGCGTCGCGAATTCCTGTCGATCGTCGCCAATCCTTCCTCGGTCAACCTGACGAATACCTGATGGAGCAGACGAAGCAAACGGCGCACGCGCCCGTCGTGCTCGTGACCGGCGCCGCGCGCCGGGCCGGGCGCGCGTTCGCCGAGTATTTCGCCGCGCACGGCTATCGCACCGCGGTGCACTACGACCGTTCGGCCGATGCCGCGCACGCCGCCGCCCGCGCGATCGCCGAACGCGGGCACGATTCGGTCGCGCTGCAGGCCGACCTGTCCGATGCCGCGCAGATCACCGCGCTGATCGACCAGGTGTATGCACGCTTCGGGCGCCTCGACGTGCTGGTGAACAACGCGTCGGTGTTCTGGCAGGACCATTTCCCGAGCTTCGATCTCGCGGCGTTCGACCAGGCGTGGGCCGTCAACTGCCGCGCGCCGATCCTGCTCACGCGCGCGTTCTACGAACGGGCCCGCGCGGCCGGCACGCAGGGCGTCGTCGTGAACGTGGTCGACCAGAAGATCAAGGAAAACTTTCACCGCGACCATTTCAGCTACACGGTCGCGAAGGCCGGGCTCGGCAACCTCACGCAGATGCTCGCGCTGTCGTCCGCGCCGGTGCTGCGCGTGAATGCGGTGTTCCCGGGGCTGATGCTGCCGAGCGACGACCAGACGCAGGCCGACTTCGAACACGCGAGCCGCGCATCGACGCCGCTCGCACGCATCGCGGGCCCCGACGACGTCGCGAGCGCGATCCTGCTGCTGACCGGCAATGCGTACAACGGCGTGGATTTCGTCGTCGATGCGGGCCAGAACCTGATCCGCGTCGATCAGGACGTGCTGTACAAGCACCGCTCGCCGGACGGCAAGCACTGAGGCTTCGATGAACGCAGGCGGCTGCGCGCCGCCAACGTGTGCCGGGTCGAGCGGGCTTCGCGCCGCTCACGACCGATCACGCCCGAAGGCGGCCCGGCCGCCGATCCATTGCGCTTCATCCGCCGCGTTGCGCGAAACAACGCCCGCGCATTCGCCCGCCGCCACGTTACGGCTTCTCGGCGCTCCCGCCCTCGCGAACCTTGCCCTGCGCGACGCTCGTGCCGGGCGGCACGCTATGCGTGAGCCACACGTTGCCGCCGATCACCGAGCCGCGCCCGATCGTCACGCGGCCGAGAATCGTCGCGCCTGCATAAATCACCACGTCGTCCTCGACGATCGGGTGCCGTGCATTGCCCTTCACCAGCGCGCCTTCGCCATCCGCCGGGAAACTCTTCGCGCCGAGCGTGACGGCCTGGTACACGCGCACGCGTTCGCCGATGATCGCGGTTTCGCCGATCACGACACCCGTGCCGTGGTCGATGAAGAAGCTCGGGCCGATCTGCGCGCCCGGGTGGATGTCGATGCCGGTGGCCGAGTGCGCGATTTCATTGATGAACCGCGCGAGCAACGGCACGCCGAGCTGGTGCAGCGCGTGCGCGAGCCGATGGTGCATCATCGCGAGCACGCCGGGGTAGCACAGCAGGATCTCGGTGATGTGCTGCGCGGCCGGATCGCCCGCGTACGCGGCCTGGATGTCGCTGACGAGCAGCGCACGGATCGCCGGCAACTGCCGGCCGAACGCGCGCGCGATCTCGAACGCGCGTTCGTCGAGCTCGGCGAACGGCGTATCGACATGCTCGGGCAGGAACGGCAGCGCGCGGCGAATCTGCTCGGACAGGATGCGCAGGGTGCTTTCGAGCGTATGGCCGACGTAGTAGTCGACGCTTTCGTCGGTCAGGTCGGGCGCGCCGTAGTGTGTCGGAAACATCGACGCGCGCAGGCCGGTCACAATCTTGCAGATTGCATCGCGCGACGGCAGTTCGCGGATGCCGCGCGGATGGCGCGTGCGATGGAGTTCCTCGCGCGACTCGCGCAAGCCGGCAACGATTTCTTCGAGGCCCCACTGACGGGCGGGTGATGTCGACATAGGCCAATGCGGGCAGCCGCGCGCGGTTGCACGGCCGCTAATAAAGTGACGGGTTCCGCAAGATTACCGCGTTTTTTGTCCGGGAGCGGCGCCCCGCGGATCGGCCGGACGGCCGACGCCGCACGCGCGACGGCGTCACATCGAGATGCTGCTCGCGTCGATCCAGCGCACCGCCCAGTCGCGCGCGTGCGCGATCGCGTCGCCTTCGTCGTTGAACTGGAGCTCGATCGGGAAAAACCGGTTCGCCACGAGCTCCCCGTCGCTCGATCGGGAGATCACGACGTAGGGCTTGAACGAACCGTCACTGGCGCGTGCGGGCGCGCAATTCAACAGATAACCGCGATGCGTGAAGGCAGTAGTCGCTTGCATGAGTCCGCCACCTCTAGTCCCTTTGCTTTGTTGTTCGCTACCCGTCTTTAAGGGTGCTGCGGCGCCCCGGCGCGGGCAGAGACGGCGAGACTTCATCCCCTGTCGCCGCTTCGCAGGAAAAGAATCATACTCTGTAGAAAACGCGTCTTCTAGCTGAAATAAATCATGACAAATCAGTGCGCGCCGCGCGACCGCGGCGATCGCCCGCGCGCCTTTTCCCGTCGTGCCCGGAACGGGATTTGCTTCGATCCGGAGCGTGTCGCCGCCAGGAGAGCCGCGATGGAATCATCCGCTCAAACACGTCGTGCGCATCCGCGCAGCATCGAACTCGACAACGACGACACGCACGACAGCACGGTCGACACCGACGGCAAGCACCGCGAAGCGTCGCGGCTCGCCGGCGTCGGGCCGATCTCGCCGGACCAGATCACACGCAGCAACGCGTCGCTCGTCAATGCGATGCCGGAAGCCGGCGACGGTTTGGCCGGTTTCGACAGCCGCCCCGACGGCAACCATCCGGCGTTCGCGCTGCGCGCCGGCTACATGGTGATCGAGAAGGGCTTCGACGCGCCGTCCGCGGGCGACACGCCGTTCGGTCCCGCTCATCGGATGTACGGCAGCGCGTACTGGCCCGGCCATGGCCGCCGGCCGGAGCGCGTCATCGAGTTGACCGTCGTGCCGAGATAGCCCGTGCGACGTTTGAATCGATCGTTCGTTTGGGAACCGCCATCGGCCGATGACGATGACCGATGGCGGTGCATTCGCGCGCGACCGGACCGCGGGCCGAGACGTGCTCGCACGATGTCGCGGTAAACGATTCCGCGTATTGGCATCGGGATTCGCAATCATGCATGCCGCGCATCGTATCGACGCACATGCGTTGATCGAAGTCATGGCGTCACGGCGCGATTTCGATTGAATGGCGCTACGTGCGCCGCATCGGCATGGTTGCCATGCCGGGTCGATGCGCGCGCATGCGTTTTCGCCGACGACGCAGCCGAACCATACGACACGCATCACGCGTGGCGCGCATGGCCACGCACGGCCGGCACAGACGGCGCGGTCGCACGGCACGGCAGGCGCCTCGCTGCACGATCGCGGCCGTTGGTTTACCCTGCCTCGCAGCGTCGCGCATTGCCCGGCCCGATCGGCCATCCGGCCGACTTCGTTTCAACCCGCCATTCGGAGACACTATGTACAAGCGTATTCTGGTTGCCGTCGACGGCAGCAACACGTCCCGCCATGCGTTCGATGCCGCGCTGGCGCTCGCGAAAGCGCACGGCGCGGAGCTGCAGCCGTTCTACGTCGTCGAGAACGCCGCGATCTACTACAACGTGCCCGGCTACGATCCGTCCGTGTTGCGCGATCAGCTCGTCGCGCAGGGCAACGCGCTCGCGCAGGATTTCGCGAAGCTGATGCAGGCTGCCGGCGTGAAAGGCGAAACGCGGCTGAACGAAGCGACGTCGATCAACGACGTATCGTCGCTGATCCTCGACGGCGCGAAAGCGTTCGGCGCCGATCTGCTCGTGCTCGGCACGCACGGCCGCCGCGGCTTCCGCCGCCTCGTGCTCGGCAGCATTGCCGAACAATGCGTGCGCCACGCGACGCTGCCGGTGCTGCTGATCCCGGCGGCCGCCAACGCGGACGAGCCGGCTGCCTGAGCGGCGTTCGGCACGCGCGGCCGGTCGCGACGTTTTGTCACCCGACAGCGGCAACTTGCGGTGGGACAATGATTTCGTCGATCCAATGCCGGAGTAAACGATCATGCTGACGCCCGTCGCCACCCGCCCCGCCGCCGTGCCCCATACCGGCAGCTGGGCTCCCCGCCAGGCCGCACACTGCTCGTCGTGCGCGATGCGGCACCTGTGCATGCCGCAGGGCCTCGCGCCCGAAGCGCTCAGCCGCCTCGAGTCGGTCATCTGCGCGGCACGCCCGGTCAAGCGCGGCGAAGCGCTGTTTCGCGAAGGCGACGCATTCGACAACCTGTACGCGGTGCGCTCGGGCTCGTTGAAAACCGTCGCGACGCGCCATGACGGCCGAGAACAGGTTACGGGCCTGCATCTCGCCGGCGAAGCGCTCGGCCTCGACGGCATCTGCGACGATACGCACCCGCGCACCGCGGTCGCGCTGGAAGACAGCTCGGTCTGCGTGATTCCGTACAGCGCGCTCAAGGCGCTGTGCTCGGAAGCCGGCTCGATGCAGTTGCGCATGCACAAGCTGATGAGCGAGCAGATCGTGCGCGAAACGTCGCAAACGATGCTGCTCGGTTCGCTGAATGCCGAAGAGCGCGTCGCCGCTTTCCTGCTCGACGTGTCGTCGCGCTACCTGAAGCGCGGCTACTCGCCGTCGGAATTCAACCTGCGGATGACGCGCGAGGACATCGGCAGCTATCTCGGCATGACGCTCGAAACGGTCAGCCGCACGCTGTCGAAATTCCAGAAGCGCGGCCTGATCGAAATGCAGGGCCGTCACGTGCAGATCATCGACTTCGACGGCCTGCAGCACGTCTGACGCCGCCCGGCGCGCACCGCGTGCGCGCCGCCTGCGTCACGTCGCCGGTCAATCGAGAAACAGCGCGGCGCGCGCCTTCAGCGCCGCGCTGAAATCGTCGAGCCAGCCGATCGACAAACGCCAGCTCTGCCAGTACAGATCGATGTCGATGGTTCGCCCGCGCGACATGTCGATCAATTCACCCGCCGCCAGCTGGCGGTCGACCATTCGGTCCGGGCACATCCCCCATCCCAATCCCGTTTCGCATGCCCGCAGATAGCCCGCGACGTGCGGTATCCAGTGCTGCGGCGGATCGAGATCCGCGCGCGTCACGCGCCGGATGAAACGCGCCTGCAACCCGTCCTTCGGATTGAACATCACGCACGGCGCGCGGCGCAGCGCATCGCGCGTGATTCCCGCGTCGAAATAGCGTGCGTAGAACGCCGGCGAGCATACCGCGCGATAGCGGATCCGCCCGAGCCGCTCCGAGCGGCACCCCTGGATCGGCTCGGCCTGCGCGGTCACCGCGCCCTGCACGCTGCCGTCGCGGATACGCGACGCCGTGTAATCCTGATCGTCGATCACGAGGTCGAGCAGCGTCTCGCGCTCGGTGCAAAACGGCCCGACCGCGTCGATGAACCACGTCGCGACACTGTCGTCGTTGACGGCCACGCGCAACGTCGGCCACGCGCTCGCGATCTGGCCCGGCAACGCGGGCATCCGGCCGCCCAGCTCGGCTTCCAGCAGTTGCACGCGTTCGGTATGCCGGCACAACAGCGCGCCCGACGTGGTGGCGACGCACGGCTGCCCGCGCTTGACGAGCACGCTGCCGACCCGTTCCTCCAGCAGCTTCACGCGCTGCGACACGGCCGACGGCGTGACGTTCAGCTCCTTGGCCGCCCGCTCGAACGAGCCGTGCCGGATCACCGCCGCGAGGGCATCGAGCAACGCGTAGTCGAGCATTAGATTTCCTTAATCCACATTAGGTGATTTAGCTTCTCTTATTCCCATACCGACCGCAGACTAGCGCTACCCGATTCATTCGTCTACTCCTTCCACGGCTGCCCCCCTCATGAACTGGCTCGCTTTTTCCCACGGCGCCGCGCTGTGCGCGTCGCTCATCGTCACCATCGGCGCGCAGAACGCGTTCGTGCTGCGCCAGGGCATCATGCGCTCGCACGTCGGCAAGATCGTGCTGCTGTGCGCGGTGTCCGACATGATCCTGATCGGTGCTGGCGTGGGCGGCGCTTCGGTGCTCGTCGAGCGCTATCCGACCTTCGTTCACGCTGTGCTGTACGTCGGCCTCGCGTATCTCGCGTGGTTCGGCATCAATGCGCTGCGCCGTGCGTTCAAGCCTGGCCACGACACGCTCGACGTGCGCGGCGACGCCGTCGCGCCGCCGCCGCAGGGCGCGCTCGCGATCGTGCTGATGACGCTCGCGTTCACGTGGCTCAACCCGCATGTGTATCTCGACACGTTCCTGCTGATCGGCACGGCCGGCGCACGCGAGCCGGAAGGCGCACGGCTCGCGTTCGCGATCGGCGCGATGACGGTCAGCGTCGTGTGGTTCCTCGGGCTCGGCTATGGCGCGCGTTTGCTGGCACCGTGGTTCCGCAAGGCGGTCGCGTGGCGCGTGCTGGATGGCGCGATCGGCAGCATGGTGCTGTTCCTCGCGGCGGTGCAGTTGCGCTGACCGAACCGTCTGCGCACGGGCGGCCGCGTGCCGTCCGGCTTTCCCTCCGCGTCGGCGCCCCGCCCGCGCAACCTGCGTGATTCCCGTCGCGCACGTCGCCGCAAAAATTCGCTCCCGATCGAGCTTAGCCACCCGGCGGACTCACGCAGCGGACACGGCCTCCGTCATCTGCCGCAATCCGTCCACCATCGCGACGTTACCGCGCCTGCACGAATCGAAACGATCGGCGAGAATGTCCGGTGTCCCGCGACCACGGCGGAACCGCCCCGCGCATCCTGCCGTCCCGCCGCGATCGCCTCGACCCATCCCGCAGTTCAATCCCGTTACCTGCAGTTATCGGAGAGGAACATGGCCCATCGCACCCTCGGTACATCCAGCATCCAGGTTTCGCCGCTCGCGTTCGGCGGCAACGTCTTCGGCTGGACCGTCGACGAGAACGCATCGTTCGCGTTGCTTGACGCACTCGCCGACACCGGCATCAACTTCATCGACACGGCCGACGTCTATTCGGCCTGGGCGCCCGGCAACCACGGCGGCGAATCGGAAACGATCATCGGCAAGTGGCTGAAGCGCTCCGGCAAGCGCGAGCAGGTCGTGATCGCGACCAAGGTCGGCCTGCTCGGCACGCGCGCGGGGCTGTCGAAAGACAACATCCTGAAGGCCGTCGACGATTCGCTGCGCCGCCTGCAGACCGACTACATCGACCTGTATTTCTCGCATCGCGATCTGGCCGACACGGCCCCGCTCGAAGAGACGCTCGGCGCCTATCAAACGCTGATCGACGCGGGCAAGGTGCGCATCATCGGCGCGTCGAACTACAGCGGCGCACGCCTGCGCGAAGCCGCCACCATCAGCGCGCGCGACGGGCTGCCCGCCTACCAGGTCATCCAGCCCGAATACAACCTGCTCGCTCGGGCCGACTACGAACGCGATCTCGAGCCGGTCGTGCGCGAGCTGAAGCTCGGCGTCGTCAACTACTACGCGCTCGCGAGCGGGTTCCTGTCGGGCAAGTACCGCAGCGAGGCCGACCTGAAGAAGAGCGTGCGCGGCGATCGCGTCGCCGGCTATCTGAACGCACGCGGCCTGCGCATCGTCGCCGCGCTCGACGACGTGTCGGCGAAGCACGGCACGCAGCCGGCCGCGATCGCGCTCGCATGGCAAATCGCGCGGCCGACGATCACCGCGCCGATCGCGAGCGCGACGTCGCTCGAGCAGCTCGCGCTGCTCGGCGAAGCGATCCGCGTCACGCTCGATCAGGACGACATCCGCCGGATCGACGAGGCCAGCGCGCCCTGAAGCCGCCGGCGGCAGGCCGATGGAATCGCACGCTCGAGCGGTTCCGCGGCCTGCCTGCGATTTACGCAGGACGGGTGGATACAATGGCGAGCATCCGATGGCCGCGGGGCTCGACCGGGCTTCTTCGCGCCGAATCAAAATCACACATAAAAACCGCCGATGAACCACCTTGCCCGCCGTTCCCGTTACGTCCGTCACGCTCGTCATGCACGCGCCGCATCGCGCAGCGCCATCGGCGACGCGCCGTAGCGCTCGCGAATCGCGCGGCTGAAGTGCGCCTGGCTCGAAAATCCCCAACGAAACGCGATCTCGCCGATGCTCGTCTTGCGCAGCCGTGCATCGGTCAGCTCGCGGTGCGCATGCGACAGCCGTTCCGACCAGATGTGCTGCGTGATCGATTCGCCTTCGGCCGCGAAGAGGCGGCCCAGATGCCGCAGCGACAACCCGACCGCATCGGCGACGGCTTGCGGTCCGAGCCCCGGCTCGCCGAGATGCGTCGCGATGTACTGCTTCGCGGTCAGCAGGTACGACAGCGATGCGCGCGATGCGCCCGCGCCGTTCACTTCCGTGTCGATGAGTTCCGCGATCAGCGTGCGCGTGTGCTCGACGAACCGGGCGACGTCGCGCTCGACCGGCGCCTGCATGAACCGCTCGACACTCGCCCGCAACGTCGCGCCGAGCATCGCGCCCGCGCCCGGCTTCGGCGCGATGCGCAGCGGTAGCGCGGCCAGCTCCGCATCGAGGCGGTCGTCGAACGTCGTGATCGGGATATCGATCAGCAACTGCCGCATCGGCGTCAGGAATCCGAACAGATAAGGCACGCGCGTGTCGTAGACGACCACATCGCCGGCTTCCGCGAGCAGGCACCGGTCGCGCTGAATGAAATAGGCGCGCCCGCTCGTGATCTGGCACGCGAACAATGACTCCTTCGGCAACTGGCGCACCAGCGCGGGGCTGCGCTCGATCACGTGGTCCTGCCCGCTGATGTCGGCGATGCCGAGGCCCGGCAGCGCGATGTCCGTCTTCTCGGCCTCGAGCCCGGCCGGCGACAGCGACGAGCAGCGCAGGCCGACCAGCGTGGCCGCATTGAACGCATCCCAGTACGCCATCCTGTCGTGCGCCGGCACGTCGGCCGTCGAGCCTCGCGTGCATGAAAGAACGGTCGAATTCGTCACGTCGCCTCCTGCTGGCGCCTGTCGTGCGGAGCGGCACGGATTGGGAGATGGCTCGTCTGGATGCTTGTGCGATGCAATGTCCGGCTCGGTCAAGCAATTCGTCCAGCCCAGTCAAGAGCGGCGCGCACCGGCTGGCTAAAGTCGAGCCCACGACAACCCATACGAGGAGACATACCGTGGTCGACAAAGCCGTATCCGAATTCTGGCAAAACATCCCGGCGATTGCCAATCCGTTCAAGCCCGATGCGCTGCCCGAAGCCTACATCCCGAACACGGCCACCGACGACGAGCGCTATTACGTTCCGTTCACCGAAACGGTTTCATCGCGGCCGCTGTGGATCTCGCCGTCGCAGAACAAATGGTGCGACATCCTGATGGCGAAGGAAGCCGGGCTCGTGAACCGGCACTATCACCCGCACGAGGTGTTCGCGTACACGCTGTCGGGGAAATGGGGTTACCTGGAACACGCATGGACCGCCACGCGCGGCGATTTCGTGTACGAGACGCCGGGCGAAGGTCACACGCTCGTCGCGTTCGATCACCCCGAGCCGATGCGCGCGTTCTTCATCGTCAAGGGGCCGCTGATCTGGCTCGACGAAGCAGGCAATCCCGACGGCTACTTCGACGTGCATTCGTACATCGCGATGTGCAAGGCGCATTACGAGAAGGTCGGCCTCGGCGCGCAAGCAATCGAAAAGCTGTTCCGCTGACGCGCGGCGAGGCTCACGATGACTTCCGCTTGCTCCTCCAGACCTGCCTGGACATACGAGAACCGGCTGCTGCTGATCCTGTTCATGACGTTCGGCTTCGTGTTCTTCGACCGCCTCGCGCTGTCGTTCCTGTTCCCGTTCATGTCAGCCGAGCTGCACCTGACGAACGCGCAACTCGGCATGGTGTCGTCCGCGCTCGCGCTCACGTGGGCGCTGTCGGGCGCCGTCACGAGTGCGTGGTCCGACGCGCGCGGCACTCGCAAGCCGCTGCTGATCGCGGCCGTGCTGGGCTTTTCCGTGTGCTCGGCGCTGTCGGGCCTCGTCGGCGGCTTCGCGAGCCTGATCGCGTTTCGCGCGCTGATGGGTATCGCCGAAGGCCCCGTGCTGCCGCTGTCGCAATCGCTGATGGTCGAGAGTTCGACGCCGAGCCGCCGCGGGCTGAACATGGGCCTGCTGCAGGGCTCGGCCGCCGGCCTGCTCGGCGCGATGATCGGGCCGCCGGTCGTGATCGGCATCGCGACCGCCTACGGCTGGCGCGAGGCGTTCTACGTGTCGTGCGTGCCGGGCTTCCTGATCGCGTTCTGCCTGTGGCGCTGGGTGCGCGAAGCGCCGCCCGGCAGCGTGCGCCACGCGCAGGCGGAAAGCGCGACCACGCATGGCGCCCAGGCAGCCGGCGGCGCCGAGGTCAGCCGCTGGGCGCTGTTGAAAGAGCGCAACATCCTGCTGTGCGTGCTGAGCAGCTGCTTCTTCCTCACGTGGTTCGTCGTGATCATCTCGTTCGGTCCGGTGTTCCTCGTGCAAAGCCGCCACCTGTCGCCATCCGACATGGGCGTCGTGATGACCTGCCTGGGCGCCGCGTGGGTGTTCTGGGGCTTCGCGGTGCCGGCAATCTCCGACCGGATCGGCCGCAAGCCGACGATGATCGTGTTCGCGCTGGTCGCGGCCGCGTGCCCGGTCGTGCTGATCCACGTCGGCTCGGTCTGGGCGCTCGGCGCACTCGTGTTCGCCACGTACACGGGGCTCGGCTGCTTCACGCTGTTCATGGCGACGATCCCGGCCGAAACGGTGCCGCCGCGCGCAATCGCAAGCGCGCTCGGGCTGATCATGGGCGCGGGCGAGCTGATCGGCGGCTTCGTCGCACCGACCGTCGCCGGCTTCGCGGCGGACAGTTACGGCCTGCAGTTCGCGATGTGGACGTCGGCCGCCGGCGCGATCCTCGCGTGCGTGCTGTCGTTAGGCCTCGTCGAAACCGCGCCGGCCGTGCTGCACAAGCGTGCGCTCGCAGGCGCCACCGCGGGCCGTCTCGATACCCCGAACCTCGGAAGACGCTGACATGCGCGCACTTCAATGGCATGGCCCGCGCGACGTCCGTCTCGTGGAAATCGACACGCCGCGCGTCGGCCCCGGCGACGTGCGCATCGCGGTCGCGTATTGCGGCATCTGCGGCAGCGACCTGCACGAATACGCGGACGGCCCGCACGCGATTCCGGTCGACGCGCCGCATCCGCTGTCGCGCCGCACCGCGCCGCTGACGCTCGGCCACGAGTTCTGCGGGACCGTCGTCGAAGTCGGCGAACGCGTGACGGCGCTGCGCGCGGGCGATCGCGTCGCGGTGGAGCCCGAATATCGCTGCAGCCAGTGCGCGTATTGCCGCTCGGGGTCGTACAACCTGTGCGTGTCGATGGGCTTCGCCGGGCTGATGGGTGACGGCGGGATGGCCGACTTCGCGGTCATGCCGGCCTACATGCTGCATCGCCTGCCCGACGGCGTGAGCCTCGAACAGGCCGCCGTGATGGAGCCGGCCGCCGTTGCGCTGCACGCACTGCGGCGAGGCGAACCGCGGCTCGGCGACACCTGCGCGGTGTTCGGGCTCGGGCCGATCGGCCTGCTGCTGATCATGCTCGCGAAGCTGCAGGGCGCGACGACGATCGTCGCCGTCGACGTGTCGCCCGAACGGCTCGCGGCGGCCACGCGTTTCGGCGCGACGCATGCGTTCGATGCGCGCGGGCTCGATCCATCGTCGATGCAGGGCGCGATTCGCGCGGCCACCGGCGGGCTCGGCGTCGATACGAGTTTCGAAGCGGCCGGCTTGCAGGCCACGTTCGAATCGGCGACGCGCGCACTGCGTAAAGGCGGCCGGGTCGTAATGGTCGGCCTGATGCCGCACGCAAGTTTCGACGCGTTCCGCGCGGTCAACGACGAGCTGACCTTCACCGCGAGCGTCGGCTACCGGCACGCGTACGAAGACCTGCTGCGCATCGTCGCGTCGGGCGCGCTCGACCTCACGTCGATCGTCACGCGCACCGTCGCGCTCGAAGATGCCGTCGCCGACGGCTTCGATGCGCTGCTCGCCGACCGCACGCAGATCAAGATTCTCGTTTCACCCGCGCAACGGCCGGCACGCGGGGCCACCACCATCGGGAGGCATCACGCGTTGCGGTCCTGGGGATCGATGCGGTCTCAAATTCCACAGAGCGCCGTAGGGGCCGCTTCGCCGCAAGCCGTCGGTCACGCCGCCCCCCATCCCGCCCCCAATAATCCCCTTGACTCCCTATCTTTCGATATATATCTTTAGATATGTTTTACGACATATAGGACACGATCATGCGACACAACCACTTCCGCGGCCATGCCCGATGCGACGGTCATGGTGCGCATGCCCGCCCCGACTGGTTCGCCGGTCTCTGGCACGCGATCGGCCGCCACCGTCGCGGCGGCCACGATGCATTCGGTGGCGGCCCGTTCGGCGGCCGGGGCGGGCGCGGCGGCTTTGGCGATTTCGGCGACGACGCGATGCCGCGCGGCCGCCAGTTCAGCTCCGACGATCTCCAACTGCTGCTGCTCGCGCTGGTGGCCGAGCAACCGAGCCACGGCTACGAATTGATCAAGGCGCTCGACACGCGCTCAAACGGTTTCTACAGCCCGAGCCCCGGCATGGTGTATCCGGCGCTCACGTATCTCGACGAAGTCGGCTTCGTCGCGTCGCAGGCGGAAGGCAACCGTAAGCGCTATGCGCTGACCGACGCCGGCCGCGAGCATCTCGATGCCCAGCGCGAACGCGTCGACACGCTGTTCGCGCGCCTCACGCACCTCGCTCGCAAGATGGAATTCATGCGCCGCGCGTTCGCCGGGGAATCGGCGGGCGCCGATGCGCCGGACGCATCGCAGCCCGGCTGGCTGCCGGAATTCGTCGAGGCGCGTCTCGCGCTCAAGCGCGCGCTGCTGCACAAGAGCGCCGCCGATGCCGACGAACAGCGCCGCATCGCGGCCATCATGCGCCGCGCGACGGCCGAAATAGAAGGCGGCGCCGGCGCGTGATCCGCGCCGCCCCGTCACAACCCAAGGAGAACGGATCGATGCAGAACACGTCCGAACGCACCGTCACCCGCGTGCGCCACGCCCTCAAGTTCCGCCTGCTGCAAGTGCTGCGCGTGCACACCGTGACGCCGCATCTGCTGCGCGTCACGCTCGGCGGCGCCGATCTCGCGGATTTCGAATCCGCGTCGTTCGACGATCACGTGAAGGTTTTTTTCCCGCCGCCCGGCGCGGAACGGCCCGCGCTGCCGACGCTCGGCGCGAACGGCCCCGAGTTTCCGGAAGGCGAACCGAAGCCGGTCGCGCGCGACTTCACGCCGCGCCGCTTCGATCGCGCCGCCTGCGAACTCGATCTGGAATTCGTGCTGAACCATCCTGGCCCCGCATCGCAGTGGGCCGCGCAAGCGCGCGTCGGCCAATGGCTCGGCATCGGCGGCCCGCGCGGATCGTTTGTTATCCCGACCGATTTCGACTGGCACCTGCTGATCGGCGACGATACGGCGCTGCCGGCCGTCGCGCGGCGTCTCGAGGAATTGCCGGCCGGCGCGCGCGCGGCGGTCGTGCTGGAAGTCGCGGATCGCACCGCACAGATCTCGTTCGACACGCGCGCCGACGTGCATGAAATCTGGCGCTTCCGCGCCGAAGCCGACACGGCGAACGGCGACACGCTGCTGAACGCCGTCCGCGATCTGCCGCTGCCGTCGTCCGGCGACGGCTACGTGTGGGCGGCCGGCGAAGCGCTGTCGATGCGTGCGGTGCGCCAGCACCTGACCGGCGAACGCGGCGTCGACAAGTCGCGCATCCGCGCGGCGGCCTACTGGAAGCGCGGCGCGGCGGCCGTGCACGAAACGCTGGAAGACTGAGCGGGGGATGGGCGCCCGGTTGCCGGGCGGCTGAAACAATCGTGGCGCCGGCGCAGCGGCGGGCTTGGCACCGGCATCGCGGCTGGTATATATCTATGTCTGCGCGCCGCTGTCGGGCGACAGCCGCCGCAGCCCGCCCAGGAGCGCCCGGTCATGACAAAAGAAAGCCACGCTTCGCCTTTCCTTCGCCACCTGAAGATCGCCGGCTATTGCGGCCTCGCCGCGGTAGTCGTCGCGCTGTTCGTCGCGATGTGCGCGATCCTGACGGAAAGCGCCCTCAACCGCGATGCCGCGCGGCCTCCGGCCGATACCCCCGAACTGCGCGACGCGGGCGGCGGCCCGTCCGCCTCGGCCGACGCGGCCCGCACACCCGGCTCGTCCGGCTGACGGCGTCCTGCCGGTTGCCTTCCGCTTACGGCGCCTGCCGGCGCCCCATCACGACCGCGTGCACCGAATCGCCGAGCCGTTCGAGCGGCGCGGTCACGCGTTGCCCGTACAGGTGCGCGGCCAGCGCGCCGACCGTGCCGACCAGCACGCCGCCCGCCATGTCGAATGGCCAGTGCACGCCCGCATAGACGCGGCCCCATGCGATCGCCACGGCCATCGCGGCCATCACGAAACCGGTGACCCGCGTCGTGCCGCCGAGCAGCAGGCCGATCGCCATGCTCCACGCGAACGTCATGTGATCGCTCGGAAAGGAACTGTCCGGCGCGTGCGGAATCAACTGCGTGCCGACGCCGGCCATGAACGGGCGCGGGGAGAACCAGACATGCCCGAGCACCTGCGCGAGCCCGAGCGCCACGCAAACGCCGAGGCCGGCTTCGATCGCCTGGCGCCGCGCGGGGCGCGCGCCGAAGATCCAGGTCAGCAGCAGCATCGCGGGCAGCGCGTAGACGAGCCAGTCGGCGGCGAAGATCGCGAGGCGGGCAACGCCCGGGTGCGGCACACCGCCGGCGTTGATGGCGGAAAAGAGAGCGAGATTGACGTTCTGCATGAATCCGGTTGCGTGAGGCGTAAAAGTTCGGCCGGTTGCCCCGCCGGCGTCGAACGATGCCAGAGCGTGGCCGCTTAAGCGGGGCTGAATGCGGCAGCCGCCCGGACGAGGCCCGCGCGGCGAACGCACTTAGAACCTGCACTGCAACATAAGTTCACACAATTGTCACATTCCCACGTGAAGGTCCCCGTAAAAGCTCACCCTGCCTCCCGTAAAGCCTCACCTTTTTCACATGATGGCGTCATCGACGCATGCGACCCTCGCTTGGCCGCGTGCCGTTCAGGCCGTTTGCCTCGTTCATCTCAATATTTACGCCTCAAATAATTCGAAATCGGCAACAATTAATTCCATATGCGGCATCGCACAACGGCAACGCACAGGCATACGATTACGACCACTCATCCACGAAGCGCTCAACAACAAGGAGTCCGCATGAAACCCAGCGATGTCCGATCGAAGGCGTTTGCGATGCCGTTGACCAGCCCCGCGTTCCCGATGGGCCCGTACCGTTTCGTCGATCGTGAGTTTCTGATCATCACGTACCGCACCGATCCGGACCGCCTCCGTGAAATCGTCCCCGAGCCGCTACAGGTCACCGAGCCGCTCGTGCATTACGAATTCATCCGCATGGCCGATTCGACCGGCTTCGGCGATTACACCGAAAGCGGCCAGGTGATCCCCGTCGAATACGACGGCCAGCCGGGCGGCTATACGCTCGCGATGTATCTCGACGATCACCCGCCGATCGCCGGCGGCCGCGAGCTGTGGGGCTTCCCGAAGAAGCTCGCGTCGCCCACGCTGCACGTGAACACCGATCACATCCTGGGCACGCTCGACTACGGCAAGGTGCGTGTCGCGACCGGCACGATGGGCTACAAGCACAAGGAACTCGATATCGAAGAGCAGGCGAAACGACTCGCCGGCCCCAATTTCCTGTTGAAGATCATCCCGCACGTCGACGGCACCGCGCGCGTATGCGAACTGGTGCGCTATTACATGCAGGACATCAAGATGAAGGGCGCATGGACGGGCCCCGCCTCGCTCGAGTTGGCGCCGCACGCGCTCGCGCCGGTGGCCGACCTGCCCGTGCTCGAGATCGTCGAAGCGCGCCACCTCGTCGCAGATTTGACGCTGGGTCTCGGCGAAGTCGTCTACGATTACCTGGCCCAGTAACACGTCAACAGCCCTTTCTCCCTGTCAATCCTTTCACCACGGGAATTCGAACATGAGCAACCTGAATGGCAAGACCGCAGTCGTCACGGGCGCCGCGAGCGGCATCGGCAAGGAAATCGCGCTTGAGCTGGCCAAGGCCGGCGCGGCCGTCGCGATCGCCGACCTGAACCAGGACGGCGCGAACGCGGTCGCCGACGAGATCGTCAAGGCGGGCGGCAAGGCGATCGGCGTCGCGATGGACGTGACCAATGAAGATGCCGTGAACAGCGGCATCGACAAGGTGGCCGAGGCGTTCGGCTCGGTCGACATCCTCGTGTCGAACGCCGGCATCCAGATCGTCAATCCGATCGAGAACTACTCGTTCGCCGACTGGAAGAAGATGCAGGCGATCCACGTCGATGGCGCATTCCTGACGACGAAGGCCGCGCTCAAGCACATGTACAAGGACGATCGCGGCGGCGTCGTGATCTACATGGGCTCGGTGCACTCGCACGAGGCGTCGCCGCTGAAGTCGGCCTACGTGACGGCCAAGCATGGGTTGCTGGGTCTCGCGCGCGTGCTGGCGAAGGAAGGCGCGAAGCACAACGTGCGCTCGCACGTGGTGTGTCCGGGCTTCGTGCGCACGCCGCTGGTCGACAAGCAGATTCCGGAGCAGGCGAAGGAGCTCGGCATCAGCGAAGAGGACGTGATCAAGAAGGTGATGCTGGGCAATACGGTCGACGGCGTGTTCACGACGGTGCAGGACGTCGCGCAGACGGTGCTGTTCCTGTCGGCGTTCCCGAGCGCCGCGCTCACCGGCCAGTCGTTCGTCGTCAGCCACGGCTGGTTCATGCAGTAACGCGAGTGCCTCCCCGACGGTAGGCGACTTCCGCGCCACCGTCCTTCTCGAGATGGCGTGCCGTCGATCGACGTCACGCCATCCATCACCGCCGCCCACGGCGGGATTTCTCGGAGCAACTGATGAAACCGCACGCGCGTACAGAAAAGCAGGCCGTCGATGCGGCGGACCTGCAGCACGAAGCCGGCGCGCCGGCTGCTGCGCGGTCGCTGCCGTACGAAACGATCGCGCTCGTCCTGCAGGGCGGCGGCGCGCTCGGCGCGTATCAGGCCGGCGTGTTCGAAGGGCTGCATGAAGCAGGCATTCCGCTCGACTGGATCGCCGGCATCTCGATCGGCGCGCTCAACACCGCGCTGATCGCCGGCAATGCGCCCGAGCATCGCGTCGAGCGCCTGCGCGAATTCTGGGAAACGATCTGCCAGCCGGCGTTCTTTCCCGCGATTCCGGCCGCGTTCGAATTCGCGCTGTTCAACAGCATCGATCAGGTCCGAACGTTCTTCACCGCATCGCAGGCAGCCAGCGCGATGATGCAGGGCCAGCAGGGATTCTTCGTGCCGCGCTTTCCGCCGCCGCTGCCGGGCGTGGCCGATCATCCGCAAAAGATCAGTTGGTACGACACGTCGGCGCTGCGCACGACGCTGCTGAAACTATGCGATTTCGACCGGATCAATTCGGGCGAAACGCGCGTGTCGGTCGGCGCGGTCAACGTCGGCACCGGCAATTTCGTGTACTTCGACAACTCGCGCATCCGTCTCGCGCCCGAGCATTTCATGGCGTCCGGTGCGTTGCCGCCCGCGTTCCCGCCCGTCGAGATCGACGGCGAGTATTACTGGGACGGCGGCGTCGTGTCGAACACGCCGCTGATGGAAGTGCTGCGCGCCCGGCCGCGCAGCGACACGCTCGCGTTCCAGGTCGATCTGTGGAGCGCGCGCGGGCCGCTGCCGCGCACGATGGCCGACGTCGCCGAGCGCACGAAGGACGTGCAGTATTCGAGCCGCACGCGTTTCGTCACCGACACGCTGCAGCGCGAACAGCGCTACCGCAACGTGCTGCGCCACGTGCTCGAACGGGTGCCGGAAGAACAGCGCAAGACAGATCCGTGGTGCGTCGAGGCCGAGGAAATGTCGAGCGGGAAGAAGTACAACATTCAACACCTGATCTATCAGCAGAAAGCGTACGAGCATCACTACAAGGACTATCAGTTCGGTCTGTCGACGATGCGCGACCACTGGTCCGCGGGTCTCGACGACATCCGCAAGACGCTCGCGGTGAAGGACGGCCTCGCGCTGCCCACCAACGACGCGGGCTTCGTCACGCACGACATTCACCGCCGCCGGTAATGCCGTGTGCAACGGGCCGGCGCGCCGCCCGCGCCGGCTCGTCCTCCTTTCCGATTCGACATGCCGATTTTCATTGCGCTATTCGCGCTCGTCGCCCTGGGGTGGGGCGCCGTTCACTTGTTTCACGTCATCGCCGCGCAGTTCGGCCAGCCGGTCGCGATCGCGGCCGCCGTGCTGGCCGCCGCGCTCCTGATCGCACTGGTCGCGTGGTGGCTCAAGCGCCGTCGCGACATCGCACCGAACACGAAGGAAGAAGGCTGGACGCATATCGTGCATCGCGCGTGGGGCGAGTTGCGCGTATCCGCGACGCAAGGGCTGCTGTGGCTGTCGCATGACGGCGCGGATGGCCGCTATACGCTGTCGCAGCTCGACGGTTGCGAGGCCGCGCCGATCGACGGCCGCTGGCATCTCGTCGTGCGCGTGCGCGACGCCGTGCACGGCGAATGGAAGCTGCCGATGATGGACAAGCGCGATGCACAGCGCTGGGCGCGCGTGCTCACGCTGGCGAAGGACAACCGGCTCTGAACGCGCGGCCGGCCGCCCGACGGCCCGCTATCGCGCGCCGAGCGCCCGCAGCGCATCGAGCACGTGCTGTGTCGCCCGTTCGACCGGGCCGGCCCGATGCGCAATGCCCAGTTCGCGCCACAACGCCGGACGTAACGGCCGCATGACGATGCGCGCATCCGGCAGCGGGGCGCCCGCCTCGTGCGGCAGCAGCGTCGCGCCGTACCCTGCGGCGACCAGGCTCTTGATCGCATCGTTGTAGTTGAGTTCGATCCGCGGCTCGGGCCGGTGGCCGCCGAGCGCGAACCATTCGGTCGTGAGCCGCGACAGGCGCGTCGTCGCATCGTTGAGAATCAACGGCCGCGCGGCCAGATACGCGGGCGTCACACGGGCCGGAAGCGGCCAGTCCGCGGGCAGGAAAGCCATCACCGGATCGCGCCGCCACGGGCGGATCGACAGCCCCGCGACCGGCGCTTGCGGCAGCGCGACCAGCCCGACATCGAGCGCGCCTTGTGCAATGCGCGCCAGCGTGTCCTGCGACGTGAGCACCGCGATCTGCACGTCGATATCCGGATGCTGCGCACGCAGGCCGGCCACCGCCTGCGGCAACAGGTGCGCGATCGCGCCGGTCGATGCGCCGAGGCGGACACGCCCGGTCAACCCCTGCACCTGTCGCTGCACGTCGTCCAGCGTGGATTCGACTTCCGCCAGCAGACGCCGCGCCCGCTCCACCAGCACTTCGCCGATCACCGACGGCCGCACGTTGCCGCGCGTGCGGGACAGCAGCGGCGCGCCGACGCGGCTTTCCAGCTCGGCGACATGCAGACTGACGGTGGGCGGGGCGAGATGAAGCCATTGCGCCGCCGCCACGAAGGATCCGTGGTCCGCGATCGCAACCAGCGTACGCAGACGGTCCAGACTGATCTCGCGCATCACACCCCTCTCGTTCAGAAAAACTGAATCAGACGATCAGCAAATTCAACTTTTCCTATTCTAGGCGTTCGGTGGACGATACGGCTTCCTCGACGACCGAACGCGACGCACACGACCATCATGAGCTTCCCCACTGTCTTCATCGACGGCGACCAGGGCACGACCGGGTTGCAGATTCACGCGCGTCTGCGCGACCGCACCGACATGCAGCTGCTCACGCTTCCCGCCGCCGAACGCAAGGACGCGGCGCGGCGCGCCGACGCACTCAACGCGTGCGATATCGCCATCCTGTGCCTGCCCGATGCGGCCGCGCGCGAAGCGGTCGGCTTCATCCGGAACCCGGCGGTACGCGTGATCGACGCGAGTTCAGCCCATCGCACGCAGCCCGACTGGGTCTACGGCTTTCCCGAGATGGCCGACGGACAGGCGCAACACATCGCGCATGCGAAGCGCGTGACCAATCCGGGCTGCTACCCGACGGGCGCGATCGGCCTGCTTCGCCCGCTGCTGCAGGCAGGGCTGCTGCCGCGCGACTACCCGGTGAGCATCCACGCGGTGTCCGGTTACTCGGGCGGCGGAAGGGCCGCCGTCGACGCGTTCGAATCGGGCGATGCCGCCGCGAACGCGTTGCCGCTGCAGATCTACGGTCTCGCGCTCGAGCACAAGCACGTGCCCGAAATCCGGCAGCATGCGGGGCTCGCGCACCGTCCGTTCTTCGTGCCGGCCTACGGTGCCTATCGGCAAGGCATCGTGCTCACCATCCCGATCGAGCTGCGGCTATTGCCGGCCGAGGTGACCGGTGAGCGGCTGCATGCGTGTCTCGCGCACCATTACGCGGACGCGCGTCATGTCGACGTGATGCCGCTCGCGGACACACGGGCGGCCACGCATCTCGATCCGCAAGCGCTGAACGGCACCAACGACCTGCGGCTCGGCGTGTTCGTCAACGCAGACGGCGGCCAGGTGCTGCTGTCCGCCGTGTTCGACAATCTCGGCAAAGGGGCATCCGGCGCCGCCGTGCAGAATCTCGACTTGATGCTCGGTGCGCGACACGCGGCGTGACGCGCCCGCAGGCATCGTCGACGGTGCCTGCGCATGCCCCCGTAAAAGCTCACCTTTAGCCGGTTTCAGGCCGTATCGTCACCCGCGGCGGCATTCAGGCCGGCCAGCGTCTCCACCAGAAAATCCACGCACACGCGCACCTTCGCCGACGCCGCGACGCGTTCCGGATACACGGCCCAGATGTTCGCGGGCTGGATCGCGTCCGGCAGCACGCGGCACAGCGCGCCGCGCTCGATCAGCGGCCCGGCCTCCCAGATCGAGCGCAGCACGATCCCGCGCCCGGCCAGCGCCCATTGCACGGCCACCTCGCCGTGATTCGTCGACAGCGCGCCGCCGACCTTCACCGTGGCCGTTTCGCCGCGCACGGTCAGCCGCCATACGCCGAACGGATGATCGCGCTCCTTGATCGCGAGACAGTCGTGCGAGGCCAGATCCGCGAGCGAGCGCGGCGTCCCGCGGCGGGCGAGATAGTCGGGCGACGCGCACAGCACGCGATGGTTCGTGGCAAGGCGGCGCGCGATCAGATGATCGGCAATGTCGTCGCCGATGCGCACGTCGAGGTCGTAGCCTTCGCCGGCCACATCGACGAGCCGGTCGAACAGATCGAGCCGCACGTTCAGTTGCGGATAGCGCGCGCTGAAGTCGAGCAGCGCCGGCGCGACGACGTGCCGGCCGAAGCCGAAGCTGCTCGACATGCGCAGCGTGCCGCGCGGCACCGTGCGCGTGGTCGACACGTCCTCGACGAGATGATCGACGTCGTCGAGAATCTTTTCGGCGCGCGCGAACACGCGTTCGCCGGCCTCGGTGACCGTCATCCGGCGTGTCGAGCGGTGCAGCAGGCGCGTGCCGAGTTGCGTCTCGAGCATCGCGACGCGCTTGCTGACATACGCGGGCGACACCGCGAGTTGCTCGGCGGCCGCGCTGAAGCTCGCGAGGCGGACGACCAGGCTGAACACGCGCAGGTCGTCGAGGTTCGGCGATTTATTCACGATTCGTGGAAAGTCGATTAACTTTTGAGCGATTTTAATCCAGATGGAAATAAATAGAATGTCGTGACGGGCCGCCGCCTTCCCGGCAGCCGGCCAACCAGCCAAGGAGATTTGCATGACCGACAGGACTTACAGGATTGCCGTGATCCCCGGCGACGGCATCGGCCGCGAAGTGATGCCCGAGGGCCTGCGCGCGCTCGCCGCCGTGACCGCGCGCTTCGGCGTGCGCTTCGACTTCGTCGAGATCGACTGGGCGAGCTGCGACTACTACGCGCAACACGGCACGATGATGCCGGACGACTGGAAAGCCCAACTGTCGGGCATGGACGCGATCCTGTTCGGCGCGGTCGGCTGGCCGGCGACGGTGCCCGATCACATTTCGCTGTGGGGCTCGCTGCTGAAATTCCGCCGCGAATTCGACCAGTACATCAACTTGCGGCCCGCGCGCCTGTTCGACGGCGTGCCGTCGCCGCTCGCCGGCCGCCGCCCGGGCGACATCGATTTCATGATCGTGCGCGAGAACACCGAGGGCGAATATTCGTCGGTCGGCGGCGCAATGTTCGAAGGCACCGAGCGCGAAGTGGTGATGCAGCAGTCGATCTTCACGCGGCACGGCACCGAACGCGTGCTGAAATTCGCGTTCGAGCTCGCGCAGCGTCGCGCGAAGCGCGTCACCGTCGCGACCAAGAGCAACGGCATCGCGATCAGCATGCCGTGGTGGGATGCGCGCGCGGCCGAGATGGCCGAACGCTATCCGGAGATCGCGGTCGACAAGCAGCACATCGACATCCTCTGCGCGCGCTTCGTGCTGCAGCCGGACCGCTTCGACGTCGTCGTCGCGTCGAACCTGTTCGGCGACATCCTGTCGGATCTCGGGCCGGCCTGCACGGGCACCATCGGCATCGCACCGTCGGCGAACCTGAACCCCGACCGCACGTTCCCGTCGCTGTTCGAACCCGTGCACGGTTCGGCGCCCGACATCGCGGGGCAATACATCGCGAATCCGGTCGCGATGATCTGGTCGGCGGCGATGATGCTCGACTTCCTCGGCAACGGCACGGGCCGCGAACGCGACGCGCACGATGCGATCGTCGCGGCGATCGAGGACGTGCTGCGCACCGGGCCGCGTACGCGCGATCTCGGCGGCAACGCCGGCACGCAGGAAGTGGGCGAAGCGATCGCCGCGCGGATCGCGGGTTGAGGGTTGACGGTCGTGCCCGGCGCTCGCGCCGGGCGGCGGGCGCTTCGTGAATCGGTCTGCCGCAAGCGGCGCACGATGCGGTTGCGCACGTTTGCGAACTCCGCTGATGCGGAGGTGGTAAAGTCGATCGGTGAGCAACGACACATCGCAACGCGCACTGCTTGTGCGGTTTTTCGTTGCACGTCGAAAGACGATCCGATCGGTGAGCTGCACGTGTCGCTCGCGCACACCGATCGTCCGCGCATGATCGCTTCGATACGATCAGTGAGATGCATCACGCGGTGAAGCACACCACTGCACGTCGATGTATGCACCGCTTTACCCTTGCGATGTCGCGTCGGCCTGTTCAACGCACACAGTTCGACGCGACATTTCACCTGATCCCGAAAAATCTCACCTTCAGCGGAAGGCTCCCGAATTTTCTCACCATTGAATCGCCTGTGATGCGTTCGCCGATCCCTTGAACGCGCGCGGCTTCACAGCCCGAGGTCGGACAGCCCCGGATGATCGTCGGGACGACGGCCGAGCGGCCAGTGATAAAGACGGTCAGCCTCGCGAATCGGCAGATCGTTGATGCTCGCGTGACGATGCGCCATCAGGCCGTTTTCGTCGAACTCCCAGTTCTCGTTGCCGTACGAACGGAACCAGTTGCCCGCATCGTCATGCCACTCGTATGCAAAGCGCACCGCGATGCGATTGCCGTCGAACGCCCACAGCTCCTTGATCAGCCGGTAATCGAGTTCGCGCGCCCACTTCCGCTGCAGCAGCGCGACGATTTCGTCGCGGCCCGTCACGAATTCCGCGCGATTGCGCCAACGGCTTTGCGGCGTATAGGCGAGCGACACGCGCTGCGGGTCGCGCGTATTCCACCCGTCCTCGGCGGCGCGCACTTTCTGGCGCGCCGTTTCAAGCGTGAAGGGCGGAACGGGCGGACGAACTTCGGGGGAAGCGGACATGGGTTGCTCCTGTTCAGGGTTCTGGCCGCGAACGCACGCAGCCGGTTCGGATTCGCTGCGTCGGCTACCGTGAAACGGTATCGAGCAGCAGTTCAGCCGTCGCGCGCGCATCGCGCGCGGCGTTTGCATCGCCACTGACGAGCGCCACACCGATCGCGCCGTCGATCAATACGAGCCACTGACGCGCGAGGCGCGCGAGCCCGCGGCGCGCGACGCCGGTTTCGTCGGCATAGGCATCGAAGCGCTCGCGCACGAACGCCAGCAGGCGCGCCTTGTGCATGCGGGCGACGACCCGCACGGGATCGTCGGCTTCGGGTATCTCGCCCGACGCATTCAGGAACGCGCAGCCGTGAAAGTCGGGCTGCCCGAACCACTCGCGCAGCACGTCGAACATGCCGAGCAGTTGCGCGCGCGGCGCGTTGCCACGTGCCAGCGTGCCGTCGACGAACCAGCGCATCCAGCGCGCGTCGCGACGTTCTAGCGCGGCGACGACCAGCGCCTCTTTCGATTCGAAATGCGAATAAAAGCTCTTTCGTGCCGCGCCGGATCGCTTGACGATCGCATCGACGCCAGTCGCATGGATGCCGCCCGAATAGATCAGCGCTTCGGCCGCGTCGAGCAGCCGGTCGCGAACGCCCGGTTCGCCGGAGGAGTCGAGAGGTGTGTTCATGGGGTTACGGTAGAACGATCGTTCTCCGCCATCAAGACCCGTGTGAAAAGGCCCTGCCGGCGGGAGGGCTGAATCGTGCCCGAAGCGCTGGTGCGTCGGGTTGTGCCTTCGGCGCGATTCGTGCGGATTGGAGGGTGAACGAATCAGGCAGCGGCCCTGAGCATCAATGGGAGGTTGATCGCGCACCTCGTATCAGTGAGTTGCAACGCCGCATGCGGCTCATGGTTGATGTTCGGGTCGGTACGATTTCGCCTGCGGCGTCGAGCGGACGCTCGCATGCCAAGCGAAGCGGGAAGTACGTGGAAGGAAAGAAGCGGGCGTCGAATGGCGTAACGACGAGAAGCGAAGCGGCTGCCGACAGGTGAAGCGAATCCGCCATTGCACGTCACCTAGGCGGGATCGTGTGACGATTCGGCGCGCGAACACAACTCCCGAATAATCTCACCTCAAGCGTTGAATCACGGGTTTCGACGCTCGACGCTCGACGGTGCGTGTGCGTGTGCGTGTGCGTGCAAACGAAAACGGGGCAGCCGGCAAACGTGCCGCACGGCCCCGTCTTTCTCGATACTCGACTCAGACCGTCCAGTCGAGAATCACCTTGCCGCTTTCTCCGGACAGCATCGCGGCGAAGCCTTGCTCGTAATCGTCGGCCGCGAAGCGATGCGTGATGATGGGCGACAGGTCGAGGCCGCTTTGCAGCATCGCGACCATCTTGTACCAGGTCTCGAACATCTCGCGGCCGTAGATGCCCTTGATCTCGAGCCCCTTGAAGATCACCTGGTTCCAGTCGATCGCCGTCTGCGCGGGCGGGATGCCGAGCAGCGCAACCTTGCCGCCGTGATTCATCGCCTCGAGCAGGCTCGTGAACGCGCTCGGCACGCCCGACATTTCCAGACCGACGTCGAAGCCTTCGGTCATGTGCAGGTCGGCCATCACGTCGCGCAGCGACTCGCGGGCGACGTTGACCGCGCGCGTCGCGCCCATCTTGCGCGCGAGCTCCAGCCGATAGTCGTTGATGTCGGTGATCACGACGTTGCGCGCGCCGACGTGCTTCGCGATCGCGACGGCCATGATGCCGATCGGTCCCGCGCCGGTGATCAGCACGTCTTCGCCGACGAGGTTGAACGACAGCGCCGTGTGCGTCGCGTTGCCGAACGGATCGAAGATCGACGCGAGATCGTCGGAGATCTCCGGCGGAATCTTGAACGCGTTGAACGCCGGAATCGCCAGGTATTCGGCGAACGCGCCTTCGCGGTTCACGCCGACGCCCACCGTGTTGCGGCACAGATGCCGGCGCCCCGCGCGACAGTTGCGGCAGAAACCGCAGGTGATGTGGCCTTCGCCGGACACGCGATCGCCGATCGCGAAGCCGCGCACTTCCTGCCCCATCTCGACGATCTCGCCGACGTATTCGTGACCGACGTGCATCGGCACCGGAATCGTCTTCTGCGCCCAGTCGTCCCACTTCCAGATATGGATGTCGGTGCCGCAGATCGCCGTGCGGCGGATCTTGATCAGCACGTCGTTGTGGCCGACTTCGGGGCGCTTCACGCGCGTGAGCGTGAGGCCGGGGCCGCGTTCGAGCTTTGCCAGTGCTTTCATGGTCGCGCCTCCGTCAGATGATGCCGAGCGACTTGCCGACGCGCACGAACGCGGCGACCGTCTGGTCGATCTGTTCGGGCGTATGCGCGGCGCTCATCTGCGTGCGGATGCGCGCCCGGCCGCGCGGCACGACCGGAAACGAGAAGCCGATCACGTAGACGCCTTCGCCGAGCAGCTTGTCGGCCATGTTCGTCGCGAGCTGCGCGTCGCCGAGCATCACCGGGATGATCGGATGCGCGCCGGGCACGAGCGTGAAGCCGGCTTCGGTCATCTGCTTGCGGAACCGCGCGCCGTTCTCGCGCACGCGTTCGCGCAGCTTCGCGCCTTCGTCGCTGCCGAGCAGTTCGAGCACCTCCAGCGATGCCGCGGCGATGCTCGGCGTGAGCGTGTTCGAGAACAGATACGGACGGGAGCGCTGGCGCAGCAGTTCGATCACCTCGCGACGCGCGGCGACATAGCCGCCCGACGCGCCGCCGAGCGCCTTGCCGAGCGTGCCGGTGATGATGTCGACGCGGCCTTCGACGCCGCAGTGCTCGGGCGTGCCGCGGCCGTGCGTGCCGATGAAGCCGACCGCATGCGAATCGTCGACCATCACGAGCGCGCCGTAGCGATCGGCGAGATCGCAGATGCCTTTCAGATCGGCGATGATGCCGTCCATCGAGAACACGCCGTCGGTGGCGATCAGCTTGTGGCGCGCGCCCGCGGCGTCGGCTTCCTTGAGCTTCGCCTCGAGGTCGGACAGATCGTTGTTCTTGTAGCGCAAACGCTTCGCCTTGCACAGGCGAATGCCGTCGATGATGCTCGCGTGATTCAGTTCGTCGCTGATCACCGCGTCGTTCTCGTCGAGCAGCGTCTCGAACAGCCCGCCGTTCGCGTCGAAGCAGCTCGAATAAAGGATGCTGTCCTCGGTGCCGAGAAATGCGGCCAGCGCGCTTTCCAGTTGCTTGTGGACGGTTTGCGTGCCGCAGATGAACCGCACCGATGCCATGCCGAAGCCGTCCTGGTCGAGGCCGGCCTTCGCCGCGTCGATCAGGCGAGGATCGTTCGCCAGACCCAGATAGTTGTTCGCGCAGAAATTGAGCACGCCGGCGCCGCCGGCAAGCCGTACGGCTGCCGCCTGGGGACTCGCGATCTCGCGCTCGGTCTTGTAAAAACCGTCCGCGCGGATCTGGTCGAGCGTCCCGCGCACCTGGGCGAGAAAGGCATCACGCATCGCAAAGCTCCTGACAGGGTTTCGCATTCCGCGGCGCACGGCTCGTGGCGGCGCAACGGCCTACTACTGTTATAGTCGGTCGTTCGGTTGACCGCATTTATCCGATATTCCGAACTAGAATTCGAAATATCGAACAACTCTAAGCGAACGGAATCCAAATGGCAAGTTCCTCCGAATCGCGGCGCACGCCTGCCGACGCCGCCCCGCAGCCGCCGGCCGCGACCCCGCCGCGCGTCGGCGAGCAGATCCAGCGGCTGCGCAACGAGCGCAAGTTGACGCTCGACGACCTGTCGCGCGCCGCCGGCGTATCGAAATCGATGCTCTCCGAGATCGAACGCGACAAGGCCAACCCGACGATCGCCGTCGCATGGCGGCTGACGAACGCGCTCGGCATCACCCTCGACGAATTGTTCTCGCAGCCGAAGACGCCCGAGGCGATCCGCGTGGATGGCCCGCACGACATTCCGACGCTCGCCGGCCACGACGGCCGTTACCAGTTGCGCGTATGGGGCCCCATCGAACTCGCCGGCAAGTTCGAGTGGTACGAGCTGACGCTGCCGGGGGGCGGCGCACTGGTATCGAACGCGCACGAACCGGGCACGCGGGAGCACCTCACCGTGCTGCAGGGCGCGATGGAAATCGAGGCCGCCGCGGCCAGCCGCCGGCTGAAGGCGGGCGACACCGCGCGCTACCCGGCCGACGAGCCGCATGCGATCCGCAATCCCGGCAAGGCCGAAGCGCGGGCCTTGTTGATCGTGATACATCGCTGACGGCGCGTATAGCTAGCCAAACGGTCAGTCGCAGGCCAGTTGCGGAAAACACTGTATGTTTGTACAGTTATACGGACATTCCGCCATGCATGGGCTGGAGCGGGCGCACCGAGGCGTCTGCCCCGGTCGACAGGAGCCTGCAATGACAGAAGAACAAGATTTGGCCGCGCTCAGCTTCAAGGCTGCCGCGCATGACCTCGAATCGATCGTTCGCCATATCGCCGGGCGCTACATCCGTCAGCGCGTGCCGCTGACGTGGCGCCTGCTGCATGCGATCGAAGCCGAAGCGCTCGCCGATCTCGGCTTTGCCAGCCGGCACGACGCCGGCATGCGTCAACTGTTCGAACGGCCGTCGGACATGACGTTTCCCGAAACGGACGATCCGATCGACTTCGGGCGCTCGAATGCGCTGCCCGCGGTCTTTTCGTTTGCCGTTCTCGCGTACGAAGCCGAGGCAAACGCGCACGACACCGCGCGCGCCGCGCGCCCGCACCGCCAGTCCAAGGCCTGGGGCGACTGACGGCCCGGCCCCGGCCGCCGTGCATGGTGGTCGGTTCACCCGCTTGCTGCCCGATACGTTGCGGAAAAGGGCTACCATATACGCAACTAACGGAATTAATGCCATGTCCCTTCCCGCCTCTCACGACACCGCCTCCTCGCCGGAAGAAAAGGATCTGTTCGACCGCGATCCGTCCGACTGGGTCGCCTCGCCCGAAGCCGCGTTCGACGCGTGGCTGGCCATGCAGGACTATCGCCGCTCGTCGGCCGACGTCTATCGCGCGCAATGGGGCGCGTTTCTCGCGTGGATGCGTGCACATCAAAAGAACCTCGCAACGGTCGATACACCGACCATCGCGAATTTCGTCGGCGAATTGCCGATCAAGAAGACGCAGCGAATGCGCTATCTCCGGCTGATCGAGCGTGTACTCGATCATGTCCGCCGCACCGAATACGCATCGACCAATCCGGCCCGCTTCATTGCTCAGGATGGCGAAGCGAACTGGCGCAAGGCGCGCGACAACGAACCGACCGGTTTTCTCACGCCGGCGGAACGCGCGACGTTGCTCGCGTATCTGTTTTCGCCGATCGGCGTCTCCGGTTCCGCGTACTGGAAAGAGCGCCGCGACCGCGCGCTCGTCGCCGCGTTTCTCGGCGCCGGCATCAAAACCGGCGAAGCACGCGCACTCACGATTAGTTGCATCAATACGAGCGGCACGTCGCTGCGGATCGAGTCGACGCATCCGGATTACTCGCGCGAGACCCATCTGGCTTCGTTCGCGATCGCGTTGCTCGAAGCCTGGCTCACCGAACGCAAACGCCAGGAGATTCCGGGGGAGCTCGTCTTTCCCGCATCGCATGCCGGGCGGCCGATGCACAAGGCGACGATGCTGCGCGCGATCGACGCGATCGTCGAATCGGCCGGGCTCACGTCGTCACGCACGGCGCGCGCCAGCCCGCAAACCTTGCGCAATACCTACGCAGCCGAACTGTTCGAGCACGACGTGCCGCCGGAGCGCGTCGGCAAATGGCTGGGTTTCATGCGGCCGATCTCGTCGAATCGCCTGCATCGCGCGTGGAAAAACTGGCGCGACGGGCTGGCCGACGGCGACGGCAACGGTGACGCGTCCGATCGCGACGAAACTGACTGATCGGGAAACGACTGCTCACGGAAACGATCCGTGAGCAGCCTTGCGTGGCGCAGCCTCACCGTTTCACAGCTCCCGAAAAACCTCACCTCAAGCTTCCCGGATCGTCTCACCAGTGCGGCGCTGCCGACGTCCGGGTCAGGATTGCGCAAAACGCGCGACGGCTTCGAAGCGGGACGGCCATGCGCCCGACGCGTGCTCGCACTCGGGGCACGCGACTTCAAAACCCTCATTGCCATGTGACAGTTCCGGTTCGCCGTCGCAACGCGGGCACCGGGTCGGCGCCGGAATCTCGTGATCCAGAGAAGTGCCGATCGCGGCATACGCGTTGGCATCGAGTCGTCCCGCTTCGGCCGGACGCCGCATCAGCGCGGCGATTTCCGGATTCATTCCGCGGTTCGCGCGCAACGAATTCGCGTCGCGCGTGGCGCGCTCCAGTTCGTCGCTCTGGGTACGCAACTGTTCTTCGAGCCGGTCGGCACGCGCCTTGGCCGAACTCAACTGCTGCAGGAAATCGAACTCCTTGCGCTGGACGTCGCGCAACCCGCTCTGGTAGGTCGACGCCATGCTGCGCAACGAATCCAGTTCGACCAGCATCGGCTTGACGCGGCGTTCGGCTTCGGCCACCGCATCCTTGATCTGCTGCGCGTAATGCTCGGTGCGCTGCTGCAATTCGGCTTGCAGCGCATCGATGCGGTCGCGTAGCGCGGCGTTCTGGGCCTGTTCGGCGTCGATCCGGCCGGCAGCCGCGGCCAATTCCTTTTCCAGTCGAGCGACTGTGGTGAGCAACGTGGCTTCGCTTGCCGAACCGTGGGTAGTCTGGGACGCAAGCTGAACCTCGAGTTCGGTTACCCGCACCTGTAATTGCTCGTTTCTCGCTTCACCGCGCGCGAGCGCGCCTTCGAGCGTTTCCTGACGAACGGTTGCGTCGCGCAACCGCTGTTCCGCGTCGGCCATGTCGGCGCGCACCCGTTCGCGGTCCCCATCGAGGCTGTCGCGCGCAGCTTTCAATGCTTCTTCATAGAGTGCGCCGAGTAACGCGCCGGCCTTTTCCTCGACGGCTTTCGGGATCGCCGCGCCGTCGAGCCGGATCTTGGAGGCGGAACGGATGCGTTCCCAGAAGTGGTCGATGTCTTTCGGGATGTCGCTGGCGCTGCCGGTCTGGGTGAGATCGCGGACGTTGGCGGCCGACGGCCGGATGCCGAGATCGAAGAACAAGCGCTTGCACGCATGCAGCGACAATTCCTGACGCCGTGCACCGCTTGCGCGCAGCGATTCCAGTTCTTCCCGAATGACTTGCCGCATTTCGTCCAGGGTCATGGCCATGCTCACAAACAATGAAGTGTGGCAATCATAACGAAATACGTATCCATTGATACTTCTTTAGAGGGTTCGTTGCGAATTTACGTCGTTTTGCACAGAAACTGGATCCGCAAGCCCATCCCGTTGAAGGTGACCCGGAATTCCGTGAAACAAAGCGAAGAATGTCTGCCAAGCCTTTGTACTACAAGGGATTCCCAGCGAACCCCGATTTAGGGCATTTGTTTCACATGACGGCGGATCCGATTGCCTGTGGGGTGTTCTAGGGTTGGGGTGTCTGTGGAAAACTCGTCAGCCGATGTCTTGAGAGTATTAGAAGTAAACACCCTTGAACCCTTAGTTAAAAACGTTAACGCCACGGCACAGCCTTATGGTGCAAGGCTTTCCGGCCGACAAGGTGAAGTTTTACGGGAGCCAAGGTGATCTTCTGCGGGAGCTGACGTGATGGGGTTCAGGGAACTGCGTGAGCTGTTGCAGGAAGGGTCGTGAGCGGATTCGGGATCACAGTAAAACACACGTTTTTCCACAGGTGAGGGTTTTCGGGGCCGCACGGCCACGGAACCCGCGGTGTGCCTGACTGCACAGTTTTCTGCCTGTGCAGACATAGGTGAGGATTTGCAGGACCTGCTTCGCGCCCCGCTTCTGCCCATCTTTTGGGCAGATTTGGCGAAAGGTGAGGTTTCACGGGACTCCACGGGAATTTGCTGTGAGGATTTCCGGGAAGCGAACGTCATTTTGCACAGCAAAAGTGCTTTCCGGCGCCTGTGATGCCCCAAAGGTGAGGTTTTTCGGGAGGGAAATCCGGGTTTTCCTGCTCCGATCCCCTTAAGGTGAGCTTTTTCGGGGCATCGATCACAGGCGGCGATCTGCTTCGAAGGTGAGGCTTTCCAGGAGACGTATTTGCTTAAAAAATGGTCAAAGGTGAGGTTTTTCGGGGCCTGTGAGCCGCCGAATTCGCCGAAAAGCCCGCCAGGACTGGCAGAAATCTCGTTTTTGCTGTGCCATTTTTTGGCACAGGTGAGAATTTTCGGGAGCAGAAATCCGATTGTCGTATGAAGGATTCCAGTCGAAAGGTGAGGCTTTTCGGGAGATTCCCGCGAGGCACAGCCAAATGCCTTCTATGCATAAGTATCGGAAGGGATTGGGATTTTTGATACCGCGCCGGTTACGGTGAGGTTTTTCGGGAGTCATTTCCGGCCCCGCTGCTGTGCCGCATTTTCTCTATAAGGTGAGCGTTTTCGGGAGTCGTCGGTAGCCAGTCCCGCGTGTGTCGGGCGTTCGTCGGCGTCTGGACGAATCCGCATGCTGTGCCAAAGGTGAGTATTTTCGGGACCGGATACGATTCGCCGCTGTACAATGCGCGCCCGGGCTGGTCAGGCACCTGCTGATCGGGCGGGCACGAGCGGGTTTCGACGGCGGCTTTTTACGTGCCGAAGCCGAGCCGAACTTCCCCCGGGCCGCGCCTGTACATGCATACAGGCAGATGGGCGACGCTGCGGGGGCGGACAGTGAGGTGCAATCGCGACCCTGTGTCGAACTCACGGTTGCGCAGTCGTAAAATTACGACAAATCGAAAGGTGAGCCGATACGGGAGCCGATTTCGCACGTGTCGTGCACAGGTGAAATTCTGTGAATCGGCGTATGCCGCGGCACGTCTGGACGAGTCCGGAACGCCGTACGGGCGGACGGGTGAGCGTTTCCGGGAGCGGTTCGGGTGAGTGCCGTTTTGCCAGCGCGCTTCACCGGCTATGGTGAGCATGTCGTTCTGGACGCACATCACCGCAGGCGCTATCCTTCCGGGAAACTTCTCCTCCGACCCGACGTATGGCCACGACGAAGCGCGCCAAGAAAACCGATGTGGATGTGGTGAGTGCCAGTTCAGCCGAATTGCGAAAGGCCGTCGAGGCGATCGCCATTCAGCCGAAGAGCGGCAAGATCACGCTCCTCACTCGCAAGCTGTTCAATGTCCTGCTGGCCGTCGCGCAGCAGGCCGACGACTCGGGCGACACGTATCGCGCGCTGCTGTCGGACATCGTCGCCAACTCCGCTTTCGATTCGAACGACACCGCGCTGGTGAAGGAACACCTGCGCCGCATGGTATCGGTGCAGGTCGAATGGAGCACCGGGACGTCGAGCCAGAAGCCGGGCCGCAAGTGGGGGATCTCCACGCTGATCGCCGATGCGGAAATTCTCGAGGATCCGACCACCCGTCGCGTGTGGGTCGAATTCTCGTTCGCGCCGAAGATCAAGAAGAAGCTGCTCGACCCGGTCCAGTATGCGCGCCTGAGTCTGCAGTTCCAGAGCCAGCTGCGTAGCAGCGCCGGTCTCGCGCTGTACGAAATCTGCGTGCGCTACCTGACGAACCCGAGCCATCTGACGATGCGTGAGCCGTGGGAATGGTGGCGGCCGATCCTGTCGGGCACGCCCGACACGGAAGCCGGCGACGAAGCGAAGCGCGAGTACAAGTATTTCAAGCGCGATTACCTGCGCCCCGCGATCGCGGAAGTCAACGCGGTCACCAACATCTTCGTCGAGCTGATCGAGCACCGCGAAGGGCGCCGGGTGGCCGAGATCCAGTTCCGCGTGACCGAGCGCAAGCAGCCGATGCTCGCGCTCGACGAACACCCGAACGTGTTCGACAGTACGCTGGTCGACCGAATGGTGAAGCTCGGGATCCCGTTGAAGGAAGCGCAGACGCTCTATGCGGACAGCGAGGAGAACCGGATTCGCGCCGCGTTGCAGATGACCGAACAGCGGATGCGCAGCACGACGCTACCGCCGGTGCGCAGCGCGCCGGCGCTGTTCAAGGATGCGCTGAAGAAGGGTTATGCGCCGCCGGTCGACTCGGTCGACGCGCTGCCGGCCGGCACGCCGTCCACGAAGGTCGCGGCTGCGCAGCCGGACGATCTGAAGGCGCGCCTGTTGAGCGAGTTCGCGGCGTTCCGCCGCAAGGAAGCGAAGGTGCTGTACGAAGAGCAGGGCGACGCGGAGCGCGAAGTCGCGCGCGAGTCGTTCGAGTCGGAGGCATTGCCGACGATGGGCTCGCACCTGCGCGAGGACTGGCGCAAGCGCGGCCTCGATTCCAAGCTGGCCGAGACGGCCTTTTTCGACTGGCTGGCCCAGAAGACCTGGGGCGAGCCCACGGACGGCGACCTGCTGTCGTTCACGCTGAATCAGTCACGGGCCGCTTGAAGCCCGCTCAGGCCCGCTGACGGGCCGCCGCCGGTCTCCACCCCTGGTCGGGTGCGGCCGGCGCCCTGGTCAGGCCCTGCCGGCCGTCTTCCTCACTCCGACAACAGCATCCGCTCCAGCTGCTCGAGGATCGCGTCGCGCTTGTCCTTCGGGAGGCCACGCAGACGCAGTTCGATGCGGTCTTCGCCATACGACTTCAGGTCGCCGACCGACTTGCCGCCAAGCTTGATCTCGAGACGCTGCGCATAGCGCTGACGGCCCGCCGTCTTCGGCGTCTCCTGCGCGGCGACGCGACCCTTGACGATGTCGGACACCTGGCGCGTGCTGAGATCGTCCGACACGATCTTGTTGATCAGCCGCAGCGTTGCCTCGGTGCCGCGCGCATTGTGATAGCGGCCGACCTGATACGCCATGTTCGATCCGAAGCGATCGGGGCGCGCGACCATTTCCTGCATGATCGCTTCCGGCAGCTTGCCGATCGACAACGCGACGGCCACCGTCGACTCGTCGAGGCCGAGATGCTCGGAGAGTTCTTTCTGGCTCTGGAAATGCTTGTCGTCGAGGAAGCGGCGCCACACGACGGCGTTGTCGAACACCGTCTGCGAATCGCGTTGAACGTTGAGGTCGTAGCCGAGCTTGTAGCTCTGGATGCCGATCGGCACGTCGATCACGATCGCCTTGACCGACTCCTTGTTCGCTTCCTTCAGCGCCCGCACGCGGCGGCCGCCATCGCTGACGAAGTACGTGCCCGGATTGTCGTAATCCGGAATCACGTGGATGGCCTGCTGCTGGCCCTGCTTCGCGAGGTTGACCGCGAGTTCGGCAATCGACGATTTCAGATAGAAGTGCCGCGGGTTGAACGGACTGTGCTTGATCGCCTTCAGCGGCAACTCGATCACCTGCCCCGGCGCATAGCGATTCTCGAGGCGCCACGCGCGATATTGCGGCGATTCGTCGATCGACGGATCGATCGTGAATTCCGGAGCAGGCGGCGGCGCGATGTCCTTCTTCGCGGATTTGGTCGGCGCCGTGGTAGGCGTCTCGGACTTGACGATACCGTCGATCGCATTGAGCCGATCAAGCGCCGTGCGCTTCTCGCTCGTCGTGATATCCGGGCGCGCTTGGAATCCTTTGGCAAATTGGGAAGGTTTCATGTGACTCCTTTATGCGCATAAAGTCAGGGCAGCATGGCGACGATTTCGTCGGCGCATGCGCGAATTTCGGCGGCGGCCAGCTTGCCGCCGCGATCGTTCATTTGCAGCACGGTCTGACCGAGCGCCATCGCCTGCTTGTACGCTTCCCGAGTCGGAATCTGCGTCTTCAGCAGCGGGAAGCCGAGTTCCTCGAGCGCACGCTTGAGCTCGCGGGTCAGCATGCGCTTCTCTTCGGTCTTGTTCAGCAGGAACACCGCGCGGAGGTCTTCGTTCATCACCTGCGCTTGCTGAATCAGTTTGACCAGCCCGACGCTCGACCAGTAATCGGCTGGCGACGACGACGTCGGAATCACGGCAATCGATGCGGCCAGCAGGACGACGCCGGAGACTTTCTCGGTGATCGACGGCGGGCAGTCCACGACGATGATGTCGTAGTCGTTGATGAACTTCTTGATCTCGCGATGGATCTGGCCGTCGGCTTCGGCCAGGTTGACGACCGGAAACGGGATACCGTTGTCGCTGTCGCCGGATGCGCTCGACCAGTGAACCAACGTGTTTTGACGGTCTGCGTCGATGACGAGGACGCGCTTCCCTTTTTCATGGAATGCGGCGCCGAGATGCATGGCAATCGTGCTTTTGCCGACGCCACCTTTTTGTTGAGTGACTGCAATGATTTCCGCGGCCAATTTTCACTCCTGTTTTGGTCGTGGGAATTCTACAGGACGATATTTGAATTTCAATGAAATTGTCGTGCAACGACTACGCGTTGGCCATTTGGACTATCGGTTTATGCGCATAAACGAGCGGAGATGATGGGTGGCGGTTCGGGCGGTGTGGTGAAGATCGCGAGGCGGCTGCGGCGGGAGCGACAGGCTGATCGATGGATGGACCTTCGCGTGCTGCAGCATCGGATGGCTGTCCGTCGCAGAGATGTCTCGGTGCGCTGCCCTTTCGCTGGACGGGGCTGCGTTGCCGAAGAGTCGGGGAATTTGTGCGCATAAACCTCGCGGAGACTGCGGCGGTCGCCTTCATCGCCAGAGTGCCCGGCATTCGGAAGCGAGAGGCGTGAGCTCCGAGTGCGTGTCGGATGCGTGTCCATGAGCTCCCCCGTTAAGCCGACGCACGTGCGTCGAGGCAACACGCTGCCTGGTCGCAGTGTTTATGCGCATAAAGCAGGCGCGATGATCGCCCGCGATGAAGCGCCGCAGGTTGAGACATCGCCAGGGTCAGGCGCGCGATGGTGTCGTGACGGGACAGCCTATGGATAACAACGATCCCCACGGTCCTCTCGCATCGAAATACGCCCCCCGCAGAGTCGCGCGGCCCCTTGCTCGACGATCACGCGCTTTATGCGCATAAAGCAGCCGCCTCGCGTCGCCATCCCGCTTCCGTTTCCGAGGCAGCCCGTCATGAAGCATCAACTGATCCGATCCAGTTCGCAGCCTCGCGCAGCATCCCCCAGTTTATGCGCATAAACACAGCACTTTGAAGCGTCTCCCTGGACGCGCCCCTATCCCGATCACGGCGCATCGGTCAACCGAACCGTCTCCGCGACCTGTCGAAAGGAGCCCGCCCCGATCTCGCTTGAACCACCTGCCGCCCAGCCCCTCCATGCAGACTGGCTACAATACAGGGCTCCTCCATCCAGCCCTTGAATGATGATCACGATCTACCACAATCCACGATGCTCGAAGTCCCGCGAGACGCTCGCGTTGGTCGAGTCGCTGAATACGGCCGGCGCGCCGCTGAACGTCGTCGAGTACGTGAAGACGCCGCCAACGGCCGAGGAAGTGGAAACGCTACATCGGCAGCTCGGCCGCCCGGTTCGCGACATGCTGCGAGACGGCGAGGAGCCGTACAAGACATTGAATCTGGCTCGCGCGGATTTGAGCGACGCCGAAGCCTACGCGGCGATCGCCGCTCATCCGATCCTGCTGCAACGCCCTATCGTCGTATATCGCGGCAAGGCGGCGATCGGTCGCCCGCCTGAATCGGTGAAAGCGTTGTTCGAATAATTCTTGTCGGGCGTATTTTTCTTATTGCATCAGCGCTACCGGGTCGGGCCCGGCACACGCAATGGCAATCCAGGCCGACGCGACCGCCAGGCTGCACGCGCTAGCGGCCGGCGGAACGATACCTCGGCACCCTGGCGCCTAGCCGCCGCCGGACAATCCATCATCATCGCCCGGTTCCCGCCCCGCCGCCGCTTTCGCGGCCGTCCGCAGCAGCGCGATCTGTCCGCGATACGCGCGGCATCCGCTGCAGGTCGGCAGATGCACACGCACCTGCAGGCGCTCGTGCAGCGTCAGATGCCGATCGAGCTCGTCCGACAGCAGTCGTGTCACGTCAGTACATTTCCCCGGCAGCATCTTCGGTCGTCAGTCCTTTTTCGCTCAGGCAGGTTCGCAGGCGCGTGCGCGCCCGGTACAGCAGCACGCTGCAATGATTCGTCGTCAGCGTCAATTCGCTGCAGATGTCCACAATCTCGACATCGAGGAATTCGCGCATCATGAACACGCGTCCGATCTGCTCCGGCAGATGGTCGAGGCAGACCTGGAACAGCGTCCAGAACTGCTGTTGCTGCAACAGCGTTTCGGGCTTCGGCCAGGGTCGCGGTTTCGCATGCGCGGCCCAGTGCCCGTTGTCCTTGAACAGTTCGCGATCGAGCACCGATTCGCCGTCGAGTTCCGCATCGAGCGCGGTCAGGCTCACCGTCCGCTGGCGCGCGCGCAGCACGTCGATCAGCTTGTTGCGCAGGATCCCGAATACCCAGGTCTTGTGGGCGGATAGCCCCGCGAACTCGCCGGCATGCGACCACGCGGCGGCCAGCGCTTCCTGCACGGCGTCTTCGGCCGCGTCGGCGTCGCGGAGCTGGAGCCGCGCGAAGCGCAGCAGGTCGCGCCGCAGTTGCGCGAGATAAGCGGGATCGTCGTGTGCGGACGGCATGGGTGGGTGGCGGTGTCTCGAAACGACCGCGCGTGCGTCACGGGAGCGGGCGCGTCGCGGTGCGAGCAGCTTACTGGGCGCGGTCCGCGCCTGCAACGGAATGTTCCGTCACGCATTCAAGGAACCGGCCGCCGTGCTGCGCTATGCTTGCCGAACCCCGTTTCGCGCGACGGCCATGCCGTGCGGCGGGCAATGTGTAACGTCCGAACATAACGGTCGAGTTATCCACAATTTCTGTGGAAAACCTTGTGGAAAGTCGGCCGGACGGCCCCGTGGGACGGCTCGCGGGCTGGCTTGCCTATAAATAGACCTTTGTCGCCCATTCGGAAGCAATCGATCCGATTCCTCACTCACCGGAAGGAGAATGCCATGTCCTATCGTATTGCGGTCGTCGTCGGCAGCCTGCGTCGCGCGTCGACGAACCGCGCGCTCGCGCACGCCGTGATCTCGCTCGCCCCCGCCGATTTTTCGTTCGAGTTCGTCGAGATCGGCGAGTTGCCGCTGTACAGCCAGGACTACGACGCGGATTTCCCGGAAGTCGCGAAGCGCTTCAAGCAGTCGATCGAAGCCGCCGACGCGCTGCTGTTCGTCACGCCCGAGTACAACCGGTCGATTCCGGGCGTGCTGAAGAATGCGCTCGACTGGGGCTCGCGCCCGTGGGGTTCGAATTCGTGGTCGGGCAAGCCGGGCGCGGTGCTCGGCACGTCGCCGGGCGCGGTGGGTACCGCGCTCGCGCAGCAGCACCTGCGCAACGTGCTCGCTTACCTCGACGTGAAGACGCTCGGTCAGCCCGAGATGTTCATTAAGCACGACCCGGCGCGCATCGACGACCAGGGGCAGATCGTCAGCGAGGACACCCGCAAGTTCCTGCAGGGCTTCGTCGATCGCTACGCGAGCTGGGTGCGCCTGCTGAAATCGGCGTGACGTCGTCGGCCTGATCGCGGCGCCCGTTCACGCGATCGCGCCGGCGCCGCCCCGCACACCGCGGGTCACGCGCCGGCGTGTCGTGTGTCGCGCGCTTCGCGGATGCCCAGCAGAATCTCGTCGAGCAGCGCGATGTCGAACGGCTTCGACAGCACGCGGACGTTGACGGTGCGCGTGCGGTCGAGCTCCTCCGCGTAACCCGTGACGAGAATCACGGGCAGCTTTCCCGGCCGCTTTTCGATCGCTTCGGCCAGGTCGATGCCGTTCAGGCGGCCCGGCATGTGGATGTCCGAAATCACGAGGTCGAACGCGTCGTTCGCGGCGGCGCCTTCGATCAGGCGCAATGCGTCGTCGGCAGTGGGCGCATAGGTCACGCGATGACCGAGCAGCGACAACAGCGCTTCCGTGCCGGCCGCGACTTCGCCGTTGTCCTCGACGAGCAGCACGTGCAGGCCGGCGAGTGCGCCGTTACCCGCACCGTGCGCGACGGCCGCCGGCCGCGCGACGACATCCTCGGCACGCGCGCGCGGCAGGTACAGACGCACCGACGTACCGGCGCCGACCGCGCTGTCGATCGTTGCAAGGCCGCCCGAGCGTTCGCAGAACGCGAACACCTGCGGCAGGCCGAGCCCCGTCCCCATCCCCTGCGCCTTCGTCGTGAACAGCGGTTCGAAGGCGCGCGCGAGCACGTCGGGCGCCATGCCCGAACCCGTGTCGTCGAGCGAGATCTGCACGAAATCGCCGGTCAGCGGGAAGCCGTCCTCGCGGCGCAGCGTGAGGTTGCGCGCGCCGACCGTGAAGCGTCCGCCGGTCGCCATCGCGTCGCGCGCGTTGACCGCGAGGTTGATCACCGCGAGCTCGAGCTCCGCGACGTCGACGCGGACCGGCCAGACGCCCGGCTCGATCGCGACGACCAGCGACGACTTCGACCCGAGCGACGTCTTCAGCAGCTCGCGACACGTGCCGAGCCATTGCCCGATGTCGATCGTTTCGTTGTGCAGCGGCTGCTTGCGCGCGACGCCGAGCAACTGGCGCGTGAGCGACTGCCCGTTCTTCAGCGCGCGTTCGATCGCGCCGAGCTCCTTGTCGAGATGCTGGACGCCGCGCCGCCGCGCGATCTGCACGTTGCTCGAGATGATCATCAGCAGGTTGTTGAAATCGTGCGCGACGCTGCCCACGAGATTGCCGAGCGCCTGCATCTTGCGCGACTGCCGGTACGCCGATTCGATCGAGCGCCGCATCGACGCTTCCGCCTGCCAGCGGTCCCACGCCTCCTCTTCCGCCTTCAGCCGCTTGAGCGACAGCCAGATCACGGACCACAGCGCGACCGACGGCGCGAACATCGAGATGAACAGCACGCTCAGGTGTTCGTACCATTCATGCCAGATCGCCGACGTGCGATATGCGCACGTCACGTAGACGGGATAGCTGCCGACCTGGCGATACGCGACGATCTCGCTGCTCGTGCCGTCGTGGCCCACGCGCACGATGCCGGCGCGCGGATCGTTGTGCGCGTTGCCGAACGTGAGCGAGCGATCGGTGTGCGCCAGCGACGGCGGCGGCGGGTACGATGCGATCACCGCGCCGTCCGAGCGCGCGAGCGCCATCGTCATCGGCGTGCTCGCGCCGCCGAGCAGGTCGCGGTAGAACGCGTTGAAATACGACGATTTCAGCGCGATCGACACCATGCCGGCGAACGACCCGTCGCTATGGCGTCGCGCGACGCCCGTGTTGAATACGGGGATGTTCTCGAGCTTGAGCGGCCCCATCATCAGCTTCGAGATATGTTCGATGACCTTGCCGTCGCGGATGCCGGCGAAGTCGTCGCGGTTCGCGATCGACGCATACGGCGCCGGGTAGTAGAGGCTGTTGGCGAGCAGCATCCCGCTCGCGCCGAAGATCGACACGGCGGCCACTTGCGGATAGCCGCCGCCGATCGTGTTCAGCGCCTCGTGGATGTCCGATTCCCTGCTGCGCACGGTCGCGTCGTCCATGTCCTGCACGAGATCGACGATGCGCGCATCGAGCGTTTCGCTCAGGTCGAACACCTTGAGCGCGTGCTCCTCGGCCACGCGCACCGTGCGCATCGTCACGTCGCTCGCGGCGGCCTCGCGCGCCTTCAGGTCGTTGTACGCCATCACCACCACGTAGATGCACGGCAGCACGATCGCCGCGACGAGCAGCACGATCAGCGTCACGCGGCGCACCGCGAAATCGTGCTCGGGTGCGCCGGACGCGTAGCTGCCGTCGTCCTGCCAGTCGTCGGCGGGCGGGGGCGCGGGAGTGCGGGAGTCGGCAGGCCGTTCGGACGTCATCGAGGAAAGCGGGTGAGGCAGAGGTATTTGCCATCATAAACGAGTTGCCACGGGCCGCCGCGCGGCGCCGTACGTGCGCGATCCTGGGGCCCGTACAGGCGCGCTCCTGCCGTATATGACAGCGGTAAACCGTCAGATTGAAAACGCGACGAATCCGGCAGCGCAAACGTACACAAGGAAAAATTTTGCGTACTTATCTCGAAAATGGTCGAGGCTGTTTTCGGAATCGCGTTCGATCGGACCAATTCTGTTCGAAATGGTGAAAATGGCGAGTTGCATTGCCTCCGGTTTACTCCGAGAATCGCGCCTTGCTTTCCCTATGACAGATACATGCGCCCGCCGGCGATTGCCGCGCGGTGCGTCGCGCGCACCTGCGTCGCGGCGCCCGTGCGCGGCCGCAAGGCGGTTGCCCGCGCCGAAACGCATGGCCCTAAAGAAATGCGCCGCGCGGTCGTTAACGCGAGAGAGACCATTCCGTATACCGCATCGCCCCATGCCTTTGCCAATTGTAATTGCCGACGATTCGCTGCTCGCTCGCAAACTGCTGACAAAGGCGCTGCCGGGAGATTGGGACATCGACATCGCGTATGCAGCGAATGGTCGCGAGGCCTTGGCGCTCTATCGTGACGGCAAAGCTTCCGTGATGTTTCTGGATCTGACGATGCCCGACATGAGCGGATATCAGGTCCTGGAAACACTGCGCCACGAAGATCTGAACACGTTCGTGATCGTGGTATCCGCCGATATTCAGCCGCAGGCGCAAGCACGCGTGCGCGAATTGGGCGCGATCGCATTCGTTGCCAAGCCCGTGACGTCGGAGGCATTGCTGCCCATTCTCAAGGAGTATGGGTTGTATGCCTGAATCGGTGTTCACGGCGGAGCAACGCGACGCGTTGCAGGAAATCGCCAACCTTGCAATGGGCCGCGCCGCCGCGCGGCTTGCATTGCTGCTCGGGCACTTCATCGAGCTGTCGGTGCCGCGCGTGCGCGTCGTGAAAGCGGCCGACGCGAGCGATGCGCTGCGCGAGATGACGGGCATCCACGACAACGTGACCGCCGTGCGCCAGGGCTTTCGCTCCGACATCAAGGGCGAGGCGATCGTGCTGTGCCGCACGGCGGGCGTCGCGCGGCTCATGTCGGTCGTCGACCGCACGTTCGGCGACGGTGTGTACGGCGGCATGGCGACGCCGGACGAGCTCGTGTTCGACGTCGCGAACGTGCTGATGGGCGCCTGCGTCGCGTCGATCCTCGACGAACTCGGCCGCAAGCCCGTGTTCTTCCCGCCGGGGCTGCTCGGCGCGAACGTGTCGTTCGACGACGTCTTCCAGCCGAACGAACTGGGATGGAGCGTCGCGCTGCTGCTCGAGGTGAACTTCGGGCTCGAGAACCACATGTTCCGCGCGCATTTCGTGATGCTGATGGCCGAGGATTCGATCCGGCTGATGGGCGACGCGCTCGACGCGTTGCTGTCCGCGCTATGACGGCCGCCGCTCCGTCGCTGAGCGACCTCGTGATCGAGCGGGTCGGCTTCGGCCTGTTCGTGCTCGACCGTTCGATGACCGTCCTGATGTGGAATCGCTTCATGCAGGACCACAGCGGGATCCCGGCCGCCGACGTGATCGGCCGCAACATCTTCGACCGCTTTCCCGACCTGCCGCGCGCGTGGCTGTCGCGCAAGCTCGAGAGCGTGTTCCAGCTCGGCAGCTTCGCGTTCAGCTCGTGGGAGCAGCGGCCCTACCTGTTCCGCTTCGAGCACGACCGGCCGATCACGGGCGGCGTCGACTACATGCAGCAGGACTGCACGTTCATGCCGCTCACGCGCGGCCGCGACGTCGAGGCCGTGTGCGTGACGATCTCGGACGTCACGCATGTGAGCGTGATGCAGCGAGAGCGTGAGGAAGCGGTCGCGAAGCTGCGCGAGCACGCGAATCTCGACGGGCTGACCGGCATCGCGAACCGGCGCTTTTTCGAGGTGCGGCTCGGCGACGAATTCGCGCGCTGGCAGCGCTACGGCGGCGACCTGTCGGTGCTGCTGTTCGACCTCGATCATTTCAAGACGATCAACGACCGCTTCGGGCATGCGGTGGGCGACGCCGTGCTGCGCGAGACGGCGCGCCGCGTCGCGTCGATCGTGCGCGCGCAGGATACGTTCGGCCGGTTCGGCGGCGAGGAATTCGCGTTGCTGCTGCCGTGCACGAATCTCGACGAGGCGATGCGGGTGGCCGACAAGGTGCGCGAGGCGATCGGCAGCACACCGGTCGATGCGGAGGGTGTCAGCGTGCCGGTCACGGCGAGCGTCGGCGGCACGTGCGCGAAAGCCGGCGCGCTGACCGCCGACGTGCTCGTGAACGAGGCCGACGCCGCGCTCTATCGTGCGAAGCGGCTCGGGCGCGATCGATCGGTCGCGTACGCCTGACCGACCGCCCCCGCTGCGCTCAGATTTTCGCGATGTCGGCGAGCACGCCGGCCAGCACGGCCGGCTGCGACATGAACGGCGAGTGGCTGCTGTCGAGCTGGTGCACGTGGGTCGGGTTGCCGGGCGCGAACGCGTCGGCTTCGTCGATGAAGCGCTGCTGCAGCGCGGGCAGGATCACGCGATCGGCCAGACACTTGATGTAGTGACGGTCGATCGCGCCCCAGCGTGCGGCGGTCGTCGGGATCGCGGTCGCGAACGGCGTGGCCGGCACGTCGCAGCTCATCAGGTTCGTGACCGCGTCGAAGTCGGCCTGCGGCACGTCTTCGTACAGCGCGCGCTTCATCGATTCGCGATACGCGGCGTCGCCGCTGTGCGGATCGACGCGCAGCGCACCGGCCACGCGCGGGCTCGCGAGCATCAGCGGGCCGAGCAGCTCGCCGTTGTTTTCCGGCGCGCGTACGTAGTCGAGGCCCGGCACGCCCGACGCGGGCATGAAGGCCGCGAGATAGACGATCTTCGCGATCTTCTCCGGGGCGCGTTCGGCGGCCGCCGTGATCGCGAGGCCGCCCATGCTGTGCCCGACCAGCACGACCTTGCCGCGGCCGAGCGCGTACGCGTCGTCGACGGCCTGCATCACCTGGGTCGCGTAATCGTCGAGCGTCGTGTTCGCGACCGGCGACGGCTCGGCGCCGAACGCGTCCTTGTCGAGCGGCCGGGCGAGATACGACGCGGGAAAGCGCGCATGGATGCCGTGCGCGGGCAGGTCGCGCGCGATCGACAGGTAGCCGCGCGCGGCCAGCGCGGCCGCCACGTGGGCATAGCACCACGCGCCGTGCCACGCGCCATGCACGAGCACGAAAACGGGATGATCGGACTGCGGGGTGGCGGGGGCGTTCGTCTCCATGGTGTCCGTATTTTTTCGAGAAAGGTGTCATCTTAGACGAACGCGCCGCCATCGCGACGTGCTCGCGCGGAGCGTTTCTTGACCGGCAACGATCCGTCCCTTTGTATCGCACAGGCCACATTTCGTCCGGATCCGATTTGAATTTGTGCCGAAGCGCGCTAATTTGTTGCTTTGCCTGCGATTGCGCCCCATGAACGTCGATTATCTCTTCTACCGGAAGCCGAACAAACCCGGCCCCTATTCGCTCGACGACCTGGGCGACGTCGCTCCGCCGATCGGCCCGGGCGACGTGGTGCGCGCCGGGATCGCGCGCGTATTCGAGGAGATCGACTGGCAGGAATCGCCCGATGTGCCGGGCGCGTGGTTCGGCACGGGCGGCGCGGTTTTCCAGTTCACCGCCGAGCCCGACGGCCGCGTGACGAGCTTCATGGGCTCGCGCCTCGAGCGCCGCTCGATGCTGCAGCTCACGCGGGAAATGGGACTCATCGCGCTCGATCTGCAGCGCGACATCGTCTACGGCTGACGCGCGTTCGGGCGACCGTTCGCAAAGTCCGGCCGCACCGGCCCGCCGGCGGCGCTCGACACCCCGCCGGACATGGCGCGCGTCCGCCATCGAACTTCAAAGATTGCTATACTTTCGCCCAATTCCGGCTTCCGGCCGGTAATTTGTGCCTGTCTGCGTCGATCGTTCGCATATCTCGCACGCATTCGACGCCCTGACCATCCCAGCCGGGCATGGCTTCTTCAATCGCCCCGCGTGGGTGTCTCCGTGGAGCTTCGTCTTGGCCGTTTCCCATTCCGTCGTGGACGAACAAGAAACCGACGCCGCTGCCGTCACATCGGGCAGCTCCTTCTATCTGGCGATGCGCATCCTGCCGGCCGTGCAGCGCGATGCGATGTTCCAGGTCTACGCGTTTTGCCGCGCGGTCGACGACATCGCCGACAGCGATCTGCCGCGCGCCGAGCGCACCGCGGGCTTGAATCGCTGGCGCGCGGACATCGACGCCTGCTTCGCCGGCCGCCCGCCGCGCCACCTGGCCGCGCTCGATCGCGAGATTCGCGCGTTCAACCTGCAGCGCGACGATTTCCACGCGATGATCGACGGGATGGCGATGGACGCGGTGGAAGACATCTGCGCGCCCGACGAGCCGACGCTCGACCTCTTCTGCGATCGCGTGGCGAGCGCGGCCGGCCGGCTGTCGGTGAGGATTTTCGGGATGCCGGAAGCCGAAGGGATCACGCTGTCGCACCACCTCGGCCGCGCGCTGCAACTGACGAACATCCTGCGCGACATCGACGACGACGCGGCGATCAACCGGTGCTACCTGCCGCGCGAGCTGCTCGCGCGCGAAGGCATCGCGATCACCGATCCGGCGACGATCGTGCGCGATCCGGCGCTGCCGCGCGTGTGCGCGACGCTCGTCGAGCGCGCGCTCGAGCACTTCCGCCAGGCCGACGCGGTGATGGATACCTGCCCGCGTGCGCAGGTGAAGGCGCCGCGCATCATGTCGGGCGCGTATCGCTGCATTCTCGAGGCCGCGATCGCCCGCGGCTTTGCCGCGCCGCGCGCGCCGCTGCGCAAGCCGAAGGCGCGCATGCTGATGATCGCCGCGCGCTACGCGCTGTTCTGAGTCGATCGACGCGATGCCCAGAACCGTCCACGTGATCGGCGCAGGACTCGCGGGCCTGTCGGCCGCGGTCGAGCTGCAACGTCGCGGGCGGCGCATCGTGCTGCACGACGCGCATGCGCACGCGGGCGGCCGCTGCCGCTCGTGGTTCGACGGGACGCTGAACACGACGCTCGACAGCGGGCTGCACACGGTTTTCGCGGGACAGCCCGCGACGCAGCGCTACCTGCGCGCGATCGGCGCGGCCGATCAGCTCGCGGGGCCCGCGCTGGCTGAATGCCCGGTCATGGACATCGCGTCGCGGCAGCGCTGGACGCTGCGTTTCGGCAACGGCCGCTGGCCGTCGTGGCTGTTCGATGCCGCATCGCGCGCGCCGGGCACGACGCCGCTCGACTATCTCGCGCTGGCCCCGCTCGCGTTCGCCCGCACGGGCCGCTCGCTCGCGCAGACGATGCGATGCGACGGCGTGCTGTGGGATCGCTGGCTGCGACCGTATTTCCTCGGCGTGCTGAATATCGAGCCGCGCCACGCGAGCGCCGAGCTCGCGCGCGCCGCGCTGTTCGGCACGTTTGCCGCGGGCGGCCCCGGTTGCCGCCCGCTCGTCGCGCGCCGCGGGCTCTGCAGCGCGTTCGTCGAACCGGCGCTGCGGATGCTGCAATACGGCGGCGCGCAGATCCGGCTGAATTCGCGGCTCGACGCGTTCGAATTCGGCGCGCACGGCAATGCGGTCGATGCGGTGTCGGTCGGCGGCGAGCGCATCGATCTCGCGCCGGGCGACGCGGTCGTGCTGGCCGTGCCGCCCGAAGTCGCGCAGCCGCTCGTGCCCGAACTCGCCGCGCCCGACACGTTCAGCGCGGTCGCGACCGCGTATTTCGCGGTCGAATCGCCGGCCGGCAATCCGCTGCAGACGACCGTCGTCAACGGCGTCGTCGATGCGGTGCGGACCGGCGACGGCCTGCTCGCGGCGACGATCCGCGATGCGGGCCGCTGGCTCGACATGCCGCGCGACATGCTCGCGCGGCGCATCTGGGAAGACGTCGCGCGCGTGACCGGCGCGAACCCGGAAACCATCCCCGCGTGGCAACTCGTCGTCGAGCCGCGCGCGGGCTTCGCGGCGGTGCCGTCGCAGGAAATGAAACGTCCGGCCGTGCGTACGCGCTGGACCAATCTTGTACTCGCGGGCGACTGGATTGCCACCGGCCTGCCCGCCACGATCGAGGGCGCGATCCGTTCCGGCCAGCTGGCCGCGGACGTGCTCCAGACGCAATAAAGAGAGGGACCGATGAACGATCTCACCGAAATGGCTACCTTGTCCGCCGGCGCCGTGCCGGCCGACGTCGACGCGGCCGTCGCGCGCGCGACCGATGCGCTGCTGGCCGCGCAGCAGGCGGACGGACACTGGGTCTACGAACTCGAAGCGGACTCGACGATTCCCGCCGAATACGTGCTGCTCGTCCACTATCTGGGCGAGACGCCGAACCTCGAGCTCGAACAGAAGATCGGCAAGTATCTGCGCCGCATCCAGCAGGCCGACGGCGGCTGGCCGCTGTTCACCGACGGCGCACCGAACATCAGCGCGAGCGTGAAGGCGTATTTCGCGCTGAAGGTGATCGGCGACGACGAGAACGCCGAGCACATGCAGCGCGCGCGCCGCGCCATCCATGCGATGGGCGGCGCCGAGATGTCGAACGTGTTCACGCGCATCCAGCTCGCGCTGTACGGTGCGATTCCGTGGCGCGCGGTGCCGATGATGCCGGTCGAGATCATGCTGCTGCCGCAGTGGTTCCCGTTCCACCTGTCGAAGGTGTCATACTGGGCGCGCACGGTGATCGTGCCGCTGCTCGTGCTGAATGCGAAGCGTCCGCTCGCGAAGAACCCGCGCGGCGTGCGCATCGACGAGCTGTTCATCGACCCGCCCGTCAACGCCGGGCTGCTGCCGCGCCAGGGGCACCAGAGTGCCGGCTGGTTCGCGTTCTTTCGCGTGGTCGACCATGCGCTGCGCGCGGTCGACGGCCTGTTCCCGAGCTACACGCGCGAACGCGCGATCCGCCAGGCCGTGTCGTTCGTCGACGAGCGCCTGAACGGCGAGGACGGCCTCGGCGCGATCTATCCGGCGATGGCCAACGCAGTGATGATGTACGACGTGCTCGGCTACGCGGAAGATCATCCGAACCGCGCGCTCGCGCGCAAGTCGGTCGAGAAGCTGCTCGTCGTGCACGACGACGAAGCGTATTGCCAGCCGTGCCTGTCGCCCGTGTGGGACACGTCGCTCGTCGCGCATGCGCTGCTCGAGACCGGCGACGCCCGTGCCGAGCAAGCCGTGCTGCGCGGCCTCGAATGGCTGCGCCCGCTGCAGATTCTCGACGTGCGCGGCGACTGGATCTCGCGCCGCCCGAACGTGCGGCCCGGCGGCTGGGCGTTCCAGTACGCGAACGCGCACTACCCGGACGTCGACGATACGGCCGTGGTCGTGATGGCGATGGATCGCGCGCAGAAGCTCACGCAGTCGGACACGTATCGCGAATCGATGGCGCGTGCGCGCGAATGGGTCGTCGGCATGCAGAGCAGCGACGGCGGCTGGGGCGCGTTCGAACCGGAAAACACGCAGTACTACCTGAACAACATCCCGTTCTCCGATCACGGCGCGCTGCTCGATCCGCCGACGGCCGACGTGTCGGGCCGCTGCCTGTCGATGCTGTCGCAACTCGGCGAGACGCCGCTGAACAGCGAGCCGGCCCGCCGCGCGCTCGACTACATGCTGAAGGAGCAGGAGCCGGACGGCAGCTGGTACGGCCGCTGGGGGATGAACTACGTGTACGGCACGTGGACGGCCCTGTGCTCGCTGAACGCGGCCGGCCTGACGCCGGACGATCCGCGCATGAAGCGCGCGGCGCAGTGGCTGCTGTCGATCCAGAACAAGGACGGCGGCTGGGGCGAGGACGGCGACAGCTACAAGCTCAATTACCGCGGTTACGAGCAGGCGCCGAGCACGGCGTCGCAGACGGCCTGGGCGCTGCTCGGCCTGATGGCGGCCGGCGAGGTGAACAACCCGGCCGTGGCGCGCGGCGTCGACTACCTGGTCGCCCAGCAGAACGAAGAAGGCCTGTGGGACGAGACGCGCTTCACGGCGACGGGCTTCCCGCGCGTGTTCTACCTGCGCTACCACGGCTATCGCAAGTTCTTCCCGCTGTGGGCGCTCGCGCGCTACCGCACCCTGAAGCGCGCGAACGCGACGCGCGTGACGGTCGGGATGTAACGCGTGGCGACGACGCAGCACAACGGCGCATTGCCCGTCATCGCGGTGACGGGAATGGCGTTCGAGGCGCGCATCGCGCGCGGCGACGGCGTCGAAGCCGTGTTCGCCGCGCGGGCCGACCGGCTCGAGCGCGCGCTGGCCGAAGCGACCGCGCGCGGTTGCGCGGGCATCGTCAGCTTCGGCACGGCCGGCGGGCTCGCGCCCGACCTCGCGCCGGGCGCGCTCGTGATCGCGGACGCGATCGACGGGCCGTTCGGCCGCGTGCAGACCGATGCGGGCTGGAACGCGCGGCTCGTCGCCGCGCTGCACGACACGCCGGTGTGGGCGCGGGTCACGCGCGGCACGATGGCGGCGGTCGGCGCGCCGGTGGTCGGCGAGCAGGAAAAGACGTCGCTGCATCGTGCGAAGGGCGCGCTCGCCGTCGACATGGAATCGCATATCGCGGCGGCCTTCGCGGCCGCGCGCGGCGTGCCGTTCGCGGTGTGCCGCGCGATCGTCGATCCGGCGTGGCGCACGCTGCCGCGCGCGGCGACGGCCGGCCTGCGCGACGACGGCAGCACGGCGATCCTGCCGATCCTGCGCGAACTGCTGAAGCAGCCGTCGCAGCTCGGCCCGCTGCTGCAGGTCGCGGGCGATGCGCGGGCGGCGCGCACGACCCTGATTCAGGCCCGGCACGCGTTCGAGCGGGCGGGCGCGATGCGGATCGTCTGAGCGGCATTCGCCGCTGTCCTCGCCCCGTCCCGGTTTGCCGTTTCGTGCGGACAAAAAAAGAGCGCTGCATCGTGCAGCGCTCTTTGCTTTCGCGCGGCCGCCGTTGTGGCGTTACTGCGCGGCCGGGCTGCTCGCCGGCAGCGTCGGCATTGCCGGCGCGATCGGTGCACCGTTGGCGGCCGGCGCTGTCGTGGCGCCCGACGATGCGGGGGCCGATGCCGATGCGGCAGCCGGCGCGCTCGCCGGCATCGCATTGTCCGCACCCGGGTCGTCGTACTGCGGCAACCCCGGCGCGGCCGGCGCATTGTTCGGCGCCGCGCCCGATGCGCCGCCCGACTCGCCCGGATCCTCATAGTTCGGCAAGCCGCCCGGCGTGGCCGGCGTAGCCGCCGGCACCGCGCCGGCTTCACCCGGCTCCGCGTAGTTCGGCGCCGCGGCCGATGCCGACTGGCCGTGATACGTCAACGACTTGCGCTGCTGCAGATACGCGTCGCGCACGAACGAATACGGATCGAGCGCGGCCTGTTTCAGCAGGTCGGTCGCGCCGAGCAGGTCCGAACGCGCGCTGATGAACTGCGCGATGTACATCGGGTTGCGCGCGGCCGGCTCGATGTAGTTCAGCAGGTTGAAGCGCACGTCCACCGCGCGGCCGACGCCGTCGCGGATCGTGCTCGGCCCGAACACCGGCAGCACGAGGTACGGGCCGGACGGCATGCCCCAGCGCGCCATCGTCAGCCCGAAATCCTGGTGATGCTTCGGCAGCCCGGCCGGCGTCGCGATGTCGATCAGGCCGGCGACGCCGAACAGCGAGTTCATCGCCACGCGCATCAGATCCTGCGTCGCATCGGTGATGCGCAACTGCAGCAGGTTGTTCGCCATGTTGCCGAGATCGCCGAGGTTCGAGAAGAAGTTGCTGATCGCGGTGCGCACCGGCGTCGGCGTGACCTTCTGGTAACCCTTCGCGATCGGCTGCGCGATGTTCGTGTCGACCGTGTCGTTGAACTTGTACATCGCCCGGTTCATCGGCTCGAGCGGGTCGTTGGGATTGCGGTTCGGTCCCGTCGCGCAGCCGGTCAGCATCGCGCTGGCGGCGACGGTCGCCGCAATGATTCGCACCTTATTCATTGATTCCTTGCGATTGGTTCTTGGCGCGGTTGACGCGCGGTTTGCCCATCAGGACGGGCTGGAACACCACGGCGCCGATCAGCGTACAGGTCAGGGCCAGCGCGAGCAGCTTGCCCATGCTCGACGTGCCCGGATGGTGCGACAGCCACAGGCTGCCGAAGGCGGTCGCCGTCGTCGCGGCGCTGAACAGCACGGCGTGCGTGAGGCTCGAATGCAGCAGCCCCGTCTGCCCCGCGCGCCACGCCATCACGAAATACACCTTGAACGCGACGCCGACGCCGAGCATCAGCGGCAGCGCGATGATGTTCGCGAAGTTCAGCGACATGCCGAGCACGACGCACATCTCGAGCGTCACGATGCCCGACACGAGCAGCGGCACCAGCGTGCGCAGCACGTCGCCGAAGCGGCGCAGCGTGACCCACAGCAGGACCGTGATCGAGATGATCGACCACAGCGCCGCGTGCAGGAACGCGTTGATGATCGTGTCGGCCGAATGCAGGATCGAGATCGGCCCGCCGGTCGCACCCGGTTCCGCGGCCTTCACGGCCTTGGCGAAACGGCGCAGCATCGTGTCGTCGTTCGGATCGACGCCCTTCGGCACCTTCGGCGAGATTTGCACGAGCGCGTGGCCGTCCGGCGCGACCCAGTCGCGCACGATCTGCGGCGGCAGCGATTCGCGCGTGATGTCCTGCGGCTGCAGCAGCGCGGCGAGCTGGTTGAGCGCGATGCGCAGCGTATCGGAGAACGCGCGTTCGGCACGGTCGCGCGTCGCGCTGTCGGCGGCGGCGAGCTTCGCGAGCGACGCGGACAGGTGCTGCGCGGCCGCGGCGCCCGGGCCCGGGTGATCCTCGGCCGCATAGCCGAGCAGGTCGGACACGCGCTTGAGCGCGGCCACGCGTTGCGCGTCGGTCGCGGGCGGCGCGGCCGGCTGCGTGAGCGCGGGCAGCAGTTCGCTCGCGGCCGCGGCGATTGCCGCGCGCTTGGCCGGCTGGTCGGCGGGAATGAAGGTCGACAGCGTGGTCGTGCGGCCGACTTCGGGCAGCGCATCGAGGCGCTTCGCGGCCACATCGGCTTGCGCGAGCGATGGCGCGAGCAGCGTGACGTCGTTGACGGCCGCTTCCGGCGAATCCTTCAGTGCGAGCAGCGTCGCCATCGATTCGCTGTTCGGATCCTTCAGGTGCAGCGGGTTGAAGTCGAAATGCAGGAACGCGAGCAGCGGCAGCGCGCCGATCACGACCGCGAGCGTGCCGATCAGGATCGGCTTGCGATGGCGATCGAGGTAATCGTCGACCGGCGCGAGCCACGGGAAGCCGGGCGTCTTCGATTCGCCCGGCGGCGCGAACAGGCGCAGCAGCGCGGGCAGCAGCGTGAGCGTGGTCAGCAGCGCGACGAACATCCCGACGCCCGCGATCAGGCCGAGCTCGGACACGCCGCGATACGCGGTGGGGATGAACGAGAAGAAGCTCGCGGCGACGGCCGCGGTGGCGAGCGCGAGCGGCATGCCCATCGAATGCGCGGCGCCGATCAGCGCGTGATCGATGCGCTCGTCGCGGAAGCGTTCCTCGCGGTACTTCACGCCGTACTGGATCGAGAAGTCGACGCCGAGCCCCACGAACAGCACCATGAACGCGACCGAGATCATGTTCAGCGAGCCGACCATCGCGAGGCCGAGCGCGGCCGTCACGACGAGGCCGACGAACAGCGTGACGAGCACTGAGGCGATCATCCGCTTCGAGCGCAGCGCCAGCCACAGGATGACGAGCACGGCGAGCAGCGTGAGCACGCCATTGAGCGCGGCGCCGTCTTCGACCGACGCGAATTCGTCGTCGGCGAGCGGTTGTTCGCCGGTCAGGCGTACGGCCGCGCCGTAGCGCTTTTCGAGATCGAGCGAGCGGGCCGCGTCGCGGATCACCTGGCTCGTTGCCGCGCCGGCCTTCAGCGCACCGTAGTTGACCACCGGCTGCACGGTGACGAACGCGCGCGCGGGCTGCCGCGCGGCGTCGTTGTCGACCAGCGTGCGCCACGAGAACGCGGCTGGCTTGCCGGCCAGCACGTCGTCGACCGTCGCCGCGCTGCGCGCGAGCAGCTTCGCCATCGCGGGCAGCTTTACCTGGCCGGTCAGCAGCGGCTGGCCGAGCGTGGTGGACAGCGTGGTGGCGAGCCCGGTGAGGCTCGGGTTCTTTGCGAGTTCGTTGACGAGCGGGCGCGCGCTCGCGAGCTGCGCGGTCGTATCGGAGACTTCCTGCGGCGACAGGAACAGCAGCCCGTTGTGCTCGAAGAACGGCCCGCCGCCCGGTTCGGCGACCGGGCCGATGCGGCCGGCATCGGCGTCTTTCTGCAGCGCTTCGGTCAGCGCATGCGCGGCGGCAGTCGCGAATTCGGGCGCGGGCGCCTCGACGACCGCGAGGATCGTGCCGTTGCGTTGCGGGAACGCCTTGTCGATGGCCTGGCCGAGCGCGGCCCATTGCGGCTCCGCATCGACGAGCTTGCTGATGTCGGTGTTGATCTTGAAATGCTGTGCGACGTAGACCCCGCTGAAGGCGGCGATCGCGAGCGACAGGACGACGACCCAGACGGGGCGGCGCACCGACCACGCAACGAGTCGGACGATGAGAGATGTCACCATGTGGCGGTGGGGAGCGGCTGGCTAGGGCAAAGTAGCCAAGTATACCGGCGCAGCGCGGCGACGGTCGTGACGTTGCGGAGATTCGGGGCGGGAAGGATATTTGCTACCGGCGTGGCAATCGGATCGGGCGGGCTGGGTGATTTGTATGCGGATATTTACATCATCCCCGCGGCGGTGCGTCGACGGGCGCGCGAAGCGCCTGTGACAAACGGCGCTGAAAGGTAACAGTCGGTCACCGGCCGGCACCGCGGCGTTCGGCCCGGTATACTTTGCTCCACCGGCCGATGCAAAGAGCCGGCCGTTTTTTACCATCGAGTGCGAAATTCGTATGAAACGTCATCTGTTTGCTTTCGTCGCGGCGGCCGCCGTGTCGGTTTCCGCTTTCGCGCAGAGCGCGCCGGTCGATATCGTCCGCACGGCGGTCGAGGGCACCGTCAATGCGATGAAGGCCGATCCGGCCGCGCGCGGCGGTGACATGGCGAAGGTCACGCAGGTCGTCGAGCAGCGCTTCCTGCCCGCGACCAACTTCGAGCGTACGACCCGCATCGCGGTCGGCGACGCGTGGAAGCAGGCCACGCCGCAACAGCAGCAGGAGCTGTACAAGCAGTTCCGGCTGCTGATGACGCGCACCTACGCCGCGTCGCTCGCGCAGCTCGGCAACCAGGACGCGAAGTTCTCGTTCAAGGCTGGCGGCGCGTCGGGCGCCGACGCGCTCGTGCAGTCGACGGTGACGACGCCCGGCGACAGCCAGTCGGTCGGCTATCGTCTCGGCAAGGTCGGCAATGACTGGAAGATCTACGACATCGACATGTCGGGCGCGTGGTTGATCCAGGTGTACCAGGGCCAGTTCAAGAGCCAGCTCGCGACGGGCGGGATAGACGGGCTGATCGCGTATCTGCAGAAGCACAATTCGCGGACGAACTGAGCGCCGCTGCGCGTAGTTCGGATGCATGGAAGGCGCCTTCGGGCGCTTTTTCTATTCGTAGGGCGACCGAGCGGTAGAGAGGGGACTGCGATTGCGCGCTACTGACTCAGCGAATTACATACGAAGCGAAAAAAACAGCATCGTGGGGAATCAATGTGGCCAAGGAGCACAGTACCTTTTGCGGTGTCGCCCGTCGTCTCCCTACTCTCCAGCCCGCGAAGGCAAACCCAGGCGGTGGCCCAATCAGAAACCCGACTAGCAGAGCGACAAGCAGCCACGGCGGTGAGCACAGGTCGATCTCATGGCAACCGGGCCAGCCCGAAGGCAGTCGCAAGCCGATATGAATTCGCCCGTTGATCCGGCTTCCGATCCAGCATGCGAGCCATATAGTGATCAGGCCGGCGATCCAGTACAGGAGCAAGTATCCGACGCGTCTCATTTTGCGTTGCCGTCGGTCGCATGGTTAACGGGGTTTCCTGCGAGTCACGACAATTGCGCCGGCCATTGCGAAAACTAAAATCGATCCGCTCCATGTGACGAAAAATAGATTCGCGATCTCGGGGTTCGTGTCGAAGAGACTTCCCTTGCCACGCAGGACGAATGCTCCGTAAACGTAGAGCGTTCCCCAGCAGATCATTGTCGCGAGCGCTCCACCGACAAGTGCGCCTGCCACCACAGTCACGAGTTTCATTTGACGGGAAAAAACAAGATAGTTTTCGAATTTCGAAAATCCGACCAGATGCCCGGTAGGACTATATTCCATGAAATCCGCACGCCTGATCCGAAGCCGGTGAGTTTGCTTCCGTTCCAGAGGTCGACATGACCGCCACTCAAGTTGTCTGGCGGCTAAGGTCGTGACATTGCCTGCCCGATTCATGCCGGAAGTAACGGCGCCTTCTGCTTCCGCCTGGTCGTCGCACCATGAATTGCCGGAGAGCAGCGCGACGATGCGCGGTGGTGTCGCGCATCGACATTGAACGATGTCGCCGTCCGCTGCCGTTTCGCCCATAAACTTGATGCGCTTCGGCCCGCCAGTCTTGGCGATCTGGCCAGTGCTTTCACACGCTTCGCAGAACGCGAGGCCGCCGATCAGCGCAACCTGATGGCCGGCGTCGCCAAACGTGAATAGTGGCCCTGCGTAGGCAAGAATGTGTCCGCCGGTTTCCAGCTTGTCGCCGACAACGGCGATGCGGCGCATCATGATTTCGCTCCTCGGTCCAGGTCACCGATATCTACCGGCGATGCCGGGTGCCGCATGACGAGTTCACGCGCGTGTCATGCGAATCACGAGCACGGTGCTCGTTTCGGCAAGCGAAAGGATTCCATCGCTCCCAGGGCGAGGTCGATTGGACAAGTATGAATTCGAGGGTGAAGTGCGCAGCGCGCGAGTAATCCGCGCGTGTTCGCCGCTACCGCCGCCGATGCTCGACCGCGAACTTGATCAGTTCGGCCTGCCCTTCGATCTCCAGCTTGCGTTTCAGGTTGAGCCGGTGCGTCTCGACCGTGCGCACCGACAGCCCCGTCCGTTGCGCGATCTGCTTGCTCGACAGCCCTTCGGCCAGCGCGTCGAGGATGTCGCGCTCGCGCGGCGTCAGCCGGTCCAGCGGCGATGCCATCGCGCTGGCCTGGATCATCCGCGCGGCCAGCCCTTCGCTGAAGAACGTCTGCCCGGCCAGCACCGCGCCGATCGCGCGGACGATCTCGCTCGCCGGCGAGTCCTTCAGCAGGTAGCCGCTCGCGCCGGCGCGCACCGCCTGCGTCACGTACTCGATGTTGTCGTGCATCGACAGCATCAGCACGCGAATGCCCGGAAAGCGCTCGTGAAACACGGCCGCGAGCGTGATGCCGTTCATCCCGTTCATGCCGACGTCCATCAGCGCGAGATCGGGTTCGAGCGATGCGGCCAGCGCAAGCGCCTCGTCCGCGTTGCCGGCCTCGCCGACCACCGACAGGTCGGCCGCTTCGAGCCGCATCCGCAAGCCGTCGCGCACGAGCGGGTGATCGTCGACGAGCAGCAGTCGGGCGGCGGGCCGGGCGGTATCGGGGGCGCTCATGGGCAAAGGTCTCCGGTTATGGTGCGCATGCTCAGGCGGCGGCGCGCCGCAGCGGCACGCGCGCGGCGACGACGGTATGGCCGACCTGCGACGTGATCGTCAGCGTGCCGTCGAGCGCATCGAGGCGCTCGCGCATGTTGCGCAGGCCGATGCCGCGGCGCGCGTCGGCCTGCGAGCGTTCGGCGTCGAAGCCGCAGCCGTTGTCGGCGATGGTCAGCGTGACGAATTGCGCGCCGACGTCGAGCGTGACGGCCGCGCGCGACGCCCGCGCATGATGCACGATGTTGCTCAGCGCTTCCTGCGCGATCCGGAACAGCGCGGTGTTGACGGCTTCGGGCAGCGGCCGCGTGCCGCCGTGCGCGACCTGCGTATAGCCGATGTCGATGCCGCTTTCCGCGCCCAGCTCGCGCACGAGTTGCTCGAGCGCGGCCGCGAGACCGAGATCGTCGAGCATCGACGGACGCAGCGCATGCGAAATGCGCCGGACTTCGCGCAGCGTGTCGCCGAGCCGCCCGACGCCCGACGCGAGCGCCTGCTCGGCTTCGGGCACGCGCGACGCGCCGCGCTCGAAACGCGCGAGCGCGGATTCGAGTATCAGCTTCGCGGACACCATCATCTGGCTGATCCCGTCGTGCAGTTCGCGCGACAGCCGCGCACGCTCCTGCTCCTGCGATTCGACGACGCGCTGCGCGAGCAGCTTGAGCTTCGCGTCGGCGCTGCGCGACTCGCTGACGTTCAGCACCAGCGCGCACACGGCGATCGCCGCCGCGCCGGTGAGCGCGATCGCGGTGAGCCAGCTCATCGTGCGCTCGATGTTCGCGGACGCGCGCGCGTCGATGCGCTGCAGCGCGGTGTCGACGTCGTCGAGATAGATGCCGGTGCCGACCATCCAGCCCCAGCGCTCGAGCGCGACGACGTAGCCGAGCTTCGGCGCGACGCGGCCCGTCGATGGCCGCTGCCACGCGTAACGCACGTAGCCGCCGCCCTGCGAAGCCGCGCCGATCAGCTTCTGGATCGTCAGCGCGCCCTGCGGGTCGCGCATCGACCAGAAGTTGTGGCCGACGCGCTCGGGCTCGCGCGGATGCATCAGCGAATTGCCGTGCAGGTCGTAGACGAAGAAATAGCCGTCGGGGCCGAAATTCATCTTCTGCAGCATCGCGAGCGCCTGCGTGCGCAGCAGCGCGTCGTCGCGCGCATTGCGGCCGCTCGCGTCGTAGAGCGGCATGATCGCGCTCGTCGCGAGCTCGACGTAGTGTTTCAGCTCGACTTCCTTGCTCGACAGGTACGCGGCCTGGATCGTCGCGTGCTGCGTGCGCGCGAGCGACGTCGCCTGCTGACGCACGCCGAAACCGATGCCGGCGATCGCGAGCAGGAACGGCACGATGGCCAGAAGGAAGATCTTTGCCTTGAGTCTCATGGGGGTGCGAAGCGGCTGGCGTGGCGCGGCCGGCCAGGCGCGGCCGTCCGGGCGCATCGGTCGCGCGGTGGCGTATCGAGCCGGTATTGTCGGCGATTTTGCGGGCGGGGGCAGCGGCCCGGCGGTCGCCCGGCCGCTGCCCGTGCGCTCAGGCCCGCCGCGATGCGAGATTGGCGGGCGACGGGGCGGCCTGCACGGCGATACGGTTGCGCCCGCCTTCCTTCGCCCGATACAGCGCATCGTCGGCCCGTTTCAGCGCGGCCTGGATGTTGTCGTCGTGCTCGGGGTAGCTGGTCGTCACGCCGATGCTCACCGTCAGGCGGCCGACCGTGCCCGCGTCGTGCCGGATGCCGAGATCGAGGATGCCCGTGCGGATGGTTTCGGCGATCGTCACCGCGCCGTCCGTGTCGATGTCCGGCAGCACCACGACGAATTCCTCGCCGCCGTAGCGCGCCGCATAGTCGGCCGGGCGACGCAGGCAGCCGGCGATGCAATGGCCGACCGCGGCGAGTGCGTCGTCGCCGGCCTGGTGGCCCTGCGTGTCGTTGTAGCGCTTGAAGTCGTCGACGTCGATGAACAGCAGCGACAGCGCATGTTGCGAGCGCGCGGCGCGGCGCCATTCGCGCCCGAGCGTGACGTCGAGCATCCTGCGGTTGTCGAGGCCCGTCAGGCCGTCGGTGCGCGCGAGCGCCTGCAGCTCGGTTTCCGCGCGATGGCGTTTGCGCAGTTGCTCGTCGAGCAGCAGCGACAGGCCGACGAAGCCTATCGCGAGGGCGACCATCGCGGAGCCGATCGGGATCGCGCGGTCGTACCACGCGGCGTAGGTGTCCGCTTCCGAGCGCGCGACCATGACGATGAGCGGCAGGTGCTCGAGGTGCCGGAACACGTACAGGCGCCGCACGCCGTCGATCGATGCGGTATCGGCGAAGCTGCCTTCGCTGGCGGTCATGAATTGCCGGAACGTGCTCGCGCGGCTGATGTCGCGGCCGACGATCTTGGGGTCGTACGGCTCGCGCGCGACCATCCTGCCATCCGTGTTGATCAGCGCGACCGAACCGCGATCGCCGAGCGACAGGCGCGAGAACAGGTTCTGGAAATATTCGAGCCGGATCGACATCACCGCGACGCCGCCGAACGATCCGTCGGGCCGCGTGATCCGCCGGCTGAGCGCGATGCTCGGCGAGCCGCCGCGCAGCCGCGAGTGATACGGGGGGCTTACGTACAGGCCGACGTCGGGGCTGTCGCGGTGCACGGTGAAGTACGGTTCGTTGCGGAAGTTGGCCTTGCGCGGCACGTCGCTCATGCCGTCGACCGCGATGTCGCCTTTCGCGTCGAGCACGTAGATGCCGCCGAGATACTTGGCCGTCGTCGATCGGTCGAACAGCACCTGGCGGCGCAGCGCCATCGGCAGCCGGGCCACCGCGGGGTCGTTCACGCCCTCGACGACGGCCTGCAGCGACAGCGAATAGATCTCGATGTTGCGTTCGATGTCCCACGACGCCATCAGCGCGAGGTTCTGCTGCATGCTGCGCGAGCGGTCGCGCGCGTCGATGCGGCCTTCGTACAGCACGATTCCGCACAGCAGCAGCAGGATCAGCGCGATCAGCAGCCCCGTATAGAAGATCAGGTGCGGCAGGAGGGACCGGCGCAGATGAGCGGCGACACGGCTCGTCACGCCGGATTCGCTGGGCATTGCGTAGTCGGTTTCTGCCATAGTCCGTGGATCGGGGGCATCGTCGCCGGGCGGCGGGCCGATGCGATTGTTCGTATGACTACCGGTGGCGACCCGGTGCGCGCCCTTCCCGTGCCTGCCTTCCGCTTGGCGGAGAAACCGGGCGCCGATTACCGACAATCGCGGCCCGAGAAACCGATAAACCAGGTATTCACAGGTAACGTCTGCTGCAATTCGACCCTCTGACGAATCGCGACGCGAATTGAACGGAGTATAACGCGCGTGTTTGCGTGCGCGGAAAATGTTGCAACCCATTGATCGGGATCAAATTTCCGCGTAATCCCGGGCTTGCAAATGTCGGGCGGAGCGTTACCGCGCAAGCCTTTGCGGCAGCGCGGAAAAGTCGCGCGGCGCACGCCGGCGGACCCGCGCGGATTAACGTCGGATGCGCTCCGCACGCGAAAGCGCGCGATATGTACCGATTATCGGTTTCAACGGCCGGGTGCACGCGAATATGAAAACGGGCAGCCGCGCGGGCTGCCCGTTTCGCACGGTCGGCGTACAACCCGCACCCGGCATGCGGGCGAGCCGCATGCGCGGGGTCAGGCGCCGTGCTGTTGCGCCTTGAACGCGAGCCGGAACCGATGCAGCAGCGGCTCGGTATAGCCGCTCGGCTGCGACGTGCCTTGCAGCGCGAGCGCGCACGCGGCCTTGAACGCGGTCGACTGGTCGTAGCCGGGCGCCATCGGGCGATAGTTCGGATCGCCGGCGTTCTGCTGGTCGACGACGCGGGCCATCCGCTTGAACACGTCGAGCACGAACGCCTCGGTGATCACGCCGTGGCGCAGCCAGTTCGCGATGTGCTGGCTCGAGATGCGCAGCGTCGCGCGATCTTCCATCAGGCCGACGTCGTGGATGTCCGGCACCTTCGAGCAGCCGACGCCCTGTTCGACCCAGCGCACGACATAGCCGAGAATGCCCTGCGCGTTGTTCTCGACCTCGCTCAGGATTTCGGCCTCGCTCCACGCGGCGTGCTCGACGACCGGCACGGTCAGCAGCCCTTCGAGCAGCGCGTCGCGCTCGCGCGCGTACGGCGTCTTTTCGAGTTCCTGCTGGACGGCCTGCACGTCGACGAGGTGGTAGTGCAGCGCGTGCAGCGTCGCGGCGGTCGGCGACGGCACCCACGCGGTGTTCGCGCCGGCGCGCGGATGCGCGATCTTCTGCTCGAGCATCGCATGCATCAGGTCCGGCATCGCCCACATGCCCTTGCCGATCTGCGCGCGGCCGCGCAGGCCGGCCGACAGGCCCGCGAGCACGTTGTTGCGCTCGTACGACTGGATCCACGCCGACGATTTCATGTCGCCCTTGCGGATCATCGGGCCCGCTTCCATCGCGGTGTGCATCTCGTCGCCGGTGCGGTCGAGGAAGCCGGTGTTGATGAACGCGACGCGCGCGGCGGCGGCTGCGATGCACGCGGCGAGGTTCACGCTGGTGCGGCGTTCCTCGTCCATGATGCCCATCTTCAGCGTGTTGCGCGGCAGGCCGTAAAGATCCTCGATGCGCGCGAACAGCGTATCGGCGAACGCGACTTCGGCCGGGCCGTGCATCTTCGGCTTCACGATGTAGATCGAGCCCGTGCGCGAATTGCGCTTGGCCTTCAGATCGTGCAGCGCGCACAGCGTCGTGACGACGCCGTCGAGGATCCCTTCCGGAATCTCGTTGCCGTCGCGATCGAGCACCGCGCCGTTGGTCATCAGGTGGCCGACGTTGCGCACGAACAGCAGCGAGCGGCCGTGCAGCGACAGCGTGCCGCCGGCCGGCGTCGTGTATTCGCGATCGGCGTTCAGGCGGCGCGTGAAGGTCTTGCCGCCCTTCGCCACTTCCTCGACGAGCGTGCCCTGCATCAGGCCGAGCCAGTTGCGGTAGAGCTGGACCTTGTCGTCGGCGTCGACCGCCGCGACCGAATCCTCGCAGTCGATGATCGTGCTGACCGCGGCTTCGAGCACGACGTCCTTCACGTTCGCGAGATCGGCGCGGCCGATCGGCGTCGACGCGTCGATCTGGATCTCGAGGTGCAGGCCGTTGTGCTTCAGCAGAATCGCGGACGGCGCACCGGCCGCGCCCTGGTAGCCGACGAATTGCGCCGGCTGCGCGAGCGCGACGGTGCCCTGCGCGGTTTCGACCGCGAGCTGGCCGTCCTGCACGCGGTAGCGCAGCGCGTCGCGGTGCGAGCCGCTCGCGAGCGGCGCCGCGTTGTCGAGCACGTTGCGCGCGTAGTCGATCACGCGCTGGCCGCGCGTCGGGTTGTAGGCTGCCGTGCGTTCGGCGCCGCCGTCTTCCGGCAGCGCGTCGGTGCCGTACAGCGCGTCGTACAGGCTGCCCCAGCGCGCGTTCGCGGCGTTCAGCGCATAGCGGGCGTTCGACAGCGGCACGACGAGCTGCGGGCCGGCCTGCGTGGCGATCTCGCTGTCGACGTTCGCGGTGGCTGCCGCGACGTTCGACGGGACCGGCACGAGGTAGCCGATGTGTTCGAGGAACGCGCGATACGCGGCGTGGTCGCGTACCGGGCCGGGGTGGGCACGATGCCACGCGTCGAGTTCCTGCTGCAGGCGGTCGCGCTCGGCGAGCAACGCGCGATTGCGCGGCGCGAGGTCGTGCACCAGCGCCGAGAAACCGCTCCAGAACGCGGCCTTGTCGATGCCGGTGCCCGGCAGCGCTTCGTTTTCAATGAACTGGCTCAGCGCTGGCGCGACTTGCAGTCCTGCTTGGTCGATCATCGTGATTCCTCCCGGGGAATGAAAAACGCGCGCGCGTTGGCTGTCGGGCCTGTTCACGCTAATAACGGGCTTGCGCTGGCCCCCAGAAGGGCCGAGCGCAAGGATTGCGACGAAGCGAATACTCGACGTATTCGCGAGGAGCATGACGCGGCGATCGGCCCTTCTGGGGGCCAGCCCCACGAACGATTTCTCCAAACAGGGGAACGTGCCTTTCCACCCGCATGGCGGCGTCGTTCGTCGTTGCAATAGCTACGGCTATTGCGCCTCCTCTCTCCTTGCCCTGCGGCTGGAAAGGCACGTTCGCAAGCCCGTTATTAGCGTGAACAGACCCTAGGCCACGACGCTTTGTGTACCGGCGCGGGCGATCTGCGCGTCCTGTTCGGACTTTACGCCAGACACACCGATCGCGCCTGCAATCCGGCCGCCGACCGTCACCGGCACGCCGCCTTCGAGCAAGCCCGACAGCGGCGCGCTCAGGAACGCGGTGCGGCCACCGTTGATCATATCCTCATACGCCTTCGTTTCGCGACGGCCGAGCGCCGCCGCCCGCGCCTTGTCCTGCGCGATGGCGCTGCTGGCCGGCGATGCGCCGTTCAGCCGCGCGAACGCGAGCAGATGGCCGCCATCGTCGACGACGGCGATCGACACGGCCCAGCCGTGGCGTTCCGCTTCCGCGCGGGCCGCGGCGAGCATGCGCTCGGCATCGGCCAGTTCGAGTTCGGGTTTCGTTTGCATGGCGTTCCTCCGGAATAGGCGGTCAGTCGACCAGCCGGTTGTCGACGAGCTCGATCCAGTGGCGCACGGGCGTGCGGCCCGCGCCGTTCAGGTGAGTCTGGCAGCCGACGTTGGCGGTCACAATCAGGTCCGGCTGCGCGGCTTCGAGCGCATCGAGCTTGTTGTCGCGTAATGTCGTCGCGAGCGCGGGCTGCGTCAGCGAATAGGTGCCGGCCGAGCCGCAGCACAGATGGCCATCGGCGACATTCGTCAGATCGAAGCCGAGCCGCGTGAGGATGCTTTCCACCGCGCCGCCGAGGCGCTGCGCGTGCTGCAGCGTGCACGGGCAGTGCACCGCGACGCGCCGTGGCGTCGCATCGGCGAGCGCGTCGAGCGGCTCGGCCGCGATCACTTCGGCCAGATCGCGCGCGAGTGCGCTGACGCGCCGCGCCTTCTCCGCGTAGACGGGGTCGGAGCGCAGCAGGTCGCCGTATTCCTTCACGAACGCGCCGCAGCCGCTCGCGGTCAGCACGATCGCTTCCGCGCCGGCCTCGATCGCCGGCCACCATGCGTCGACGTTGCGGCGGGCGCGCTGAAGGCCCGCTTCCTGCGCATTCAGGTGATATTCGGTCGCGCCGCAGCAGCCGGCTTCGCGCGCCGGCGTCACGCTGATGCCGAGCCGGTCGAGCACGCGCGCGGCGGCCGCATTGGTGTTCGGCGACAGCGCCGGCTGCACGCAGCCCTCGAGCATCAGCACGCGCCGCGCATGACGCACGGTCGGGCGCGGCGCGGCCGCGGGCACGGCGGCCGGGATCTTGTCCTGCAGCGCGCCGGGCAGCAGCGGGCGCAGCGCGCGGCCGGCCTTCAGCAGCGCGGCGAACGTCGCCGGGCGCGGCACCACGTGACGCAACCCCGCACGCAGCAGGCGCTCGCGCGCCGGCCGCCGCGCGCGCTTCTCGGCTTCCGCGCGGCCGATGTCGAGCAGCGTGTGGTAGCGCACGCCGGACGGGCAGGTCGTCTCGCAGTTGCGGCACGTCAGGCAGCGGTCGAGGTGCTGTTGCGTGCGTTCGCCGCACGGCTCGCCTTCGAGCAGCTGCTTGATCAGGTAGATGCGGCCGCGCGGCCCGTCGAGCTCGTTGCCGAGCACCTGATAGGTCGGGCAGGTCGCATTGCAGAAGCCGCAGTGCACGCAGGCGCGCAGGATCGCTTCCGCTTCGTCGGCCCGGGCGAGAGCCTTGCTTGCTTCGCTGAGGTTGGTTTGCATCGGCGGGTCGAAGTCGGTTGGCGTCAGAAGTCGGCGTAGAGCCGGCCGGGATTGAAAATCGCGTGCGGGTCGAGCTGCGCCTTGAGTTGCCGGTGCACGCGCAGCAGCGCGGGCGGCAGCGGCTGGAACGGCTCCGGTGTCGTGCCCGGCGTGTAGCAGGTCGCGTGGCCGCCGCACTGGGCGGCGAAGCGCTGCACGTCGGCCGGCGCGGCATCGCTCTTGAGCCAGCGCTGTGCGCCGCCCCAGTCGACGAGCTGCGCATCGGCGAGCGCGTCGAGCGGCGCGGCGGCCGGCACCGACACACGCCACAGCGGGCGCGGATCGTCGAAGAACGGCAGCGACAGGTCGCGCAGACGGGCCCAGAAGCCGTCGTCGCGATCGTCCATCCGGTCGCCGCCGATCGTGTCGCGCGCGGCCTTCACCGAGCCCTCGCCGCCCTCGAGTCGCACGCGCAGCACGCCGTCCGCGTGGCACGCGCCGGCCAGCGGCAGCCCCGCGCGGCGCCACGCGGCGACGCGTTGCACGGCTTCGCCCGCCGGGAGCGTCAACGCGAGATCGCCGGTCGCGCGCGGCTTCGGCAGCACCTTCAGCGATACCTCGGTCACGACGCCCAGGCAGCCGAAACTGCCGGCGAGCAGCCGCGACACGTCGTAGCCCGCGACGTTCTTCATCACCTCGCCGCCGAAGCGCAGATGCTTCGCGTGGCCGGTGATCACGCGGCAGCCGAGCACGAAGTCGCGCACCGCGCCGGCCCACGGGCGGCGCGGGCCCGACAGCGCCGCCGCGAACATGCCGCCGACCGTCGCCGCGCCGCCGAACGACGGCGGCTCGCACGGCAGCATCTGGCCGGCCGCGTCGAGCATCGCGTCGAGATCGGCGAGCGGCGTGCCGGCGCGCGCGGTGATCACGAGTTCGGTCGGGTCGTACGACACGACGCCGCGATGCGTGCGCACGTCGAGCGTGCGGCCTTCGACCGGCCGCCCGACGAACGCCTTCGTGCCGGCACCGCGGATGTGCAGCGGCTGGCGATCGTGGATCGCCGCGTCGACCTGCGCGACGAGCGCCGCGCTGTCGTCGATCGATTCGGGTTCGCGTTCGCGTCGCATCAGAAGCGCTCCAGTTCGGGAAACGGCAGCTTGCCGTGATGGACGTGCATCGCGCCGAATTCGGCGCAGCGGTGCAGCGTCGGGATGTTCTTGCCGGGATTGAGCAGGCGCTGCGGATCGAACGCGGCCTTCACCGCATGAAAGAACGTGATTTCGTCGGCGTTGAACTGCACGCACATCTGGTTGATCTTCTCGCGCCCGACGCCGTGTTCGCCGGTGATGCTGCCGCCCATGGCGACGCACAGCGCGAGGATCTTGCCGCCGAGCGCTTCCGCGCGGTCGAGCTCGCCGGGCCGGTTCGCATCGAACAGGATCAGCGGATGCATGTTGCCGTCGCCCGCGTGGAACACGTTCGCGACCGGCAGCCCGTATTCGGCGGACAGCGCGGCGATCCCTTCGAGCACGCGCGGCAGCTCGCGGCGCGGGATCGTGCCGTCCATGCAGTAGTAGTCGGGCGACATCCGGCCGACGGCCGGGAACGCGTTCTTGCGGCCGGCCCAGAAGCGCTGGCGCTCGGCTTCGTCGCGCGCGACGCGAATCTCGCTTGCGCCCTCGTCGCGCAGCAGCGCGGCGACGCGTTCGGCGTCTTCTTCGACATCGGCCGCGGCGCCGTCGAGTTCGCACAGCAGGATCGCCTGCGCGTCGACCGGATAGCCCGCGTGGATGAAATCCTCGGCCGCGCGGATCGCGAGGTTGTCCATCATCTCGAGGCCGCCGGGAATCACGCCCGCGCCGATGATCCGCGCGACCGCGGCGCCGGCCTCGGCGACGTCGTCGAAGCTGGCCATCAACACCTTCACGCTCGGCGGTTTCGGTAGCAGCTTCACGGTCACTTCGGTGACGATCCCGAGCATTCCCTCGGAGCCGGTGAACAGCGCGAGCAGGTCGAAGCCCGGTGCGTCGAGCGCATCGGCGCCGAGCGTGAGCGTGTCGCCGTCGATCGTGAGGATCTCGACCTTCAGGATGTTGTGCACCGTGAGCCCGTATTTCAGGCAATGCACGCCGCCCGCGTTCTCGGCCACGTTGCCGCCGATCGAGCACGCGATCTGCGACGACGGATCGGGCGCGTAGTAGAGGCCGTGCGGCGCGGCGGCCTGCGAGATCGCGAGGTTGCGCACGCCGGGCTGCACGCGTGCGATGCCGGCATCGGGGTCGATGTCGAGAATCCGGTTGAACTTCGCCATCACCAGCAGGATGCCTTTTTCGAGCGGCATCGCGCCGCCCGACAGCCCCGTGCCCGCGCCGCGCGCGACGACCGGCACGCCGTGCGCGGCCGCGACGCGCAGCACCGCGCGCACCTGGTGGACCGTATCGGGCAGCACGACCGCGAGCGGCACCGTGCGGTACGCGGCGAGGCCGTCGCATTCGAACGGCTTCAACGCCTCGCGTTCGTGCAGCACGTCGAGGCCGGGCGCCGCCGCGTGCAGCGCGGCGACGAGCGTGGCGCGGTCGACGCACGTCAGTGGGCCGTCGATCCGTTCGTCGTAGATGAAACTCATCGTGTGTCTCCGTCTCCACCTTGCGGCTGGCCGCGCGATGCGCGACACGCCGGATGGACGGCATTCTTGGCGGGACGCGCGGGCCTGTCCAGCCGTCTTGAAGGTGGTCGTACCAGTTTTTGGAAAGTCATCGGGTGCGGTTTCTTTAATGACCGATAAAAACCAATGACGACAAGGCTTTGTGAGAAAATCGACGACATTCGTCCAGAGTGGTCATACCAGTATGGAAATGCAGGATCGAGAGCGGCCGGCGCGGCGCGTGGCCGACGTCGTCGCCGAGCGGATCGAGCAGTTGATCGTCGACGGCGTGCTGAAGGCCGGGCAGGCGCTGCCGTCGGAGCGGCGGCTGACCGAGAAGCTCGGCGTGTCGCGCACGGCCGTGCGCGAAGGCATGAAGCTGCTGCACGCGCGCGGGATCATCGACACGACGCACGGCAAGGGTTCGTTCGTCGCGAGCCTGACCCCGCAGCGCGCGATCACGCCGATGATGCATCTACTCGGCTCGCAGCCGCGCACGCTGTACGACCTGTTCGAGGTGCGCGGGATGCTCGAGGCCGAAGCCGCCCGGCTCGCGGCGCTGCGTGGCACGCCGGCCGATTTCATCCTGATCCGGCGCCGCTACGAGGAAATGACGGCGGCCGACGCGCAGGATCTCGATCCCGCCGCGCGCGCGAAGCTCGACCACGCGTTTCATCTGGCGATCTGCGAGGCATCGCACAACCCGGTGCTCGTCAATACGCTGCAGTCGCTGACCGACCTGCTGCTCAGCTCGGTGTTCGCGTCGGTGAACAACCTCTATCACCGCGAACCGCTGAAGAAGCAGATCGACCGCCAGCATGCGCGGCTTTACAACGCGGTCACCGGCCGGCTGCCCGATCAGGCGCGCAAGGCCGCGAGCGAACATATCCGTCAGTGCGTCGACTATCTGCGCGAGATCGAGCAGGAGGAACAGCGGCTCGTGCGCTCGACGTTGAGGCTCGAAGGGTGGACGTGAGCGGGCGGGCTTGGCCGGCGCGGTAACCGCTAGAATTGCGGTTTTAGCCCGGAACACGTCCATGTCTTTTGCCTCGCTTGGCCTGATCGAGCCGTTGCTGCGTAACCTGCAGGGCCTCAATTACCAGACACCCACGCCGGTGCAGGCCAAGGCGATTCCCGTCGTGCTCGGCGGCAAGGATGTCATGGCCGCCGCACAGACCGGCACCGGCAAGACGGCCGGCTTTGCGCTGCCGCTGTTGCAGCGGCTCGTGCAGCACGGCCCGGCGGTATCGAGCAACCGTGCGCGCGTGCTGGTGCTGGTGCCCACCCGCGAACTGGCCGAGCAAGTGCTGCAAAGCTTCGTCGAGTACGGCAAGGGCCTCGATCTGCGATTCCTGGCCGCCTACGGCGGGGTGAGCATCAATCCTCAGATGATGAAGCTGCGCAAGGGCGTCGACGTGCTCGTGGCGACGCCCGGCCGCTTGCTCGACCTCAATCGCCAGAACGCCGTGCAGTTCGACCAGGTCCAGACACTGGTGCTCGATGAAGCCGACCGCATGCTCGATCTCGGCTTCGCGCGCGAACTCGACGCGGTGTTTGCCGCGTTGCCCGCCAAGCGCCAGACGCTGCTGTTCTCCGCGACGTTCTCCGACGAAATCCGCACGCTGGCGGCCGGCATTCTGCGCAGCCCGGTCGACATCAGCGTCAGCCCGCCCAACGCCACGGCTAGCAAGATCAAGCAGTGGGTCGTGCCCGTCGACAAGCGGAACAAGCCCGACCTCTTCATGCACCTCGTGGCCCAAAACAAGTGGGAGCACGCGCTGGTGTTCGTCAAGACCCGCAATGGCGTCGATTATCTGGCGGTCATGCTGGAGAAGGCCGGCTATGCGGTCGATACGATCCACGGCGACAAGCCGCAGCCCGCGCGTCTGCGCGCGCTGGAGCGCTTCAAGACGGGCGAAGTGCAGATGCTGGTCGCCACCGACGTGGCGGCGCGCGGGCTGGATATCGACGATCTGCCGCTGGTGATCAACGTCGATCTGCCGATCGTCGCGCAAGACTACGTGCACCGTATCGGCCGCACCGGCCGCGCGGGCGCGAGCGGCATCGCGGTGTCGCTCGTGTGCGCCGACGAAGCGCCGCAACTGGCCGCGATCGAAGCGCTGATCCGGCAGACGCTGCGGCGGGAAGAGGAGCCGGGTTTCGAAGCCGACCACCGCGTGCCGGAGACGAGCGCGACGGGTCAGCTCATCAAGAAACCCAAAAAGCCGAAGAAACCCAAGGTGCCGCAAGCTGCGCCGGCGGCCCGACAGGCGCCGGGCAAGAAGCCGCATACGCAAGGTGGCGGAGGCAAGCGCACGTCCGGGACGCAGCACGCGGTGGCCAATGGTGCGGGTCAAGGCCCGGACTACACCATCGGCAGCCCGTTCAGCGTGCAGAAGCCGCGTAGCAAACCGGCGGCCAAGCCGGCTGCGGGGAAGGCCGCCGGCAAATCTGCCGGGGGGCGGGGCAAACCGGGCAAGCCGTCCCGGTAGATTGAACCCTTCCCTTTTCGACGTGCCCGATACGATCGAACCGCCCGATGCAGTGAACGCATACGGGCGGCTCGGAACAGCGCTGCCGGTTTTCTCGTTCGCGGCGTGAAACCGCGCACGACAGCGGCTTCCCCGCATGACCCATGATGTGCGATGACTGAAGTGAGAGATGGAATGACGACGACATTCGACGAGGCGACGACGGCGGCGATCGCCGCGTTTGCCCAACTGGATTTCTACACGGCCGTGCAAGCGATGCGCGCCGAAGCCGATTACGACCACGAACGGGACCAATGGATTTCGCGCTATATCGACGAACAGGGCGGCGGCATGGACGATGCGGAATACGACGCCCTGCACGCGCGGGCGCAGGCCACCCCGGAATACGCGGCGTTCATCGACGGGGTTCGCCGGGAAATTCTGGCGTACTTCGGCGTGACCGACGAGCAGCTGGACTGGATGATCGTGCTGCGCGAGGACGACAGCGACGAGTTGTGGGCCGAAGTCAACCGGCAGCGCAGCGCGCTGGGAACCGGCGAAGTGCGCGGGGATCTCTGACCAGGCCCGTCATTCGTCGGTACGTTGGGTGCGCCATTTGAAGGTCGGCTGCCCACCACGTTTCGGGCGTTCTCGTGTCAATCAATCTTCTCGCGCCAGTCGTAGCAAGACGTCGGCGAGGGCCCGAATTTTCGGTTGTGCCGCCCGTTGGGGCGGATAGACGAGGAAGTAGGAAAGGCCGTCTTCAGCCACATCGTCAAACGGTGTCACCAGCGATCCGGCACGGAGCCGGTCTCTCGCCATTCGCGGGTCGCCGATTGCAATGCCGTGCCCTTCCATCGATGCCGCGAGCGTCAATTCGAGGGTATCGAACACGAGCCCGCGCCCCGCATCGATCTGGCGCGCCCCCACGTGATCGAGCCAGCATCTCCACTCTGCGCGGCTGGGCCCGGGATGGAGCAAAGCGACGTGCGCCAAGTCGGCAACCGATCGCAGCGATGTCGCCAACGCGGGCGAGCACATCGGCGTGAGCCGCTCGGGAAACAGCGGTACGGCTTCCATACCGGTCCACTGTCCCGTGCCTCGCACGATGATGGCGTCGACGTCGGACGTCGTGAAATCGGGCGTGTCGTCCGCGGATGTCGAAATACGCAGCTCCGTCCCGCTCATTGCGCGTTGAATGTCCGGCAGCCGCGGGAGCAGCCAGCGAACGGCGAACGTGGACGGCAACTTCAACGTGAGCACCGAGGTCGCCCGTGCATGGGAATCCGCGTGCCGAACCAGTTGCGTGAGCACGTCGACCGCGACCGTCAGCAGTGCATTGCCTTCTGGCGTCAACGTCAGCCCCGATACATGGCGCACGAACAGTGCGCATCGATAGTGCGTCTCCAGCTGCTGTATCTGGCGGCTCACGGCGCCTTGCGTGCGGCATAGATGATCCGCGGCCTTGCTGACGCTGCCCAGCTGCGCCGCCGCGACGAACGACTGAATCGCCGCCAACGGCGGGAGCGGCCGCGTCAGGTCAGCGAGCGGATATGCATGCGCCGCATACCCGGGTTGCGAATTTTTCGATTGTTCGGTCATCGGTGCGTCGCTATCGTGCGTCTACCGGATGCCCTGTTCTTGCGAATGAACGGGGCTGTCGACGAATGATCGGAGGATAATTTTGGGCTCAACGTCGGAATCACTCTACACGGAACGGGTTCGCGCTTACCTGCGGGAACTGGAGCGCGCCGATGTCGGCGCCATCTGCGCGCTATTCACGCCGGACGCGCGGATTTTCTCGCCATTTCTCGGCTGGATGCACCCCGAGCCCTTCTTCTCGAAGGTCGCGGCCGCATCGGGAGAAAGCAGGATTACACCGATCGATATCTGCGTCAGCACGAGTGGGGCGCGACGTGCGACAGGTTACTTCATCTACGACTGGGCCCTGAAAGACGGTTCGGTGGCGCGCTTCGAGTGCGTCGACGTGTTCGAGTTCGACACCGCGGGGCTGATCGAACGGATGATCATCGTGTACGACACCCATCCGATTCGCAGTACGGTCGGCGACAAATACGCGTAGTGGAATCGATGTCGCTCGATACCGAAGGCCGGCGTCCGCGGAGGGCGGTTCCGCACGACGCCAAACTTCCGCGGACGCTGTCTCTCAGGCTTTCTCAGGAAGTCGAAGCATATCTCGACGACCGATGTCGATCAAAGTCGCGCCCATCTGCGAAGCACGTCGAAATCCCGGCAAGCTACGCGTCTGCGTCGCGGTGTTCCCTGTCGAAATTCAGCCGTGCTTCCCGGAAGCGGTCCGCATTCTCGACGATCCAGGTCCACAGCGGGACCATCCTGACGAGCAGGTCCATGCCCGTGTCGGACAACTCGTATTCGACTCGAGGCGGGACTTCTTCGAAATCGTGACGGAGCACCAGGCCGTCACGTTCGAGCTGTCGTAACGTGCGCGTCAACATGCGCTGAGTCACCCCATGCATGCGCCTGCCGATTTCCGCATGGCGCAGTCGGCCGTACACGCCGAGCGTGTGGACGACACCGAGCGACCAACGGCTTCCGGCATGGGCGAGCACCTCCCGCCGCAACCCGTCATCATCGTCTCGCAGGCCGTCGCACACGGTCTGCGAATATCGGAGAAGTTCGTCTCGATCCAACTATCTCGCTCCCGGTATCACGCGTGTACCTTCTTTCAAACACAACCATGCATCGCTAGACTGCGTGCAACTCAATTCCTCAGCAGGCTAAACGATGAACCCAGCAGACCCTGACGCGACTTCCCGAAACATTCTCGTGCTCGGTGCTGGCGAACTCGGCCTCCCGGTACTACGCAATCTTGCACGTCGAGCGAAGGACATCGCCGGCGCGAAGATCAGCGTGCTGCTGCGCGCGAGTGCCCTCGAGTCCAGCGCACCCGCCAAGCGGCATGATATCGCGGAGATTCGGGCGCTTGGGATCGAGATCGTCGTAGGCGATTTCGTGAAGCATTCCATCGACGAACTCGCCGCCCTGTTCGCGCGATATGACACGGTAATCGGTTGCGCGGGCATTACAGCCGGCATCGATACGCCGATGAAGTTGGCGCGGGCTGCGTTGCAGGCGCGCATCCCGAGGTACTTCCCGTGGCAGTTCGGGGTCGATTTCGACGTGATCGGCCGCGGCAGTCCGCAGGACATCTTCGACGCCCAGCTGGACGTGCGCGAATTGCTGCGCAGTCAGCACCAGACCGAGTGGGTCATCATTTCGACCGGCATGTTCACGAGCTACCTGTTCGAGCCGGACTTCGGTGTAGTCGATCTGCAAAACGACGCGGTCCACGCGCTGGGCAGCCTCGACACCGCCGTGACGCTGACGACGCCCGACGATATCGGCGCGCTGACTGCCGCGATCGTGTTCGCGCAACCCCGTATCCGGAACGAGATCGTGTATCTGGCTGGCGACACCGTGACTTACGGGGAGGTCGCCGACAAGCTGGAAGCGGCCCTCGGCCGCCCCTTCAGCCGTTCGGCGTGGAGCGAGCAGTACTTGCTCGATGAGCTGGCGCGCGACCCGAACAACATGATGCGCAAGTATCGCGCGGCATTTGCTCAAGGGCGGGGCGTCGCATGGGACAAGAGCGGGACGTTCAATCAACGCCACGCCATCCCGGTCACCGACGTGGCGTCGTGGATCAATGCCAACCTCGCTTCGGGCCGCAGCGAGTAATCGCGAGTCCGATCATCCGGGCAAACGGCATCGACGACAGGCGATCGTCGATGCCGTTGAAGCCGGGATGGCGGATCGGGGCTCGCCAACCGACATGCACCCACCTTCACAAAGCATGAAAAAAGCCCGCCGAAGCGGGCAACCTCACGATGCGGAGGGGGAGATGCGAAAACGCGATCGGCGGGCGTTCAGCCTTTCGTCGCGCCGAACGTGAGCCCCGTGACGAAGTGCTTCTGCATCGCGAAGAACATCGCGACCGACGGCAGCGCGGCGAGGATCGACCCGGCCGATACGAGATTCCACGACGTCGTCCATTGCCCCTTCAGCGCCGCGACACCCGCCGTGATCGGCGCCGCCTCGTCGCCCTGCGTGAGACACAGCGCCCAGAAGTAATCGTTCCACACGAACGTGAACACGAGAATCGCGAGCGCGGCCAGCGCGGGCCGGATCAGCGGCAGCACGATGCGCCAGAACACCGTCCATTCGCCCGCGCCTTCGATGCGCGCCGCCTCGATCAGCTCGAACGGCAACTGCTTGATGAAGTTGCGCAGGAACAGCGTGCAGAACCCCGTCTGGAACGCGACGTGAAACAGGATCAGCGCTTCGACGGTATTGAACACGCCGAGCCGCAGCGACAGGTCGCGCACCGGAATCATCAACACCTGCACGGGCACGAAGTTGCCGGCGACGAACGTGCCGAACAGTGCGGTATTGCCGCGAAACCGGTAGGTCGCGAGCGCGAAGCCGGCCATCGCCGCGAGCGCGATCGAGCCGATGACCGACGGCACGGTAATCTGCACGCTGTTCCAGAAGTAATGCAGCATCGGCGACGTGGTCAGCGCGTCGCGATAGTTCTCGATCATCGAGAAATGCCGCGGCCAGCCCCAGTAGTGGCCTTCGACGAGCTCCTCGGTCGAGCGCACCGACGTGACGAACACGGCGATCATCGGCAGCAGCCAGATCACGAGCGCGACGGGCAGCGACAGTTTGTACAGCCGGCGCGATACCGGCTTCCACCGGGCAACGGGTGTCGGAAACATGATGAGTGCACTCCCGAAAGTCACTGTTCGTTGCGCAGCATGCGGCGCAACTGGAACGCGATGTAGACGAGCATGATCGCGAACAGCACGACGGCGATCGACGCGGAATAGCCGAGCCGGTAGTACTTGATCGCCTGGTCGTACATGTAATACGCGAGCACGGTCGAACTTTCGAACGGGCCGCCGCCCGTCATCACCGAGATCAGGTCGAAGCTGCGCAGCGCGCCTATCACGGTGACGACGATCGCCATGAAGGTGGTCGGCCGCAGTTGCGGCAGCACGACGTGCCACAGCAGCGCGAAGCCGCGCGCGCCTTCCATCCGCGCGGCTTCGATCTGTTCCGGATTGACCGACGTGAGGCCGGTCAGGTACAGGATCATGCAGTACGCCGTTTGCGGCCACAGTGCGGCGAACACAATGCCGAAGGTCGCGTAGCGCGCGTCGCCGAGCACCGGGATGCCGTGCCCGGCGATGAGTGCAAGCAGCCCGAAGGTCGGATCGTAGAACCACGAGAAGATCAGCCCGACGACCACGCCCGACAGCACGAATGGCGCGAAGAACAGCGACTTCACGAGCCGGATGCCGCCGACCGCCTGGTTCAGGTACAGCGCGAGCGCGAGGCCGAGCGGCGGCGCGAGCATGAACAGCACGAGCCAGATCACGTTGTTGCGCAGCGCCGTGTAGAACGTCGGCGCCTGCAGCAGCTCCGCGTAGTTCGCGAGACCGACGAAGGTGCGCTCGGTCATCCCGTCCCAGTTGTACAGGCTCAGCCACAGCGTCGACAGGATCGGCCAGATCACGTAGACGGCCACCATCGCGCAGGCCGGCGCGAGAAAGAGCCACGCGGCGCGCCGTTGCCGCCGCACGGCGGGCGACGGGCGGCGCGCGGGCAATGTGCTGGCGGATGAGCCGCGCGGCGGCGCGGTGCCGGCGGGCGAGGGGGACGCGATCGGACTGGACACGACAAGCCTCCTGAAACGGACACGGCGGCGCGCGGCCGCCGGTTGGGTCACGCGCTCACTTCTTGTAGATCCGCTTGCGGGTCTGTTCGAGTTGCGCGAGCACCGTATCGAGCTGTGCGGGATTCGCGAGAAACTGCTGCATGCCCTTCATCCCCTCGTCGGCCATTTCCTTGGTCATGTCGCGGTCGTAGAACTGCGCGACGCCGCCCTTCGTGTCGGCGAGGATCCGGAAGCCGATACGCGAGATCGGATCGGCCGGCTCGGGCGACTTGCTGTTGGCCGACAGCGAGCCGAGCCCTTCGGCGAGTTTCGCGCCGATCTCAGGCGTTTCGACGAATGCGAGGAACGTGTGCGCGTCGGCCTTGTTCTTCGCCTTGGTCGGGATGTGCAGCGATTCGACCGGGCCGTCCTCGGCGGTCGGCACCTTCGGGTCGATGATCGGGAAGCGGTAGTAGCCCATTTCCTGCTTCACGTTCGGCGGGAAGCCGGCCGCGATGAAGGTGCCCATCAGCATCATCGCGGCCTTGCCCTGGAACAGGAACGGCTGCGCGCCATCGAGATCGTAGGACAGCGCGTTGTCGATGAAGTAGCCCGAATCGATCAGCGATTTCCACGTCGTATAGACCTTCTTCACGCGCGGGTCGGTGTACGGCACGTCGCCGGCCATCAGCTGCTGGTGGAACGCGTTGCCGTTCAGGCGCAGGTCGAGATAGTCGAACCAGCCGGCGAGCGTCCATGCGTCGCGGCCGCCGATCGCGATCGGCGTGATGCCGGCCGCCTTCAGCTTCTTGCACGCGTCGAGAAACTGGTCCCAGGTCTTCGGTTCGTCGGCGATGCCGACCTTGCGGAACAGGTCCTTGCGGTAGAACAGCCCCCACGAGTAGTAGACGGTCGGCGCCGCGTACTGCTTGCCGTTATAGGACGACGCGCTGCGCGTCGACGCATACATCGCATCCCAGCCGTTCTTCGTCCAGTCGCCGCTCAGGTCCTCGAACAGCCCGCGCTTCGCGTAGTACGCCATTCGCTCGCCCGCATGCCAGTTCACGACGTCCGGCGCGACGGTCGTGAGCCATGCCGGGAGCTGCACCTTGTACGCCTCCTCGTCGACGAAGGTGGGCTTCACGTCGATGTCCGGATGGGCCTTGTGGAACGCTTCGATCGTCGATTGCCACACCGCGCGCTGGCTTGCGCCCTTGAACGCGATGTTGATGGTCAGCGTGCCGGCATCGGCGGGCGTCGTCGCGCCGAACGATGCGAACGCGATGGCGGCGGCGCTCGCCAGGCGGGCAGCGACGCGAAGGGGGCGATGGGTCATGAGTGTCTCCAGTCCTGTGTGTCGTTGTTTGTGCGTGACCGGCGCGTGGCGGCGCCGGGGGCGTTGCTACGAACGGCTTCGATACACGGCCACGCCTTGCGGCTCGACCTGCGCGGCGCCGAACACGAATGCGGACGGCGCTATGCCGTCGATCGCATGCGGCGTGTCGCGATAGTTGAATACGTAGGTCAGGCCGCCGCGCCGGCTCACGCGCACGCCGTCGGCCAGCGGCGTCGGCGCGAGACCCGCAACGGCTGCGACGTCGGCGAACAGTCGCGCGGTGGTCGCGTCGTCGAACAGCGCGGCCCAGTAGTGCAGCGCGCCATGCGACACGCAGGCCGGATGGCCGTCGGCGAAGCGTGCGTGCACGACGCTGCGTGCGCCGTCGTCGTTCAGTTCGGCGAGGTCGCGCCAGTGACGCGCTTCGCCCGCGAGCGGAGAACCGTCGCGCAGCGTGCCGTCGATCGGCTCGGTCACGTTCGGCCGCAGCGATTCGACGCGCCACACGCGTACCGGCAGGATCGACGCGAGCGGGCCGGGCGGCAGCGCCGGCGGAATCTGCAGGTCGGCGGTCTTCGAGCCGGTGCGCGGGCCGAACACCGCGTGCGCACCCGACGCGGCGAGCCGCGACGCGAAATCGTCGGGCACGACCGGCAGCGGCGGCACGACGACGAGCCGGTAGCCGTCGAGCGGCGCATGCGCGGACACGATGTCGACGTCGAGCCCGAGCGAGCGCAGCGCCGAGTAGTACTCGAATGCGAAGCGCGGGTAGTGGAAATCGGCGCCTTGCGGCTGCACTTCGAACAGCCACTTCGCGTCGTAGTCGAACACCAGCGCGACCGACGCGCGCACCGCGCCGTTCGCGTCGGCATCTGCGCCGGCGTCGAGCACGGCGGCGATTTCCTGCGCGACGCGCTGCGCTTCGCGGCCGCCTGCGTCGAGCTGGTTGTCGGGGGTGTTCAGGCCCGCGTGCATCTGTTCCTGCGCGAACGGCGCCTGCCGCCAGCGGAAGTACGACACGCAGCCGGCGCCGTGCGCGAACGCTTCCCAGCTCCACAGCCGCACCATGCCCGGCAGCGGCGCGGGATTCCAGTGCGCCCAGTTCACGGGGCCCGGCTGCTGCTCCATCACCCAGAACGGCAGCTTCGACATGCCGCGATACAGGTCGTGATTGAACGACGCGAAATCCGGATGGCCGGTGCGCAGCCAGCGCGCCTTCACGTCGGGCGCGAACCACAGCTCCTCGAGCGCGCCGAGCGGATAGCTGTCCCACGTCGCGACGTCGAGGTCGCGCGCGACTTCGTAGTGATCGAATTCGGTGAACAGTTGCATGAAGTTGTGCGCGACCGGCCGGCCCGGCGAGTGCGCGCGGATCACGTCGACCTGCATCCGGTGATAGCGCGCGAGCTCGTCGGACGCGAAGCGCCGGTAGTCGAGGCGGTGCGACGGATGGGCTTCGGTCACGGTGCCCACCGGCGCGTCGACTTCGTCGAAATGGCGATACTCCATGCTCCAGAACACGGTGCCCCACGCGCGGTTCAGCGCGTCGATCGTGCCGTAGCGCGCTTTCAGCCATTCGCGAAAGCGCACGAGCGCGGCCGGCGAATAGCTGACGACGGTCTGGTGGCAGCCCAGTTCGTTGTCGGTCTGCCAGTAGCGCACGGCCGGGTGGCGGCCGTAGCGTTCGGCGACCGCCGTGCAGATCTGGCGCGACGCTTCGAGATAGGTCGGCGACGAGAAATCGTAGTGGCGGCGCGAACCGAACGCGCGCGGGCGGCCGTCCGCGCCGATCGCGAGGATGTCGGGATGGCGGTCGACCAGCCATTTCGGCGGCGTCGCGGTCGGCGTGCACATCACGATCTCGAGGCCGGCCGCGCCGAGCACGTCGACCGCGCGGTCGAGCCAGCCCCAGTCGTATTCGCCCGGCGACGGCTCGATGCGGCTCCATGCGAATTCGGCGATCCGCACCTGTTCGATGCCGAGCGCTTTCATCCGGCGGGCGTCGTCGGCCCACATCGATTCCGGCCAGTGTTCCGGGTAGTAACAGACTCCGAGGCGCATGCCCGATCCTTATGCGTAGTGGTGGACGGGAAGATCGGCGCACGCGGGCACCGCGCGGCCGTCTTCGGTGAACAGGTGGCAGGCCGCGGCCGGCGCGTGCACGTGCACGCGTTCGCCGGTGCGCACCTGCGCGTCGCCGGGCACTTTCGCGATCAGCGGCGTCGCGTTCGGCTGGCCGGCCGGATCGAGGTGCACGCAGGTCTGCTCGCCCAGGCGTTCGACGAGCGCGACGTCGCGCGCGAGCGTCGTCGCGTCGGGCACGGCGCCGAGCGTCAGGTGTTCGGGGCGGATGCCGAGCGTCACGGCGGCGCCGGCGGAGAGCGACGAGCCGTCGCGCGGCAGCACGAAGGTTTCGCCGGACGGCACGAGCGTGACGGTCGTGCGACGCGCGTCGCACGCGGTCACGACGGCCGGCAGGAAGTTCATCCGCGGCGAGCCGATGAAGCCGGCGACGAAGCGGCTGGCCGGATGGTGGTAGAGGTCGAGCGGCGCGCCGACCTGCGCGATGCTGCCGTGCTGCGCGGTATCCGCGCCGGCGTGCAGCAGCACGATCTTGTCGGCGAGCGTCATTGCCTCGGTCTGGTCGTGCGTCACGTAGACGACGCTCGCGCGTTCGAACTGCCGATGCAGCCGCGCGATCTCGATGCGGGTCTGGCCGCGCAGCGCCGCGTCGAGGTTCGACAGCGGTTCGTCGAACAGGAACACGCCGGGCTCGCGCACGATCGCGCGGCCGATCGCGACGCGCTGCCGCTGGCCGCCGGACAGCGCCTTCGGCTTGCGCTCGAGCAGCGTGTCGAGCTGCAGGATGCGCGCGGCGTCACGCACTTTGCGGTCGATCTCGGCCTTCGGCACGCGCGCGAGCTTCAGCCCGAACGCCATGTTCTCGTACACCGTCATGTGCGGAAACAGCGCGTAGCTCTGGAACACCATCGCGACGCCGCGCTCGGCGGCCGGCACGTCATCGACACGGCGGCCGTCGATCGACAGCTCGCCCGCGCTCAGATCCTCGAGCCCGGCGATCATGCGCAGCAGCGTCGATTTCCCGCATCCGGACGGCCCGAGAAACACGCAGAACTCATGCGCGCCGATCTCCAGATCGACGTCGCGAATGACCGGCGCGTGCTCGCCATAGGCTTTCTGCACGCGCCGCATCGAGATGCTCGCCATTGTCTCCGCTCCATGTTTTAATGCGCCGTACTGCCTGATTAAGCGCTTAATCATCGCGATCAAAAAAAGGGGCGATGCGATCGCGGCCGAGTCGCGCCCGTCGGTCGGGCGGCAAGGTGTGCGGCGATAGTGCGCCGCTTCGGTGAGCGAAGCAAATACTGGATCGACGTCTCATATAGTGAGCAAACGATGGCAACACTGGATGAAGTGGCGCGCCGCGCCGGCGTGACGGCCGCGACGGTGTCGAACGTGCTGCGCGGCCGCGGCCGGGTGGGCGATGCGACGCGGGCGCGGGTGCTCGAAGCGGTCGACGCGCTGGGCTATCGTCCGCATCTCGCCGCGCGGGCGCTGGCGGAAGGGCGCGCGCCGACGGTCGCGCTGATGGTATCGAGCATCGCGAACCCGTTCTATCCGGAGTTCGCGCTGGCGGTCGAGCGCGCGGTGCGCCGCAACGGGCAGTTCCTGATCGTCTGCAACACGAACGAAGATCCGTTGCAGGGGCGCGCATATCTCGACCAGATCGCCGGCACGATCTCCGAAGGGATTCTCGTGACCAACGCGAACCTGCACCTGCCGGATCTGGTCGACGTCGCGCGGCGCGGCGTGCCGGTCGTGCTGTGCCTGTGGGAGCGGCCCGAGGCGCCGCCCGACGGGTTGCCGTGCGTGGCGATCGATTTCCGCGAGGCCGGGCGGATCGCGACGCGGCATCTGCTCGAACTCGGCCATCGCGAGATCGGCGTGATCGTCGGCGGGTCGGCAAACGGCGTGCAGGCCGCGCGCTACGACGGCTGCGTCGACGTGATGCGCGAAGCCGGGCTGGATGCGTCGCGCGTCGGCGCCGGGCACGATTCGATCGAGGGCGGCGTGCGCGCGGCCGGGCCGTTGCTCGATGCGCATCCCGAGTTGACCGCGCTGGTCGCGACCAACGATCTACCCGCGATCGGCGCGATGCATGCGGCGGCCGATCGCGGCCGGCACGTGCCCGACGATCTGTCGATCGTCGGCATCACCGACATCCATCTCGCCCGCGACACGCGGCCCACGCTGACGACCGTCGCGATCCCGACCGCCGAGGCGGCTGGCATCGCGGTCGAATTGCTCAATACGTTGCGCGAAGCGGGCGGGCAGGGCGACGACGCGTCGCGCGTGCGGGTCGCGTCGCTGCCGAAGCTCGTGGTGCGCGGCACGACCGGGCCGGTGCCGCGCGCGGTGTAGCGAAGCGCGAGCGGTCGCGCGCCGGCCTCAACCGCCTTCGACGAGCGGCAGCACGATGCGTCGCGCCGACTCGAGATGCGCGACGGTCATCGCGCGTGCCGCCCGCGCATTGCGTTCGCGGCAGGCCTGCAGAATTTCTTCGTGCTCGACCTGGAACGACGGCGTATCGGCGAGCAGCGTGGCCTGCAGGCGTTCGTAACGTTCGACCTGGCTGCGCAGTTCGGCGATCGACTTCAACTGCCGCGCGTTGCCGCAGCACGCATACAGCAACGCGTGGAATTCGCGGTTCAACTCGCCTTGCCGGCGCGGCACGGTTGCATCGCCGAGCAGCCGATGCACGAGTTCGGCGCGCGCGAGCGTTTCGTCGTCGAGCCGCTTCACGCCGCGGTAGATCGCATCGCCTTCGAGCAGCACGCGCAGATCGTAGATTTCCTGCACGTCGGACGCGCTCAGCATCCGCACGACCGCGCCGCGATTCCTGAAGATATCGAGCAAGCCTTCGCGTTCGAGCCGCTGGATCGCCTCGCGCATCGGAATCCGGCTGATGCCGAACCGCTCGGCCAGATCGCGCTCGACGAGGCGCTCGCCGGCCGCCAGCTCGCCGTTGATGATCATGTCGCGCAGCGACGCGGCGACCGCGTCCGCGGTGGAGTCGAGTTTGGCTTCCATGCTTGCGTATTTCGTCAATTTGGAATAATGGTATACCAAACGACGATCCGGTGCCAGAATAGCGACCACCGGCGGGTCTCACGCAATGGCGTCCGGCCCGCTCGGCCCGGTCAAGGCAACCGACATCAATGGAGAGCGAGATGGCATCGAGCGAACATCACTATCGCGTCGCAGTGGAGTGGACGGGCAATCGCGGCACCGGCACGTCGGGGTATCGCGAGTACGGCCGCGATCACGTGATCCGCGCCGGTTCCAAGCCGGATATCCCCGGTTCGTCGGACCCGGCGTTCCGCGGCGACGCGGCGCGCTGGAACCCCGAAGATTTGCTGCTCGCGTCGGCGTCGGCATGTCACAAGCTCTGGTATCTGCACCTGTGTTCCGAGGCCGGCATCCGCGTGCTGGCCTACGTCGACCACGCGGAAGGCACGATGCTCGACGGCGCGGGAGCGGGGCGCTTCACCGAAATCGTGCTGCGGCCGCGGGTGACGATCCGGGCCGGCGACGATCGCGAACGGGCGGCGCATCTGCATCATGATGCGCATGCGCAGTGCTACATCGCGAATTCGGTCAACTTCCCGATTCGCTGCGAACCGGTGATCGAGTGGGCCGCCGCCTGACGCCGACACCCGCCAAACGAAATCGACGATGAAACTGTTCTACTACCCCGGCAATGCCAGCATGGCGCCGCACTTCGTGCTTGAAGAAATCGGCCAGCCGTTCGAGCTCGCGTACGTCGACCGCACGCACGACCAGCACAAGTCGCCCGACTATCTCGCGCTGAATCCGAACGGGCTCATCCCGGTACTGGTCGACGGCGATCTCGTGCTGTACGAAACCGCCGCGATCTGCCTGCATCTTGCCGATACGCATCCCGAGCAGCGGCTTGCGCCTGAACTCGGCACACCGGAACGTGCGCAGTTCTACAAGTGGCTCATGTGGCTCACCAACACGCTGCAGGCGACGCTGATCGCGTATTTCTATCCGGAGCGCTGGGTCGATGCGGGCAATGCGTCGGGTGCCGCGCAAGTCAAGGCGCATGCGGAAGCGAAGATCGCGACGCTGCTGAATCAGCTCGAGCAGCAACTGCAAACGAGCGGCGGCCCGTGGCTGCTCGGTGCGCACTACACGGTGCTCGATTCTTACGCGCTGATGCTGTGCCGCTGGACGCGCGGTTTTGCGGCGCCGGCCCGCCAGCGGCCGGTACTCGGCGGTTATCTGCAGCAGGTGCTCGCGCGCCCGGCGATCCAGCGGGCGTTGAAGACGGAAGGGCTCGCGGCGCCGTGGGTGTAACCGCGAGTGCGGCAGCATGCGCGCCGCGGCGGCGCGCATGCATTTCGGGTGATAGGGCAATCCGGCAAGCCGATTGCCGCCGTGTCGTCACGGCGCGACGCCGTACACCTCCCGCGCCGCGGCCCGAATCGCATCGACCATCACCGCGACGGCCGGCGAATGCAGCCGGTCGGTGCGCGTGATGAGCCCGAAATCGTCCATCCGGCAATCCATCTCCAGCGGCAGCACGGTGACGATGCCGTGCCGCGCGTAGTAGTGCGCGACGTCCTCGGCGAGCACCGCGATCATGTCGCTCTGCTCGATCAGTTGCGTGATGAACAGCAGCGCGGCCGTCTCGACGACGTTCGCCGGCGGCGCGAGGCTCGCGCGCTGGAACACGAGCTCGAAGCGGTGGCGCAGCACGCTGCCGGCCGGCGGCACGACCCACGCGGCGCGCTGCACGTCCGCGAGCGACAGCGGCGCCTGGGCGAGCAGCGGGTGGCCGGGCCGCACGACCGTAGCCACCGATTCGCCGGTCAGCGGCTCGTAGCGCAGGCGCAGCTTGTCGTGTTCGGCGGACAGCCGGCCGAGCACGATGTCGATCTTTTCCTGCGCGAGATGTTCGAGCAGCACGTTGCTGGTGTCGATCTCGACCGACACGTGCAGGCCCGCGTGCGTGCCCTTCACCGCGGCGACGGCCGGCGGCACGAGCCGCAAGCCCGGCGACGTGATCGCCCCCACGGCCACGTGGCCGAGATGGCCGGCCTTCAGCGCGGCCAGCTCCTCGCGCGCCTGGTCGAGGCTGCCGAGCGCCGCGCGCGCGTGGCGGATCAGCGCGTCGCCGTACAGCGTCGGCCGCATCCCGCGCGGCAGCCGCTCGAACAGCACCGCGCCGATCGATTCCTCGAGTTCGCGCAGCAGTTTCGACGCGGCCGGCTGCGTCATGTTCAGCGCGGCCGCCGCGCGGTGAATGCTGCCTTCGTCGGCGAGCGCGACGAGCAGCAGCAACTGGCGCGTCTTCAGGCGGGCGCGGTTTCCCCACGGGCTGGCTTCGGTCATCGTACGGGTTTATATCGATATCTGAATCGATATCGTAATCGCCTAAATCGTCATTAGCCAGTTATCAAAATTCTGCCTAGACTGCGCCGGTATCCCGTCACCACAGGACTGACGATGTCGGCAACAAAACCCAGGCTGCGTTCCGCTCAATGGTTCGGCACGAACGACAAGAACGGCTTCATGTACCGGAGCTGGATGAAGAACCAGGGCATTCCCGATCACGAATTCGACGGCCGGCCGATCATCGGCATCTGCAACACGTGGTCCGAACTGACGCCGTGCAACGCGCACTTCCGCAAGCTCGCCGAGCACGTGAAGCGCGGGATCTCGGAGGCGGGCGGCTTCCCGGTCGAGTTCCCGGTGTTCTCGAACGGTGAATCGAACCTCCGGCCGTCCGCGATGCTCACGCGCAATCTTGCGTCGATGGACGTCGAGGAAGCGATTCGCGGCAACCCGATCGACGCGGTGGTGCTGCTCGCCGGCTGCGACAAGACGACGCCCGCGCTGCTGATGGGTGCGGCGAGCTGCGACGTGCCGGCGATCGTCGTGTCGGGCGGCCCGATGCTGAACGGCAAGCTCGAGGGCAAGAACATCGGTTCGGGCACGGCCGTGTGGCAGTTGCACGAAGCGCTGAAGGCCGGCGAGATCGACGTGCATCATTTCCTGTCGGCCGAAGCCGGCATGTCGCGCTCGGCCGGCACCTGCAACACGATGGGCACCGCGTCGACGATGGCGTGCATGGCCGAGGCGCTCGGCGTCGCGCTGCCGCACAACGCGGCGATTCCGGCCGTCGATTCGCGCCGCTACGTGCTCGCGCACATGTCGGGCATCCGCATCGTCGAGATGGCGCTCGAAGGGCTCGTGCTGTCGAAGATCCTGACGCGCGCGGCGTTCGAGAACGCGATCCGCACGAACGCGGCGATCGGCGGCTCGACCAATGCGGTGATTCACCTGAAGGCGATCGCCGGCCGCATCGGCGTGCCGCTCGAACTGGAAGACTGGATGCGCATCGGCCGCGACACGCCGACGATCGTCGACCTGATGCCGTCGGGGCGCTTCCTGATGGAGGAGTTCTATTACGCGGGCGGGCTGCCGGCCGTGCTGCGCCGGCTCGGCGAAGGCGGGCTGCTGCCGCACCCGGACGCGCTGACGGTGAACGGCAAGTCGCTGTGGGACAACGTGCGCGAAGCGCCGAACTACGACGACGAAGTGATCCGCCCGCTCGACCGGCCGCTGATCGCGGACGGCGGCATCTGCATCCTGCGCGGCAATCTCGCGCCGCGCGGCGCGGTGCTGAAGCCGTCGGCGGCGAGCCCCGAACTGCTCAAGCATCGCGGCCGCGCGGTGGTGTTCGAGAACCTCGACCACTACAAGGCGACGATCAACGACGAAGCGCTCGACATCGACGCGAGCTCGGTGATGGTGCTGAAGAACTGCGGGCCGCGCGGTTATCCGGGCATGGCCGAGGTCGGCAACATGGGGCTGCCGCCGAAGCTGCTGCGCCAGGGCGTGAAGGACATGGTGCGGATTTCCGATGCGCGGATGAGCGGCACCGCGTACGGCACGGTCGTGCTGCACGTCGCGCCGGAAGCCGCGGCCGGCGGCCCGCTCGCGGCCGTGCGCAACGGCGACTGGATCGAGCTCGACTGCGAGGCCGGCACGCTGCATCTCGACATTACGGATGAAGAACTGCAGCGCCGGCTGTCCGACGTCGATCCGACCGCCGCGCCCGGCGTGGCCGGCCAACTCGGCAAGGGCGGCTATGCGCGGCTGTATATCGATCACGTGCTGCAGGCCGACGAGGGGTGCGACCTCGACTTCCTGGTCGGCATGCGCGGCGCGGACGTGCCGAGCCATTCGCATTGATAGGCAGGCGGTCATCGCCGGTTGTGCAGAGATACGGCCCGCGTCGGCGTTGAAGCGCTGACGGCGACCGACCGCGAAGCATGGGGTGTGCGTAACGCTAAAGCGCTGACGCACACCGACAGGAGACAAGATGACGACGCAGTACACGCCCGCGCAGGCCGCGGCGGAACAGTCCGATTCGCCGGCAGCCGTCGACGAACGGCAACTGACCCGCCTGCTCACGCGCAAGCTGGTGCCGTTCCTCGCGCTGATCTACGTGGTCGCGTACGTCGACCGTACCGTCGTCGGCTTCGCGAAGCTTCACATGAACGCGGCGATCGGCCTTGGCGACGCCGCGTACGGGCTCGGCGCCGGACTGTTCTTCATCGGCTACTTCCTGTGCGAAGTGCCGAGCAACCTCGCGCTCGGCCGCTTCGGCGCACGCGTGTGGTTCGCGCGCATCCTCGCGACGTGGGGTGCGATCACGATGGCGATGGCGCTCGTGCAGGGGCCGACCAGCTTCTACGTGCTGCGCTTCCTGCTCGGCGCGGCCGAAGCCGGCCTCTATCCCGGCATCCTCTACTTCCTCACGCAATGGTTCCCGATGCGCGATCGCGCCCGCGTGATCGGCCTGCTCGTGCTCGCGCAACCGCTCGCCGGTATCGTGACCGGCCCGCTCGCCGGATGGCTGCTGTCGACGCACGGGTGGTTCGGCCTGTCGGACTGGCAGACGCTGTTCGTCGTCAGCGGCTTGCCGGCCGTGCTGCTCGCGTGGCCGACGCTGCGGCTGTTGCCCGAATCGCCCGCGCATGCGCGCTGGCTGAACGACGACGAACGCCGCTGGATCGCGCGGCAGCTCGCCGCCGACCGCGACGCCTATCGCCCCGATTCGCACCGCCATCCGCTCGCCGCGTTGCGCGACCGCCGCGTGCTGCTGCTCGCCGCGCTGTTCCTGCCGTTCCCGCTGTGCATCTACGGGCTGTCGCTGTGGCTGCCGACGATCATCCACGCGTTCGGCGCCGGCGATGCGACGACCGGCCTGCTGTCCGCCGTGCCCTACCTGTTCGCGGTGGTCGGCCTGCTCGTCGTGCCGCGCCATTCGGACCGCAAGCGCGAGCGCTACTGGCACATCGTCGTCGTGTCGGCGGCCGCCGCCGCGACGATGGCCGCGAGCGCGTGGGTGCGGCAGCCGGCGCTGCAGTTCCTGTTCATCTGCCTGACCGCGTTCTCGCTCTATTCGATCCAGGCCGTCGTGTGGGCGCTGCCCGGCGAATTCCTGGCCGGCACGAGCGCCGCGGTCGGCATCGCCGCGATCAACTCGCTCGCGAATCTCGGCGGCTACGTCGGGCCGTACGGGATCGGGCTGATCAAGGCATCGACCGGCAGCCTCGCGGCCGGCCTGTACTTTCTCGCGGCGACGCTGCTGTTCGCGGTGCTGATGACGTTCGTGGTCCGGGCCGCGCTGCGCGCGCCCGAGCCGGCCGCGGGCGCGTTCGCCCGCGAATCCTGAACGCCTTGTTTTCCGGCTGAACGCCGATTCGACTGACGCAGGACCCACCATGACATCGAGCAGCACACCGCGCTATCGCGGCATCTTCCCCGTCGTTCCGACGACGTTTTCCGACACCGGCGAGCTCGACCTCGCGAGCCAGAAGCGCGCGGTCGATTTCATGATCGACGCCGGCTCGGACGGGCTGTGCATCCTCGCGAACTTCTCCGAGCAGTTCGCGATCACCGACGACGAACGCGACGTGCTCACCCGCACGATCCTCGAACACGTCGCCGGCCGCGTGCCGGTGATCGTCACGACCTCGCACTACAGCACGCGGATCTGCGCGGCGCGCAGCCTGCGCGCGCAGCAGCTCGGCGCGGCGATGGTGATGGCGATGCCGCCGTATCACGGCGCGACGTTCCGCGTGCCCGAAGCGCAGATCTTCGATTTCTTCGCGCGCGTGTCCGATGCGATCGACATCCCGATCATGATCCAGGACGCGCCGGCGAGCGGCACGCCGCTGTCTGCGCCGTTCCTCGCGCGAATGGCCTGCGAGATCGAGCAGGTCGCGTACTTCAAGATCGAGACGCCGGGCGCCGCGAACAAGCTGCGCGAGCTGATCCGGCTCGGCGGCGACGCGATCGAGGGGCCGTGGGACGGCGAGGAGGCGATCACGCTGTTCGCCGATCTCCATGCGGGCGCGACCGGCGCGATGACGGGCGGCGGCTTTCCGGACGGCATCCGGCCGATCCTCGAAGCATGGCGCGACGGCCGCCACGACGATGCATTCGCGCATTACCAGGCGTGGCTGCCGCTGATCAATCACGAGAACCGCCAGTCCGGGATCCTCACCGCGAAGGCGCTGATGCGCGAAGGTGGCGTGATCGCGTGCGAGCGGCCGCGGCATCCGATGCCGGAACTGCACCCGGACACGCGCGCGGAATTGCTCGCGATCGCGCGCCGGCTCGATCCGCTCGTGCTGCGCTGGGCGCGCTGAGCGAATGTCGAAGGAGAAACGCAAATGAGCAAGGTGATTTCGCTGGGCGTGATCGGGATCGGCAAGATCGCGCGCGACCAGCATTTGCCGGCGATCGCCGCCGAACCGGGCTTCGCGCTGACTGCCTGCGCGAGCCGTCACGCGGAAGTCAACGGCGTGCGCAATTATCCGGATCTGAACGCGCTGCTGGCGGCCGAGCCCGAGCTCGACGCGGTATCGCTGTGCGCGCCGCCGCAGGTGCGCTACGCGCAGGCGCGCGCGGCGCTCGAAGCCGGCAAGCACGTGATGCTCGAGAAGCCGCCGGGCGCCACGCTCGGCGAAGTGGCCGCGCTGGACGCGCTCGCGCGCGAGCGCGGCCTCACGCTGTTCGCGACCTGGCATTCGCGCTGCGCGAGCGCGGTCGAGCCGGCGCGTGCATGGCTCGCCACGCGCACGATCCGAGCGGTGCAGGTGCGCTGGAAGGAAGACGTGCGGCGCTGGCATCCGGGGCAGCAGTGGATCTGGGAGCCGGGCGGTCTCGGCGTGTTCGATCCGGGCATCAACGCGCTGTCGATCGTCACGCGCATCCTGCCGCGCGAGCTCGTGCTGCGCGAGGCGACGCTGATCGTACCGAGCGACGCGCAGATGCCGATCGCGGCCGAACTCGATTGCGCGGATACCGACGGCGTGCCGGTGCGCGCGGAATTCGACTGGCGGCACGGCCCGGTCGAACAATGGGAGATCGCGGTCGACACGGCCGACGGCGTGCTCGCGATCAGCCGCGGCGGCGCGCAATTGTCGATCGCGGGCGAGCCGGTCGAGATCGGGCCGGAGCGCGAGTACCCGGCGCTGTATGCGCACTTCCACGCGTTGATCGCGCGTGGCGAAAGCGACGTCGACGTGCGGCCGCTGCGGCTCGTCGCCGACGCCTTCCTGTTCGGCCGGCGCGTGCAGACCGACGCGTTCGGCCGCTGAACCTGCGTGCGCTTCGGCATGAAGCGCACGCGACGAGTGATTGATATTTCGACACGCATCACGGCATCAGCCGATACCAAGGAGACACCCATGAACCGCACGACTCACACGATCCGTCGACACACCCTGCGCGCGCTGCTGGCCGCGCTTTGCATCGCGCCGCTCGGGATGACGGCCGCCGCGCATGCCGACGCGCCGCTGAAGATCGGCTTCCTCGTCAAGATGCCCGAGCAGGCGTGGTTCATCAACGAGCAGAACGCGGCGTCCGCGCTCGGCCAGAAGGAGAACTTCTCGGTCGTGAAGATCGGCACGCCGGACGGCGAGAAGGTGCTGGCCGCGATCGACAACCTCGGCTCGCAAGGCGCGCAGGGCTTCGTGATCTGCGCGCCGGACGTGCGCCTGGGGCCGGCGATCGCGTCGCGCGCGAAGCGCTACAACATGAAGTTCGTGACCGTCGACGACCAGCTCGTCGATTCGAGCGGCAAGCCGCTGCCGAACGTGCCGCACCTCGGGATGTCGGCGACCAAGATCGGCAACCAGGTCGGCCAGGCGATCTCCGACGAGATGAAGCGGCGCGGCTGGAAGCCGGAGGAAGTCGGCGCGCTGCGCATCACGAACTACGAGCTGCCGACCGCGAAGCTGCGCACCGACGGCGCGACGCAGGCGCTGCTCGCGAACGGCTTCCGCAAGGAGAACATCTTCGACGCGCCGCAGAAGACGACCGACGACGAAGGCGGCTTCAGCGCGGCCGCACCGGTGCTCGCTCGCCATCCGAACGTGAAGAAATGGGTGATCTACGCGCTGAACGAGGAAACCGTGCTCGGCGCGGTGCGCGCGACGGAACAGCTGCACATCCCGGCGGCCGACGTGATCGGCGTCGGCATCAACGGCGCGGGCGAGGCGTTCGCCGAATTCCAGAAGAAGGAGCCGACCGGCTTCTACGGGACGATCGCGGTCAGCTCGACGAACCACGGCAAGGAAAGCACGCAGAACCTCGTCGACTGGATCCGCAACGGCAAGATGCCGCCGGCCGACACGCAGACGAGCGGCAAGCTGATGACGCGCGCGAACTGGCAGGCCGTGCGCGCCGAACTCGGTATCTGAGCGGGCGAGGCGAGAACGCGATGACGATGCAGACGATGACGGCCGTGCCCGGCCACGACGCCGAAGCGGGCATGTCGCCGCCGGACGGCCCGCTGCTTGCGCTCGACGGCATCACCGTGACGTTTCCGGGCGTGCGTGCGCTCGACGCGGTGTCGCTGTCGGTGCGCGCGGGCGAAGTGCACGGGCTGATGGGCGAGAACGGCGCGGGGAAATCGACGCTGCTGAAGGTGCTGTCCGGCGTGAACCAGCCGCAGGCCGGCACGCTGACGCTGAACGGAGCCGAGCAGCGCTTCGCGTCGACGCGCGCGGCGCTCGAGGCCGGCATCGCGATCATCTACCAGGAGCTGCATCTGGTGCCCGAGCTGACGGTCGCGGAAAACCTGATGCTCGGGCAGTTGCCGAGCCGGCTCGGCGTGGTCGACGAGCGCACGCTCGCCGCGCGCGCGCTCGATGCGCTGGAGCGGCTCGGCGAGCACATCGATCCGGGCATCCCGGTCAAATATCTGTCGATCGGCCAGCGCCAGATGATCGAGATCGGCAAGGCGCTGATGCGCGACGCGCGCGTGATCGCGTTCGACGAGCCGACGAGCTCGCTGTCCGCGCGCGAAACCACGCAACTGTTCCGGATCATCCGCGCGCTGCGCGCGGAAGGCCGCGCGATCATCTACGTCACGCACCGGATGGAGGAAGTGTACGAACTGTGCGACCGCGTGACGGTGTTTCGCGACGGCCGCCGCATCGACACGTTCGATTCCGTCGCCGATCTCGACCGCGACCGGCTGATCGGCTGCATGGTCGGCCGTTCGATCGAGGACGTGTACGGCTACCGGCCGCGCCCGGCCGGCGATGTGCTGATCGAAGCGAAGGGGCTGACCGGGCCGGGGCTGGCCGAGCCCGTGTCCTTCACCGCGCGGCGCGGCGAGATCGTCGGCTTCTTCGGGCTCGTCGGCGCGGGCCGCTCGGAGCTGATGAAGCTGCTGTACGGCGCGGTGCGGCCGAGCGCCGGGCACGTCGAGCTGAACGGCAAGCGCGTGGCGTTCGGCAGCCCGCGCGACGCGGTGCGCGCCGGCATCGCGCTGTGCCCGGAAGACCGCAAGCACGAAGGCATCGTCGCGATCGCGTCGGTGGCCGACAACCTGAACATCAGCGCGCGCCGTCATTTCAGCCCGGCGCGCATGCTGCTCGACGGGCGACGCGAACGCGAGCTCGCGCAGAAATACATCGAGCGCCTCGCGATCAAGACCCGCGACGGCGAAACGCCGATCGGCGCGCTGTCGGGCGGCAACCAGCAGAAGGTCGTGCTCGCGCGCTGGCTGGCCGAGCGCATCGACGTGTTCCTGATGGACGAGCCGACGCGCGGCATCGACGTCGGCGCGCGCGCGGAAATCTACAACCTGTTCTACGAACTCGCGGAAGCGGGCCGCACGGTGATCCTCGTGTCGAGCGATCTGGCCGAGGTGATCGGCGTGTCGGACCGGGTCATCGTGATGAAGGAAGGACGGATCGCGGGCGAGGTCGAGAAGGCGCACGCGACGCCCGACGCGCTGATCAAGCTCGCGCTGCCGCGCTAGCGGCCCGCAGTCAACCGGAAAGCAAACGTTATGAGCCAGGCAATGCAACCCCAACGTACTTCCCCCTCCCCGGATACGCCCGCCGTGCCCGCTCGCCCGCGTGGCGGCCTATGGCAGGTGATCAACCGCTCCGGCATCGTGATGGTGTTTGTGGTGCTGTTCGCGGCGCTGTCGCTGACCGTGCCGGACTTCCTCACGTCCCGCAACATCCAGGGCCTGCTGCTGTCGGTCACGCTGATCGGCTCGATCGCGGTGACGATGATGTTCGTGCTCGCGCTCGGCGAGGTCGATCTGTCGGTTGCATCGATCGTCGCTTTTTCGGGTGTGGTCGCCTCGACGCTGATCACCGCGACGCACAGCGTCGTGCTCGGTATCGCGGGCGGCGTGCTGGCGGGCGGCGCGGTCGGGCTCGTGAACGGCGTGCTGATCGCGCGCTGGCGGATCAACTCGCTGATCGTCACGCTCGCGATGATGGAAGTCGTGCGCGGGCTCGCGTTCATCACGTCGAACGGCGACGCGGTGATGATCTCGGAAGAGCGCTTCTTCGATCTCGGCGGCGGGTCGTTCCTCGGTATCTCGTATCCGATCTGGAGCAACATCGTCGGCTTCGTCGTGTTCGGTTTCCTGCTGCGCAAGACGGTGTTCGGCAAGAACGTGCTGGCCGTCGGCGGCAACGGCGAGGCCGCGCTGCTCGCGGGGCTGCCGGTGATGCGCATCAAGATCACGGTGTTCGTGCTGCAGGGGCTCGTGACCGGCTTCGCCGGCGTGATGCTCGCGTCGCGGATGAGCCTCGGCGACCCGAAGACGTCGGTCGGCCTCGAACTCGGCGTGATTTCCGCGTGCGTGCTCGGCGGCGTGTCGCTGACCGGCGGCGTCGCGACGATTTCCGGCGTGCTGGTCGGTGTGCTGATCATGGGCTCCGTGCAGGACGCGATGAGCCTGCTGAACGTGCCGACCTTTTACCAATATCTGATACGCGGCGGAATTCTGTTGCTCGCGGTGCTGTTCGACCAGTATCGTCGCAACCAGCGGCGCGCGATGAAGATCTGACTTCGATCCCGCGCGGCCGCCTGCATAGACGACGAATATCGGGAGACGGCATGCAACAGACTCATCCGGCCGCGTCGGCGACGCTGCTGGCCGACAGCCGCAACACGCTCGGCGAAGGCGCGACGTGGTGCGACAGGACCCACGCGCTGTACTGGGTCGACATCGAAGGCGCGCGGCTGTGGCGCTGCCGCGCGGACGGTTCGGATCTCGCGCAGTGGGCGATGCCCGAACGGCTCGCGTGCTTCGCGCTGACCGACGATCCGGACGTGCTGCTCGTCGGGCTCGCGACGCATCTCGCGTTCTTTGACTTGCGCACCGGCGCATTCACAAGGATCGTCGACGTCGAGCCCGATCTGCCGACGCGGCTGAACGACGGGCGCTGTGATGGTGCCGGCGCATTCGTGTTCGGGATGAAGGACGAAGGCGCCGAGCCGCCGCGCGCGGTCGGCGGGTTCTATCGGCTCAATCCGGACCTCACGCTCGAACGGCTCGCGCTGCCGCCGGCCGCGATCGCGAACAGCATCGGGTTCTCGCCGGATGGGTCGAAGATGTATTTCTGCGATTCGCTGGTGCGCGAGATTTTCGTGTGCGATTACCGTGCGGGCGGCGATGTGGCCAACGTGCGGCAGTTCGCGCGGCTGACCGATGCGGACGGCGATCCGGACGGCTCGATCGTCGATCGTGACGGCGGGCTGTGGAATGCGCAGTGGGGCGGGCGAAGGGTGGTGCGTTATGGGCCGGACGGGGTCGAGACGGATCGCGTTGAGGTGCCGACCGCGCAGCCGAGTTGCGTTGCAATTGACGGTGACGGCCGGCTGTATGTGACGAGTGCGCGTGTCGGGCTGAGCGATGACGCGCTGGCCGGCGATGCGCACGCGGGTGGTGTGTTCGTCGCGCAAACGCGCTACGCGGGGTTGCCGACGGCGCGGTTTGCAGGGGCACGTACTGGATGAATGGTGGGTATGGACGACAGGTTCTATCGGCTGGCAACCCGAAGTGGCGCAGAATGACGAAAGCCCCCGGCTTGTGAAGGTTCGGGGGCTTTTCTTTTGCACACGATCACCACAATTAAAATAAAGGTAGTCGGGCGCGAATCCAATCCCATTTGGTAGGCGGAATCGCGAGCAACTGCATCACATCACTGCTCGAGCTATCGTAATATACGATTCCGCCGACACCATCTGCCAGTTCTCGCTCAGTTGCCGAATTTACGTAGTATGAAAAATAGCGTTGAGCGCGCAATTCCCCAGTTCCGTCAAAAAGCTGAAGTCTCACTTCATGCCCATTCTGAACATTCGCGCCACACAACTTTGCATAATATTCCACACCTCCAAATTCTTTATTCCCTCCATTCAATTCTTTTTCAAAAAAATCACACCGACGATAATTTGGCCTGGTCATATGAATGGAAAAGCCAATCAGAAAAAATACGAGAATGGCTAACCCAGTGATTCGGCGGAGGCCGGTCTGCGTATTTCGTCCTATGTTAGCCATTGTTGGTTCCAGCATCGCAGTCACTCCACCCGGTGAAGATTTGGTTGAAGCTGTTCTTTTACCCCATCGTGAAATGATGAACCGTTTTCAAGATGAGAATCGATTGTTTTTGGTAATTTAATTAGTGTGCCGACCGATAATTTCGTACTTATACGAGGCAACTGAGAACATGGAGGGACACAGAGCGTGATGGCGCGACTATGCGTTCGCCCCCCGACCTGCTGGTAAGATGGCCCGCAATTCCTCCCAGTCCGCGCCATGAGTTCCACTCCGACCAAGCCCGCGAAACCGAAAAACGCCGCGACGAGCGCCACGGCAGGCGCCGTGAAGAACCCCGCGAAGAACGCCCGCACCCCGGGCGACAAACCGAAGCCGCGCGTGCAACAGCGCCTGACCTACGTGATCGGCGGCCTCGACCGGCTGCTGCGCCGCCACATGACCGACGCGCTCGCGCCGCTCGGCATCACGCTCGCGCAATACACGGCGCTGTCGGTGCTCGAAGCGCGCGGCGCATCGTCGAACGCGCAGTTGGCCGAGCGCTCGTGGATCACGCCGCAATCGGCGAACGAAGTGATGAGCGTGATGGCCGCCCGCGGTTTCGTCACGCGCGAAGCCGACCCGTCGCACGGCCGCATCATCCTGCTGACGCTGACCGACGCGGGCGCGGCGATGCTGCGCGAATGCGAAGCCGTGCTGCGCCCGCTGGAGGCGCGCATGCTCGGCGACATCCCGGCCGACGACGCCGCGCACGTGCAGCGCGCGCTCGAACTGTTCTCCCGCAACCTGCGCGGCTGAGCGCTTTCCCGGTTTTCACGATGCGGGCCCACCTGGCCCGCGCGCGCTTCGTACGCGCCATCGACGGCCGCCCCACCGCTCCCTGATTTCCCCGCCGCTTTCTCCGCGTTCCGCTCCGGGTTTACACCGGCGCTCGTGCCGCTTGCAATATCAGGTAGCCTGATATTAAATGAAGCCGTCCGCAGCAGGAATGCTGCGCACCGAATCGCACTGGAAACGAACGACAGGAACAGACATGAGCAAGTACGACAACCGCTGGCAGACCGTTGAAGTGAAAGTGGAGGCCGGCATCGCGTGGGTCACGCTGAACCGCCCCGAGAAGCGCAACGCAATGAGCCCGACGCTGAACCGGGAGATGCTGGACGTCCTCGACGCGGTCGAGTTCGACGACGAGGCGAAGGTGCTAGTGCTGACCGGCGCGGGCGCCGCGTGGACGGCCGGCATGGATCTGAAGGAATATTTCCGCGAGATCGACGGCGGCTCCGACGCGCTGCAGGAAAAGGTGCGCCGCGACGCGTCGGAATGGCAGTGGCGCCGTCTGCGGATGTACAACAAGCCGACGATCGCGATGGTGAACGGCTGGTGTTTCGGCGGCGGGTTTTCGCCGCTCGTCGCGTGCGACCTCGCGATCGCGGCGGACGACGCGGTGTTCGGGCTGTCGGAGATCAACTGGGGCATCCCGCCGGGCAACCTCGTCAGCAAGGCGATGGCCGATACGGTCGGCCACCGCCGCGCGCTGCACTACATCATGACGGGCGATACGTTCACCGGCGCGCAAGCGGCCGAGATGGGCCTTGTGAACAGCAGCGTGCCGCTCGCCGAACTGCGCGACGCGACGATCGCGCTCGCCGCGCGGCTGATGGACAAGAACCCGGTCGTGCTGCGCGCGGCGAAGCACGGCTTCAAGCGTTCGCGCGAACTCACGTGGGAGCAGTGCGAGGATTACCTGTATGCGAAGCTCGACCAGGCGCAACTGCGCGATCCGGAGCGCGGCCGCGAGCAGGGTCTGAAGCAGTTCCTCGACGACAAGACGATCAAGCCGGGCCTGCAGGCATACAAGCGCTGATACAAGCGCGGACGCAGCCGCCGGCTTCACCGCCGGCGTAATCGCAAGAGACAGGCAAGGCAGGAGACGACATGACCGACAGACGGATGCTGATCGGCGGCGAGCGGTGCAACGCCCGCGACGGCCGCACCTTCGACCGCTTCAACCCCGCGACGGGCGCGCTCGCGTCACGCGCGCCGGCCGCCGGCGTGGCCGACGCCGACGCGGCGATCGACGCCGCGCATCGCGCATTCCCCGCATGGGCGGCGCTCGCGCCGACGGAGCGGCGCCGCCGGCTGCTGAAAGCGGCCGACCTGATGGACGCGCGCATCGACGAGATCGTCGCGACCGGCGTGGCCGAAACGGGCGCGACGCCCGGCTGGCTCGGCTTCAACGCGACGCTCGCGGCGAACATGCTGCGCGAGGCCGCGTCGATGACGACGCAGATCGCCGGCGACGTGATCCCGTCCGACGTCCCGGGCAATCTCGCGCTCGCGATGCGCGTGCCGTGCGGCGTGGTGCTCGGCATCGCGCCGTGGAACGCGCCGGTGATCCTCGGCACGCGTGCGCTCGCGATGCCGCTCGCGTGCGGCAACACGGTCGTGCTGAAGGCGTCCGAGGCGTGCCCGGGCGTGCATGCGCTGATCGGCGCGGTGCTGGACGAAGCGGGGCTCGGCGCGGGCGTGGTGAACGTGATCACGCACGCGGCGGCCGATGCGCCCGAACTCGTCGAGCGGATGATCGCGCATCCGCATGTGAAGCGGATCAACTTCACCGGCTCGACGCACGTCGGCCGAATCATCGCGCGCCACGCGGCCGCGCACCTGAAACCCGTGCTGCTCGAACTCGGCGGCAAGGCGCCGGTGCTCGTGCTCGACGATGCCGATCTCGATGCGGCCGTCGACGCGATCGCATTCGGCGCATTCTTCAACCAGGGGCAGATCTGCATGTCGACCGAGCGCGTGATCGCCGCGCGGCCGATCGCCGATGCGCTCGTCGAGCGGCTGACGGCGAAGGCGCGCACGCTGGTCGCCGGCGATCCGCTAGCCGGCCATCCGCTCGGCACGATGGTCGATGCGTCGGCCGCCGCGCGCGCGGCGTCGCTGGTCGAGGATGCGCGTGCGCTCGGCGCGCAACTGCCGCTCGGCTGCCGCGTGGAAGGCGCGACGATGCAGCCGGCGATCGTCGACGGCGTCACGCGCGACATGCGGCTGTACCGCGAGGAATCGTTCGCGCCGGTCGTCGCGATCCTGCGCGCGGACAGCGACGACGAAGCGGTCGCGCTCGCGAACGACAGCGAGTTCGGGCTGTCGGCGAGCGTGTTCAGCCGCGATATCGCACGTGCGATGGCCGTCGCGCGCCGGATCGAATCGGGGATCTGCCACCTCAACGGGCCGACCGTGCACGACGAAGCGCAGATGCCGTTCGGCGGCACGAAGGCGAGCGGCTACGGCCGCTTCGGCAGCCGCGCGTCGATTGCCGAATTCACGGAGCTGCGCTGGATCACCGTGCAGACCGCGCCGCGGCACTATCCCATATGAGCGAGCCGACGATGAATGCAGAGAAGGCGCCGCTTCAGGTCGCGCAACACGCCGACGCCGTGCGCTATCGCGCGGCCGACGTCGCGGTCGGCGCGGCCGAGATTCGCCGCGCGGCCGACGGCACGTGGTATCTGCGCTCGCGCGAACCGCTTGGCGACTACCCGACGCGCGTGACCGACTGCCTCGTGCGCGGCGCGCAGGCGCACCCCGACCGCGTGCTGGCCGCACGGCGCGGCGCCGACGGCCGCTGGATCGAGATCACCTACGCGCAGATGCTCGAACGCGCCCGCGCGCTTGGCCAGGGCCTCGTCGATCTCGGACTGTCGGCCGAGCGTCCGCTCGCGGTGCTGTCCGGCAACGATCTCGAGCATCTGCAGATGATGTTCGCCGCGATGCTGGCCGGCGTGCCGTATTCGCCGATCTCGCCCGCGTATTCGCTGGTGTCGACCGACTACGGCAAGCTGCGTCACACGCTCGGCGTGCTGCGGCCGGGCGCGGTGTTCATCGCGGAGCGCGCGCCGTTCGCGCGTGCGCTCGACGCGACGTTGCCGGCCGATGCGACGTTGATCGTCGCGCGCGATGCCGATGTCGATGCGGAGGGTCGCGCGGTGCCGCTGTCGCGCCTGCTCGCCACCGTTCCGCGCACGATCGACGCGATCCACGCGGCGGTCGGTCCCGACCATCTCGCGAAGATCCTGTTCACGTCCGGTTCGACGAAGCAGCCGAAGGCCGTGCCGACCACGCACCGGATGCTGTGCAGCAACCAGCAGATGCTGCGCCAGACGATGCCGGAGCTCACGCGCGAGCCGCCGGTATTGGTCGACTGGCTGCCGTGGAATCACACGTTCGGCGGCAGTCACAATCTCGGCATCGCGCTGTACAACGGCGGCACGCTGTATATCGACGACGGCCGCCCGATGCCCGGCCGCTTCGACGAAACCGTGAGCAACCTGCGCGAGATCGCGCCGACGATCTACTTCAACGTCCCGAAGGGCTGGGAAGAGCTGACTGCCGCGCTGGAGCGCGATGCTGAACTGCGCGACACGTTCTTCTCGCGCGTGAAGCTGTATTTCTTCGGCGGCGCGGGGCTGTCGCAGGCCGCGTGGGACCGGCTCGACCGCGTGACCGAAGCGCATTGCGGCGAGCGCATCCGGATCATGGCCGGCCTCGGGATGACGGAGGCGTCGCCGTCGTGCCTGTTCACGACCGGGCCGCTGATGCGCGCCGGCTATATCGGGCTGCCCGCGCCGGGCTGCGACGCGAAGCTCGTGCCGTGCGGCGGCAAGCACGAACTGCGCTTCAAGGGGCCGAACGTGATGCGCGGCTACTGGCATGCGGACGTCGATCCGCGCGACGTGTTCGACGAAGAAGGCTATTACCGCAGCGGCGACGCGGGCGTCTTCGCCGATCCGGAGCGTCCGGAACTCGGGCTGCTGTTCGACGGGCGGCTGACCGAGGACTTCAAGCTGAGCAGCGGCACGTTCGTCAGCGTCGGGCCGTTGCGCGCGAATGCGGTGTCGACCGGCGCGCCGTACGTGCAGGACGTGGTCGTGACCGGCATCAATCGCGACGACATCGGCTTGCTGGTGTTTCCGCGCGTCGACGCATGCCGGGCGGTGGCGGGGCTCCCGGCCGATGCGTCCGTGACCGACGTGCTGCGCGCGCCGGCCGTGCGCGCGGCGTTCGCGGCGTGGCTCGCCACGCTGAACCGCAACGCGAGCGGCGGTTCGACGTTCGTCGCGCGGATCCGGCTGATCGACACGCCGCCGTCGCTCGATCTCGGCGAAGTGACCGACAAGGGTTCGCTGAACCAGGCGGCCGTGCAGAAGCATCGCGCGGCGACGATCGACGCGCTGTACGACCCGGCGCGGCGCGATCCCGACGTGATTTACGCGTAAGCAGCACGCGCGAGCAGTTGCAGCGGTAAGCAACACGCAGGCACGACGACCGGCCGGCCACGACACCGGCAGGCACTTTCGCGGCCAATGAATCAGGTTGCCTGATAAAGTCGGCCCCTTCATACGACACCTCGCGCGCCGAACCGCCACTGGCCGGCGGCGGCGCGCGGCGGCCGTTGCAGGGCCGACCGACGACAAAGACATGGGAATGGAGACATGAACACTTACGTTGCCGAAAAATCCACGGTCGCGACCACGCTTGCGCTGTGTTTCGCGATCGCACTCCTCGAAGGGCTCGACCTGCAGTCGGTCGGTGTCGCCGCGCCGCGCATGGCGCGCGAATTCGGGCTGTCCGTGTCGCAGATGGGCATCGCGTTCAGCGCGGGCACCTTCGGGCTGCTGCCGGGCGCGATGCTCGGCGGGCGGCTCGCCGACCGGATCGGCCGCAAGCGCGTGCTGATCGCATCGGTCGTGCTGTTCGGGCTGCTGTCGATCGCGACCGCGCAGGTATCGACGTTCGCGATGCTCGTCGTCGTGCGCGTGCTGACCGGCATCGGCCTCGGCGGCGCGATGCCGAACCTGATCGCGCTGTCGTCCGAAGCGGTCGAGCCGCGCTCGCGCAGCAGCGCGGTCGCGACGATGTACTGCGGGATCCCGTTCGGCGGCGTGATCGCGTCGGTGATCGGCGTGCTGCTCGCGGGCGACACCGAATGGCGGCACATCTTCTACGTCGGCGGCGTGGGCCCGCTGCTGCTCGTGCCGCTGCTCGTGTGGTTCCTGCCGGAATCGCGCGCGTATCTCGACGTCGCCGGCACGCAGGCCGCGCGCACGAGCGTCGGGAAGACGCTGTTCGGCGACGGCCGCACGACGTCGACGGTTGCGCTGTGGGTCAGCTACTTCTGCACGCTGATCGTCCTCTACTTCCTGCTGAACTGGCTGCCGTCGCTGATGGCCTCGCGCGGGCTCGATCGCGCACACGTCGGCCTCGTGCAGATCGCGTTCAACGTCGGCGCGGGGCTCGGCGCGCTCGGTATCGGCGCGGCGCTCGACCGGATGCGCGCGTCGCGCGTGGTCGGCGGCATGTATGTCGGGATCGTGCTGTCGCTCGCCGCGCTCGCGGCCGCGCCCGGTTTCGCGTCGCTCGCGGCGGCCGCGTTCGCGGCGGGGATGTTCGTCGTCGGCGGGCAGTCGGTGCTGTATGCGCTCGCGGCGATCTACTACCCGACGGCGATGCGCGGCACCGGCGTCGGCGCGGCGGTGGCGGTCGGCCGGCTCGGTTCCGTCGTCGGGCCGCTCGCGGCCGCGACGCTACTGGCCGCGGGCCGCAGCGCGCCGGTCGTGATCGGCGCGAGCATTCCCGTCACGCTCGTCGCGGCCTTCGCCGCATTCGTGCTGATTCGCCGCCCGCAAGCCGGCGACTGACTGGCGGCTGACGGTTCGATTTTTTCAATGCGCGCCGTCAGAGCGCGCTTACTCAAGGTCTGGAGACGCAACGATGAAGAAGACAAGGAACGGCCTGCTGGCCGCCGGCGCGTGCTGCGCGCTCGCCGCGCCGGGCGCGCACGCGCAGTCGAGCGTGACGCTTTACGGGATCATCGATACGGGCGTCGAGTTCGTGTCGCACGCGAACGCGGCAGGCGACCACGTCGTGCGGATGCCGGGCGTGACTGGCGAGCTGCCGTCGCGCTGGGGCCTGCGCGGCGCCGAGGATCTTGGCGGCGGCTACCAGGCGGTGTTCACGCTCGAAAGCGGCTTCAACGTGCGCGGCGGCGATCTCGGGCAAGGCGGCCGGCTGTTCGGGCGCCAGGCGTTCGTCGGGCTGAAGAGCGGCTTCGGCACGCTCGCGTTCGGCCGTCAGTACACGATGACCTACCTCGCGCTGCAGGGCGCGGACATCATCGGCCCCGACATCTACGGGCTCGGCTCGTTCGACGCATACGTGCCGAACGGCCGCGCCGACAACGCGGTGACCTACGTCGGCACGTATCGCGGCGTGACGTTCGGCGCCGCCTATTCGTTCGGCCGCGACGGCGCGGGCACCGGCAACTCGCCGGGGCAGGGCACGTGCGCGGGGCAGGTGCCGGGCGACGCGGTGCAGTGCCGCAACTGGTCGCTGATGCTCAAGTACGACAGCGCGTATTTCGGTGCGGCGGCGTCGTACGAGGAACAGCGCGGCGGCACCGGCGCGGCCGCGAACTTCTTCGATGGCGTGGCGCCCGTCCCGTTCACGAGCAGCGGCGGAAAGGACGCGCGCGCGCACGTGAGCGCGTATGCGCAGGCGGCCGGCGCGAAGATCGGCGCGGGCTGGATCGGGCGGCGCGTGTCGACCGGTTCGCCGGCCGCGCCCGGCGCGCATTCGGACCTGTTCTTCCTCGGCGCGTCGTATGCGGTGAAGCCCGATTTCATCGTCGACGGCGAAGGCTACCGGATCGTCAACAGCGCGCACGACACGCGCGCGACGATGGCCACGCTGCGCGCGACCTATCTGCTGACCAAGCGCACGGCCGTCTATGCGCAATCGTCGTATCTGTGGAACAGCGCGCATGCACGCTACGCGGTCAGCGGCGGCGGGCCGGGCACGACGCCGGGCGCAGGGATGGGGCAGCTCGGCGCGATGGTCGGCGTGCGGCACATGTTCTGATTGACCGGCGTGACGAACCGAACGGGAGTTATCTTGAACAGGAAATCTGCGTTCCTCTGTATCGCGCCGCTGTCCGCCGCCGCCCTGCTCGCCGGTTGCGGCGGCGACGATTCGATCAGCGCCCCGCCCACGCACATGAGCGCCGCGACGCCTGCCGCGATGGCGCAGACCTGCGACGCGCTCGCCGCGAAGCTCGCGTATGCGAACACGTCGTTCACGTCGGTGACGACCGCGGCGGCCGGCGCGCTGACGGTGGCCGGCAAGCCGGTCGCCGAGCACTGCGTGATCGAAGGGAAGATGAACGAGCGCGTGAGCGCGGTGGACGGCAAGACCTATGCGATCGGCTTCGAGATGCGATTGCCGAAAGCGTGGAATGGCCGCTTCTTCTACCAGGCGAACGGCGGGCTCGACGGCAACGTCGTGACCGCGACCGGCGAGATCGGCGGCGGCGGGCCGTTGACCAACGCGCTGAACCAGGGTTTCGCGGTGATCAGCTCGGATTCCGGGCACAGCGCCGCGCAGAATCCGTTGTTCGGCCTCGATCCACAGGCGCGGATCGACTACGGCTACGGCGCCGTCGACGCGCTGACGCCGATGGCGAAGCAGGTGATCCGGCTCGCGTACGGCAAGGCGCCCGATCGCAGCTATTTCGGCGGCTGCTCGAACGGCGGCCGTCACGCGATGGTGACGGCGGTGCGCAACCCGGCCGACTACGACGGCATCATCGCGGGCGACCCGGGCTTCCATCTGCCGAAGGCGGCGATCGGCGAGATGTACGGCGCGCAGCAGTTCGCGAAGATCGCGTCGGCCACGGGAACGAACGGGCTGCCGGACATCCGCAGCGGTTTCAACGATGCGGAACGCCAGTTCGTCGGCGCGAAGATCCTCGAAAAATGCGACGCGCTCGACGGCGCGGCCGACGGGATGGTGCAGGACGTCGCCGCGTGCCAGGCGCACTTCAGCGTCGATGTCGATATCCCGACCTGCGCGAACGGTACGCGCACGGGCGCCTGCCTGACGCCTGCGCAGAAAACCGCGCTGGAGAACGTGTTCGCCGGTGCGCGCAACAGCGCGGGCACGGCGTTGTACGCGAGCTTTCCGTACGATCCGGGCATGTCGGGCCCGGGCTGGGCCGCGTGGAAGCAGTCGAACTCGATCATGCTCGACCCGGCCGCGATGGCGTTCACGTTCATGTCGCCGCCGAAGACCACCGCGACGCTCGCGAACCTCGCCGGCTTCGCGCTCGGTTTCGACATGGACAACGATGCGCCGGCGATCTTCGCGACGAACGGGACTTACACGCAATCGTCATGGTCGTTCATGACGCTGCCCGACGAGACGAACCTCGCCGCGCTGAAGTCGCGCGGCGCGAAGCTGCTCGTCTATCACGGCACGGGCGACCCGGTGTTCTCGTTCAACGACACGCGCGACTGGTATGCGCAGGTCGCGCAGGCGAACGGTGGCGATGCGTCGAGCTTCGCACGCTTCTATCCGGTGCCGGGGATGAACCACTGCTCGGGCGGACCGGCCGCCGACCAGTTCGACATGCTGACGCCGCTCGTCGCGTGGGTCGAACAGGGGCAGGCGCCCGCGGCGGTCGTGGCGACCGCGCGCGACGCGACGAACGCGGTGCCGAACGCGGACGTGCCCGCGTCGTGGGGCGCGGGACGCACGCGGCCGCTGTGCCCGTATCCGCAAGTCGCGCGCTACAACGGTTCGGGCGACTTGAACTCGGCGGCGAGCTTCAGTTGTCGTTGACGTCGCCGTCGATGGGAGACGGCCGGCGCGCGCTGTCGCGCGCCGGCCGTTTCATCGTTTCATTCACTCGCCGGCATCGACCGGCACGTCGAGCCCGACCTTCACGCGGCTCATGCTCACCAGCGTCTTGAACCGCTTCACGTTGTTGTTCGCGAAGAACAGCTCGCGCGTGAGCGCGTTGTACTGATCCATGTTGCGCACCGCGAGGATCAGCACGAAATCCCATTCCCCCGTCACGTAGTAGCACTGCTGGATCTGCGGGCAGCGCTCGAACGCGCGTTTCATCGCGTCGAGCTGGTCGATCTGCTCGCTCTCGACCTCGACGTTCACGACGATCGTCAGCGGATGATCGACCTTGTCCGGCGCGACGACGGCCGTATAGCGCTCGATCACGCCCGCTTCCGCGAGACGCCGCAGCCGCCGGTTCACGGCGGCGGTCGACAGGTTGACGCGCGCGCCGAGCTCGGCCTGCGGCGTCTGCGCGTCGCGCTGGACTTCCATCAACAGCTTGCGATCGAACGCATCGAGAGGAGTCGTCATGAGGGCGCGTGCAACCTCGAAAGAATGAGAAATTTTTGCGTCGGAGCGGTCGATTTGGCGATTTCGTTCACCCGCCCGCGCAATATTATTTTTCCGACCGAAGGCGCGCGCAACCCCGCGCCTGCCCGACCCGACTCACCCGACGGACCCCCGGCGGTCCCGCTCCGGAGCCTTACGTCATGCTGATCGCCAACCCGCGCGCGTCGCGCACTGCCTATCCGGACGCGCTGCGCCGCGTGATGAACATCGCGTCGGCCGACGAAAGCGGCGCGTGGCTCGCGCACTGGCCGCTCGTCGGCCACGCGCGCACGCCGCTGCGCGCGCTGCCCGATCTCGCCGCGCGGCTCGGCGTCGCGAACGTCAGCGTGAAGGACGAGTCGTGCCGCTCGCCGCTCGGCAGCTTCAAGGCGCTCGGCGCGCCGATCGCGCTGGTGCGGCTCGTGAAGCGGCTGCGCCGCGCGCAGGCACTCGATCCGCAAGGGCTTCTCACCGGCCGCTACGCGTCGGCGCTGGCCGACCTGACGGTGATCAGCGCGACCGACGGCAATCACGGCCGGGCGCTGGCCGCCGCCGCGCGCGCGATCGGCTGCGGGTGCGTGATCGTGCTGCACGCGAACGTCGACGCCGAGCGCGAACGCGCGATCTCCGCGTATGGCGCACGGATCGTGCGCATCGCGGGGAACTACGACGAATCGGTGGTCTGCGCGGCGCAGCTCGCGCAGGCGAACGGCTGGTACGTCGTGTCGGATACGTCGTACGACGGCTACGAAGCGATTCCGCGCGACGTGATGCAGGGCTACGGCGTGATCGCCGCCGAAGCGGCCATCCAGGTGGCGGCGGGCGGCGGGCGGCCGTTCACGCACGTGTTCCTGCAGGGCGGCGTGGGCGGCCTCGCCGCGGGCGTCGCGAGTTACCTGTGGGAGCGCGACGGTGCACGGCGGCCGCGCTTCGTCGTCGTCGAGCCGCGCCAGGCCGATTGCCTGTACCAGAGCGCGCTGGCCGGGCGCGCGACGAAGGCGAGCGGCAGTGTCGATTCGCTGATGGCCGGGCTCGCGTGCGGTGAGGCGTCGCCGCTCGCGTGGGATTTCCTCGAGATGTGCATCGACCACTTCATGCTGATCGACGACGACGACGCGGTGCAGGCGATGCGCGGCCTCGCGGCCGGCAGCGAACGCGACGTGCCGCTCGTCGCCGGCGAATCGGGCGCGGCCGGCGTGGCGGGGCTGGCCGTGCTGATGCGCGACCCGGCGCGCGCGCGGCAGGTCGGGCTCGACGCCAACGCGCGCGTGCTGGCGATCAACACCGAAGGGGCGACCGCGCCGTCGGTGTACCGGAACTGCGTCGGCGAGACGGCCGACGCGGTGCTCGCGCGGCAGCGCGACTGGCTGAGCCGCGCGGCGGTGGCGGCCTGAACGACATGACGACCGACATGACCACCGACGAGGCGAACGCAATGGACACAATCGACGCAATGGCAGAAAGCACGCTGCAGGGCCGACTGAAGACCTGGCGCCGGTATCTGCACCAGCACCCGGAAACGGGTTTCGAAGAAGTGAACACGTCGGACTACGTCGCGCGGATCCTGACGACGCTCGGGCTCGACGTGCATCGCGGCATTGGCGGCACCGGGCTCGTCGCGAACCTGACGGCCGGCACCGGCCAGCGCGCGATCGGCATTCGCGCGGATATGGACGCGCTGAACATCGTCGAGCATGCGCCTGACCGCGCGCACGTGTCGCGCACGCCCGGCAAGATGCACGCGTGCGGGCACGACGGCCACATGTCGATGGTGCTCGGCGCCGCGCAACTGCTGGCCGAGCGCAAGGATTTCGACGGCACCGTGCGTTTCATTTTCCAGCCGGCGGAAGAACACGGCCGCGGCGCGAAGGCGATGATGGCCGACGGGCTGTTCGAGCGCTTTCCGGTCGACGCGATCTTCGGCGCGCACAACATGCCGGGCATGCGCGCGGGCACGTTCGCGACGCGTGCGGGCGGCATCATGGCGAGCGAAGACAATTTCGTGATCCGGATCGACGGGCGCAGCACGCATGCGGCGCGGCCGCACATGGGTATCGATCCGATCGTGATCGGTTCGCAGATCGTGCTCGCGCTGCAGACGATCGTGTCGCGCAATCTCGACCCCGGCCAGCAGGCGGTGATCTCGTGCACGGAATTCATCACCGACGGGCTGCGCAACGTGCTGCCGTCGACCGTGACGATCAAGGGCGACACGCGCAGCTATTCGCGCGACGTGCAGGCGCTGCTGGAGGCGCGGATGCGCGAGATCGGCGAAGGGATCTGCCGCACGCACGGCGCGACCTGCACGTTCGAGTACACGCACGAGTTCGCGCCGACGGTGAATTCGCCGGAATGGGTCGACACGGCCGTGCAGGCCGCCGCGCACGTCGCGGGCGCCGACGCGGTGAACGCCGACGTGCAGCCGATGATGATCTCGGAGGATTTCGGCGCGTTCCTGCAGGCGGTGCCGGGCAATTTCGTGTTCATCGGCACCGGTGAAGTGGCCGGGCAGGGCGGCGTGCCGCTGCACAACGCGACGTACGATTTCAACGACGAGATTTTGCCGATCGGCGCGCGATATTTCGCGGAAGTGGCGCGGCGCGCGTTGAAGGCGGTATAGCGGGATGGGCGCGGGTCGCCGCGTATTCGGCTCGCTGCGCGGGCGGTGCACCTGCGTCATCGACGACGCATCGATGCTCGAGCGCACCGGGTTGCCGACGCGTCGAGATCACTCGTCGTCGGCCGTCGTTTGCGGGCGCACGAGGATCATGTTGTGGAACGGCGCGATCAGCACGCCGCGATTCAGCAAAAGTTTTTGCGCATAAACATACGACAACTTACTTCTAGGCGGTCCATTCTTTGATGTGAGTGTGCGCACACATCCAGCACAAATGTTCGGTGAAAACGACCTAAACGACGAATGCGTATCTCGCGCCTGTCGCGTCCAGACTCCGCAATGTAGTACGACGACGTATAAATCATGATCCGCCGATCGGCGCATCGATACCCTCTCACCCTGCAGGGTTGTCAACACGACGATCACCGACAAGCGATGAGATGAAGCAACACGCCACGAGGTTCGCGTGCGACCCGGTTGGTGCCCGGACGCGAACGCGAATACGTCAAGCCAGCGTCTTGATCATGTAGTGCTCGTCGTAGAAGCGGCCATCGACGAACAGGGAACGCGGCTCCGTGCCGAACCGCACGAACCCTTGGGATGCGTAAAGCTGCTCCGCGGTGCTGTTGACCTCGTTCACGCACAGCATCAGCTGGCTGCATCCCCACGCGTTGGCCGCATGCGCGGTCGCGCTGTCGAGGAGCGCCTGCGCGATGCGTTGCCCGCGATACGCGGCGTCGACGTACACGCCCCAGATCGTCGCCTTGTGCGCGATCTTCATGCGCGCATCGCGGCGTACGCCGGTGATGCCGACGAGCGTGTCGCCGTCGAACGCGCCGAACACGGCTTGTGCCTGCGTCGGCGTGAGGCGCTTCGCGAATTCGTCGACCGGCACCTGCGACTCTTCGTCGAGCGTCGGCAGGAAGGACGTGGGTGCGGTGTCGACCGCACGCAGGCGGACGGTCTGGAACTGCGCCGCGTCGGCGGCGTCAAGCTGGCGGATCGTGATCGTCATCGGGGGCATTCCGGTTGAGGGGCGCGTGCATGCCGGCGCGCCGCTGCCGCGGTCGCGGGATGCATCGTCCTTATCCTAATAGGAATCCGGCTGCCGGGTGGCGACGTGCGGTGCGCCGTACGGGCTGCGCGCACGATCGTGAACGGAGAACGCGGTGATGGCGGTGCGTCGTACCGCTATCAAGGCGGGAGCGCGTCAAGCGCATGCGCGGTCGCGTCGGGCTGACGCGCGACGTCGAACCGGCGAGGTGCGCGCGACCAACTCACGCGCACGCAACGGGAATCAATAGCGCGACAACTGATTGCCGTTGATCTGCACGCGGTCGCCCGGACGCAGGTTGCCCGGCGACTGCACGTCGAACGAGCGCATCGAGCCGTCGCTGACCTGCACGTCGATCCGATAGCTGCTCGGGCCTTGCGCGGCGCCCACCTGCTGGCCGATCTGGTTGCCGGCCACCGCACCGCCGAGCGCGCCGATCACGGTCGCCGCATCGCGGCCGTGACCGCGGCCGAACTGGTTGCCCACCAGCCCGCCGACCAGCGCACCGACGACGGTGCCGGCGATGCCCGACGGGGCGACCGAGCCGTTGACCGGCTGGATGTTCGACACGGTGCCGTACTGCGTGCCGTACGGGGTCGCGTATTGCTGTTGCGGGTTGCCGTACTGGTCATACGGCTGCGAGCCGTATTGCGACGGATTGCCGTATTGATCGTACGGTTGCGGCGCCTGGTTCGGATAAGCCGGTTGCTGCTGCACGTAGCCCGGCTGCGAATACGCAGGCTGCGGATAAGCGGGCGTCGCGTATTGCTGCTGCTGCGGATAGCCCGGCTGCGCGCCGTAGTAGCCCGGCGCGACACACGCGGTGAGCGGAAGCGCCGCCACGGCGACGAGCGAGGCGAACAGAACGGTCTTCGTGGAAGGCATGCGCATCATGATGATTCCTGCATCGGCAACGTGTCCGCCGCTGGATTCCCGTCAGGGTGGCGAACTCGGCGTGAGTATAAGGAATGGCCGGATGCGCGTCCGGTGTGGCCGGGTAACAACGTGTAAAGTCTGTTGCCGCGTAAATCGCCGGTGGGGCGGGGCGCCGAAGCCCCGACCGGCAACGGCGCGACGCGGTTTCCCGGCGCACGCGTGCCCGCGCTGCGGCCCGCGCGCGGCCGCCGACATTTCAGCCGTTTCCACGGCCGGCGCAACCCGTCTGCGCGCCGGCCCGGCGGCGCCGCGCGCCGCACATCGCGAAATCGAATGCGCGGCATCGCGACATTTAATTGGCCTCGCGCAGCGGCGTCCGATATCGTGGCCGGATTCCCTGCCAACGGTCGCGCCGCGCCGGCCGCGGTTCCCTCCCCTGTCCGCGCCGGTGTCGCGCCGCGACCGCCCACATTCGAAGCCATGACCGAACGACTCTTCATCAACGCCCGCGACGCCGGCGGCCAGCCCGTCAATCTCGTCGTCCGCGACGGCCGCTTCGCCGCGATCGGCGCCGCGTGCACCGCCGCGTCCGGCGCGCAGACGATCGATCTCGACGGCCGCGTCGTGCTGCCCGGTTTCGTCGACGGTCACATCCATCTCGACAAGAGCTTCGTCGGCGATCGCTGGGTGCCGCACGAACCGGTCGGCTCGCTGCGCGAGCGGCTCGCCGTCGAGAAGCATCAGCTCGCGGACGCGCCGCCGGCCGTCGAGCACCGGGCGATTGCGCGTTCCCGCCGGTGCAACGGCTGCGCGACGCGGGCGTGCACGTGTTCGCGGGCAACGACAACATCCGCGACGCGTGGTGGCCGTACGGCAACGGCGACATGTTGCAGCGCGCGATGATGGTCGGCTACCGATCGGGCTTCTACACCGACGAAGCGCTCGGCGTCGCACTCGACATGGCGACGCACGCCGGTGCGCGCGCGATCGGCAAGGAGAACTACGGAATCGCGGTGGGCTGCGACGCGAGCTTCGTCGCGGTGCGTGCGCCGAATGCGGCGGCGGCCGTCGCGGGCGTGCCGGCCGAACGCTGGGTATTCCGCCGCGGCGAAAGCGATACGGGCGCACCGTTCGCGCCGTCGCTGCGCTTCACGTGCTGATTCGCCCGACCGGCGGCACGGCATGTGCCGTGGCCGCCTTGCATCGATCGACCCGACCGGAACCGACATGACGAACCTGCTGATCCGCAATGTCCGCACGAACGCCGACGCCGCGCTCGATATCCTGATCGAAGGCGATCGCATCGCGCGCGTCGGCCCGTCGCTCGAGGCCCCGGCCGGCTGCGCGATCGAGGACGGCGCGGGCGCGTTGGCGCTGCCCGGCCTCGTCGAAGGCCATACGCACCTCGACAAGACCCACTGGGGGATGCCGTGGTATCGCAACGCGGTCGGGCCGCGTCTCGTCGACCGTATCGAGAACGAACGCCACTATCGCGCGACGAGCGGCCATGACGCGGGCGCCGCGTCGCTCGCGCTGGCGCGCGCGTTTCTCGCGGCCGGCACGACGCGCATCCGCACGCACGTCGACGTCGATACCGACGCCGGGCTGCGTCATCTGCACGGCGTGCTCGCGACGCGAGAAACGCTGCGCGGACAGGTCGAGATCCAGATCGTCGCGTTTCCGCAATCGGGTGTGCTCAAGCGGCCGGGCACCGATGTGCTGTTGTCCGACGCGCTCGACGCCGGCGCCGACCTGCTCGGCGGGCTCGACCCATGCGCGATCGAAGGCGATCCGGTCGAGGCGGTGGACGTGCTGTTCGCGATCGCCGAACGCCACGGCCGCGGGCTCGACGTCCATCTGCACGAGCGCGGGTCGATGGGCGCGTATTCGCTCGACCTGATCCTGCAGCGCACCGCGGCGCACGGCATGCACGGCAAGGTCACGATCAGCCATGGTTTTTGTCTCGGCGATCTCGCCGAACGCGAGCGCGATGCGCGGCTCGCGCGGATGGCCGAGCTCGGCGTCGCGATCGTCACGACCGCGCCGGCCGCGGTACCGGTGCCGCCGGTGGCCGCGTGCCGCGCGGCGGGCGTGACCGTGATCGGCGGCAACGACGGCGTGCGCGACACGTGGACGCCGTACGGTTCGCCCGACATGCTCGAACGCGCGATGTTGATCGGCATGCGAAACGATTTCCGCCGTGACGATGCGCTCGAAGTCGCGCTCGACTGCGTGACGCACGGCGCGGCGCGCGGCTGCGGTTTCGCGGATTACGGGCTGCGGCCGGGTAGCCGCGCGGACGTCGTCCTGGTCGATGCGCTGACGTTCGCCGAGGCCGTCGTCGCGCGACCGGTGCGGCGCGTCGTCGTCTCGTCCGGGAAGATCGTCGCGCGCGACGGCGCGCTGGTCTGAGCGTCGCGTCGCCCCGGTATGATCGGGTTTTCAGCCGGATGTCGGGAGACGACGATGCGACGCACGACCGCGGCACGGGCCGCACGATGGATGGCGGCGGCCCTGTTCGCCGTGAGCGCCGCGCATGCGGTGGCGGCCGGCCCGGCCGACGCGCGGCAGGAAGCCAACCGGCGCACGGTGCTCGCGTTCTACGAGAAAGGCCTGAACGAGAAGGATGCGGACGCCGCGCTCGCGTATGTCGGCGATCGCTACGTGCAGCACAACCCGAACGCGGCCGACGGACGCGACGGCTTCCGCAAGTTCGTCGCGTTTCTGCGCGATAAATATCCGCAGTCGCACAGCGAGATCAAGCGCTCGTTCGTCGACGGCGACTACGTGATCCTGCACGTGCACGCGGTGCGTGAACCGGGCACGCGCGGCGGCGCGATCATGGACATCTTCCGGCTCGAGCACGGCAAGATCGTCGAACACTGGGACGTCAACCAGCCGGTGCCCGAGCAGGCGGCGAACGGCAACACGATGTTCTGACGCGTGTGGCGCGCGGCGCGCCTGTGTGCCGCTCCCGTTTGAAATCCGCTTCGCCTACCGCCCTTCGAGTTCCAGCATCGCCGCGAGCGTCTTCGTCAGCGCGCTGACCATCGGGTCGGCGGTCGGCCGATGCAGGATCGCGATGTCCATGTGCTCGATCGGCGCGAAGCCCTGCTTCGCGGCCAGCACCACATGCTCGTCCGTCACCGCACGCGCGGGCAGCACGCTGATGCCGAGCCCGTCCGCGACTGCCGCCTGGATGCCGCTCAGGCTCGACGTCGTGAAGCTGATCCGCCAGCGGCGGCCGCGCTCCTCGATCGCCTTGATCATGTCGTCGCGGTAGAGCCCGCGCGGCGGGAACGCGACGATCGGCACCGGGTCGAGATCGATCGACGGATGCTTCGCGCTGTCGATCCAGCGCAGCTTCTCCGGCCAGCGCACGACCGCCTCGCGGCTGTCGCGCCGCTGCTTGATCAGCACGAGATCGAGTTCGCCGCGATCGTACGCGGCGCTGACGTCGCGGCTCAGCCCGCACGTCACTTCGAGCTTCACCTGCGGATGCTCGCGCTTGAACGCCGCGAGCGCGTGCGTCGTGCGGCCCGCCGCGAAATCGTCGGGCACGCCGAGCCGGATCGTCAGCGCGACCGTCGCGCCCGACAGCGCCTCCAGCATCTCGTCGTTCAGCGCGAGCATGCGTCGCGCATAGCCGAGCACCGTCACGCCCGCATCGGTCGGCCGCACGTCGCGCGTGCCGCGATCGAGCAGGCGGTGGCCGGCGATTTCCTCGAGGCGACGCACCTTCTGACTGACCGTCGACTGCGTCGAATGCAGGCGCGCGGACGCCGTCGTGAAACTGCCGCAGTCGGCGACCATCACCAGCGCGCGCAGCAGGTCGATGTCGAACAGGGGTCTATTCATTTATGCACTTCTAGGGATTCGGGCATTTCATTTTCAAATGCGTGCGACGACTTTTAACATGGTGGGGCATCGCGGGCAATCGCGGTTTCGCCGGAGCTGGGCGGGTGTTTTGCGGGGTTGTGAGGTGCTTGACGAACATCCTGTGGAGGACGTTCGCGCACGACGCCGATCTGCACGGCACGAACCGGTGTCGCGGCTCCGGGTTGATTCCGGCGGCCGAACGCGATCATGTCGAGACGGTACGCACGCTGATCGAGGCGAACGTGAACGTCGATCACGGAGGCGAGGTGCGATATCGGCATTGAAAAATTCGATCGCGGTATAGGGCGCGTTACTGACGGGTTCAACGGAATATCGGGCGACAGATTGACGTGGTTGCTGGTGTGGGCAACTTCCTCTCGCTAACATCCGGAACACACGTTCTGACGCTCGCGTGCATCGCGCAGGGTAAACACTCGAGCATTCCGTAAAAAAGCCGTCAATCGAGCATCGTTATGCTTCCTTGGCTTCTATCTTCCGTCGATCCGCCGCGCTCCTCATTTCTCCGCTTGCGCCCAAAAATTATGCGGTCTAGACTGCATCGCAATTTCATCGAAGTCCGTCTTTCGCGCCCCGTGCCGGCTTCTCGTCGCGGCGCCTCCACCGGACGCCGGCATCGCCTGCCGCGTCGAGATTTTCAAGGACCCGCCATGAACCGCATCGCAAAGCTCCTCGTCACCGCGTTGGCGTTCGCACCGCTCGTATCGTTCGCACAGGACACGTCGACGATCCGCTGGGGCATCGACCCCACGTATCCGCCGTTCGAGGCGAAGCAGCCCGACGGCTCGCTCGCCGGGTTCGACATCGACCTGCGCAATGCGCTCTGCGAGCAACTGCATGCGAAGTGCGTGTGGGTCGAGCAAAGCTTCGACGGGATGATCCCGGCGCTGCGCGCGCGCAAGTTCGACGTGATCATGTCCGCGATGACCGCCACCGACGAACGGCTCAAGCAGATCGACTTCTCGAACAAGCTGTACGCGTCGCCGGGCGCACTCGTCGCGCCGGTCGGCTCGAAGCTGCTGCCGAGCGCCGCATCGCTCGCCGGCAAGCGCGTCGGGATCGACCAGGGCACGACGCAGGAGGCGTATGCGAAGGCCGAATGGGCGACCAAGGGCGTGACGATCGTCTCGTACCAGAACCAGGACCAGGTGTACCAGGATCTCGTCAACGGCCGCCTCGACGCGACGTTCCAGGACAAGACGCAGGCTGGCTACTCGTTCCTGAAGACGCCGCGCGGCAAGGGCTACGCGTTCGCGGGGCCGGACGTGACCGACGCGCGGATCACCGGCTACGGCGTCGCGATGGGCATACGCAAGGGCGACGCCGACATGAAGAAGCGGCTGAACGACGCGATCGTCGCGATTCGCGCGAACGGCACGTACCAGAAGATCGCCGCGAAATACTTCGACTTCGACATCTACGGCGCAAAGCAGCAACTGACTTCGGCGCCGTGATCCCGTGACTCATCCGATCGACAGGCACACCATGACGAGCATTCAGGATCGCGTCGCGCAAGCCGTGACGCCCGAGCTGATCGCCGCGTTCCGCGAGGAAGGCGCGGTCTGCATCAAGGGCATCTTTTCGCCCGACGAAGTGGCCGCGCTGCGGGCCGGCATCGACGCGAACCTCGCGCAACCGAGCGAACGCGCGAAAGTCGCGAGCCGGCCCGACGATCCGGGCTGGTTCTTCGAGGATTTCTGCAACTGGCGGCACAACGACGCGTATCGCGACTTCATCGTGCGCTCGCCGGCGCCGTCGGTCGCCGCCGCGCTGATGGGCACGGACCACGTGCGGCTGCATCACGACCACCTGCTCGTGAAGGAGCCCGGCACGCGGCAGCGCACGCCGTGGCACCAGGATCAGCCGTACTACGACATCGAAGGCGACGACAACGTGAGCATGTGGATTCCGGTCGATCCGGTGCCGCTCGAATCGACGCTGGAATTCGTCGCGGGCTCGCATCGCGGGCCGTGGCTGATGCCGCGCACGTTCATGGACAAGGAGGCGAAGTGGTTTCCGGAAGGCAGCCTCGCCGACCTGCCCGACATCGAAGCCGACCGCGCGGCCTTCCCGATCCGCCGCTGGGCGCTCGAACCGGGCGACATGGTGTGCTTCCAGATGCTCACGCTGCATGCGTCGGGCGGCACGCAGAACCGGCGGCGCGCGTTTTCGATTCGCTTCGTCGGCGACGACATCCGTCACGCGCCGCGCCGCTGGAAAACGTCGCCCGATTTCCCCGGGCTCGCGGATCAACTGCCGGACGGCGCACCGCTCGATCACCCGCTGTTTCCGGTCGTGTGGTCGCGCGATGCGGGGCAGGTCGATGGGATCTGACTCCGGTGCGTCGAGGTGACGAACCCGGCGGCAGTTTCAGGGGCGAAACGGCCGCCGTGCGTTCCTGGCGCGTGCGACGAAGGATCAGGTCGGGTGGCGCCCCGCGCCCGGCTTGAAACGCGAGCCGAGCCGGTAGCGATTGCCTGGATGCAGGAAGTGCACGAACGTGACGGGCAGCCCGTCCGTCCACGTGCGGCGCGTGAGCGTGAGGCACGGCTCGTCGGCGCGCATGTCGAGCAGCCGCGCCTGTTCGCCGGTCGGCAGCGACGCGTCGACGACGTGCTCGATTTCCAGTTCGTAGTGCGACACGTTGTTGTACAGGTATTCGGACGGCGGCTCGATCTGGAAATCCTGATCGATGAAGCCGGGCGCGGCGGCCGGGTTCACGTAGCGATCCTCGAGCTGGATCGGGCGGCCGTTTTCCTCGTGCACGCACACCACGTGAAAGACCGGCGTGTTGACCGGCAGGCCGAACGCGGCCGCGACGTCGAACGACGCGGGCTCGCGCGACTGGCTGAGCACGCGGCAGCGGTATTCGTGACCGCGCGCGCGGATCTCGTCGCGGATGTGCGCGATCATCAGCAGGTTCGACTGCGGCTTCACCTCGGCGACGAAGGTGCCGACGCCCGCGATGCGCTTGAGCACGCCTTCCTCGGTCAGCTCGCGCAGCGCGCGGTTGACCGTCATGCGCGCGACGCCGAACTGCGCGGCGAGATCGAGTTCGGACGGAATGCGGTCCCCCGGGCGCCAGTCGCCCGCATCGACATTCTGGCGAACGAGCGTCTTGATCTGCTGGAACGGTGCGGTGGTCTTCGTGACCATCGAGGGATCCTTCGGGAAGGGCAACCGCGAAATTCTATCCCGGATCAGGCGGCGGGCAGTTCGCGAACGTCGGCCGTCGGCTCGTTACCGAACGCGTCGCTCAGCGCATGGCCGATCAGTTGCCGTGCCGCCGCCGCGGGCGTCGCGAGCGCGCCGCTCGACTTCAACTCGTCGAACTTCTCGCGCATCGGGAAGTTGTCTTCGCTGGTCGAGCGGATCGTCGCCTGCATGCCGGTGTCGACCACGCCGGGCGCGACGCTGCAGATCCGCAGCGCGCCGTTCGCGTCGAGCGCGACCGCGCGCGCGTGGTGATCGAGCGCGGCCTTGGTCGCGCAGTAGACGCTCCAGCCCGCATACGCGTTGCGTGCCGCGCCGCTCGACACGTGCAGGATCCGGCATTCGGTCGTGGCCGATGCGGCTTGCGCGAGCGCGGCCGACAGCATCAGCGGCGCGGCGACGTTCAGGCCGACCGCGCGGGCGACGATCGCCGGATCCTGCGCGGCGAGCGGGCCGATCGGATCGACGATGCCCGCATTGTTGAACAGCAGCACGAGCGACGCGCCGTCGACGAAGCGGCGCAGTGTGTCGCCGGCCAGCCAGGCCGCGACGGCCGTGGTGTCCGACAGGTCGAGTTCGATTTCGGCGAAGCGCTCGCCGGCCTGCGACGCGAGCGACGGATGACGGCTGCGCGACACGCCGAGCACGGCGATGCCTTCCTGCAGCAGTTGTTCGGCGAGCGCCGCGCCGACGCCGCGGGTGTGTCCGGTGACGATGGCGCGCACGTGTGCGGGAGAAGATGCAGTCATGGTGGTGAACCGGTGAGGGGATGAGCGGGTTTGACGAGCGGCGCGCACGCACGCGGCAGCGCGTTCAGGGCGGGCGATGCGTGGTATCGACCTGCGAAGACGATCGCGCGCGGCACCGTTGATTTCGGGATGAACGCTTATCGTAGCGCCCGCGTGAGCATCGCGCAAACGCCGGGACGTGCGTGACGGATGAATCTGCGGCGCTGCGGCCCGCGCATCGTCGCGTTGCAGCACGTGCGCTCGGCGCGCCGCTGCGTCGGACGAAAGCCCGCTCAGGCGAGTGTGCGCGCCGGCGCGGCGAGCGGCGCCGGGCCGCGCGTCGCGAGCTATCATATGGCTCGCCCGTGCGCGAAGCCGCGCGGGCCGCGATCGTTTCCCTTCACCTGCCGCACGTTTCGACGCCACTCATGAACACCACGCCGGATACGCCCACGCCCCGCGCCCTTCGCGAACTCACGCCCCTCGAGGCCCGCATTCTCGGCGTGCTCGTCGAGAAGCAGCATACGGTGCCGGACACCTATCCGCTGTCGCTGAATGCGCTGACCGCCGGCTGCAACCAGAAAACCGCGCGCGCGCCGGTGATGAACGTCAGCGAGGACGAAGTCACGACCGCGCTCGACGGGCTGAAGCACCTGAGCCTCGTGATGGAGGGCAGCAGCAGCCGCGTGCCGCGTTTCGAGCACAACATGAATCGCGTGCTCGGCATCCCGAGCCAGGCCATCGCGCTGCTGACGATCCTGTTGCTGCGCGGCCCGCAGACGGCCGCCGAGCTGCGCCTGAACAGCGCGCGCCTGCACAGCTTCGCGGATATCTCGTCGGTCGAGGCGTTCCTCGACGAACTCGCGGCGCGTGCGCAGCCGCTCGTCGTCCGGCTGCCGCGTGCACCGGGCGCGCGCGAGAACCGCTGGATGCACCTGATGTGCGGCGAAGCGAACATGGCCGACTTCGCGAGCACGGAGGCAGGCGGTGGCGCGGATTCGGTGTCGCCTTCCGAATTCGAAGCGCTGAAGGCCGAGCAGAAGCGTCTCGCGGACGAAGTGGCGCGACTCAATGCGCTGGTTCAGCGGATGGCGAGCGAACTGGGCATCGACGTCGACGCGCCGGGCGACGCGGGCTGATCGCTTCTTGATGCATGCAGCGCGATCAGCACGCACGCGCTCCGGATCAACGGGCGCATCACGGGCGATAACAGAATGGTTTTCATGGCGGTGCGTGAACGATGAAGATGCCTGTCAACCAACACTGATCCGCGTGGCGCCCGCATCGACGAGCCGGAACAGCAGATCCTCGACGGCCGCGCACGGCGCCGAGCCGAGATCCGCGTTGACGCGCCATCCGTGCTCCGTGTTCGCCGGTTCCGACAGATAGTGAACGATGCCGTGCAGGCCGTCTTCGGCCGGCATGCTTTCGTCGTCGGCGTCGAACCACGCGAAGAACCAGGTCTTGAACACATCGGTGGCCGCGGCTTCGTCGAGCCCGTCGGCTTCGATCGTCGCCCAGTCCCACACGAACGGATGGATCGATACGGCTACCGTTTCGAGCTCGAACTCGAACGGCTCGAAATCCAGTTGCGTGGTCGAATCGATCATCGCCGGCTGGCCGGCCGATTCGCCCTCGGTGTGCACGGTGTCGGCACGGCACGGCAGCGCGAGCGGCCCTTCGGTGGCGAGCGTGCCGTCGGCTTTCCGGTAGGCCGGTTCGACGACGGCCGCCGGTTGCGCGGCCGCTTGCGCGAGCAGGTCGACGTAGGGTTGGCGGATGGCGCTGAGCAGGTCGGATACGGTCATCGTGGCGTGTCGGGCAAGGGGTGAACGATCGATCGCAGGCAAGCGGCGCATGCCGTCGCCTGCATCGAGCGAGGGGCCGCGTCGGCAGCGGACAACCACGATCGTACGGCGCCGCGGCGACACGCGACCACTCGGCCGAATGGCCGGCGGCCCCCCGATCGCCGTCGCTTCGCGAGCGTCGCGTCGATGCCGATCGACTCCCGCCGCCACCCGCTATCGTCCCGCGCGGGTGCCATAATCGAGCCTGCCCATCATTCCAGACAGACGTCCCCCGGAGAATCACCATGCAGAACCTCGACAATCCGTCCCACGATCGCGAGGTAGGCAGCGCCGACGCGACGCAGGACACCACGCGCATCGACGACGTCCGCATCGGCGCCGTGCGTCCGCTGATTTCGCCCGCGCTGCTGCTCGACGAGCTGCCGGTGCCGCCCGCTACGCAGACGCTCGTCGAGGATACGCGCCGCGCGATCGGCGACATCCTGCACGGCCGCGACGACCGGCTGCTGCTCGTCGTCGGCCCGTGTTCGATCCACGATCACGACCAGGCGCTCGACTATGCACGCCGCCTGAAGGCCGCCGCCGATGCGCTGAAGGACGACCTGCTGATCACGATGCGCGTGTATTTCGAGAAGCCGCGCACGACGGTCGGCTGGAAGGGGTACATCAACGATCCGCGCCTCGACGGCAGCTTCCGCATCAACGAAGGGCTGCGCGCCGCGCGGCAACTGCTGCTCGACATCAACGCGCTCGGCCTGCCGGCGTCGACCGAATTCCTCGACCTGCTGAGCCCGCAGTACATCGCCGACCTGATCGCGTGGGGCGCGATCGGCGCGCGCACGACCGAGAGCCAGAGCCATCGTCAGCTCGCGTCGGGGCTGAGCTGCCCGATCGGCTTCAAGAACGGCACCGACGGCGGCGTGCAGGTCGCGTCGGACGCGATCGTCGCCGCGGCCGCGAGCCATGCGTTCATGGGGATGACGAAGATGGGGATGGCCGCGATCTTCGAGACGCGCGGCAACGACGACGCGCACGTGATCCTGCGCGGCGGCAAGAATGGGCCGAACTACGATGCCGAGCACGTCGAAGCGAGCTGCGCGGTGCTGCGCAAGGCCGGCTTGCGCGAGCAGGTGATGGTCGACTGCTCGCATGCGAACTCGAACAAGTCGCACGAGCGGCAGATCGAGGTCGCACGGGATCTCGCGCGGCAGTTGGGGCAGGGCGAGCACCGGATCGTCGGCGTGATGGTGGAGAGCCATCTCGAAGCAGGCAGGCAGGACCTGAAACCGGGCGTGCCGCTGCAATACGGCGTGTCGATTACCGATGCGTGCCTGAGCTGGTCGCAGACGGAGCCGGTGCTCGACGTGCTGGCGGAAGCGGTGCGGCATCGTCGGGTGTATTCGCGGAATGCGTGATGCCGTGGGGCTGCGCGACGCCCGGCGCGTCGTTCGACGTGTTCGATGCGCCGCGAGGATCGGGCGCTCGCCCGCGAGATTGCCCTGATCGACCGGCCGCGCCGCCCTTGTTCCGCGCCGTGCGCCCCCGTCTGTCCGCACGATCCTTGATCCCGATCCGGCTCGCCCCGCCTGCCACGTTGCACGCTGAACGCACGACCCGGCGAATCCCGCTACCATGAAGGACGTGTTGCTCGCTGCAGTCCGGCCACGCACACACGCCGTGGCGGCGCGGCCGGCCATCACGCGACCGACGAAGCGGGGCATCCACCGATCAGCCGTTGCGCCCGCTTCGCTCCCGGAATCCACAACAACCGAACCGGAGTGCATGACACATGAAGTTCTACAAGACCCTCCTCGCAGCAGCCGTCCTCGCCTCGAGCGTCAGCGCGCACGCGCAGATCGCGGGCACCCAGCCGATCAGCGTGACCGTCGAGCAATCGCAGGCGCTGCTCGAAGGCTGGAGCGTGAAGAAGAGCGTGCTCGGCAAGACCGTGTACAACGACGAGAACCAGAAAGTCGGCAAGGTGCGCGACCTGATCGTCGCACCGGACGGCTCGGTGTCGGCCGCGATCGTGTCGGCAGGCGGCTTCCTCGGCGTGGCCGCGCATGACGTCGCGGTGCCGATCGCGTCGCTCGACGTGCGCAACGGCAACATCTACCTGCCGGGCGCGACCAAGGAAGCGCTGAAGGCCACGCCGGCGTTCCAGTACGCGAAGGTGCCGTCGCCGCCGAAGCCGAAGAAGGTCGACGAAAAGCACTGATCCGCGGTGTCGGCGCGGCGCCCGTTGCACGATGCGGCGGGCGCCGCGTTTTTGTTTGCGTTTTCGTTTGCGATCAGCGCGTCCGCGTCGTCGGTCGTCACAGCCACACGCCGCTGAACCCGAACGTCACGGGCCCGCTCAGGAACACGCTGCCGGCGCCGTCCCATCGAACGGTGACGTCGCCGCCATCGCATGTCACCCGCACGGTGTCGTCGAGCAGCCCGCGCCGGATGCCGTTGACCACCGCGCCGCACGAACACGAGCCGGAGCCGAGCGGCACGCCGCCGCCGCGTTCCCAGATGCGCAGCCGAATGTGCGTGCGATCGATGACCTGAACGAAATGCACGTTGGTTTTCAGCGGAAACAGCGGATGCGTTTCGATGGCCGGGCCAAGCGCCGCCACGTCGATCGCGCGGAGAGCGTCGACGAAGAACGTGCAGTGCGGATTGCCCATGCTGCATGCGGCCGGCGCGCCGGGCAGCGGCAGCGCGAGCGTGTCGACGGCTTCCGAGACCGGCACGTCCTGCCAGCCGAGCCGCGGCACGCCCATTTCGACCTGGATCAGCCCGTCCGCATCCTGCGTACAGTGGAGGCGCCCGCGATTCGTGCGCAGCACGACCGACGCCGCGCCGGTTTCCCGCATCAGTTTCCACGCGATGCCGCGCGTCGCGCTGCCGCAGGTATCGAGCGCCGAGCCGTCGGGGTTCCGGAACGCGACGCGCGCGGCTGCGTCGTCACAGTCCGACACGATCGCGAGCTGGTTGAAGCCGATGCCGCGATGACGGTCGCCCATGCGCCGCACGAGGTCGCGATCGATGCGCTGTGCTGGATCGTGCCCCTGACCGCGCAGATCGACGATGACGAAGTCATCGCCATTCGCGTGCATCTTCTGAAATGCGATCGGCATGGCGGTTCCGGAATGGAGCAGGCAAATACTGTACGCGGCCCGCCGATCGCGGGCAATCGCGGCCTGACGGCGGGCAGGCGCCAGCGGCTACGTAATTCTACGTAGCCCGTCATACGTAGTTATCCGCTTGTAAGCGTCCCCCGTCGCGCGGAATACTACGGCCCATCGCCGCGGTCTCTGCGAGGCCGCGGCACGACGCATCGACGTCACGCGGGTTCGGCGCCTCGCCGCATCCACTCAAAAACACATTGGAGACCAGGAGACGCCATGAATCGGGCTTCCAGTACCCTGCTATGGATCGCGGTCGCGCTGCTCGGCGCGTTCGCCTTCGGCACGATCGCACTCGCGCACGGCGAACGCGTCAGTGCCCTCTGGATCGTGATCGCCGCAGTCTGCGTGTATCTGATCGCGTATCGCTTCTACAGCCGTTTCATCGCCAGCAAGGTCATGCAGCTCGACGGGCTGCGGATGACACCGGCGGTCAAGTACAACGACGGCCTCGACTACGTGCCGACCAACAAGTACGTGCTGTTCGGCCATCACTTCGCCGCGATCGCCGGCGCCGGGCCGCTCGTCGGCCCCGTGCTCGCCGCGCAGATGGGCTATACGCCCGGCATGCTGTGGATCCTGGCCGGCGTCGTGTTCGCCGGCGCGGTGCAGGACTTCATCGTGCTGTTCATCTCGACGCGTCGCGACGGCCGTTCGCTCGGCGACCTCGTCAAGATGGAGCTCGGCACGGTGCCCGGCGTGATCGCGCTGTTCGGCGCGTTCCTGATCATGGTGATCATCCTCGCGGTGCTCGCGCTGATCGTCGTGAAGGCGCTGACCAATTCGCCGTGGGGCACGTTCACCGTCGCCGCGACGATTCCGATCGCGCTGTTCATGGGCGTCTATACGCGCTACATCCGCCCGGGCCGCATCGGCGAAGTGTCGATCATCGGCTTCTTCGGGCTGATGGCGGCGATCGCGTTCGGCCAGAACGTGGCTGCCTCGCCGGCCATCGCCGCGTGGTTCACCTTCAGCGGCACACAGCTCACGTGGATCCTGATCGGCTACGGCTTCGTCGCATCGGTGCTGCCGGTGTGGCTCCTGCTCGCGCCGCGCGACTACCTGTCGACGTTCCTGAAGATCGGCACGATCCTCGGCCTCGCGATCGGCATCCTGGTCGTCGCACCGGAACTGAAGATGCCCGCGCTGACGAAGTTCGTCGACGGCACGGGCCCGGTGTGGGCGGGCAACCTGTTCCCGTTCCTGTTCATCACGATCGCGTGCGGCGCGGTGTCGGGCTTCCACGCGCTGATCTCGTCGGGCACGACGCCGAAGCTGATCGACAACGAAACCAACGCGCGCTTCATCGGTTACGGCGCGATGCTGATGGAATCGTTCGTCGCGATCATGGCGCTGGTCGCCGCGTGCGTGATCGAGCCGGGCATCTACTTCGCGATGAACGCGCCGGCCGCGGTGCTCGGCTCGACGCCGGAAGCAGTGGCGAACACGGTCACGCAATGGGGCTTCGTGCTGACGCCCGACATGCTCACGCAAACCGCGAAGGCCGTCGGCGAGACGACGATCATCGCGCGTGCGGGCGGCGCGCCGACGCTGGCCGTCGGCATGGCGCACATCCTGCACCAGGTGATCGGCGGCGAAGCGATGATGGCGTTCTGGTATCACTTCGCGATCCTGTTCGAAGCGCTGTTCATCCTGACGGCCGTCGATGCCGGCACGCGCGCGGGCCGCTTCATGCTGCAGGATCTGCTCGGCACGTTCCACCCGGCGCTCAAGCGCACCGAGTTGCTGCCCGCGAACCTCGTCGCCACCGCGCTGTGCGTGGCCGCGTGGGGCTACTTCCTGTACCAGGGTGTGGTCGATCCGCTCGGCGGGATCAACACGCTGTGGCCGCTGTTCGGCATCTCGAACCAGATGCTCGCCGCGATCGCGCTGGTGCTCGGCACCGTCGTGCTGTTCAAGATGAAGCGCGAGCGCTACGCATGGGTGACGATCGTGCCGACCGCGTGGCTGCTGATCTGCACGCTGACGGCCGGCTGGCAGAAGATTTTCGACGCGAACCCGAAGGTCAGCTTCCTCGCGCACGCCGCGAAGCTGCAGGCCGCGGCGGACGAAGGCAAGGTGCTCGCGCCGGCGAAGTCGATCGCGCAGATGAAACGGATCATCTTCAACGACTACATCGATGCGGCGCTGGCCGGGTTGTTCATCTTCGTCGTCGTCGCGATCGCGGTGTACGGCGTGATCGCCGTGCTGCGCGCGCGCCGCGAATCGAAGCCCACCGTGCGCGAGACACCGTACGAAGCGATGCCGGCTTCGCAGGCGCTCGGCAGCGGACGTTGACGGGAGGCCGCGATGTTCAGCGATCTCGGCAGCGACCTGCGCAGCGCGGGACGTTACCTCGGGCAGGCGTTGCGGCTGATGGTCGGCCTGCCCGACTACGATACCTACGTCGCGCACATACGCGAAACCCATCCGGAGCGCGAGCCGATGACGTACGAGGAATTCTTCCGCGAGCGTCAGAATGCGCGGTATGGGTCGGGAGCGGGGAAGTGTTGCTGAACCCGGCCGTTGCAATGACCTGACGAATCGGCCCGGTATCGAAACGGAAGCGCCGCGATGGCTGTCGCGGCGCTTTTTTCTTTGGCCGGGCCGCGGCGCGCATCGCACGGCGCTTGCAGGCCGTTTGCCCGCGCGCAGCACGGCGGCATCCGGCCGCCGGTATCATGAGGGCTTTCTTTCCCTGTTTCTTTCCCGATGGACCGCAGGAGAACACGTCGTGCATGTCGGTGAGCGTTTCAACAGCATTTCCCATCTCGTCGGCGCGGTGCTGTCGGTGGCCGGCCTCGTCGCGCTCGTGACGATGGGCGCACTCGAAGGCGACCCGTACAAGGTGGTGAGCTTCAGCGTGTACGGTGCGATGCTGATTCTGCTCTATGCGATCTCGACGGCGTATCACAGCGTGCGCGACCCGCGCCTGAAGGCGATCCTGCAGAAATGCGACCATGCGGCGATCTACCTGCTGATCGCCGGCAGCTATACGCCGTTCACGCTGGTCACGCTGCGCGGCCCCTGGGGCTGGTCGCTGTTCGGCGTGAGCTGGGGGCTCGCCGTGTTCGGCATCGTGCAGGAGCTGACGCTCGGGCGCCGCACGCGCCTGTTGTCGATGATCCTGTACGTGCTGATGGGCTGGCTCGCGCTCGTCGCCGTGCGGCCGCTGATCCATGCGCTGCCGCCGGTCGGCACCGCGTGGCTCGTGGCCGGCGGCGTGATCTACAGCGCGGGGATCTACTTCTTCATCAACGACGAACGCATCCGTCACGGGCACGGTATCTGGCACCTGTTCGTGCTGGCCGGCAGCCTGTGCCAGTTCGTCAGTGTCGCGATGTACGTCGCGTGAGCGGCATGGCGCGTTGAGCCAATAACCACCGGCACGCGGGTGCCGGCTGGGGAGGATGCTATCGGCGCGCGACGGCTCGTGGAGGCGCGGTCGTTTCGGCGGCTGTCGACGTCGCCTGCACCGTGAGCCACCACGTCGCCGCCGCGAGCGCCGACAACCCGGCTGCCAACGCCAGCACTATGCGCATCGCCACCGGAAACGGCTGCAGCGTCGCGATGCACGCACCGAAGATCGCCACGCCGAGCGCCGATCCGCTTTGCCGTGCCGCGTTCAGCACGGCTGCCGCCACGCCGGCGCGGTGCCGGTCGACCGTCCCGAGCGCCGGCGAGGTCGCGGCCGGCGAGATGAAGCCCGATGCGAAGCCGATCGCGAGCATCGGCGCGACGGCGAGCCATGCGGGCGTCGTCGCGCCGATGGTCGTCATCCCGAGCGCGCCCGCCGCATAGAGCCCGAACGCCATGCACATCGGCCCGCGCGCGCCGAAGCGTGCAACGATCCGTCCCGACGCGAGGCCGCCGAGCGCGACCATCGCGGTCATCGGCAGGAACGCGAGCCCCGTATCGAGCGGGCCCGCGCCGCGAATCTGCCGATAGAACAGGCTGAGCACGAACAGCAAGCCGTAGAACACGAACGCCGATGCCATCGACACGCACGTCGAACCCGCGAACAACCGGTTGCGGAAGAACGCGAGCGGCAGCATCGGTTCGCGGCGCCGCACCTCGATCGCGATGAACGCGATCCACGCGACGACGCTCGCCACTGCGCCGCCGACGATCGGTCCCGAGCGCCAGCCGAGCGTCGGCCCTTCGATCAGCGTGCCGATCAGCGCCGCGATCGCGACGATGGCCGCCGCCTGGCCGCCCCAGTCGAATTGCCGCGACCTATTGACGGCGGCGCGCGCGACCGTGCGGCCGAGCCAGATGCCGGCGAGCCCGAACGGCAGGTTCACGAAGAAGAGGCTGCGCCAGCCGAACAGATCGATCAGCAAGCCGCCGATCAGCGGACCCGACGCCATCGCGATGCCGCCGCACCCCATCCATATGCTGATCGCCGACGCGCGCGCGGCCGGCTCGGGGAACGCGCGATTGATCAGCGCGAGCGAGCAGGGCACCAGCATCGCGCTGCCGACGCCCTGCAATGCGCGGGCGACCGCGAGCGCCGGCAGCGTTGGCGCGACGCCGCACAGGGCCGACGCGACGACGAAGATGGCCAGCCCCGCCACATAGACGGTGCGGTCGCCGAGCCGGTCGCCGAGCGTGCCGCCCGTCAGCAGCAGGCTCGCGAATGCGAGCGTGTAAGCGTTCACTATCCACTGCAGGCCGGCCACGCGGCTGCCGAACGTGTGCGCGATGTCGGTGAGTGCGACGTTGACGATCGACGCATCGAGCAACACGAGCGTATAGCTCACGCAGGTCGCGGCGAGCACGCGGCGCGCGGCGGCCCGATCCGGTGCGGCGGCCGTCATGCGCGTTCGGGCGTCGGCGAGGCGGCGGCCCGCAACGCATTGAACCCGACCCATCCCCAGTACACGCGATGATGCGCGATCAACCCGTCGCGCAGGTCCATCACCTCGACGAGATCGACCTGATCGCCGTCCGGCGTGGCGCGCGGGTATTCCCAGACGAGCTGGCGGCCGTTCGAGAAGAACAGCCCGGTCCGGTACCAGCGCCCGAGCTTGTTGTCCGGATTGCGCAGGCCGGCCGCGAAGAACGCGCCGATCGCGGCCTTGCCGTGCAGCACGCCCGAACCGTGTTCGGGCAGCGTGGCGACGACGAGCGGCGTTTCGAACACCGCGTCGTCGGCATACAGCGACATCAGCGCGTCGAAGTCGCGGGCGACGACGGCGGCGTGCCACGCCTCATGGATACGCCGGGCGTCGGCGCTGGCGTCGGTATCTGCGGGTGTCATGGCGGGTTTCCGGAAGTCGATCACGGAAACCACTGTAGGGCGCTCCGCCGCGAGACGTTTCACGTCGACCCGAAACGTGGATGCGTCGCCGCGCCGCGGGCGCTCGGGTGTCGGCCCTCAGCCGCCCAGCGCGTCGAGATTCAGCGCATACGACTTGCCGATCCACACCGCGCAATCGCGGTGGTCGCGCAGTTCGTCGTGCGTATTCGGATGCAGGAAGATATCGAGCGCGCCGTGGTTCAGCACGAGCCACGGCACGATGTCGTCGAATCGCGCGGCATCGAACGCGATCTGGTACGACCACGCCGGATGCGGGCCGACGAGGCGTTCGTGAAAGCGGCCGAGTTCGATGACCGCGCCGAACCGCGCGTCGACGACCTGGCGAAACGCCCAGGCCGCGTCGCGGCTCGCCGCATCGAAATAGACGTGCGCGTGCCAGCTGTCGATGGCGGTAATGTCGAGGGCGACCATGGAGAGGCTCGATTAAAAATGAAAATGCCTAAGATGCCGTGCGAAACGGCCGATGCATGATTATCGCGCGTCCTTGCAGATTGCGTCGTGTCTCAATCCGGCAGGACGATGCGAGTGATTTGTTCTGCATCAGAAGAATCGGCTGATCCGACGAAATCGCCTCGATGGTATCCGCGTGCGCGATAACACGCCGGAAGCCTTGTGCGCAGGCGCGCCGGCCGGAATCGCACCGGCAACACGTCATTTCCTAAATTGAAAGAGCGGGGTGAGCGCGCCACCGGAGCGTCGGTAAAAGTCCGATCAGATCGTTGAATGAAATAAAGAAATTCCATTTCGAAGGGATGCGCGAATGACGCAAGTCGCACGCCGAATGCGCGACTGAAAATAACAATTGCGGATTCGGCTATTCAAGCGGCATGCGGTCCGACATACGATGATTTCAACGCATCGATGATGGATCGATGCGGGGACAACCATCTGGAGGCCATTATGCGATCCCTCGTTCCCGTTGCCGTTCTTTCCTGCGCACTCGCTGCGCTACCGGCCGTCGGCTTCGCGCAGTCGATCGGCGCCGGCGACACCGCGCATGCCGCGCCGTTGACCTGGTCGGCGGCGCGTGCCGAAACCGATGTCCAGCTGATGCAGATGACGCGCGCCGGCTATCGCGCGACGACGGCCGGCAACCAGAACTATCCGCTCGCGATGCAGCGTGCGCTCGAGCGCGTGTACGACCCGGTGCCCGACCGGTGGCGCGACGAAAAGGCCGCGATGGAAGCACGGGCCGCCCGCGACGTGCAGAGCGGCCATCCGGTGAAGGCGTTCTTCGTGAAAACCGCGTACTACCTGAAGGGCGAGAACACGTTTTGATGCAGGAGACGAACATGGCGTGCCCGAACCGATCGCTCGGCGTGTGGCGTGCGTCGACGATACGCAGGCTGCCGGAAGCGAGCGCGGCATCGCGGCACGCCGACGTGCACGGCATGCGACGCCGGCCGGACACCCTGCGCGACGCGGGCCGCTGCGTCGCTGCGTGCCGCAGCGCGTGGCCGGGGGCGGCGGCGGACGACGCGCCCGCGAGCGAGGGCGAATCATGAAGGCTGCCCGGAAAGGCCGTCGCCATCCGCCGTTGACGCGCGAATGGCTGCTGCCGCTGCCGCCCGCGCATGCCCGCGACATCTCGCTGAAATGCCACATGGCGCTGGTCGCGCTGCGCGGCGAGCACGGTAGCGAAACGCTGCTGATGCGGCTGCGCACGAGCGTGTATCTGGTGTTCCTCGCGCTCGACGATGCGGTCTCTGCCGACGCGACCATCGACCTCTGCGTCGACGCCGAGCGCGTGCTGGACGCGAGTGTCGCGCGCGCCGCGCAAAGCGGTGCGTGGACGCTGCACGACGGCGAATGCGCGGTGCTCGAACGCGTGCTCGCCGCGAACGACGCGTGCGTGGCGACGCTCACGCGGCATCGGCTGGCCGAGCTGTGGCGTCACGTCTGCACGTTCGCTTCCGCCGAACAGCCGGGGATCGTCGCGCAGGCCGCGGCGAAGATGCGGGCGCCGGCCGTTCTGCATTGAATGACCGGCCGTGGGCCGTGTTTCGTATGCGTCTCATTCCATCGCGCGGCCGCGCGCCGTCTAATGACATGACTGGAACCCGGCGTGCCCGGGCGACGAGGATCCATCCTCGCGTTTGCGGCGATCGTGCGTATCGGCGCGAACGCATTCGTTTCGGTCAGGAGGAGCGATGGCGCTATACAGGAGCGGCGGCTACTTCACGTGTGGGAGTGGCCGCGCATTCAGCGAGAACTTGCCGCCGGGCAGCAAGGTGACGGTAGCGGGCATTTATCGATGCACCGTATGCGGCGACGAAATCGGCATTGCGAAATGGCAGGCGTTGCCGTCCGAGGACGCACATCCGCACGATCTCGATCCGCCGTCCGATCCGCTGCTCGATCCGGGGCCGACCGCGTGGCAACTGATCGCCGCGGCGGAGTCGCGAAGCTAGGCAACGGACGTTCGCCCCCGCCCGCGGGCATGCAAGCGCGCAAACGCAATGCATCACACGGCGTCCGTCAAAAACAAAAAGCGCCGCGGAGCGAACTCCGTGGCGCTTCTTCGATACCGGGCCGCTACGAAGGCGTGAACCTCCGCACGGCGAACCGCGCTGCTTAAGCGGCCGTTGCCGACTTCGCCGGCTTCTGCAGCTTGCCCTTGCCGGCGCGCTGGATTTCCTCGAGCTTGATCTCGACGTGGCGCGAGAACACGTACTCGGCCGGACGCTGCTTCGTGATCGAGATGTCCGGTGCGAACGGGCCGTCGGTCTTGATGCCCTTGCGGCTCACGCGCAGCGCCTTCAGCGGGTTCGAGATCGTGTCCATCACGGCCGTGGCCTCGAAGCCGCAGTGGACCATGCAGTCCGCGCACTTCTCGTAGTTGCCGACGCCGTAGTTGTCCCACTCCGTCGTTTCCATCAGTTCCTTGAAGGTCTTCACGTAACCTTCGCCGACCAGATAGCACGGCTTCTGCCAGCCGAACACCGTACGCGCCGGGTTGCCCCACGGCGTGCACTTGTACGTCTGGTTGCCGGCCAGGAAGTCGAGGAACAGCGACGACTGGCTGAACGACCAGCGCTTGCCGCCTTCGCCGCGCTTCAGGATTTCGCGGAACAGGTTCTTCGTCTTGTCGCGGTTCAGGAAGTGCTGCTGATCCGGCGCGCGCTCGTATGCGTAGCCCGGCGACACGGTGATACCGTCGACGCCGATCGGGCCCAGCGTGTCGAAGAACTTCGCGACGCGTTCCGGCACCGCGTCGTTGAACAGCGTGCAGTTGATGTTCACGCGGAAGCCGCGGCGCTTCGCTTCCTTGATCGCCGCGACGGCCTTGTCGTACACGCCTTCCTGCGACACCGAGTGATCGTGCGCTTCCTTGTCGCCGTCGAGGTGGACCGACCAGACGAAATACGGGCTCGGCTGGTAGTCGTCCATCTTCTTTTCCATCAGGAGCGCGTTCGTGCACAGGTACACGAACTTCTTGCGCTTCATGATGCCCTTGACGATTTCCGGCATCTCCTTGTGGAGCAGCGGCTCGCCGCCGGCGATCGACACGACGGGCGCGCCGCACTCGTCGACGGCCTGCAGGCATTCCTCGACGGACAGGCGCTGGTTCAGGATCGGATCCGGATAATCGATCTTGCCGCAGCCGTTGCACGCGAGGTTGCAGCGGAACAGCGGCTCGAGCATCAGCGCGAGCGGATAGCGTTTGTTGCCGGACAGGTGCTGGCGCACGATGTAGGCGCCGACACGGACTTGCTGGAGCAGCGGAATAGACAAGGGATGTCCTCCTTAAACTTCGCGGGCGACAGCTTGCGTGAGCTTCGCCGGCAACTTGAATTCGACTTTTTCTTCACGGCCCGCCATCGTCGCGACATCGACGGGCCCCAGCGCGCGCAGCGCGCCGATTACATCCTCGACCATTTCTTCGGGCGCCGACGCGCCGGCGGTCAGGCCGACCGTCTGCGCGCCCGCGAACCATTCGGCCTTCACTTCCGAGCCGTCGGCGACGAGATAGCTCGGCACACCGCTTTCGGTGCCGATCTCGCGCAGGCGGTTCGAGTTCGAACTGTTCGTCGCACCGACGACGAGCAGCACGTCAACCTGTTCGCTCAACTCGCGCACGGCGGCCTGGCGATTCTGCGTGGCATAGCAGATGTCGCGCGTGTCCGGGCCGACGAGGTCGGTGAACCGGCGCTGCAGCGCTTCGATGATGCCGCGCGTGTCGTCGACCGACAGCGTGGTCTGCGTGATGTACGCGACCGGCGTGTCGACGGGCAGCGTCAGCGTATCGACTTCCGCTTCGCTCTGCACGAGGATCACCTCGGCCGGAATCTGGCCGATCGTGCCCTCGACTTCCGGGTGGCCCGCGTGGCCGATCAGGATCAGCCGGCGGCCCGCCGCGACGTACTGGCGGCCCTGCACGTGCACTTTCGTGACGAGCGGGCAGGTCGCGTCGAGCACGTCGAGCCCGCGCGTTTCAGCATCGCGCTCGACCGTCTGGGCGACACCGTGCGCGCTGAAGATCGCGACAGCGCCGTGCGGCACCTCGTCGAGTTCCTCAACGAATCGTGCCCCTTTATTACGCAGGTTTTCGACGACATGCCGGTTGTGCACGATCTCATGACGCACATAGACCGGCGCACCGTGCTGTTGCAGCGCGCGATCGACGATCTCGATCGCACGGACAACCCCCGCACAGAAGCCGCGGGGCTGGGCAAGGATGACTCGCATAAGTGAGCGAACTCCGACGACAGACGCCGGGGTTCGAGGCGCTTGGCACGCGCTTGCTCGCCCCGGCTTGATGTTATGAAGGCAGGAACGAACCGGCCGGCCAGGCCCCGGAACCCCGAATTAATCGCGCATTTTAACCCTATCGGGCCGTCCTTGCTTCGGTGCCGTGTCGGCACCGTTGCAATTGCGGGAGAGCCGCGTCGGCGCTGGCGCGCGCGGAACCCGGTAAACTGCGCGGTTTCGCGGGCGACCGCTCCGGCTGCCCGCCATCGCGCTCATTTCAAGGCCATTCGATGACCGTCGATTCTCTCGCGTATTGCCCGTCCGCCCGTGCGGCTTCGGGTGTGTTGTTCCAGACCCTTTTTGATGCCGAGCCGGCAGGCGCGCGGCGGGAGGCAGGCCGATGATGCTCGCGATCGCTTTCCTGGTGTCCGGCCTGTCGCTGGTGATCTGGATCGTGCTGCTCGTCGCGCGCGGCGGCTTCTGGCGCGCGCAGCCGGCGCGGCCGCTGCCGCCCGACGCCCGCGGCGCGGCGGCCGAGGCCGATTGGCCGGCCGTCGTGGCGGTCGTGCCGGCGCGCAACGAAGCCGACGTGATCGCCCGCGCGGCGACTTCGCTGCTCGAGCAGGACTATCCGGGCGGCTTCCACCTCATCATCGTCGACGACCACAGCGACGACGGCACCGCCGACGCGGCCCGCGCGGCCGCGCTCGCGATCAACCGCGCCGACCGGCTGACGGTGCTGACCGCGAAGCCGCTGCCGGCCGGCTGGTCGGGCAAGGTGTGGGCGCAGTCGCAGGGGATCGCGGCCGTGCAGACGCTCGGCCTGCCGGCCGACTACCTGCTGCTGACGGATGCCGACATCGGCCATCCGCCCGACGCCGTCGCGCAGCTCGTCACGCGCGCGCAGGCCGAGCAGCGCGATCTCGTGTCGCTGATGGTGCGGCTGCGCTGCGATTCGTTCTGGGAGAAGGCGCTGATCCCGGCGTTCGTGTTCTTCTTCGCGAAGCTGTACCCGTTCTCGTGGATCAACAACCCGCGCAACCGGACGGCCGGCGCCGCCGGCGGCTGCATGCTCGTGAAGCGCACGGCGCTCGAGGAAGCGGGCGGCATCGAGTCGATTCGCGGCGCGCTGATCGACGACTGCAGCCTCGCCGCGCAGATCAAGCATCGCGGCAGCGGCCGCCATCCGATCCGGCTCGATCTCGCCGATCGCAGCGTGTCGCTGCGCCCGTACGACAGCTGGCGCGACATCTGGAACATGATCGCGCGCACCGCGTTCACGCAGCTGCACTATTCGCCGCTGCTGCTGGCCGGCACGCTGCTCGGGATGACGATCATCTATCTGGTGCCGCCCGTCGTCGCGCTCGCTTACGGCGCGCGCGCATGGCCGGCGTGGCTCGCGTGGGCGTCGATGTGCGCCGCGTATGCGCCGATGCTGCGCTACTACCGGCGCTCGCCGCTGTGGGCGCCGGCGCTGCCACTCGTCGCGCTGTTCTATGTGGGCGCGACGTTTGCGTCCGCGTGGCGTTACTGGCGCGGCAAGGGTGGCCAGTGGAAGGCGCGCGTGCAGGCGCCGGTGGAGCGTTGACACACGCCGGCGGAGGCCGGCCGCCCAGATAAACCGGAGCGCTGAAAGCACACAGCCCGGATCGGCTCGAGCCGATCCGGGCTGTGTGCTTTTTGGCCGGCTTCCGGCCGATGCGCGCGCTTACCGCTGCGTCAGCATCATGTACATCTGGATCACGACGTCCGGCGAGAACGTGAACGGCACCCAGCCGTAGCCCGTGTGGCGGGCGACCAGCAGGCGGTCGCCGTTCGCCTGCTTCTGCACGGCCATCATCGGGTTCTTCGTCGTCACGAAACGCCAGCCGGCCGGAATGCCGGGCGGCGGCTCCGGCTGCATCGACGCGCGTGCGTGCGCGAGTTCCTCGATCAGCTGGCCCAGTTGCTCCGGATGCAGCGTGATCGACTGGCCGTTGATGGTGAGCGTGAGTTCGTTCTGGGACGGGCGCGCGACGTGCAGCGTCGCGTTGTCGGCAGGCGCGGCAGGGGTATTGGTTTCAGTTTCAACCGCGGTTTCGGCTTGCGCCGTTGGGATCAATGCGGTCTCGGCATCGGCCGGGGCGTCGGCGGCTTCGACCACATCGATCGTTTCCACCGTTTCCGCCGCCGCCCGCGCGGTCGCGTTCGCCGACGCTTGCGCCGCCACTGCCGGCTCGACGACATCGGCCGTCACGGCCGACGCAGCAACCGCGCTCGTCGCGGCTTCCTTGACGACGGCCTCGACCAGCGCTTCGGCGTCGACGATGGCCTTCGCGTGGTGCTGCGCGGCCGCTTCGGCCTGGGCGATCGCTTCGGTATGGCGCTGCGTGATCGCTTCGGCCGCGGCGGTCGCTTCCGCGTGGCGTTGCGCGGCTGCTTCGGCCTGGGCGATCGCTTCTGCGTGACGCCGCGTGATGGCTTCGGCCTCGGCGGTTGCGTCGGCATGATGTTGAGCGGCGGCCTGCGTATCGGCGAGCGCCTGCGCGTGCCGCTGGGCGAGCGCCTCGGCCTCGGCGATCGCAGCCATGTGGCGCTGCGCGGCTGCTTCGGCCTCGGCGGTCGCTTCCGCGTGGCGCTGCGCAGCGGCTTCGGCTTCGGCGGTCGCCGCGGCATGACGTTGCGCGGCCGCTTCAGCCTCGGTCGCGGCGGCGTGATGACGCTGCGCGGCGGCCTCGGCTTCGGCGATCGCCGCCGCGTGTCGCTGCGACGCGGCTTCGGCATCCGCGTGACGTTGCGCGAGCGCTTCGGTCAGCGCGGTGGCTTCCGCATGACGCTGCGAAGCGGCCTCGGCTTGCGTGGCGGCATCCGTATGACGTTGGGCGGCCGCTTCGGCGGCGGCGGTGGCGTCGGCATGACGCCGCTGCGCGGCTTCGGCATCGGCGGCAGCGGCCGTGTGGCGCTGCGCGGCCGCCTGCGCTTCGGCTTCCGCCGCCGCGTGACGCTCGGCCGCGGCCCGGGCTTCCGCTGCCGCGGCGCGCGCGAAGGCTTCCGCGCTGCGTGCCGCCTGCTGCGCGGCGTGGTGATCGTGGAGGAGCTGATCGACGCCCGTGGCGAGCGAAGCGATCTGATCGTTCAGGTTCATGCGTGTCTTCTCTGCGTAAGACCCGCGATTTTAACCGCTGCGCCGATAGCGGTCCGTGCGCGGCGTGTAACAAAGTGCGCAAAGCGGCGCGACGTGCGCCGCTTTGTGTTACTTGAGGTAGCCCGCCGAGCCGAACCAGTCGAGCGCATCGCGCAGCCCTTCGCGATACGGGCGCGCCCGGTAGCCGAGCTCGCGCTCGGCCTTCGCGGACGTGAAATACATCTTGTTCTTCGACATCCGCAGCCCGTCGACGGTGACGAAGGGCTCCTTCTTCGTGAACTTCGCGACCGCTTCGGCGCCGACCGCGAGCGGGTACAGCGGCCAGCGCGGCAGCGCGATCGTCGGCGCCTTGCGGCCCGTCATCTGCGCGATGTCCGCGAGCATCTGCTGCAGCGGCAGATTCTCGCCGCCGAGGATGTAGCGCTCGCCGATCCGGCCGCGCTCGAGCGCGAGGAAGTGGCCGTGCGCGACGTCGTCGACGTGCACGAGGTTCAGCCCCGTGTCGACGAACGCGGGAATCTTGCCGAGCGCGGCCTCGACGATGATGCGGCCGGTCGGCGTCGGCTTCACGTCGCGCGGGCCGATCGGCGTCGACGGGTTGACGATCACGGCCGGCAGCCCTTCGTCGGCGATCATCCGTTCGACCGCGCGCTCCGCGAGCACCTTGCTGCGCTTGTAGACGCCGATCGCCTGTTCGGCCGTGAGCGGCCGGTTCTCGTCGGACGGATCGCCGGCGCTCGTCACCTTCAGCGTCGCGACGCTGCTCGTGTAGACGATCCGCTCGACGCCTTCCGCGCGGGCCGCGCGCATCGTCGCGACCGCGCCTTCGAGGTTCGCGCGCTCGATCTCGTCGGGGTCGGGCGCCCACAGCCGGTAGTCGGCCGCCACGTGCAGCAGGTAGCGCACGCCGCGCAGCGCGGCGCGCATCGACGCCTCGTCGCGCATGTCGCCGGTGACGATCTCGGCGTCGAGATCCGCGACGTTCGTGCGCGGGCTGGTCGGGCGCACGAGCACGCGCACCGCATAGCCTTTCTGCTGCGCGATGCGCGCGACGGCCGAGCCGACGAAACCGGACGCGCCGGTGACGAGAACGAGATCGCGGGAAGTATCAGTCATGCGTTTCCTTCAGGGCCGCGCGGGCGGCGCGGCGGTTGAGCATCGGCGAGATTGTACGTGGTCGACGGGCGCGGCGACGCCCGGCCGGCGCGTGTGCGAAGCGGCCGACGCGACTACAATGCCGGGCTTGAATGCAACGGGAGGGCGACGCGATGAGCCGCAATGAACTGGACGAACGGATCGAGACCTACTACGTGCGGGTGCGCGGCGTCGTGCAGGGCGTCGGCTTTCGTCATGCGACGGTGCGCGAGGCGCATGCGCTGAAGCTGCGCGGCTGGGTCGCGAATCTCGAGGACGGCACCGTCGAGGCGATGATCCAGGGCCCCGGCGCGCAGATCGACCGGATGCTCGCATGGCTGCGCCACGGGCCGCCCGCCGCGCGCGTGACCGAGGTGACGTTCGAGGAACGCCGGACCGAGAAGCGCTTCGAACGCTTCCAGCAACAGTAAGCGGCGCACAACGACATGACGGGGTATCCGGAAGCCGGGCGCGGCCTCATGCTGTCGGTGATGGCGTCGACGCTGTTCGCGCTGATGTCGGCTTACGCGAAACTGCTCGCGCCGCTGACGGGGCTCGACATCTTCGCGTGGCGCATCGTGTGGACCGCGCCGGGCGCGCTCGCGCTGATCGCGCTGCGCGGCCGCTGGCCGGCGCTCCGCGAGCTCGCGCGGCGCAGCGCGCGCGACTGGCGCCTGCTGGTCGCGCTGCCGGTGAGCGCGGCGCTGCTCGGCGTGCAGCTGTGGCTGTTCCTGTGGGCGCCGCTGCATGGCCGCATGCTCGAAGTGTCGCTCGGCTATTTCCTGCTGCCGCTGACGATGGTGCTCGTCGGCCGCTTCTACTATCACGAACGGCTCGACCCGCTGCAATGGGCGGCGGTCGCATGCGCGGCGCTCGGCGTCGCGCACGAGGTGTGGGCGACGCGCGCGTTCGCGTGGCCGACGCTCGTCGTCGCGCTCGGCTATCCGCCGTATTTCGTGCTGCGCCGGCGGATCAACGCCGATTCGCTGGCCGCCTTCGCGATCGAAATCGTGCTGCTGTGCCCGATCGCGTTCGCGATGGTCGCGACGAGCGCGACGCGTGTCGCCGGCCATCCGCTGCTGTGGGCGGCGCTGCTGCCGGGGCTCGGCCTTCTCAGCACGCTCGCGCTCGCGAGCTACCTGAAGGCGAGCCGGATGCTGCCGATGGCGCTGTTCGGGATTCTCGGCTACGTCGAGCCCGTGCTGCTCGTCGTGGTGTCGTTGCTCCTGCTCGGCGAGACGCTGAGCGTCGCGCAGCTCACGACGTACGCGCCGATCTGGGTCGCCGTCGCGCTCACCGTATGGCACAGCGCGATGCTGATGCGGCGCTTGCCCGCGCGCGGATAACTGCATCGTCGCGATGCGCCGGCCGTGCGCAACGGGCCGCGCATCGCGCATCATCCACCGCGTCGAACCGCGCGCGTTCCGCTGCCGAGTCCCGCCGAATCCGTCGATACTGACCATCGACTGGCGCCGCGCTGACGCGAATCTGGCGACGCTGCCTGCTTCGCCGCGCAACGCTCGCGCTTGTAATCGAACAGAAGATTCGGTTGCACTTTGTTACTTAGGGTCTCCCCTGATCGGCCACTAGACTGGCCTGACCGACTTCCCTTCGTATGCAGCTTTCCATGAACGGTCATCTCCGCGCCTGGCCAGCCGGGTTGGCACGATACGGGCATACGCGTATCGTCGCCGATCGCGCTCGCCGTCTCTCTCCCGATCCCTTCCCCGGTGCGCGTCGCACCGCCGCCGCGCAGGTGCGCTCATGTCGTTGAGCCCGCCGCATGCCGCCACGGTGCAGCCGTCGCGCAGCGGCCGCCTGATCGAAATCGATTTCTTCCGAGGGCTCGTGCTGTTGATGATCGTCGTCGATCACATCGGCGCGAGCGTGCTGTCGCGCGTGACGCTGCACGCATTCGCGCTGTGCGATGCGGCCGAGGTGTTCGTGTTCCTCGGCGGCTTCGCGACCGCGAGCGCGTACGGCGCGATCGCCGAGCGCCACGGCGCGCGCGCCGCGCAGCAGCGGTTCGTGCGGCGCGCGACGCAGATCTACCGCGCGTTTCTCGCGACGTCGACGCTGATGCTCGTCGTGTCGGCGGTGCTCGATCACTTCGGCGTCGATGCGCCGAACCTCGCGCTCGACGACGTCAGCGTGATGCTCGCGTCGCCGCTCACGGGTCTCGCCGAGCTGCTGACGTTCCAGCGCCAGCCGTATCTCGCGTCGGTGCTGCCGATGTACGTGCTGTTCGCGCTCGCGTCGCCGGTGCTGGTGCCGTTCGCGCGGCGCCATCCGTGGCCGCTCGTCGCGATCAGCGCCGCATCGTGGCTCGCGGCGGGCTGGCTCGGCTCCGAGTTGCTGGACACCGACGGCTTCCGCTGGAGCTTCAACCCGTTCGCGTGGCAACTGATGTTCGTCGCCGGCGTGCTTGCGCGCTGCCAGCCGTTCTACCGGCGCGTCGCGCTCGGCCGCTGGGGCGCCGCGGCGACGGGGCTCGCGTGCGCGATCGTGCTCGGCTGCGCGAGTTACAAGCTGTTCTCGGGGCTGCCGGTGCCCGAAGGCGTGCTCAAGCGCGATCTCGCGCTGCCGCGCGTCGTGAGTTTCGCGGCGATCGCGTGGCTGATGGCCGATTGCGCGCGCTTCGGCTGGATCGCGCGGATCGCGCAGGGTGTGCGGCCCGTCGTGGCGGTCGGCCAGCGCGGGCTGATCTGTTTCGTCGCGGGTGCGGCGATCTCGCTCGTGATCGATTCGCTGCTGCATCCGGTCGCGGGCAGCGCCGATCTGCGGCATGTCGGCGTGGGCCTCGGGGCCGACGCGTGCGCGGTCGGGCTGATGATGGCGGTGGCCGGTTCGGGAACGTGGATCGCGCGATGGCGCGGCGCGGCGGCTTAGGGCCGACGCAAGCCCGTTATTGGCGTGAACCGGCCCTGGGCGCGCGCAAGAAGGGTGCGGCGCGGCAGGCGCCGCGCCGCGTCAGTGAGGTGAGCCGATACGGGAGCGGGGCGTGGCGGCGGCGTCGTCGGATTCGGCGTCGTCGCGTTCGTCCTGCGCCGGGTCGTCGCGCTCCGCGAGCACCGCGTCGGCTTCGGCCGCGGCCCGGGCGGCGCGCATCGCGGTGCAGCGCTGCGCGTGCCGGATGTCCGACAGGATCCTCAAAAGCCGCGTCGTCTTGCTTTTCATCGTGTTCTCCCGCCAGTGCGCATCTCGCGAAGCGGATGCGTTGCCTGCAACCAGTGTAGGACGCGTTCGCGTTTCCGGCGGGAGAATGTGGCGTGCACGCCGCACGCCGAGGGATAGTACTTACTGCGCGGCGGCTGCTTGCGCCTGCAGCGCTTCTTCGCGGCGCTCGTCCGCGCAGCGCTGATGCTGGCGCGACAGGCGGTTCATCAGCGGCAGCAGCAGCAGCGCGAGCAGCATGCCGATCGCGGCGAGCCAGCCGAGCTTCTCGAACAGCGACAGGTAGAGCGGCAGCGATTCGGTGGCCGGCAGTTCGTGCGACGGCATCTGCGCGAAGTTCGCGACGACGCTGCCCAGATACTGCGACACGCCCGTCGCGACGAAATACGCGCCCATCATGAAGCCGCTCATGCGCGCCGGCACGTAGCGGGCGATCATCGCGAGGCCGAGGCCGCTCACCAGCAGTTCGCCGAGCGAGTAAAGCCCGTAGCCCCACACCATGAACCACGACGACACGCGGCCGTCGACCGCGTAGCGGCCGCTGATCGTGAACACCAGGTAGCCCGCGGCGACCGCGCCGAAACCGAGCGCGTATTTCGCGGCGACCGGCAGGTCGCGGCCGCCCTTCGCGACGGCGTTGTAGACCCACACCAGCACCGGGCTCAGCAGCATGATCCAGATCGGGTTCAGCGCCTGGAACTGCGCGGCGCTCCACGTGAACAGCGTCGTGCCGAACAGCATGAAGCGCGGGTCGACGTTGCGCAGCGCGAACAGCGTCAGCGACGTCGACATCTGCACGTAGAAGATGAAGAACAGGATCACCTGCCCGATCAGCACGAGCGCCGCGATCAGGCCCGCGCGCTCCGAGCGCTCCGACTTCGCGATCATGTACGCGAAGATCGCGAGAATCGCGAATGCCGCCGTCCACACGCTGGCGACCGCGAGCTGCTTGTGCTGCAGCACGTACAGCGTGATCAGCGCGAGCGCGACGCCGCCGGCCGCGACCGCGCCGAGGCGCTTCCAGCGGATCGGCTGGTCGTCCGGTTGCGAGCCGACGTGCGCGAGCGTGCGGTGCATCAGCATGAAGTTGAGGATCGCGAGCAGCATGCCGCCGCAGCAGACCGCGAACGCGGTGTGCCAGCCCCAGTGATCCTTGATCCACGGCGTGGCGAGCATCGACACCGTCGAGCCGATGTTGACCGCCATGTAGTAGATCGTGAACGCGCTGTCGATGCGCGCGTCGTCGCCTTCGTAGATGCGGCGCACGAGGTTCGCCGCGTTGGCCTTGAACAGGCCGTTGCCGACGACGATCACGCCGAGCGACGCGTACATGTACGTCAGCTGATCGTTCGGCACCGCGAGCATCAGGTAGCCGGCGCACAGCACGGACGCGCCGATGATCATCGTGCGGCGGGCGCCGAGCACCTTGTCGCCGATCCAGCCGCCGATCGACGGCGCGGCGTAGACGAGTGCGGTAAACGCACCCCAGGTCAGGTTCGCGTGGCTGTCGGTGAAGCCGAGCCGGTCGACCATGAAGAGGACCAGGAGCGCGGCCATGCCGTAGTAGCCGAAGCGCTCCCACATTTCGATGAGGAAGACCGTCGTAAACGATCGGGTCTGTGAAACAGGTGCGTGCATCATCAATCTCGTTTGAAACGGACGGCGCGGATCGCGCGTCGCCTTGGGGTCGAACTGGCGCCGGAGCACTGTGGCCGGGTAGGCTTGCGTCGGCGATGGAGCAATCGGGCGGTTAGCCCGGGCCGGGGGCGGACTCCGCCGGAGAAGGCGGAGCGCGGCCCCGACCGGCGCGCGAATGGTAACGTTTGCCGGTCCGGTGCGTCGGGTCCGCGCCACTTAGGGAAACTCCCGATATGGCGGCAGCTTTCAGGAACATTTGTCTCATCATCTACTTGTAAGCTTGACGCCGGTTCTCCGCAAATTCCCGGAGAGCCGCTTGCAGCTTGCCTGTGAAGCCTTCGAGTCTGGCAAGATAGCGCGTCGTTTCGCTCGCTTCGGGCCCTGTTTAGTGCACCGGGCTCAACGCCGAAGACGTGGGCGAACCCGAAGATTAAGCTATCTCTAATTAACTTAGTTACTTTCCATCAAACATTTTTTGACGACCACTTTTCGGCCTGCTATGGTTCCCCCCACTGAAAACTCGCGATCGGCAGACGCTGTCGCACTGGGCAGCAAGATTCGCGCGTTGCGCCAACGTCTGAAGCGCACGCTCGACGACACCGCTACCGCCGCGGGGATTTCGAAGCCGTTTCTGTCTCAAGTCGAGCGCGGGCTCGCGTCGCCGTCACTGACGTCGCTGGCCGGTATCGCCCACGCGCTCGGCGTGACGGTGCAGTACTTCGTCGATACGCCGAGCGAGGAACGCTCGGTGTGCCGAGGCGATCAGCTGCGCTTCTTCGGGTTTGCCGATTCGGCGAACCTGTTCGCGCGACTGACGAACGTATCCGAAGGGCGCCAGCTGGAGGCGATTCTCGTGAGGATGCCGCCGGGGCAGAAACGGTCCGAGGTGACGACACATGCAGGAGAGGAGTTCCTGTACGTGATTGAAGGGGAAGTGTCGCTGACGCTGGAAGGCAAGACGTTCGTCCTGCAGGCCGGCGACAGTTCGCACTATCAGTCGACGGTCCCGCACAGCTGGGTCAACACCGCGAAGATCGAGTCGGTGGTGGTCTGGGTCGGTACGCCGCGACTGTTCTAACGCACGGGTATTCCTTCGTTTCTTCGACGGGATGCCTGTCGAAAGAAATGTAAGGAATACTAACATGCAATACGAGAATCACGGGCCTCCTCAATCGCTGCCCCCGTCAGCGTCTCACGCGTAAGCCGCGGCATCCGCCGCGCGACGCCCACCGAACCACCTTCTCAAGACTGCCACGATGAAATCCTTGCATGCCATGTCGGCCGTGCTGGCCGCGCTCGCCCTGACGACGCCCGTCGCCCACGCCGTAACCGTTCCGTCGAACGTCGCGCTCGCTCCGCAACAGGACCTGACGCGACAGGTGCCGGCCGAAGTCGAGTCGCTCGACCCGGCGCACATCGAATCGTGGACCGGCAACACGATCGGCCTCGACCTGTTCGAAGGGCTCGCGCGCATCGATGCGGCTGGCCAGGTCGTGCCGGGCGTCGCACTGTCGTGGGAACGCAAGACGCCGCAGACGTGGATCTTCAAGCTTCGCCACGACGCGAAGTGGAGCAACGGCCAGCCGGTGACGGCCGCCGATTTCGTCTATTCGTGGCAGCGCCTCGTCGATCCGAAGACGGGTTCGAAGTACACGATCCTCGTCGAGTTCATCAAGAATTCGAAGGACATCATCGCCGGCAAGGCCGCACCGACGACGCTCGGCGTGCGCGCGGTCGATCCGTACACGCTGGAAGTGACGACCGACGTGCCGGTCGCGTTCTTCCCCGAACTGACCGCGATGGCGCCGCTCGTGCCGGTGAACAAGGACGTGGTCGCGAAGTTCGGCGACGCATGGACGCGCCCGGGCAATCTCGTCAGCAACGGCGCATACCAGCTCGTCGACTGGCAGCCGAACAACCGCATCGTGATCTCGAAGGATGCGAAGTACTGGAACGCGCCGAAGGTCGTGATCAACAAGGTCACGTACCTGCCGATCGAAAGCGACGAAACCGCGATGCGCATGTACCAGGCCGGGCAGATCGACTACAGCTACTCGATTCCGTCGGGCATCTTCCAGCAGGTCAGCAAGCAGTTCGGCGCCGAACTGCGCCCGGGCCTGCAGCTCGCGACTTACTACTACTACCTGAACAACAGCGACCCGGCACTGAAGGACAAGCGCGTGCGCCAGGCGTTGTCGATGGTGATCGATCGCGACGTGCTGACGTCGAAGCTCACGCAGGCCGGCGAGAAGCCGATGTACGGGCTGATGCCGAACGGCACGAAGGGCGTGCGGCCGTTCACGCCGGAATGGGCGTCGTGGCCGATGGCCAAGCGCATCGCGACCGCGAAGGACCTGCTGAAGCAGGCCGGCTATTCGGACGCGAAGCCGCTGTCGTTCACGCTCACGTACAACACCAACGATCTGCACAAGAAGGTCGCGCTGTTCACCGCATCGGAATGGCGCACGAAGCTCGGCATCACCACGAAGCTCGAGAACGTCGAATTCAAGGTGCTGATGAAGCAGCGGCATGACGGCAAGGTGCAGATCGCGCGCGACGGCTGGTTCGCCGACTACAACGACGCGATGACGTTCTTCGACCTGATCCGCTGCGGCAGCTCGCAGAACACCGTCGGCTACTGCAACAAGCAGGTCGACGCGCTCGTCGAGGAAGGCAACCAGAAGCTCGACGACAACGCGCGCACCGCGCTGCTCACGCAGGCGCACGACATGGCGATGAAGGACACGCCGATGGTGCCGCTGTTCCAGTACTCGGCCGACCGTCTCGTGAAGTCCTACGTGGGCGGCTATTCGCTGAAGAACGTGATCGACATGCGTGCTTCGCAGGACCTGTACCTGATCAAGCACTGACGGAGCGATCATGCTGGCCTACGCATTGAGGCGCACGTTGTGGGCGGTGCCGACGATCCTCGCGGTCATCACCGTCTGCTACCTGCTGCTGCATTTCACGCCCGGCGGCCCGTTCGATACGGAGAAGCAGCTGTCCGCCGCGACGCTCGCGAACCTGAACGCGAAGTACCACCTCGACGAGCCGCTGTGGAAGCAGTACCTGCTGTATCTCGGCTCGCTGCTGCACGGCGATCTCGGCCCGTCGTTCCGTTACGTCGACTGGTCGGTGAACGATCTCGTGAAGAAGGCGCTGCCCGTGAGCCTCGGCGTGGGCGGCGTGTCGATCCCGATCTCGATCGTGCTCGGCGTGCTGCTCGGCACCGTCGCGGCCGTGCGCCGCGACAGCGTGATCGACCGCTTCGTGATGCTGATCGGCAACTTCGGCAACGTCGTGCCGCCGTTCGTGCTCGGCCCCGTCATGGTGTGGATCTTCGCGATCCTGCTGAAGACGTCGGCCGGCAACGGCTGGCTGCCGGCCGGCGGCTGGGGCGACGGCGGCTGGCAGTACCGGCTGCTGCCGATCGCGCTGCTGACCCTCATCAACGTGTCGCTGCTCGCGCGCGTGATGCGCGGCTCGATGATCGAGACGCTGTCGAGCAACTACATCCGCACCGCGCGCGCGAAGGGCCTGCCCGGCTCGACGATCGTGCTGCGCCATGCGCTCAAACCCGCGCTGATGCCGGTCGTGTCGCTGTTCGGCACGGTCTGCATCACGTCGATCACCGCGGCCGTCGTCACCGAATCGGTGTTCGCGCTGCCGGGCCTCGGGCAGCTCGTCGTGAACGGCGCGATCAACCGCGATTACACGCTGGTGCTCGGTCTCGTCGTGCTGACGACCGTCTTCGCGGTGCTGTTCAACCTGCTGGTCGACCTCGCGTACGCATGGCTCGATCCGCGCATCCGTTATTGAGCGAGGCACAGCGATGACTCCGACCACTCCCGTCGTCGGCCTGCCCGTGCAGACCGATTCGCCGCCGCGTTCGCGCTCGCCGCTCGAGCTCGCGTTCGCGCGCTTCCTTCACAACCGCGCGGCGTTGTTCAGCCTCGCGCTGCTCGTGCTGATCACGCTCGCCTGTTTCGTCGGCCCGTGGCTGCTCGCGGCCGATCCCGCCGCGAGCGACTGGGGCTCGATCAGTCTGCCGCCGACCTGGGCGAACCAGCACTGGTTCGGCACCGACGAGCTTGGCCGCGATCTGCTCGTGCGCACGCTGATCGGCGGCCGCGTATCGATCGAGGTCGGCCTGCTCGGCACGCTCGTGTCGGGCCTGTTCGGCGTCGCGTGGGGCGCGACCGCGGGCTTCGCGGGCGGCCGCGTCGACTCCGTGATGATGCGCGTCGTCGACATGATGTACGCGATCCCGTACCTGCTGATCGCGATCCTGATGATGACCCTGTTCGGCCGCTCGTTCATGCTGGTCGTGCTGACCATCAGCGCGTTCTCGTGGATCGACATGGCGCGCGTCGTGCGCGGCCAGACGCTGTCGCTGCGCAATCGCGAGTTCGTCGACGCGGCACGCGCGATCGGCGTGTCGCCGACGTCGATCGTGCTGCGCCACGTCGTGCCGAACCTGCTCGGCGTGGTCGTCGTGTATGCCACGGTCTCGGTGCCGAACATCGTGCTGACCGAATCGGTGCTGTCGTTCCTCGGCCTTGGCGTGCAGGAGCCGATGACGAGCTGGGGCGTGCTGATCCAGGACGGCGCGCAGAAACTGGAATCGATGCCGTGGTTGCTGCTGGCCCCGGCCGTCATGCTGTGCGTGACGCTCTACTGCGTGAACTTCGTCGGCGACGGCCTGCGTGACGCGCTAGACCCGAAGGATCGCTGAAGATGGCCGCTCTACTGGAAGTTGAAAACCTCGGCGTGCGCTTCACGCGCAAGGATGCGCCGCCGATCGACGCCGTCAACGGCGTGTCGTTCTCGCTCGAAGCCGGCAAGACGCTCGGCATCGTCGGCGAATCGGGCTCGGGCAAGAGCCAGACCGTGATGGCGCTGCTCGGCCTCCTGGCCGGCAACGGCACGACGACCGGCGCCGCGCGCTACCGCGGCGACAACCTGCTCGACATGGATACGCGCGCGCTGAACGCGGTGCGCGGCGATCGCATCGCGATGATCTTCCAGGATCCGATGACGTCGCTCAATCCGTTCCTGACGATCGAGCGGCAGATGACCGAGACGCTGCAGCTGCATCGCAAGCTGTCGCGCAAGGCCGCGATCAAGCGCGCGATCGAGGCGCTCGAATCGGTGCGTATTCCCGATGCGGCGCGCCGCATCCGTATGTATCCGCACGAGTTTTCGGGCGGCATGCGCCAGCGCGTGATGATCGCGATGGCGCTGTTGTCCGAGCCGGAAATCCTGATCGCCGACGAGCCGACCACCGCGCTCGACGTGACCGTGCAGGCGCAGATCATCGATCTGCTGCGCGAGCTGAACCGCGAGCGCGGCACCGCGATCGTGCTGATCACGCACGACATGGGCGTGGTCGCCGGCCTCGCCGACGACGTGATGGTCATGTATGCGGGCCGCACCGTCGAATACGCGCCGGCCGACTCGATCTTCGCGGCGCCGTCGCATCCGTACACGATCGGCCTGCTCAACGCGCTGCCGCGCCTGACCGACGCGGACGATGCGCCGCTCGTCGCGATTCCCGGCAACCCGCCGATGCCCGGCACCGCGCCGGCCGGCTGCGCGTTCGCGAAGCGCTGCACGTATGCGGAAGAACGCTGCGGCGCCGAGCGCCCGGCGCTCGAAACCTATGGCGCCGCAGGCGCGGTGCGCGCATGCCACCGGCCCTTGGCCGATCTGACGGGAGGTCTGCGATGAGTGTCGATGAACGCCGCCAAGCCGGCGCGACGGACGACACGCTGCTGTCCGTCGACAATCTGAAAGTGCATTTCCGCGTGCCGCTCGGCGGCTATCCGTGGTCGCCGAAGGGCACGCTGCGCGCGGTCGACGGTGTGTCGTTCGACGTCAAGCGCGGCGAGACGGTCGGGCTCGTCGGCGAATCCGGCTGCGGGAAATCGACGCTCGCGCGCGCATTGATCGGCCTCGTGCCGATGACGGCCGGCACCGTGAAATGGCGCGGCCAGGCCGTGGCGCCCGATCACCTGCGCGGCACCGCGATGCGGCGCGAAGTGCAGATGATCTTCCAGGATCCGCTCGCCTCGCTCGATCCGCGCATGACGATCGAGCAGGTCGTCGCCGAGCCGCTCGTCACGCACCACCCGGGCCTCGGCCGTGCCGAAGTGCGCCGCCGCGTGATTTCGATGCTCGAACGCGTCGGCCTGAACGCGCATCACCTGCTGCGTTATCCGCATGAGTTTTCCGGCGGGCAGTGCCAGCGCGTCGGCATTGCGCGCGCGCTGATCAGCGAGCCGAAGCTCGTGATCTGCGACGAACCCGTCTCGGCGCTCGACGTGTCGATCCAGGCGCAGATCGTGAACCTGCTGCGCGATCTGCAACGCGAACTGTCGTTGTCCTATCTGTTCGTCGCGCACGATCTGGCGGTGGTGAAGGCCATCAGCCAGCGCGTGCTCGTGATGTATCTCGGCCGCGTGATGGAGTTCGGCACGCGGCATGACGTGTACGGCGTGCCGCAGCACCCGTACACGAAGGCGCTGCTCGATGCGGCGCCGACGCCGGAGCCGGCGCGCGAGCGTGCTCGCCGTCCGATGCTGCTGGCGGGCGAGATGCCCTCGCCGCTCAACCCGCCGTCCGGCTGCGCGTTCCGCACGCGCTGCCCGGTCGCGATCGACGCGTGCGCGCAGGACGTGCCGCTGCCGGAAGTGCGGCAGGGGTCGGCGGCGCGCGTCGCGTGCATCCGCGCGGGCGCGGCGTGATGTGAAGTGACGCAGCACACATAACCAAGGCAGGTCAACAGGGGTAGGTGCGGCGCGAACGATCTTCGCGCCGCGGGTACAGGCGCGTCCTTAGCCGGGCTCGCCGGGGGGCTGGGAGCGGATCGCGACCGGCGTGGACGATATCAACACAAGACGAGAATGACGATGAAACAGCAGAAGAAGATCGGGACGGCATCGAAGATGCTGCTTGCCTGGGGGCTGCCGGCGCTTGCCGGCGTCTCGCTGACGGGCGTCGCGCACGCCGACGACGCGGCGCCGGCGCCGCTGACGGTCGCGCAGGCCGCACCGGCCGCACCGGCCGCCGGGTCGGGCGCATCCGTTGCGCAGGCAACGACGCCGAACGCGATTGTCAACGCCGAGGCGACCCAGGCCGTCACGCCGCCCGACGAGCCGTCGGCACAGTCGAAATCGAACGGCTTCATCGCCGACAGCCATCTCGACTTCCTGTTCCGCAACTATGCGGACGTGCTCGACAGCAAGGGCGGGCCGCATCGCCATGCGTGGGTCCAGGGCGCGATGGCGAACTTCGAGTCGGGCTACACGACCGGCCTGATCGGGATCGGCTTCGATGCGTCGCTGTATGCGGCGCTGAAGCTCGACGGCGGCCAGGGCGCCGGCAGCATGGTGCACATCGCGAAGGGCGGCGGCGGCGGCAACCAGCTCGCGTGGGCGTATCCGGGCATCTACGACATCAAGGCGCGCATCTCGAACACGGTGGTCAAGTACGGTCTGCAGGCCGTCGACAACCCGTTCATGGAGCAGCACGACAACCGCGCGCTGCCGCCGACGTTCCTCGGCGCGACGCTCGTCAGCAATGAATTCAAGAACGTGATGCTCGAGGCCGGCAGCTTCACGAAGACCGACGCGCGCGGCCATACGACGCTCACCAACCTGACGACGCAGTACGGCGGCACGCGCATCAATCGCCTGTCGTACGTCGGCGGCACGTGGGACTACTCGCCGAACGGCGAAGTCGCGCTGTACGCGAACCAGGCCGACGACGTGTGGCACCAGTACTACGCGTCGGTGAAGCACAGCATCGGCAGCCCGCAGACGATCAAGTGGACCGGCTTCGGCAACGTCTACTCGACGCACGACACGGGCGATGCGCTGCAAGGCAAGATCAACAACAACGCGTACAGCCTGTCGCTCGCGGCGCAGCATGGCCCGCATGAACTGCTGCTCGGCTTCCAGCACGTGCTCGGCGACCAGTTCTTCGACTACCTGAACGAAACGAACGGCATCTTCCTGACCAACTCGATGGACGTCGACTACAACGCGCCGCACGAAAAATCGCTGCAGCTGCGTTACACATTCTACGGCAAGGAAGCGGGCCTGCCGGGCTTCAAGGCGATGGTGTGGGGCGTGACGGGCTGGGGCGCGGACGGCAGCGCGGGCGCGGCCAACGACCCGAGCAAGTCGAGCATCTACTGGAGCAACGGCGCGCCGGTGCAGGGCCGTCACCACGAGTTCGGCTTCATCCCGTCGTACACGTTCCAGAGCGGCAAGCTGAAGAACACGAAGGTCACGTTCATCGCGATGTGGCACAACGGCTCGGCACACTACTCGGACGCGACGAACACCGAGTACCGTCTGGTCGTGAACCTGCCGCTGCACGCGTTCTGATGGAACGGGGACGCACGTCCCCGGTGTCGTACACGCCGGCCTGCGATCGGTGCGATCAGGCCGGCTTGTGCCAGCCCGCTACGGAATCGTTCGCGGCGGGCGTCTCTTCCGCGAGCGCCGTGAGCTGGCGGCCCGTATCGCGCCATGCGTCGAGGCCGCCGCGCAGCGCGAGCGCATCGGTGAAGCCTGCATCGAGCAGGCGCTTCGCCATCAGCGCGGCCGTCACCTCGTTCGGACACGAGCAATACACGACGAATTTCTGCGTGAGCGGATAGCGCGCGACGATATCGCCGATCTGGCGCTCGTCGGCGAACTGCGCACCGGGAATCGTGAACGGGTCGAGCTTGCGATGCTCGGGCGAGCGCACGTCGAGCACCACCGGGGCGGTGGCGTCGCGCAGCAGCACGTCGAGTTCGTCGACGCCAATCCGCGCGTTCGCGAGCTGGCGGATCAGCGCACGGCGGCGCATCCACCGCACGGCCGCATAGACCGCGAGCAGCGCGACGATGACCACCAGCACCGCGCGGCCGAGGCGGCTCGCGCCGGCGAACAGCCAGTCGATCTGCCGGTAGAACACGAGGCCGGCGCCCAGCCCGACGATCGTCCACAGCGCGGCGCCGAGCGCGTCGTAGCCGGCGAACGTGCGATAGCGCGTGCCGAGCGCACCGGCCATCGGCACGGACACCAGCGACAACCCCGGAATGAAGCGCGCGACCGCGAGCACGCGCACGCCGTAGCGGCCGAAGAAGCGCTCGGTCTTTTTCACGCAGGTATCGCGCGACAGAGACAGCCGGCAGATCGTCTTCAGCGTCGTGCCGCCGTAACGCCGCCCGGCCACGTACCAGACCGTGTCGCCGATCAGCGCGCCGAGCACCGCCAGCACCACGACCGTCACGAGCTGCGAGCCGATCATCGCCGGATGCATCGCGGACATCGCGCCGAACAACACGAGCGTCGGCATCGCGGGCACCGGCAGGCCAATGGCCGCCGCGAGCACGTTGGCGAATACGAGAAGCGGCCCGTACTGGGCGACGAGGTCACGGAGCATGACGGCTGGCCGAAAAGGAAACGCGTGGGCGGGAAACGCAGACAGACCGATTATCGGCCTTTTTCAAGACAGTGGCGGGAATGACGCAAAGCGCCTGACGGCGGCAGGGGGATGGAGGTGAGCCGACGCATTGCACGCGGCTCACCGTTCGGAATCACGAAGGCGTACGGGCGAGCGATGCGGCGCCGTGGTTTTCGCCGGGCAGCTCGGCGCCGTGCGAGCGGATCGCCGCGATCAGTTCGGCCGGCGTGATCTCGTAGCGGACCTCGCGGTGGATGCCGGGCTTGCGTTCGTCGACCTCGATCAGCAGCACGCTCTTGCCGTCGCCCGTGGCTTCGAGCCGGAGCGAGCGCAGTTCGCGGCCGTCGGCCGCGTCGTGTTCGGTGAGCAGGGTCATTGCCCCGGATGAGCCGGTAGTGCGCATCGAACCTATCCTCGTGTCGTGGATGCCGTAGCGGCAAAGATGTCTTTGTTGAATACAGCTTGACGCAGTTTAACGCGAACGGGCCGCGGCACGGAGCATTTTCGTGGGGCTGAAAAGAGGGTTATACCACCGATCCTTCTGAAGTTTGAGCCGCGCCGGGCGGGCGTCTCCGCCGGATCGGGGACCGGCCGAACCGGTACCCGAACGGCGTTCGCGGCCACGCCGGCGTGGGCGGCGACACGCGTCGCGCCGCGCGTCGCCGCGGCGGCGTCAGAAGCGGTCGGCGAGCCCCATCGCCGGGTCGCTCACCGAGTGGCGGCCGGTTTCCACGCGGCCGGCCACGCGGCGCGAGAAGCTCGCGTCGCTGTCGGCGGTCACGATGAAGTCATACCAATGGCCGGTCGAGTCGAGCTTCCAGTGCAGTTCGGACTGGTCGCCGGCGTGCACCGTGACGGTCCATGCAGTGCCGGCGCCATGGCCGTTCTCGTTGCCATGGCCATGACCGTGATCGTCGTGTCCGCCGCGCCCGGACAGCGGCCCGTAGACCTGGTTCGACTTGACCGTGAAGCGGACCGTGCCGCCGCCGTCGTTGCGCAGCCGCAGGTGGAGGTTGCCGCTCGCGCCCGCATAGCCGACGCGCACTTCCGGAAGCGGCGCGCGGGCCCCGGCCACGCGGCTCAGGTCACCGGTGAAGCGGCGGTGAAAGCCGTTCGGGCCGAGCACCCACAGGTCATATTTACCGCCATCGTCGGCGCGCGCGGCCCAGTCGCCGTGCAGCTTCTTGCCCGGCTCGACGACGTAGCGCCGCGGCAGCCGGTCGAGGTGCAGCTTGTCATAGACGTGGAACACGGCGGCGGCGCGGCCGGTGTTCGCGAACTTGAGCGTGACCGTGCCGGCGCCGGCATCGGTGCGCGCGCTCGCGTGCAGCTCGTACGGCAGCGCGCGCGACGGACGCACGCCGGTGGCCTGCGCGGGCGGCGCGGGTGTGGCGGGCGGCACGATCTTCGGCGCGGTTTGCTGCGCGGCGCTCAGTGCGTCGACCTGGCTTTTCGTCGCTCGGCCCGCGAGCGTCGGCAGCGGCTCGTCGTTCGGCGTGCGGAAATTGAATGCGCTCGTCAGATCGCCGCACACCGCGCGGCGATACGCGCCGATCTGCGGCTCCGCGACGCCGAAGCGTGTCTCGAGGAAGCGCAGCGTCGACGTATGGTCGAACACCTGCGAATTGACCCAGCCGCCTCGGCTCCACGGCGACACGATCCACATCGGCACGCGCGGGCCCGGCCCGTACGGACGGCCGTCGGCCGCCGGCTGGCTCGACGTGGCCGGCGCGAAGTCGTGGTATTCGGCCGCGACGTCGGCGGCCGACAGCGTATGGCCGCCCGCGAGCGTGCCGTCGGCGTTGCGCGACGGCACGGCCGGCGACGGCATGTGATCGAAGAAGCCGTCGTTCTCGTCGTAGTTGACCAGCAGCACGGTCTTGCTCCAGACCTCCGGGTTCGCCGTCAGCGCGTCGAGCACGGCCTGCACGTACCAGCCGCCTTGCGCGGGGCTCGACGGCCCCGGGTGTTCGCTGTACGCGGAAGGCGGAATGATCCACGACACTTCCGGCAGCTTGCCGTTGCGGATGTCGTCGCGAAACGTTTCGAGAAAGCCGTACGGCATCGTGTTGCCGAAGCCCTTCGCGAGCGGGCTCAGCGGATCGTCGATCGCCGGGTCGTAGAACGCGCCGGCCGCCGTCACCGGCTGCGTGATGTCGGTCGCCGCGACGTACGCGGGCCGGCGCGCGGCCGGCATCTGCTCGATCGCCGCGCGCCAGTGGCGGAAGCTCATCATCTCGTTGCAGCCGAAGTTGTCGATCAGGCTCTGGTAGACCTTCCAGTTCACGCCGGCCTGTTGCAGCCGGTCGGCATAGGTCGTCCAGGTCCAGCCCTGGCTCGACGGGCCGATGTCGTTGCCGCCGTTGAACTGGTTGTTCAGCGCGGCGATCTTCACGCGGCTGCCGTCGGCCGGGCTGATGCCGTTCGGGCCGTTGGTGCCGCTCCAGTAGAACAGGCGGTTCGCGATCGTGCCCGTGTGCATCCCGCAGTGGTAGTGGTCGCACAGCGTGAACGCATCGGCGAGCGCGCGCTGGAACGGCACTTCGGCCGCGTCGTAATAGCCCATCGACAGCGGCGTCTTCGCGTCGGGCCAGCGGTTCATCCGGCCGTGATCCCACGCGGCCTGCGCATCGGCCCACGTGTGCGGCGTGCCGCCCGCGCGCTGCGCGTTGCCCTGCCGCGCGTCGAGGTGATACGGCGTCACGGTCGCGCGGGCGTCCCCTTCGTGTATGCCTGATAGAACACGTCGCGGCCGTTCGGCGACGGCACCGCGAAGCGGTCGCCATAGCCGCGCACGCCCTTGAACGTGCCGAAGTAGCTGTCGAACGCCCGGTTCTCCATCATCAGCAGCACGACGTGCTTGACGTCCTGGATGGTGCCCGTTTCGTGGAAGGCGGGAATGGCGAGCGCGCGGCGGATGCTCGGCGGAAACGCGGACAGCGCAGCGGCGGTGAGGCCGGAACCGGCGGTCTGCTGAAGGAATTTGCGGCGTGACGTCATGGCGTTCGGATCCTGTGAGGGTGGAAGCGTTCGTGAGTGCGTCTGGTGGTGCCCGGGCGTTTTCCCGCCCCGGGGCGAGCGCCGATGCGTGCGCGTTCGGGGCGTCGGCCGCGTGTCGCGGCGCTGCGGGCATCGCACGCGATGCCCGACGCCCGACGTCGCGCGGATGCCGCGGCCTCGTCGCCGCGATCCCGTGCGCCGCGCGCTCGTGATGCGCGGCGCAGGTGTCGGCACACACCGGCCCGGCGCATGCCGGACTGGGGCGGCGCCCAGTCTAGGGAGGCGACATGACGTCGACGTGATGAAGAAATGACATCGCATGCCGCGCACGTGACGTTGCGTATGCAACGATGCGGCGCAGCGCGATGCGAAGTGGAAAGCGGTCGGAAATTACCGATCGCCGCAGGTGTGACCGGTCAGAATTTTCCGGATCTTCTGGGATGGCGGGAACGCGTTTCGTTGCGGATGCAACCTGACGTGCGACCGCGTGACCCCCGTGTTTCAAATGCATGAAATCGGCTAAGCTCGATGCGTTGCTGCGCGCCTGCGCAGCCCGCGCTTTCGGCGCGACTTTTCGGAACCGGCCCACCCATGACCGATATCAGGATCCGGCACAGCGAGACGCACGACGTCGACGCGATCCGGCAAATCGCCGCGCATCCCGCGGTGTACATGAATACGTTGCAGCAGCCGTTTCCGTCGCTCGAAAAATGGCGGAAGCGGCTCGACACCATACGCGAGCACGGCGTGAGCCTCGTCGCCGAAATCGACGGTACGGTGGTTGGCCATCTCGGCCTGCATCCCGAGCCGAATCCGCGCCGGCGCCACGCGGCGGCGCTCGGCATGATGGTCGACGCGGCCCGTCACGGGCGCGGCATCGGCGGCCGGCTGCTCGCGGCCGCGATCGATCTCGCGGAGAACTGGCTGAACGTCACGCGTCTCGAGCTGACCGTGTTCACCGACAACCGCGCGGCGATCGCGCTCTACGAGAAACACGGTTTCCGTATCGAGGGCGAATCGCCGGATTACGCATTGCGCGACGGCGTGCACGCGTCCGTGTATCACATGGCCCGGATCAAGGCGCGGCAATGAAAGGCCGGCCGTCGCGGACGTGACGGCATACGCTGCCGCGCGTCATATCCAATCGAGAATTCGTTCGTTTTCCTTCGGCTGTACCCGTCGTATCGTCGAACGATTTGCCGGTCGCCGCGGCCGGCTTCGCTTTTCCGTATCGATGCATGCGCGGCGCTGCATGTCGGCTGGCCTCATCGTCATCGCTTCACGGCCCTCGTTGCGTGCGCGGCATCGCCCTGAAACCGTCTTTTCAACGGAACCCGCTTCGATGAAAACCGTTCTCCGCAATCTCGCCGCCGCCTGCCTGTTCGTTGCCGCCGGTGCGGCGCTTGCCGCCGCCACGCCCGCGGGCGCCCCGGCGACGAGCGCATCGTCCGGCGGTGCGCATCTGCCGCCCGGCATCACGTGGCAACACGGCGACGTCGATGCCGCGTTCGCGCTCGCGAAGCGCGAGGGCAAGCCGCTGCTGCTGTACTGGGGCGCGGTATGGTGCCCGTCGTGCAACCAGGTGAAGTCGACGATCTTCAGCCAGCAGGCATTCAAGACGCGTTCGTCGTTCTTCGTGCCCGTGTATCTCGACGGCGATACCGAAAGCGCGCAGAAGCTCGGCGAGCGTTTCAAGGTGCACGGCTATCCGACGATGATCCTGTTCCGCCCCGACGGCACCGAAGTGACGCGGCTGCCCGGCGAAGCCGATCTCGACCGCTACATGCAGGCGCTGTCGCTCGGGATGACGGCCGCGCACCCGGTGCGGCAGACGCTCGCGACCGCGCTGAAGAACGGCGCGGCGCTGACGCCGGACGAATGGCGCCTGCTGGCCGACTATTCATGGGATACCGACGGCGCGCTGCCGGTGCCGGCCGATCGTGTCGCGCAGACGCTGCAGTCGCTCGCGCAACGCGCGCGAGCGGCCGGTGCGAAAGCCGAATCGGCGCGCTTCGCGCTGAAGTCGGCGGTGGTTGCCGCGTCGGACGACCCGACGCAGGCCGGCGCGCTCGACAAGGCCGCGCTCGCCGATTCGCTGCGCACGGTGCTGCATGATGCGGCGCTGTCGCGGGCCGATTCGGACGTGCTGGTCGCGGCGCCCGCGCGCGTGGTCGCGTATCTCGGCCGCGACGACGCGCAGCGCACGAAGTTGCGCGGCGCGTACGACACGGCGCTCGCGCGCCTGTCGACCGATACCACGCTGTCGTCGATCGACCGGCTGATGGCGCTGCACGGTCGCGTGCTGCTCGCGCGCGGCGACGCGCGCAACGGCGCACCGCCTGCCGCGCCGGCGCTGGCCGACACCGCGCGCAAGCAGATCGCCGCGTCGGTGCAGGGCGCGGCGAACGCGTACGAGCGGCAGGCGCTCGTGAGCGAAGGCGCGGACACGCTGACCGACGCGGGGCTGTACGACGAATCGGATGCGTTGCTGAAGGCCGAGTTGCCGCGTTCGTCCACGCCGTATTACTTCATGTCGGGACTGGCCGCGAACGCGAAGGCGCGCGGCGACAAGGCGGCCGCGCTCGACTGGTATCGCAAGGCGTACGACGCGGCGAGCGGGCCGGCGACGAAGCTGCGCTGGGGCGCGACTTATTTCGCGAACGCGGTCGAACTGGCGCCGGACGATTCGGCGCGCATCGAAGGGATTGCGGCCAGCGTGCTCGCGCAGGCCGGCAAGACCCGGGACGCGTTCTACGGCGCGAACCTGCGCGCGCTGACCAAGGTCGTCACGCAGCTGAACCGCTGGCGCGGCAGCGGCGCGCACGATGCGTCGGTTCGGTCGGTCGTCAGGCAGTTCGACGGCGTGTGCGGCAAGCTGCCTGCCGGCGATCCGCAGGCGGCCGCGTGCGCGAAGCTGATTCAGCCCGTGAAGGCGTAACGGGGCGGGGAAGGATCGTCGGGCGGCCTGGACGACGGATTACCGGCCCCACTCCGACGATGCGCCGCGATCGCTGCCGTATCCGGCGTCATGCTCGCGGGCGATCTTCGCTTCGGCGGATACGATGCTGGCCGGGTAGAACCAGTCGCTCGACTGGAAGCCGGCCTGCTTGAGCGCCTTGACCTCGGCGTGAACCTGCGCGCGCGTGAGCGGTGGGTTCGACTGGGCCTGTGCGGCGAACGGGGCCGAGACGGCCAGGGCGAGGGCAACGGCTTGGATCAGGCGCTTCATGATCGGGACCTCCACGATTCCGGTGAATCGCAGCGCTTCGTTCGTCGAAGCGCCGTGCGACGTTGAAACCAGTGTAGGCCGCGGCGGGCGCGCGAAAAATGCGATCGCGGCCAACGCAGTGTTTTGCTGCGGGTAACAATGGGTTTGGGGCGCGGTCGAGTGACGGCCCGGATGCCCGCCGACGTATTGAATCGGCGGGCACGGAAATGAAATCGGACCGGATGCGCATTCCGGAATTCTTTCCGGTGCGCATGCGGTCCGATCTTGAAAGGCGACGGCGTGCGGCGTATGAAGTGCCGCCTGGATGCCGACGCTTACACGAGCCCGGTCGCGTAGTACACGGCGATCACGAAGAACACCGCGAGCGTCTTGATGACGGTGACCGCGAAGATGTCGCGATACGACTCGCGGTGCGTGAGGCCCGTGACCGCGAGCAGCGTGATGACCGCGCCGTTGTGCGGCAGCGTGTCCATGCCGCCGCTCGCCATCGCGACGACCCGGTGCAGCACCTCCATCGGGATGTTGGCGGCCTGCGCGCCCTTGATGAACAGGTCCGACATCGCGGCGAGCGCGATGCTCATGCCGCCGGACGCCGACCCCGTGATGCCCGCGAGCGAGCTGACCGATACGGCCGCGTTGACGAGCGGGTTCGGGATGCTCTTCAGCGCATCGCTGACGACGAGAAAGCCCGGCAGCGCGGCGATCACGCCGCCGAAGCCGTATTCCGACGCGGTGTTCATCGCGGCGAGCAGCGCGCCGGCGACGGCGGCCTTCGAGCCGGCCGCGAAGCGGCCGCTGACGCGCTTGAACGCGGTCAGCACGACCAGCACGATACCGAGCAGCAGCGCGGCCTCGACCGACCAGATCGCGACGACCGTCTTGATCGACGTGGTGACCGGCGCGTGCACGCCCGGCAGCACTTCCGGCGCGACCGTATACGACGCGGCGCCGTACCACTGCGGGATCAGCTTCGTGAACGCGAAGTTCGACACGCCGACGAGGATCAGCGGCAGGATCGCCAGCGCGGGATGCGGCAGCGCCTTCGCCTCGACGCGCTCCGGCTCGTTGACGAGCGACGTGCCGTAGCCTTCGCCCTTCGCCATCGCGGAACGGCGGCGCCATTCGAGATAGGTGAGGCCGACGACGATGATGAACAGCGAGCCGATCGTGCCGAGCGCGGGCGCGGCCCACGCGGTCGTCTTGAAGAACGTGGTCGGGATGATGTTCTGGATCTGCGGCGTGCCGGGCAGCGAATCCATCGTGAACGAGAACGCGCCGAGCGCGATCGCGCCGGGCATCAGCCGTTTCGGGATGTTGCTCTGACGATAGAGTTCGGCCGCGAACGGATAGACCGCGAACACCACGACGAACAGCGAGACGCCGCCATAGGTGAGCAGCGCGCACACCGCGACGATCACCGCATTCGCGCGCGAGCGGCCGATGTAGCGGATCGCCGCATGGACGATGGACTCGGAGAACCCGGACAGTTCGATCACCTTGCCGAATACGGCGCCGAGCATGAAGACCGGGAAATACAGTTTGACGAAGCCGACCATCTTCTCCATGAAGATGCCGGAAAAGACGGGTGCGACGGCGGCGGGTTCGGTCAGGAGCACCGCGCCGAGCGCGGCGATCGGTGCGAACAGGATCACGCTGTAGCCGCGATACGCGGCGAACATCAGGAACGCCAGCGCGGCGAGGACGATCACGAAAGACAAGGGAGTCTCCTAAAAGCTTGGAATGGCTTTGGTTGTTGTTCGATCGCGCGATGCGCCGCGGACCGGCTCAGGTTCGTGCAGGTTTCGTGCCATCGGCCGGCGTGCGCCGCAGGGCATGGGGCCGCCGGCGGCCGGCGGGCCCGCGCCGGTCCAGGTGTGACGATTCTACATAAAACGTCTCCATCTGGAGACGTTTCGGCCATCCGGCCAACCCACGAAATCGTGCAGGGCTTTCCCGGATAACGCATTGCGGCGTGTCTCCAGAGTGAGATAATCCGTCTCGTTCCGGAGACATCCGGTCGACAATATAGGGAGACGACGACACGATGATGAACGACTGGGCCCGCCTGCCCGTCAACTACGGCGACGTGCTGCGGCGCGCTGCCGAGTCGCTGTTCCGGACCTTCGAGGATTCGAGCGCGGGCACGGTGGTCGTCGATCGCGACGCGCGCGTCGTGTGGATGAACGAGCGTTACGCGGCGCGCTTCGGATTCGCCGATCCGCAGCAGGCCGTCGGCCTCGACTGCGAGGCCGTGATCCCGAACAGCCTGATGCGCGAGGTCGTATCGACCGGCCAGCCGATCCTGCTCGACATCATGGAGACGGGCCGCGAGCCGCTCGTCGTCACGCGCCTGCCGTTGAAGAACGAGGCCGGCGAGACGGTCGGCGCGATCGGCTTCGCGCTGTTCGATCAGTTGAAGACGCTCACGCCGATTTTTTCCCGCTATGCGCAGCTTCAGCAGCAACTGATCGCGACGCAGCGCTCGCTCGCGCAGGCGCGCCGCGCGAAATACACGTTCGCGAGCTTCGTCGGCACGAGCGCCGCGAGCCTCGAGACCAAGCGCCAGGCGCGCCGCGCGGCGCAGGTCGATTCGCCGGTGCTGCTGCTCGGCGAGACGGGCACCGGCAAGGAGCTGCTGGCTCACGCGATTCACGCGGCGTCGGCGCGTGCGCTCCAGCCGCTCGTGACCGTCAACGTCGCCGCGATTCCCGACACGCTGCTCGAAACCGAATTCTTCGGCGCGGCGCCCGGCGCGTACACCGGCGCCGATCGCAAGGGCCGCGTCGGCAAGTTCGAGCTGGCCGATCGCGGCACGCTGTTTCTCGATGAGATCGGCGACATGCCGCTGCCGTTGCAGGGCAAGCTGCTGCGCGTGCTGCAGGACAAGGAGTTCGAGCCCGTCGGCTCGAACCGGATCGTGCGCGCGGACGTGCGCATCATCGCCGCCACGTCGGCCGACCTGCCGGCGCTGGTGGCGGCAGGGCGTTTCCGCGCGGATCTCTATTACCGGCTGAACGTGCTGACGATCCATGCGCCGCCGTTGCGCGAACGCGCATCCGACATCGCGGCGCTCGTCTACGCGGCGCTCGAGGAACTGGCCGCGCAGCACGGGCGCGCCGCGCACTGCGAGCTGACCGACGATGCGCTGCGGATGCTGTGCGCGTACCCGTGGCCCGGCAACGTGCGCGAGTTGCGCAATACGCTCGAACGCGCGCTGATGCTGTCGGACCGTTCGGTGATCGATGCGCGCGCGCTCGCGCCGTTTCTCGGGCCGGTGCGCATCTCGCCGGACAGCGCGGTGCCGGCGCAGCGGGTTGCGGCGGCGCCGGCCGAGCAGCGCGCGGGCGATGCGGCGGCGGCCTCCGGTGCGCCGGTCGCTTCGTATGCCGATGCGCTGGCGGCGTGGGAGCGCCAGTTCCTGACCGATGCGCTGGCGGCCTGTGACGGCAAGGTCATTGAAGCGGCCGCGCGCATCGGCATCGGCCGCGCGACGCTGTACAAGAAACTGGCGGCGCTCGGTATCGACCGGTAGGTCGATCGGCGACGCCGATGCGGCCCGATGTAACCCATCGAACAGGAGGTCACGATGAAGCGGATCGGCTTCGCAGGGTGGTTGACCATGTTGCTGACGAGCGCCGCGCTCGCGCAGGCCGACAACACCGACGCGCCCGACGCACCTGATGCGCGGCGCAACTGGTACAACGATCCGTTCGTCGCGCTGTCGCAGGACGTGGCCGAATGCCCGTTGCCGCTCGGCCCGTGGATGACGCGCGCTGAGATGACCGACGATGCGCACTACCGCGCCGAACGCGGCACGACCTGCTGGCTCGCCCATCGCTGCACGAAGCCGAACTCGTATATGTATGACGCGTCGATCGCCGATGCGGCGAAGGCCCGCTTCGCCGGCTCCGATCGTCTGCGCGGCACGAGCCTGTGGATCACCGTGCAGCGACGTTTCATCTACGTCGAAGGATGCGCGGACACGACGCTCGATCGCCATGCGCTGCAACGCGAATTCGAGGCGCTTCCGGACGTCGAGCAGGTTTTCGTTCGCATCACGGATGATCCGCGCAAGCGCTTGCCGTACAAGGCGCGCGGGCAACCCGAGCGCGCGCCGGACTGACGGCCGAAGGGCAGCCCATGGCATACTCGCGACATTCAAAAAAAGGTTGACGGGAAGAACAATGAAACACATGCTTGCGTCGGTCTGTCGGTGGCCTCGGGCGGCCGTGATGTTGGCTCTGGTTGCAGGGCTCGGCGGGTGCGGTGGCAGTGCCCCGCTGTTCACGTCGGACGGGCGCCCGACCACTCAGGTGCAATGCACTGGCAGCGACTGGAGCAATTGCACGGACAATGCCCGGGCCATGTGCAACGGAGATTTCGACGTGATCCAGCAATCGACGGATGACGCCGTGCGAAATCTTCTCTTCGCGTGCAAGAAGAAAAGCGGTTATTGATCCCGAAATGACCGGCTGGGGAGACCACGATCGGGCGAAGCGCTTTTCTGTTTGCTTTGAGTCACTTGTTTTTCACGAATAACACTCATGGAGTCCCATCCATATGGCGACCTACAGGCAACTGAGCGCGCAGCTCGAACGGCTTCAGCAAAAGATCGACAAGGAACGTGAAAAGGCGATTGCCGACGCGATCGCGCATATCCGCGCGAAAATCGACGAATACGACATTACGCCCGAAGAGCTCGGTTTTCGCCCCGCAGGATCGGCCGCCGCCACTGCGGCAGCGAAGCCCAAGCGCACGTTGCCGCCGAAGTACCTGAACCCGAAGACGGGCGAAACGTGGAGTGGCCGCGGGCGCGCGCCGGCATGGCTCGGCAAGAATCGCGGACGTTTCCTGATCAAGGACTAACTCCCGAAAATACTCACCTTTCGTGCGCCGACCGACGGTGCGAACGGCCATGCGGCCTTCGCACCGTTTTGTTTTCGCGTAATCGTCACGCGATTTTCCCCGACGAATTGAAGTGCAATGCCGCGCAATTAACGGATCCCGTTTCGCGAATTCGCCTCGATCCGGTTGCATGTTGCGGGTAATTCCCGGAAACAACCGCGTAATGGCGCAATGCATGCGCAGTAGCATGCGCGATTTCCGCGGTGCATGCATGACGCGGATTTTCATCACCTTTCTCATGCTGATGCGGTGTGTCGTGCGATTCCCGAAGATACTCACCATGGCTCCTGTAAATCCTCACCTTTGAGAAGGCGGCTGCAGCGTCGTGCCGCATTGCGTGCCTCGTGCATGCGGCGCTGCGATGCCGGGCCGCATGTATTGCAGGTCCATGGTGCGGGCGTTGACGCCCGTCGCATAGTCGGCCGTTCGGCATATAGGCAGTCGCAAGCGCTTCGCCTATGCTTGGGGTTCGCGTCGATCGGCGCACGGCCCGCCCGGCCGCATGCCGATCGTGCCGTCTTTCGTCACCGCAGGGAGCCGATGTGACCGTTCGCCATCTCGATGCGTTGTTCCAGCCCAAGTCCGTTGCGGTCGTCGGCGCGTCGTCGCGCGCCGGCAGTATCGGCGCGATGGTGTGGTCGCGTGTGCTCGACGGCGCGTTCCAGGGGCCCGTGTGGCCGGTCAATCCGAAATATCGCGAGCTGGACGGGCATGCGGTCGTGTCCGATGTCGACCGGCTGCCCGCGCCGCCGTCGGTTGCCGTGATCTGCACGCCGCCCGCGACCTGGGCCGGCATCGTGCGCAAGCTCGGCGAGCTCGGCACGCGCGTCGCGGTGATCGTCGGCGAGGCGCGCACCGATGCCGATCGCGCCGCGGTCGATCGCACGCTGAAGGCGGCGAAGCCGTTCGTGCTCCGTATCGTCGGGCCCGGCAGCCTCGGCGTGTTGTCGCCCGCGCGGCATGCGCATTTCGGCGCGCCTGCCTATACGGCGCGATCGGGCGGCGTCGCGTGGGTGTCGCAATCGAATGCGCTGACGAACGCGGTGCTCGGCTGGGCCGATGCGCGGGGCCTCGGCTTTTCGCATGTCGTCGCGCTCGGCGGCGAATCCGATGTCGATGCGGGCGACGTCCTCGACTATCTGGCCAGCGATCCCGGCACGCGTGCGATCCTGCTCGAGCTCGATACCGTGCGCGCGGCGCGCAAGTTCATGTCGGCGGCGCGCGCGGCCGCGCGCAACAAGCCGGTGCTCGCGTTGCGCACCGGCCGTGCCGATCCCGGCGACGCGCTCTACACGGCGGCGTTCCAGCGCGCGGGCATGGTGCGTGTCGATGCGCTCGACGATCTGCTCGACGAAATCGAGACGCTCGGCGTCGGTCGCGTCACCGCGCGGGGCGCGGCGACGCTCGTGACGAGCGATGCGGGCGTGGCGAAACTGGCGGTCGATGCGGTGGCCGACGTGCGCGACGTGCTGACCGACTGGTCACCCGCGGCAACGTCGGCCGTCGCGGTCGCGCTGCCGCATCTCGGGGCGCCCGGCAATCCGCTCACGCTGGGCGACGATGCGCGTCCCGAGCACTTCGCCGCGGCGATCAAGGCGCTCGCCCCGTTTCCGCAGACGGGCACGCTGTTCGTCGTTCATTCCACTTCGCACAGTGCACCGGCCGAGTCGGTCGCGCGCACGCTGATCGATTCGCGGCAGTACGCGCATCGCGGCATCCTCGCGTGTTTCTTCGGCGCGGTCGACGCGGCGACGCGCGATGCGCTGCACGCGAACGGCATTCCGGTACACACGACGCCGCAGCGGCTCGCACGCGCGTATGCGCGTCTCGTCGACTACAACCTCGGGCGCCAGTTGTTGATGCAGACGCCGGAGGGCACGCCGCTGCAGCCGGCCGAGTGCGTCGCGTCCGCCCAGGCCGATGCACGCCGCCTGGTCGAAGCCGGTCAGCATGAACTGGCCGGCGAAGACGCGCTGCGCTGGCTGTCCCGTTTCGGTCTGGAGGGCGAGCAGTCCAACGAGCCCGCCGGCAAGAAGGTCGTCGATATCACGGTCGACATGTACGACGATTCGAACTTCGGTCCGGTGTTTCGCTATGCCGTGCCGCCGGCCGATGGCGTATCGGCGCCGTTCGTCGTCTACGGCCTGCCGCCGCTGAACACGGTGCTCGCCCGCGCGGTGATGGAGCGCTCGCCGTATGCGCGCAGCACGCGCGTCGAGCCGACGCTCGACGCGCTGACGGCACTGTCGCAGGTCGTCTGCGACGTACGCGAAGTGGTCGCGATGTCGGTCACGCTGCGCGTGCTGTCCGACCGCGCATCGGTGATCGCGCCGCGCATCACGCTGGCTTCGGGGCGCAGCCGGCTCGCGATCATGCCGTATCCTCGGCATCTCGAGCAGACGCTCGAGTGGCGTGGCGAGACGGTGACGATCCGTCCGATTCGTCCGGAGGACGAGGCCGCCCACAACGAACTGCTCGGTGCGATGACGCCGGAAGATCTGCGAATGCGTTTCTTCGGCGCGGTGCGCAGCTTCGATCATTCGCAGGTGGCGCGCATGACGCAGATCGACTATGACCGCGAAATGGCTTTCATCGTGTCGTTCACCGATGTGTCCGGGCGCGACCACACGCTCGCGGTGGTGCGTGCGGTCGCGGATCCCGACAACGATACGGCGGAGTTCGCGATCGCGGTACGGCCCGATCAAAAGGGCAAGGGGCTCGGCCGGCTGATGATGACCCGCATCATCGACTACGCACGCGCGCGCGGCACCGCATGGATGGTCGGCGAGGCGCTGCGCGAGAACTCGGCGATGATCTCGCTCGCAAAAGCTTGCGGGTTTGCGGTATCGACGACGGAGGAGCCCGGCGTCGTGGGTTTCAGGATGAAGCTGCAGCCGTAGGTGTCGGTCCGTGGTTCGACGCTTGAGGGCAGCGCATGGCGTCGATGTTGCAATGTGCCGCCATGCCGCGATTTCAGTGAGGAATGCAAATAACGCCACAGAGGTCTTCGCACTGAATCCACGGCCAACATGTCGGATCTGTCGATTGCGGCGATATCGCGACGCACGCACGGTGCCCGGAGACGCATGCAGCGTGCTGCGATGGTCACCTTCCGCAGCCGCTTCAATCGATGTGCGTGTACAGGTTCGTGGCCGCATTCCGGGCTTGCCAATTCAAGGCCGTCCCCAAGGTGAGACTTTTCGGGAACGGCGGGTGAGCTTTTACAGGGCAGTGTGGTGAGCCGATACGGGAGTGTTCGGTGAGCCTTCCCGGGAAGGGTCGGTGAGCCCCTGCGGGAGAGGCCGGTGAGCCTTTCCGGGACGCCTCGGTGAGCGCTTGCGGGAGCAATCGGTGAGGACGTTCGGGAGACATCAGTGAGCGTCTCCAGGAGTCTGCGGTGAGACTTTTCGGGAGGCTGCGGTGAGTGCTTGCGGGACGCCGAGGTGAGCTTTTTCGGGAGCATGCGAACGCACGGCTCCCGCGGGCGCGGCGCCGGCCAGTGCCGGCATGACGGCTGGGTGCGGGCACGCAGGAACCATGCCCGCGATCACATTCACGCAGCGAGTTTCGATGCCGCGTCGTTCACCTGGTCGCGCGAAATCGCGAGTTCCTCGAGGTGCGGATCGGCATAGACCGCGCCGGTTTCGCGCTCGAGGCGGGCGATCGTCAACGCACAGCGCGCGGTGTCTTTCGGCATCGCGATGAAGCGCTTGACCGACTCGCCGGACGTGAACGCATCGAACAGTGCGCCGCGCACGTCGTCCGGAAGCGTCTTGGTCCACTGGTACGGCTTGCCGTTGAACGTGATCGACGGCGGCAGCGTGCGTTCCTTCTTGGTCGCCGTGATGAGCCCGTAGGTGCGCGCCGCGTCGCCGATCTGCTCGGGCGAGAAGAGTTCGTCAGGCGTGATGTCGAACTGCTCGATGTAGTTCTCGATCGCCTGCATCGCGGCGGCACGATCGTCGCGCTTCTTCTGCGCGCGCGCGACGATGTCGCGCAGCTCGTCCGCTTCCTCGGGCGTGATCGTGAAGCTTGCCTGCTTCTGCTGAAGTTCGGAGAAACGCTGGAATTCTTGATCGTTCAGAAGTTTGGCCATGACATCCATCGGACACGACGGCCGCGACAACCGGCCGCCGTAGTTTTTGAGAGGGCCGCTATTCTAGCGTAGCGCCGCGGGCGCCCGATGCGGCATCGCGCATCGGGCGTCGCACGGGCGTCGCGCACAACCGGAGCCGGCGCCGCCGCGCCGTGGCCCGTGCGCGTTGCCGGGAACCCGCGTGTGTCAGCAGGTTTCGGTGCGGCACATCGACAGACGGGCAGCCGTGTCGCGCAGGGCGTCGACGACCACGTCGACGGACGGCGCCAGGTGCGCATCGATCCGGCGCATGTACGGGCACGTCAGCACCGCGATCGCATGGCCGGCCGGACCGAGGAGCGGCGCGGTCAGGTCGGTCACGCCGTACGCCTGGCGGCTGTCCTGGCGCAGGTAGCCGGACTGCCGGATCGACTGGCACGCATTCGCGAGCTCCTGCTCGTTCAGCGGCGCCTCGCCCTTGACCTTGCGATGCTCGGCCAGCATGTGCGCGCGTTGCTCGGCGCTCTGGAATGCCAGCATCATCCGTCCCGACGCCGTGTCGGCGAGGCCGACTCGCGAGCCGAGCCGGACCGACACGCCCCATGGGCCGGGCCCGTCCACTTGGGCGATCACGAGCAGGTTGCCGCGATCGTAGACGGACAGGTGGCACGACTGCTCGGCGGCATCGGCGAAGCGCTGCATCGGCGGCAGCGCCTCGGCGATCAGCCGGTTCATCGGCGGATGCCGGTGCGCAAGGGCGAACAGCTTGAGGCTGAGCGTGTAGCGGTCGCCGCCGGTCGAACGCATCACATAGCGGCGTGCGACGAGGCGTTCGAGCATCCGGTAGATTTCGCTCGCATTGCGGCCGAGTTCCTTCGTGATTTCGGTGCGGGTGAGTCCTTCCTTCTGCTCGGACAGGAGTTCGAGAATGTCGAGGCCCTTGTCGAGCGCGGGTGCGCGGTAGCGATCAAGAGCGGCCATCGATTCCCGTGCGTCGCAGCCGGGAAGCGGGTCGTTGGTTGTCTGCATTGTCGGTGTGAAGTTGGGGGATTACCGTCGATCGGTGGCGACGCACGCTGGCCGGTTCTGCTCAGCGTATGGCAATGAAAGCCATCCGTACGAGCTTAGCAATAAACATATAGTGTGCAATGCAGCGTCTTTTTACCGATCATTACGTGACAAGAACGGATGGGCAAACGTTTTCGATGACAGGGGCACCCCGAATAGCCAGTATTCATGCCCCGATGGCAGGCACTCCTGCGAATGACGGCCGGCGGATCGACGTGGATGCGGCGCGTGTTGCGCCGCAGCTTCGGCAGTCGCACCAATAGTCGGTATCCGTCGCGTGTCATTTCACGGCGCGCGGCCGATGGTACAAAGGCTGGCGGGCCGCCGTCGCCGATGCGCAGACCGGCGGCCGCCCGTTCGATGCGCGCCGTACTGCCGTGCGGCGCCACGATCGCTGCGCCCGTGCGACGCTTGCGCATCGGCGGCATGCCGCACGCGGCGCCGACGCGTGTAATCGGCGATCGACGATCAGTCCGGCGCGTGGCTGTGAAAGGCCGCGTCGGCCGGTATCCTGTCTCATTCGACAACAGAGGTTAAGCACGATGAAACTGCTTCGCTATGGCCCGTCCGGCCAGGAAAAGCCCGGCATCCTCGACGCGGCCGGCCGGATTCGCGACCTGTCCGCGCATGTGCCCGACCTTGCCGGCGATGTGCTGTCCGACGCGGGTCTCGCGCGGCTGCGCGCGATCGATCCGGCCACGCTGCCGCTCGTGTCCGGCGAGTCGCGCATCGGTGCATGCGTCGGCCAAGTCGGCAAGTTCATCGGCATCGGCCTGAACTATGCCGACCATGCAGCCGAAGCCGGCATGCCGGTGCCGAAGGAGCCGGTCGTGTTCGGCAAGTGGACGAGTTCGATCTGCGGCCCGAACGACGGCATCGACATCCCGAAGGGTTCGGTCAAGACCGACTGGGAAGTCGAGTTGGGCGTCGTGATCGGCGCGAAATGCAAGGACGTCGACGAAGCGCGCGCGCTCGATTACGTCGCGGGCTATTGCGTCGTCAACGACGTATCCGAGCGCGAATGGCAGATCGAGCGCGGCGGCCAGTGGGACAAGGGCAAGGGCTTCGACACGTTCGGCCCGATCGGCCCGTGGCTCGTCACGCGCGACGAAGTGCCCGATCCGCAGCGTCTCGACCTGTGGCTCGAGATCGACGGCCATCGTTATCAGAACGGCAACACGCGCACGATGGTGTTTACCGTCGCGCAGCTGATCGCGTATCTGTCGACCTGCATGACGCTGCAACCGGGCGACGTGATCACGACCGGTACGCCGCCGGGCGTCGGCATGGGTATCAAGCCATCGCCGGTATACCTGAAGGCCGGTCAGATGGTGCGTCTCGGGATTGAAGGACTCGGCGAGCAGTTGCAGCGCACGCGCAACGCGCAATAGGCGCTTGAGCGGCGCGGGCTGACCGGAGGATGCGGCCACCTGCACGCTGGCCATGTTGCCCGACTCGTCGGCATGACCGCCGACGGTGATCAACGCGAAAAAGCCGCGATATAGCCAACCACCAAGAACCCGATTCCCCGCGAGGCGGAATCGGGTTCTTGTCGTTCGTGCCCGTCCGTGCGAAGCGAATCACACGACGTTGTCGAGTTCGCAATGCGCTTCGAGCCGATACCCGTCGGGATCGACGACGAACGCCGCGTAATAGCCGGGGCCGTAGTGCTCGCGCTTGCCGGGCCCGCCGTTGTCCTTGCCGCCGTGCTCGAGCGCGGCGCGGTAGAACGCGTCGACCTCGAGCGGCGACGCGGCCTTGAACGACAGGTGCAACCCCGAATCCGGATCGGCGACGACAGGCCGGGCCGCGTGCTGCAACCACAACTCGGGCTCGGTCGTGCCGTAGCCGAGGGCGCCGTCGTCGCTATACAGACGCTTGTAGCCGAGTGCGCCGAGCGCGCTGTCGTAAAAGGTGCGGCTGCGGTCGATGTGGGCAACGCCGAACGAAAGATGGTCGATCATCTGTGGCTCCTTGAACTGAGGGGACGTCAGTGCGGCAAACCGGCCGACAGGCACCCTGTCAGCCGCCTGTAGCGAAGCGCGCCGGGCGTGCCGTCGTCGTACCTGCGGCCAGCGGCGGTGTGGATAACGCCGAACGAAAAGCGATCGATCATCTGTGTCTCCTTGGGTTGAAGGGGGCTTCGGTGCAGCCAATGTGTTTTTTAACCATCATGCCGGTTATCTTAGAAATCGCTCAGGCGCTTGTCAACCGGCATGGTGGTTAGATACGATCGCGTCATGAACAAAACGCAACCTTCCGTCACTACGGACTGTCTGGTCCCGGCACCGCCCGAAACGTTGAGCCTCGATTTCGCGAACACGCTGTATTGGCGCGGCAGCGAACCGCCGACGGAAACCTTCGGCACGCTCGACGACCTGTTCGCGTGGTGCCGCGAGCAGGCGGGCGTACCGGCCGGCCTCGTCGACGCATGTCGCGTGCCCGACGAGGAGAAAGGGGAAGAGAGAGGGGACGAGCCGGCGATGCTGGCGCGCGCACTCGCGTTGCGCGAGACGCTATACCGGCTCTTTCACGCACAGGCGGAGCAGCGCGAGCCGCAACCCGACGACCTCGCGCTGCTCGGCGGCTTCCTCGCGCAAGCGTCGCCACGCGTTGCGCTGGCGCGCGTCGACGGCCGCTATGCGTGGCGGATCGACACGTCGGATGCGACGCTCGCAGGGCTGTTGAGCCCGGTGCTGTGGTCGGCGATCGACCTGCTCGGCGGCGCGCGGCTCGCGAAGGTCAAGCGCTGTGCGAACGACGCATGCCAGTGGCTCTTCATCGACGACAGCAAGAACGGCAGCCGCCGCTGGTGCTCGATGTCGTCGTGCGGCAATCGCGCGAAGGCGTATCGCCACTATCACAAGGCCGAATGACGGCGCGGGCGGGACCTATTTCGCCGACAACTTCCGCCACAGCGTCGTCTTGCTGATGCCGAGCATCGCGCAGGCGCGGTCGCGGTCGCCGCCGCACGCGTCGAGCACCGCGCGGATCTCGTCGGCTTCCGCGCGACGGCGGCGCGCCTGAAGCGTACGTGCATCGTCGTCGGCGGCGCCGGCCGCATCGGGCGGCGCGGCGAACAGCTCGGGCGCGATCACTTGCAGCGCGTCGGGGGCGAGCGCCGCGCACGCGGCGGCCGGATCGTTTTCGTCGACTTCCTCGGCCAGCTCCACCGCGATCCGCTCGACCACGTTCTGCAGTTCGCGCACGTTGCCGGGCCAGCGGTAGCGCGCGAGCGTCGCGAGCGTCGCGGCGAGCACGCGCAGCGCGTCGTCGGCATCGCGCATGCGGTCGGCGAGACGCGGCTCGCGGCGCGCGGCCTGCACGAGCAGCGTCGCCGCGAGCGCGGGGATGTCGGCCGCGCGCTCGCGCAGCGGCGGCAGGCCGATATTCAGGATGTTGAGCCGGTAATAGAGATCCGCGCGGAACGTGCCGGCTTCGACGGCCGCGAGCAGCGGCCGGTGCGTCGCGGCGATCACGCGCACGTCGATGCGGATCGGCTCGGTCGAGCCGAGGCGGATCACCTCGCGCTCCTGCAGCACGCGCAGCAGCCGGCTCTGCAGCGACGGCGGCATCTCGCCGATCTCGTCGAGAAACAGCGTGCCGCGGTGCGCGGCCTCGAACAGGCCGGTCTTGCCGCCGCGCCGCGCGCCGGTGAACGCGCCTTCCTCATAGCCGAACAGCTCGCTCTCGAGCAGCGCTTCCGGAAACGCGCCGCAGTTGACCGCGACGAACGGATAGCTGCGCCGCGCCGACAACGCGTGCAGGCTCTGCGCGATCATTTCCTTGCCGGTGCCGCTTTCGCCGAGCACGAGCACGGTCGCGTCGGATTTCGCGTAGCGGCGCACGAGCTCGCGCACGCGCGTCATCGGCGTGGATGCGCCGACCACGTCGTCGAGCGCGTAGCGCGCGGCGAACTGCTGCGTGGTCGGCTGCGAGCGCAACGCGCGATCGAGCCGTTCGACCGCGCGCGATTCCTGGAACGTCAGCACGCTGCCCGACGTGACGCCGCGATCGACCAGCGGCCCGCGATGCACGACGTAGCGCACGCCGCGCACGGTCGCGAGCGCGTCGCCGTCCTCGCCGCGCAGCGTGCGGAGTTCGGGCCGCAGGTCGACGAGCGCGCGGCCGACGGCCGCCGCGGGTTCGACCCCGAGCGCCGACGCGAGCCGCTCGTTGATCGCCTCGACGCGGCCGTGCGCATCGAGCGCGACCACGCCGTCGCGCAGATGCTGCAGCAGCGTGTCGAGCCGCTGGCGGCGGAAGGCCTCGGCGTGCGTCGCATACGCGACTTCGAGCGCCGTCTCGACGGCCTTGCGCACCGACGCATGCGAATACAGGAATACCGCGCCCATGCCGACGCTGGCCGCGAGATCGGTGACGAGGCCCGGGCCGACGATCGTTTCGATGCCGCGATCGCGCAGGTCGTGCACGCAGGCTTCCGCTTCCTGGGCGGACTGATATGACGCAAACTGCACGTCGAGGCCGTACGCGGCGACGAAGCGGCGCACTTCGGGCGGCGTCTCGCCGGCGCTCACGAGTGCGATTCGCGTGGCATCGCGCCGCGCGCGAGCGAGCGCCTGCATCACGTCGAAGCCGGTCGGCGACACGACCACCACCGGCACGGGCGCGCGCGTTTTCAGGAAGCCGCCGTTCGAGCCGGCCGCGACGATCATGTCGGGCCGCGCGGTGCCGGCCTCCGCGATCGCGCTCAGCGCATCTTCATAGGCGCGCGTGACGATGCGCACGTCCGCGCGTTCGTCGAATTCGCCGGCGATCTCGCGAAACAGCTCGCGCAGCCGGCTGATGCCCATCGCCCAGATGCGCGGGCGCACCGTGCGGTCGGCCGGGCCGACGGGTTTGGTCGAGGAGAGGTCCATGACGGCCGATTATGCGCGCGTGATTTCATTTTTGAAACATGTAGTGCGGAATTGAAATGAGCGGGCGATGTCGCGCCCACGGCGGTGGCTTAAGAATCAGTGGGTTAGCGACGTTCCGCAAGCTGGCCCGGTCCTTGCTGTTATCAGGCATTCCATCAGGAGGCCGTTCATGAGCAATACGCATCTTCAGAGCGCCGGCGCGAAGTTCCGCGCGGCAGTCGCGGCCGAGCAGCCGCTGCAGGTGGTCGGCGCGATCACCGCGTACGCAGCCAAGATGGCGCAGGCCGTCGGCTTCAAGGCCGTGTACCTGTCGGGCGGCGGCGTCGCCGCGAACTCGCTCGGCATCCCCGACCTCGGCATCAGCACGATGGAAGACGTGCTGATCGACGCGACCCGGATCACCAACGCGACCGACCTGCCGCTGCTGGTCGACATCGACACGGGCTGGGGCGGCGCGTTCAACATCGCGCGCACGGTCCGCTCGTTCATCAACGCCGGCGTCGCGGCCGTGCACCTCGAGGACCAGGTCGGCCAGAAGCGCTGCGGCCATCGTCCGGGCAAGGAAGTCGTGCCGATCGACGAAATGGTCGATCGCGTGAAGGCCGCGGTCGATGCGCGTACCGACGACCAGTTCGTGATCATGGCGCGCACCGATGCGGCCGCCGCGGAAGGGATCGACTCGGCGATCGAGCGCGCGGTCGCGTACGTCGAGGCCGGCGCGGACATGATCTTCCCGGAAGCGATGAAGACGCTCGACGACTACCGCCGCTTCAAGGCCGCCGTGAAGGTGCCGATCCTCGCGAACCTGACCGAGTTCGGCTCGACTCCGTTGTTCACCGTCGACGAACTGCGCGAGGCGAACGTCGACATCGCGCTGTACTGCTGCGGCGCGTATCGCGCGATGAACAAGGCCGCGCTGAATTTCTACGAGACGCTGCGCCGCGACGGCACGCAGAAGGCGGCCGTGCCGACGATGCAGACGCGCGCCGAGCTGTACGACTTCCTCGGCTATCACGAATACGAGCGCAAGCTCGACGAACTGTTCGCGCAGGGCAAGAAGTAACGCGGCCCGCACCCCCGATACCCATTGGAGAAAGAAAACATGAGCGAGACGAAAGACGCAGCAGCACCGGCCGCCGCAGGCGCATTCAAGCCGAAGAAGTCGGTGGCGCTGTCGGGCGTGACGGCCGGCAACACGGCGCTGTGCACGGTCGGCAAGACCGGCAACGACCTGCACTATCGCGGCTACGACATTCTCGACGTCGCCGAATCGTGCGAATTCGAGGAAATCGCGCATCTGCTCGTGCACGGCACGCTGCCGAACCTGACCGAACTGGCTGCCTACAAGACCAAGCTGCGCGCGCTGCGCGGCCTGCCGAGCGCGCTGAAGGCCGCGCTCGAACAGATCCCGGCGTCGGCCCACCCGATGGACGTGATGCGCACCGGCGTGTCGGTGCTCGGTACCGTGCTGCCGGAGAAGGACGACCACAACCTGCCGGGCGCGCGCGACATCGCCGACCGCCTGATGGCGTCGCTCGGCTCGATGCTGCTGTACTGGTATCACTTCTCGCACAACGGCAAGCGCATCGAGACCGAAACGGACGACGACTCGATCGGCGGCCACTTCCTGCACCTGCTGCACGGCAAGACGCCGTCGAAGTCGTGGGTCGAGGCGATGCACACGTCGCTGATCCTGTACGCGGAGCACGAATTCAACGCATCGACGTTCACCGGCCGCGTGATCGCGGGCACGGGCTCGGACATCTACTCGGCGATCACCGGCGCGATCGGCGCGCTGCGCGGGCCGAAGCACGGCGGCGCGAACGAAGTCGCGTACGAGATCCAGAGCCGCTACAGCTCGCCGGACGACGCCGAAGCCGACATCCGCCGCCGCGTCGAGAACAAGGAAGTCGTGATCGGCTTCGGCCACCCGGTCTACACGATCTCCGATCCGCGCAACAAGGTGATCAAGGGCGTCGCGCACAAGCTGTCGAAGGAAGCGGGCGACACCAAGCTGTACGACATCGCCGAGCGCCTGGAATCGGTGATGTGGGACGCGAAGAAGATGTTCCCGAACCTCGACTGGTTCAGCGCGGTGTCGTATCACATGATGGGTGTGCCGACCGCGATGTTCACGCCGCTGTTCGTGATCTCGCGCACGTCGGGCTGGAGCGCGCACATCATCGAGCAGCGCATCGACAACAAGATCATCCGCCCGAGCGCGAACTACACCGGTCCGGAAGATCTGCAATTCGTGCCGATCGAGAAGCGCTGATCGCCCGCCGCGCACGCCGGCGCCCCGCGATGCGGGCGGCCGGCACGCGCGGCACGTCTTACCCCGAATTCCGCCCCACATCATGAATACCGCCAACCGCAAACCCCTGCCCGGCACGTCGCTGGACTATTTCGACGCGCGCGCCGCGGTCGACGCGATCGCGCCCGGCGCGTACGACACGCTGCCGTACACGTCGCGCGTGCTCGCCGAAAACCTCGTGCGCCGCTGCGATCCGGCGATCCTCGCCGATTCGCTGAAGCAGATCATCGAGCGCAAGCGCGAACGCGATTTCCCGTGGTTCCCGGCGCGCGTGGTGTGCCACGACATCCTCGGGCAGACGGCGCTCGTCGATCTCGCCGGCCTGCGCGACGCGATCGCCGACGGCGGCGGCGATCCGGCGAAGGTGAACCCGGTCGTGCCCGTGCAACTGATCGTCGACCACTCGCTCGCCGTCGAATGCGGCGGCTTCGACCCGGACGCGTTCGCGAAGAACCGCGCGATCGAGGATCGCCGCAACGAGGATCGCTTCCACTTCATCGAGTGGACGAAGAAGGCGTTCGAGAACGTCGACGTGATCCCGCCGGGCAACGGCATCATGCACCAGATCAACCTCGAGAAGATGTCGCCGGTGATCCAGGTGCAGGACGGCGTCGCCTATCCGGACACCTGCGTCGGCACCGACAGCCACACGCCGCACGTCGACGCGCTCGGCGTGATCGCGATCGGCGTGGGCGGGCTGGAGGCCGAGAACGTGATGCTCGGCCGCGCGTCGTGGATGCGCCTGCCCGACATCGTCGGCGTCGAGCTGACCGGCAAGCGTCAACCGGGCATCACCGCGACCGACGTCGTGCTCGCGCTGACCGAGTTCCTGCGCAAGGAGAAGGTGGTCGGCGCGTATCTGGAGTTCCGTGGCGAAGGCGCGGCGAGCCTCACGCTCGGCGATCGCGCGACGATCTCGAACATGGCGCCCGAGTATGGCGCGACGGCCGCGATGTTCTTCATCGACGGCCAGACGACCGACTACCTGCGCCTCACCGGCCGCAGCGACGAGCAGGTGAAACTCGTCGAGACTTACGCGAAGGCGGCGGGCCTGTGGGCCGATACGCTCGCGAACGCGCAATACGAGCGCACGCTGACGTTCGATCTGTCGAGCGTCGTGCGCAACATGGCCGGCCCGTCGAATCCGCACAAGCGGCTGCCGACGTCCGATCTCGCCGCGCGCGGGATCGCCGGCCAGTGGGAAGAGAAGCCGGGCGAGATGCCCGACGGCGCGGTGATCATCGCCGCGATCACGAGCTGCACGAACACCAGCAATCCGCGCAACGTGATCGCCGCGGCCTTGCTCGCGCGCAACGCGAACGCGAAGGGCCTCACGCGCAAGCCGTGGGTGAAGAGTTCGCTCGCGCCCGGCTCGAAGGCGGTCGAGTTGTATCTCGAAGAAGCGAACCTGCTGCCGGAACTCGAGAAGCTCGGCTTCGGCATCGTCGCGTTCGCATGCACGACCTGCAACGGAATGTCGGGCGCGCTCGACCCGAAGATCCAGCAGGAGATCGTCGAGCGCGACCTGTACGCGACGGCCGTGCTGTCCGGCAACCGCAACTTCGACGGCCGCATTCATCCGTATGCGAAGCAGGCGTTCCTCGCGTCGCCGCCGCTCGTCGTCGCGTACGCGATCGCCGGCACGATCCGCTTCGACATCGAGAAGGACGTGCTGGGCCACGATCAGGACGGCCAGCCCGTCACGCTGAAGGACATCTGGCCGACCGACGAGGAGATCGACGCGATCGTCGCGTCGAGCGTGAAGCCCGAGCAGTTCCGCAAGGTCTACGAGCCGATGTTCGCGCGCAGCGCCGACGCCGGCGAGCGCGCGGCGCCGCTGTACGACTGGCGCGCGCAGAGCACGTACATCCGCCGCCCGCCGTACTGGGAAGGCGCGCTGGCCGGCGAACGCACGTTGAAGGGCATGCGGGCGCTCGCGGTGCTCGGCGACAACATCACGACCGACCACCTGTCGCCGTCGAACGCGATCCTGCCGAACAGCGCGGCCGGCGAATATCTCGCGAAGATGGGCCTGCCGGAAGAGGACTTCAACTCGTACGCGACGCACCGCGGCGACCACCTGACCGCGCAGCGCGCGACCTTCGCGAACCCGACGCTCGTCAACGAGATGGCGGTCGTCGACGGCGCGGTGAAGAAGGGCTCGCTCGCGCGTGTCGAGCCGGAAGGCAAGGTCATGCGGATGTGGGAAGCGATCGAGACGTACATGAATCGCAAGCAGCCGCTGATCGTCGTGGCCGGCGCCGACTACGGCCAGGGTTCGTCGCGCGACTGGGCCGCGAAGGGCGTGCGGCTCGCGGGCGTCGAGGCGATCGCCGCCGAAGGCTTCGAGCGGATCCACCGCACGAACCTGATCGGGATGGGCGTGCTGCCGCTGGAGTTCAAGCCGGGCACCAACCGGACGACGCTCGGCATCGACGGCACCGAAACCTTCGACGTGATCGGCGAGCGCACGCCGCGCGCCGACCTGACGCTCGTGATTCACCGCAAGAGCGGCGAGCGCGTCGAGGTGCCGATGACGTGCCGGCTCGACACGGCCGAGGAAGTGTCGATCTACGAAGCGGGCGGCGTGCTGCAGCGTTTCGCGCAGGACTTCCTCGAATCGTCGCAGGCAGCCTGACCGGCGCACACAGGGATAACGCAAACATGGCTCACATTCCGCAAATCAGGATTCCCGCGACCTACATGCGCGGCGGCACCAGCAAGGGCGTGTTCTTCCGGCTGCAGGACCTGCCGGATGCCGCGCAGGCGCCGGGCGCCGCGCGCGACGCGCTGCTGCTTCGCGTGATCGGCAGCCCCGATCCGTACGGCAAGCAGATCGACGGGATGGGCGGCGCGACGTCGTCCACCAGCAAGACGGTGATCGTGTCGAAAAGCACGCGGCCGGGGCACGACGTCGACTACCTGTTCGGGCAGGTCGCGATCGACAAGGCATTCGTCGACTGGACGGGCAACTGCGGCAACCTGTCGGCGGCGGTCGGCCCGTTCGCGATCGGAGGCGGGCTCGTCGATCCGGCGCGCGTGCCGCGCGACGGCGTCGCGACCGTGCGGATCTGGCAGGCGAACATCGGCAAGACGATCATTGCCCATGTGCCGATGACAAACGGCGCGGTGCAGGAGACGGGCGACTTCGAACTGGACGGCGTCACGTTTCCGGCCGCCGAAGTGCAGCTGGAGTTCATGGACCCGGCCGCCGAGGAAGAAGGCGCGGGCGGGTCGATGTTCCCGACCGGCAACCTCGTCGATGATCTGGCCGTGCCGGGCATCGGCACGCTGAAGGCGACGATGATCAACGCGGGCATCCCGACGATCTTCGTCGACGCGGAAGCGATCGGGTACACGGGCACCGAGCTGCAGGACGCGATCAACGGCGACCCGAAGGCGCTCGAGAAGTTCGAGACGATCCGTGCGCACGGTGCGCTGCGCATGGGCCTGATCGACACGCTCGACGAAATCGCGACGCGGCAGCACACGCCGAAGATCGCGTTCGTCGCGAAGCCGGCCGACTACGTCGCGTCGAGCGGCAAGCGCGTGAATGCGGGCGACGTCGACCTGCTGGTGCGCGCGATGTCGATGGGCAAGCTGCACCACGCGATGATGGGCACGGCGGCGGTCGCGATCGGCACGGCCGCGGCGATCCCCGGCACGCTCGTCAATCTGGCCGCGGGCGGCGGCGAACGCAACGCGGTGCGCTTCGGCCATCCGTCGGGCACGCTGCGGGTCGGCGCGCAAGCGCGGCACGAGAACGGCGAGTGGACCGTCACGAAGGCGATCATGAGCCGCAGCGCGCGCGTGCTGATGGAAGGCTGGGTGCGGGTGCCGGGGGATGCGTTCTGATGCATGGCGGTGAGCGCGTGCAAACCGGCGCCACTGACGCTTGAGCGATCCCTGCGCAGTGGACCCGCCGCGCAGGGATTTTTTTCGTTTGGCGTACGCGTGACGGAGGCATGCCGGTACGCCAGACGCCGGGCCGGCGTGCGTCACGCAGCACGGACGGCGGCCGATCGCGCGGCATGGAATCGGCGTGAGCGCCAAAGCGCCGCCGCCGGCCGACCGCGAAGCATGGGGTCGGCGTAAGCGCTAAAGCGCTAACGCTGATCGACAGGAGAATCGCATGTCACTCGATGGGCCGCTTTCCGGCATTCACATCGTCGAATTCGAAGGTCTCGGCCCCGGCCCGCTCGCGGGCTGGATGCTCGCCGGCATGGGCGCGCGCATCACGCTGATCGCGCGTCCGTCCGGTCGCACCAGTGCCCCGGACGCGCTGCGGGCCCGCGACGGCGATTTGCTGCGCGAAGGCAAGACGATCGTCGAACTCGACCTGAAGGCGCCGGCCGGGCGGGACGCCGCGCTCGATTTGATCGCGCAGGCCGATGCGCTGATCGAGGGGCTGCGGCCCGGGGTGATGGAGCGGCTCGGCCTCGGGCCCGGCGCTTGCGCCCGCCGCAATCCGAAGCTCGTCTACGGGCGCATGACGGGCTGGGGCCAGCACGGTCCGCTCGCGGCGGCGGCCGGGCACGACCTGAACTACGTCGCGCTGACCGGGTTGCTGTCGTTGTCCGCGCCGCGCGACGGCCGGCCGGGCGTGCCGCCGACCGTCGTCGGCGATGCGGGCGGCGCGCTCGGGCTCGCGTTCGGCATCGTCTGCGCGTTGCTCGACGTGCGCGGCGGCGGGCCGGGGCGGGTGGTCGACGGCGCGATCGTCGACATCGTGTCGATGCTCGGTTCGCTCGCGTTGTGGGCACGCGCGAACGGGCAGCTCGACGGTGCGCAGCCGAGCCTGTTCCACGACGCGCCGTTCTACGACGTATATCGCTGCGCGGATGGCGAATGCGTGACGATCGGCGCGCTCGAGCCGCCGTTCTATGCGCTGCTGGTCGAACGGCTCGGGCTGACCGACGTCGATCCCGCGTCGCAGTACGACCGGGCGCGCTGGCCCGCGCTGAAGGCGCGTTTCGCGGCGGTGTTCGCGCAGCAGCCGTCCGCGCACTGGCGCGCGCTGCTCGAAGGCACTGACGCGTGCTTCGCGCCGGTGCTGAGCGTGGCCGACGCGGCCGTGCATCCGCACAATGTGGCGCGCGGGATCTATCGGACGGATGAGCACGGGAACGTGCGGGCACGGGTGGCGCCGCGGTTCTTGCCGTTGGCGGGGGATGACGCGGCCTAGCGGTGCGATTCAGGCGCCAGGCGGCCGCGATATTGGGCGCCGGCCGTTCAGGCCGTTCTCACGCCGTTTCCGCCGGCGCATCCGGCATCTTGCCGTCGCCGACGCGGTTGATCGTGCCTTGCGCGATCGCGACGAGCCGCTCGTGGTCGCCGTCGATGACGAACACGTGGCACTGGCAGGTCGCCTGGTGCCGGCCCGCGTAGACGAGCTTCGCGCGGGCGACGAGCGTGCCGTTCACGGCCGGCCGCAGGTAGTTGATCTTGTATTCGGCGGTGATCACGCGCGGGCCGAGCACGAGCGCGCCGGCGAACGTCAGCGCGTTGTCCGCGAGATAGCTGACGACGCCGCCGTGCACGAAACCGTGCTGCTGCCGCAATTCCTCGCGCACGGGCAGACACAGCGACACTTCGTTGTCGCCGATATGCATCAGTTGCGTGCCCAGCAGCATGCTGAACGGCTGCGCGCGCAATGCGCCGCGCGCGTGGTCCGTGATGTCGGTCATCGAACTTCCCTCGAAATGAGTGCCCGCTTGCGCTGAACTCTAGGAAGGGGGCTCCGGATAAGCAAGGAAATTCGTCCGCGTTTCGTGCAAATCCCGGCGCACTGCGTCGCGATTATTGCGCCGAATACGCAAGATCCCCGCGTTTGCGGGCGATTCGACGCGAATGCGCGAGCGAAGCGCGCGATCGATCTGCGTGGGGGGCCATTTCGCCTAAAGTCCGACGAAGAAATGCCGCTAATGCCGGGGCATCGCTTCATCGTCCGCTTTCCAGGAATTCCCCCATGTTCGGAAAAATCAAGCTCGCGTCGGGTCTGCTCGGCGTGTTGACCGTGTTCTGCCTCTTCCTGTTCGCGATCGAAGCGCTCGGCTTCTGGGCGCTCGCGTCGACGCGCAGCGGCGTCGACGATCTGTCGAACGTTGCGATCACGCAGGTCGAGGCGGCCAGCCGGGCGACCGAGCAACTGCTCGACGCGCGCATCAACCTGTCGCGGGCCGGCACGCGAATGGTGCGCGGCGGCCCCAAGCCCGAAGACATCATCCGCCATGCGGGCGCGTCGCTCGCGGAAGCGGACAAGGCGTTCGCGGTGCTGACGGCCGCGCAGGCGGTCGACGACACCAACCGTACACGCGTCGCGGCGCTCACCGAGCGCTATCGCGCGCTGCGCGGCGCGCTGGGCGAGCTCGTGCAGTTCCTCGACGCCGACAACATCCAGGCGTTCCTCGACCAGCCGACCCAGGGCTTCCAGGACGCGTACATCGCCGAGCTGCATCGCTTCACCGACTATGGCGGCACCTCGAGCCGCGCGGCGCTCGACACCATCGACGGCGGCATGCTCTGGTTCAAGTCGGTCGGCATCGTGCTGCTGGTGGCGATGCTCGCGGCGAGCGCCGCGATCTACGCGGCCGCGCGGCGCGCGGTCGTCGCGCCGCTGGAGCAGGCGGGCCGCCATTTCGAGCGGATCGCGCAGGGCCGTCTCGACGAAGCCGTGCGGGCGGGCGGCGTGTTCGAGATCGACCGGATGCTGCGCGGCCTCGCCACGATGCAGACGAGCATCGCGGGCACCGTGCGCACGGTGCGCCAGGCGTCCGATGCGATCCATCTCGGCGCGGGCGAGATCGCGGGCGGCAACGCCGACCTGTCGGCGCGCACGGGCACGCAGGCCGCGTCGCTCGAGGAAACCGCCGCGAGCATGGAGGAACTGACCGCGACCGTCCGGCAGAACACCGACAGCGCCCGCGCGGCGAGCGCGCTGGCCGACGCGGCGCTCGAAGCGACGAGCAACGGCGGCGGCGTGGTCGACAGCGTGATCGACCGGATGCGCGGCATCGCGCAGAGCTCGGGGCGCATCGCGGAGATCATCTCGGTGATCGACGGCATCGCGTTCCAGACCAACATCCTCGCGCTGAACGCCGCGGTCGAGGCCGCGCGGGCCGGCGAACAGGGGCGCGGCTTCGCGGTGGTCGCGGGCGAAGTGCGCTCGCTCGCGCAGCGCAGCGCGCAGTCGGCGAAGGAGATCAAGGCGTTGATCGAGGATTCGGTCGCGCAGATCAACGGCGGCGCGGAGCTCGTCGAACGTGCCGGCGACGCGATGCGCACGGTGTCGGCGTCGATCACGCGCGTCGTGCAGACGATGTCGGAGATCACGGCCGCGTCGGTCGAGCAGAGCGTCGGGATCGAGCAGGTGAACCAGGCCGTCACGCAGATGGATCAGCTCACGCAGCAGAACGCGGCGCTGGTCGAGGAAGTCGCGGCGGCGGCCGCGTCGCTGAACGACCAGACCGCGCACCTGATGCAGGCGGTGTCGGTGTTCGAGCTGGGCGACGGACGCGCCGCCCGCGGCGATCGCGCGGCGCCGTCGTTCGCCGCGACGGGTTACGAACCGGCCGGCAGCGCCGCGTAGGCGGTCGCGAGGTGGTAGGGCGTCGTCGACGGCATGTCGGCACGCGACACCTGGCCGTCGGCCGTCTTGCACTCGAACCAGCCGCGCGGATGCAGGAAGCGCGCGGCGAACCGCTCGATCTGCCGCGCGAGCGGCGCGGAGGCCGGCGTGCCGCCGTGCGTCGCGAGCGCGCGCAGGTATTCGGTCTGCGCCCAGATCCGCTGCGTGCCGTCGATGCACGCGCCTTGCGCGTCGAGCGCCGCGCACACGCCGCCCGTCCGCGGATCGACGCCGTATTGCTCGGCGAACGCGAACGCGCGCGACAGCGCGGCGGGGAGCCCCGTCTGCGCGAGCCGCGCGCCGGCCGCATCGACCAGATAGAACCATTCGAACTGGTGACCGGGCTCGAAACGGTTGTCGGCCGCGCCGAGCGGCAGCTCGGCCACGCAGCCGGTCGCCGCGTCGACGAAGGTACGCTCGACGGCCTGCGCGGTGCGCGCGAGCGCATCGTCGAACGCCGGGTCGCCGAACGCATCGGCGGCCGCGAGCCACGCTTCGGTCAGATGCATCAGCGGATTCTGCAGCGCGCCGCTGCCGGATGACGAGAAATCGGCGTGGCGCGCGGCATCGAGCAACGCGTCGCCGGGGCGCGGCGCGAAGCGGTCCTCGATCAGCGCGGCGGTGGCTTCGGCCACCGTGCGCGCGGCGGCGTCGCCCGACGCCGCATGCCATGCGGCGCACGCGAACACGATGAACGCGTGCGTATAGAGATCCTTGTTCGTATCGAGCGGCGCGCCCTGCGCGTCGACGCTGTAGATCCAGCCGCCGTGGCGCGGATCGCGAAAGTGCCGGCACAGCGCATCGAACAGCGTGGCCGCGTGCGCGGTGTCGCCGGCCTGCGCGAACACGAACAGTTGCCTCGCGCACGCCATCGCGCGATAACGGGTCGCGGGCAACGGCGCGTGGGTGGCCGGATCGACGGCTTCGAACGGCAGGTGCAATGCTGGGTCGAACCCTGAACCCCGCCAGATCGGCAAGACGACGTGCGCGAAATGGTGGCGCAACTGGGCGGCCTGGGCGGAAGCGGAGTCGGAAACGGACATGGCGGGGTTGAGCGCTTGGATCGAAACGTGTCGGCGCGGCCCGGAGAATCGGCGCGGCCGGGGCCAAGGATAAAACATTCCGCGCGGCCAGCACCAAAAAAAGGAGATAAATACGATGCTCAGCAACCTGGAACTCGTGATGCGGCTCGTTCTCGCGGCGGCGCTCGGCAGCGTCATCGGCTTCGAGCGCGAGCGCCTGTCGTGGGCGGCCGGCCTGCGCACGCACATGCTGGTGTGCGTCGGCTCGACGCTGATCATGATCGTATCGGCGTTCGGTTTCGCCGACGTGCTCGGCTCCAGCGACCACGTCGTGCTCGATCCGTCGCGGATCGCCGCGCAGGTCGTGTCGGGCATCGGCTTTCTCGGCGCGGGCTCGATCCTGCTGCGCGGTGAAATCGTGCGCGGGCTGACGACGGCCGCGAGCCTGTGGTCGGTCGCCGCGATCGGCCTCGCGGTGGGCGGCGGGCTCTATGTCGCGGCGATTTCGGCGACGATCATCATCCTGATCATCCTGGCCGGCATCAAGCCGCTGGAGCGGCGCTATTTCACGGTGCGCCAGCGGCGCCAGCTTGCGTTGACGGTGGCGAGCGGCACGCTGACGTTCGATTCGCTGCACGCGGCGCTCGGCCCCGACAGTGCGCGCGTGAAGCAGTTCATCGTGCAGCGTGCCGACGACACGGGCGAGCAGGACGAGGTGCGCATCGCGCTGGCGCGGGTGTCGGAACTGGAATACAAGGCGATCTGCGCCAAGCTTCGCGCACTGCCGGGCGTCACGCGTTTCGACGGCGGGAACGGGCTGGGGGGCGACGAATAGCGTGATTCGATTGCGTGACTCGGTTGCGGGGCGTGCGACAATGGCCGACCACCGATTCCGTTCGACATCCGGGTTCGCGCCTGCGGGCCCCGCTATCCGATTTCCATGACCGAATCCGTTTCCCCGCCTCGCTCCCGCTCCCGTTCCACCCGTTCGTCGGCCCGTTCGCGGCCGCGCTCGGCCGCTGCGGCCGGCAGCACGTCCGCCAGGGCGACGGCACGATCCGGCGGCGCACCGGCCGGCGACGCGCCGCGCGACGAACGGACGCTCGACTTGTTCGGCGATCCGGTGCTGGAGCCCGGCGAACGCATGCCGGTTGCGGCGCGCGATGAAGCGGTCATGGAAGCCGATGTTGCGGTCGGTGTCGACGATGGCCGACAGGCCACGCTGGACGGGTTCACCCCGCCTGCGGATATGGATGCGGCTGGGGCAACGCATGCGGACGCCGAAGGTGCGGCGACGACGGATGGGGCGGCCAAGGTCGTTTCGACGCCGGAACGCGACGTGGCCGCGAACGTCGGCGGCGCATCGGCAGAGGGTCTTGCAACGAAGGCCGCCGATTTGCCTGCAGGCGATGGCGGTGTAACGCAGATCGACGTGCCCGTGGTCGACGGCGCAGCGAACGCGGCGGCGAAGCTGCAAGCCGCCGATGGCGCTGCGGTGCAGGCGGCGGAATCGCAAGCGGCGGAGAGCGCGAAGCCTGTCGTCGAGGCGGCGGGCGTCAAATCGCGCGAGGGGAAATCTTCGGGCGATGCCGTGAAGGAGCGTCGCGCGTCGTCGGGCGGCAAGCGCCGGGCGGCTGCCGGCGCAAGCGAAGCGACGGCGACGCAAGCCGCACCGGTTCCGACAGGCATCGATTCGAAGCCGGAGGCGGTTGACTCGAACGCGTCGCCGGTCGTTGCCGCACCGGTCGAGCCGCAGACCTCGGCACAACCGGCACAACCGCCCGAACCGGCAATCGCCCCGCATTCCGCGAAGCCGCGCGACACGGCCCGGCAGCCCGACGCTTCGCCGTCGCCGGTCGCGCAGCCGGTGGCTTCCGCCGCATCGTTCGTGACCAAGCCATCGTCGGAGCGTACGCAACCGGCCGCGCCGGCCTTCGATCCGGACACGCACCTGCGCCCGCTGACCGACCGGATCGCCGCGCTGCAGTCGGACGTGGACGGCCTGACGCGCTCGGCCGATCGCGAGATGCGTCGCGTCAACCGCCTGCTGCTTGCGCTGGCGGTCGTCGTGCTGGCTGGGCTCGTCGCGCTGGTGCTGCAAACGCGCCAGATCGCGCACCTGAAGCAGGACGTCGCCACCAAGCAGCAACGGATCGATCGCCTCGCGGCCGATCTGTCGACGCAGCAGGCCACGCTGATGACGCTCGAGGAGCACCACGAAGCGCTGCTGTCGCAAGTCGACCGGCTTCAGCGCAACGCGAACCGCGAGGCGGCTGTCGGGAAGCGGGCTCATCGCGCGCGGTAATCAATCGTTTCGACCCCATCCTGACAGCCCGACGCAGCAAGGATCGCCGTTCCGAACCGGCGACCGGGTGTCGCGCACGCGCGGCAAACCGATGCAGTGCACTGGCAGAGTTCAGGGAAAACCCTTAGAATAGAGGCCATCTAAGGGAAAACCCTAGCCACGTCTGTCAGGAGTCTCACATGAGCTTCATCTTCGCCCTGCTGCAAAAAATCGACGACCTCTTCGTGTCCCCGCATCTGCCGCTCGACGCCGAATACTCGTACGCCGCGCGTCATGCGGAAGCCGAGCGCGTGCGCCGTGCGCAACTCGTGCCGATCGTCCTGTACCGTCGCTGATTCGCTGATTCGCTGATTCGGCGCGGCGTCCGCCGCACCTGCCTGCCTGTTTTCCGCCGCCGCCTCGCGCGCCGGTGCGACTGTCCCGCTACACTGGAAGTCCGATTCCGTTCACGGCGACCGGGCCATGCTGCAGATGCGGCCGATGACGGCCGGCGAATTCCACGCGTACCGCACGCGAGCCATCGACGGCTACGCGCGCGACCTCGTTTCCTCCGGGCAAAATGCTGTCGACGACGCGGCCGATCGTGCGCGCGCCTGTTTCGACACGCTGCTGCCGGACGGCCTGCTGACCGCCGGCCAGACCCTCGTCACGCTCATCGACGGCGCCAGCGGCGACGCGGTGGGTGACCTTTGGTACGCGATCGTCCCCGAAGGGCCGAACCGCACATTGTTCATCTACGACCTCGACATCGTCCCGTCCCGGCGCCGCCAGGGCTGGGCCACGCGTGCGCTCGACGCGCTCGACGCCGAGGCGCGCCGCTACGGCGTTACCGAGATCGGGCTGTCGGTGTTCAATCACAACGCGGCGGCGCGTGCGCTGTATCGCGCGTGCGGCTTCGCGCCGATCACCACGACGTTGATCAAACCCGTCGTGTCGAATTGAATCGGCGGGCCGACGATGCGTTGTCACATGCTGCCGGTTTGGCGCGCTGCGTCGCCGGCCAACGCCGGCACGCTTCCTGATCGATCCTTCTTGTTGGCCAAACGCCGAACGCCAAACGACCCGTCCGGCCCCCCCGCATTCACCGCCCGCCTCGTCAACGCGCGCGGCCTTTCCATCTCCGCAGCAGCAATGCGTTGGTCACGACGCTGACGCTGGAAAACGCCATCGCCGCGCCTGCGATCACCGGGTTCAGCAAACCGAGCGCCGCGAGCGGCACGCCGACCAGGTTGTAGACGAACGCCCAGAACAGGTTCTGCTGGATCTTGCGGTACGTGCGTTTGGAGATGTCGATCGCGTCGGCGACGAGCGCCGGGTCGCCGCGCATCAGCGTGATGCCGGCCGTGTGCATCGCGACGTCGGTGCCGGTCGCCATCGCGATGCCGACGTCAGCGGCGGCGAGCGCGGGCGCATCGTTGATCCCGTCGCCGACCATCGCGACGATCCCGCCGTGCGTGCGCTTCAGTTCGGCGACGACGCGTGCCTTGTCGTCGGGCAGCACCTGCGCGTGCACTTCGCCGATGCCGAGCGCCGCCGCGACGGCCGCCGCGCTGCCGCGGTTGTCGCCCGTCACGAGTGCGCTCGCGACGCCGCGCGCCGACAGCGCCGCGATCGCGTCGCGGGCACCCGGCTTCACGGTATCGCCGAATGCGATCAGCGCGAGCACCGCGCGCGGCGCATCGGCACGCATCAGCCACGAGATCGTGTTGCCGGCGTGCTCGAGCTCCGCCGCGCGGGCGTCGAGCGCCGGCGGCACCGCGATGCCGAGTTCGTCGCGCCAGCGCGTGCTGCCGAGCGCGAGCCGCTGCGCGCCGACGTGCGCTTCGACGCCGCGTCCGGCCACCGCGCGCGCATCGGTCGCGACGACCGGCTCCGCCGCGCCGCCCTGCGCGGCCACGTCCGCGTCATGCGCGGCGACCACCGCACGCGCGAGCGGATGGTCGCTCTGCCGCTGCACGGCCGCCGCGAGCGCGAGCGCTTCGGCACGCGGCACGCCGACGGCGTCGAACGCCGTCACGGACGGTTTGCCTTCGGTCAGCGTGCCCGTCTTGTCGAATGCGATCACGGTCGTGCGCTGCGCGAGTTCGAGCGCCTGCGCGTCCTTGATCAGCACGCCGTGCCGGGCCGCGACGCCCGTGCCGGCCATGATCGCGGCGGGCGTCGCGAGACCGAGCGCGCACGGGCACGCGATCACGAGCACCGCGACCGCGTTGAGGATCGCGGTCTCCATCCCGGCGCCGGCGATCAGCCAGCCGACCAGCGTCAGCACGGCGATGCCGAGGATCGCCGGCACGAACACCTCGCTGACGCGATCGACGAGCCGCTGGATCGGCGCCTTCTCGGCCTGCGCGGATTCGACGAGGCGGATGATGCGCGCGAGCGTCGTTTCCGCGCCGATCGCGGTGGTTTCGACGACGAGCGCGCCTTCGCCGTTGATCGAGCCGGCCGTGACGGTGTCGCCGTCGTCCTTCGGCACGGGCAGGCTTTCGCCGGTGATCAGCGATTCGTCGATGTGCGAGCGGCCCGACACGATCCGTCCGTCGACGGGCACGCGCTCGCCGGGCCGGATGCCGACGTGCGTGCCGACGCGCACCTGCGACAGCGGCACGTCGCGTTCGACGCCGTGCTCGACGACGCGCGCGCGGTCGGGACGCAGCGCGTTCAGCGCGCGGATCGCCTCGGTGGTCTGGCGCTTCGCGCGCGATTCGAGCCACTTGCCGAAGCGTACGAGCGTGACGATCACGGCCGACGCCTCGAAATACAGATGGCCGGGATGCGCGGGATCGCGCAGCAGCATCCACAGGCTCAGCCCGTACGCGGCCGACGTGCCGAGCGCGACGAGCAGGTCCATGTTGCCGGTGCGCGCCTTCACCGCATGCCAGGCCGCGCGGTAGAAGCGCGCGCCGAAGCCGAACTGCACGATCGACGCGAGCACGAGCTGGAGCCAGCCGGGCAGCATCAGATCGATGCCGAACGGGGCGGCGAGCATCGGCGCGACGAGCGGCGCGCTCAGCACGGCGGCCCCGATCACGAAGTTGCGTTCGCGGATCGCGTCGCGGCGCTTGCGGGCATCGGGGTCCTGCGCGGGGCCGGCCGGCTGCAAGTCGGCGCCGGCCGTTGCGCCGGCGGGTGACGCGGCCGGAAGCGACGCATGGTAGCCGGCTGTGGTGACCGCCGCGATCAGCGTGGCGGCGTCGAGTGCGCCGGCGCCGTGCACCGATGCGCGCTCGGTCGCGAGGTTGACCGTCGCGCGTGCGACGCCCGGCACGGCGGCCAGCGCTTTCTCGACGCGCCCGGCGCAGGACGCGCAGGTCATGCCGCCAATGTCGAGTTCGACGTCGGTGGCAGCGGCGGTAGCGGGCAGCGCGGCGGCGGCGGCGACGGCGGCGACGGCGGCGACGGCGGCGGCCGAAGTCGCGCCGTAGCCGGCCTGTTTCACCGCTTCGACAAGCTGCGCGGCGGATACGTCGTTCGACGCATCGACCGTCGCGCGTTCGGTCGCGAGGTTGACCGACGCCCGCGTGACGCCCGGCACCTTCGCGAGCGCCTTCTCGACGCGCGACACGCAGGACGCGCAGGTCATCCCGTCGATGTCGAGTTCGATGCTTGCGGGCGCGGGCGCGGTGGGCAATGCAGTGGCGGCGGCCGGGACGACGGTGTCCGACGCAGTCGGCGTCGCACCATAGCCGGCCTGCTTCACGGCGTCCGCCAACTGCGTGGCCGAAACGCCAGCCGACGCGTCGACCGTCGCGCGCTCCGTCGCGAGGTTGACCGATGCGCGCGTGACGCCCGGCACCTTCGCGAGCGCCTTTTCGACGCGTGACGCGCATGACGCGCAAGTCATCCCGTCGATATCGAGTTCGATCGTCGCGGCGGCGGGAGGAAACGCGGAGGCCGCGGACGGCGTTTCGCCGCGCAACGCGTGCGCCGAAGGCGTGGCCGCGCCGGCTTTGCCCGGCGCCTCGCGCACCGCTGCGCGATAGCCGGCCTCCCGGACGGCGTCGACGAGCCGGCCCGGCTCGACGATTTCCTGCGCCGTGACCGTCGCCGCATGCGCATCGAGATCGACCGCCGCATCGACGACGCCCGGCACGGCGGCCAGCGCTCGCTGCACGCGGCCCGTGCAGCCGCCGCAATGCATGCCGTCGACGTTCAGCTCGATCGTTTGCAGCGCCGCGGAGGCGAGTGGTTCAGTCATGTCGGATTCCCCAAAAGCGCGGTTCGTGCCGCGAATGGTTCCAGTATCAACATTCCCATGATGGTAAGGTCAAGCGTCGGCGACGATGCGACGCAGGTTATGCGCACAGGGTGGCACAACGCGGAAAAAGCGATCGCCCGGCTTCCGTACGGACGCGCCGGGCGATCGTGTCGTGGTGTGCGCGTACGCGCTCAGGCGCAGAGCTTGGCGCTCGCCAGGCGATTGAGGCTGACGCCCTGTTCGGCGGCCTGGATGACCAGCGCGCGGTGCGCCTGTGGCGGGATGCGGACCTTGAACTCGCCGCTGTAGGTTCGGTCGGCGATCGGTTCGGGCACCTTTTCGCCGTTCACGGTCAGGTCGCTCACGACGTCGGCAACGAGCCGGCGAATGCCGACCAGCGCGCCTTCCGGGGTTGCATCGAGCCACGAAAGAGAGGGGAATTCCGCGCAGAGGCCGACGTGCTCCCCGTCCTCCGGGGACCACGTTACGCGGTACGTAAAGTGGTCTTGGGTCATGATTTCTGTTCCTTCAGTCGATCGATCGCGTCGAGAACCTGCCGCACCTGATAAGCCTTGGCTTTCCCGCGATCATTCTGGATATTCACTCGAGGATCGCCTTGGCACGGTGTCTTAAAATAGCATGGCTGGAACCGGATTGGCGGGCCGCTCCGAAGTGGGCTTCGCAGATCTCGAACAGATCGTTGAAGCGCACGTTCGCGGGCTCGCGCCTCATTGGGTCGAGGATCTTCCATTCGCTTGCCATAGCAAAAATGGTGTCAATAGTGGCGCCATTTTTCAATCCGCGTCGACGGTTCTCACCCGACCATCGTTCCAGCGCGATCGAACCGTTCCGGATTTTTGCGGAATCCCGTGAACTATTTCAGATTTTTTGACGATCCGGCTAGCGTTTTACCCGTTATTCGGCATATTGGGGGATGCCCTTAGGCGCTATGATACCGGCCTGACATCAGCGCCCACCGTTACGAAACGTCATGAACGGTCGTCCGGGCACGCTGGGGTGCCTTGCTTCGCCGTTCGCGAGACGAACAAGGCGTTGACTGAAAAGAACGATATTCGGCCAGTAATCCATGATTGAAAACCAGCGAGAATCAGTTTCTCTGCGACGCGCGTGCGCGTCGCTGGCCATTGCGGCGTTGCTTGCGGGATGCGCGTCGCAACCGGACGCGATCCAGCGGAAAACCGGCTGGATGCGCGCGGAAGTCGCCGACTCCTATATCTATGCGTATCCGCTCGTGCTGATGGACGTCGCGAAGGAAGCGGCGACGGGCGGCGACGGCGCGCAACCGGGGCAGGCGCCGCTCAACACGCTGCGCCACGCGCAGGCGCTGCCGCCCGTCGGCGCGGTCAATCCGCCGCTGCCGGGCGTCGACACGCTCGACTCGAGCGGCTGGCTCGACGTCGCCGCCGAACCCGTGATCGTCACGCTGCCCGACACGCGCGGCCGCTATTGGGACGCGCGCGCACTCGACATGTGGACGAACGTGTTGTGGTCGTCGTCGAGCGTCGCCGCCCGCGGTGCGCGTGGCGCCGGGCGATCGCAAACGATTGCCTTCGCCGCGAAGGCATGGCAGGGCACGCTGCCGAAGGGCGTGGTGCGCGTCGACGTGCCGTCCGCCAATGCGTGGCTCGACGTGCGGCTGCAGACGAGCGGCGGGCGCGACCTGACAAACGTGAAGAAACTGCAGCGCGCGATCCGCGTGGTGCCGCTGTCGGTCTACACGGGCGCGGAGCGCGGCGCGTCGGTCGCGGTCCACGCGGGCAGCGCGCCGTCCGAAGCGGTGGGCGGCGGCACGCCGGCCGAGCAGGTCGCCGCGCTCGACCCGAAGGCGTTCTTCACGCGCTTCGCGCGGGCGCTGCAGGACAATCCGCCGCCGGGCGACGACGCGCACGCACAGGAATCGCTCGGCGACATCGGCGTGACGGCCGGCTATCCGGTGCTGTGGACGGGCGACCGTCTCACGGCCGCGACGGCCGGCGTGGCCGAGGCGCGCGCGCGGCTCGCGACGCCGCCGTCGAACCTGCTGAACGCGAACGGCTGGACGTGGATCGGCGATACGGCCGGCAAGTACGGCCAGGACTACGCGCTCCGCGCGTACGCGGCCTACACGCAGTTCGGCACCTCGACGCGCGACGACGAGACGCTCGCGGTCACCCGCGTCGACAGCGACGGTCACGCACTGAACGGCGCGAACCGCTACGTGCTGCATTTCGCGCCGGGCGCGCTGCCGCCGGTGCGCGCATTCTGGACGCTCACCCCATACACGACCAACGGCGCGCTGCCCGACGTCGGGTCGGCGCGGCGCTCGCTCGGCGATCGCGACCGGCTGCGCCGCAACCGCGACGGCTCGATCGACATCGTCGTATCGGCGTCGCCGGGCGGCACGCATGCGGCCAACTGGCTGCCCGCGCCGCGTACCGATTTCGCGCTCGCGTTACGGCTGTACGCACCGAAGCCGCAGGCGAGCGACGGGGCGTGGATGCCGCCCGTCGTCGTCCGGAAATGAACGGTTGACCGCCGCCGTTGTCCGACGGCGGGCGCGGCGACGGCGCCCGCCCGCCGTACCGTCCCCTCCTGAGCCTATACTTTCGGGATAGCGTGCGCGGCCGCCCGGTTTGTGCGGTGCGGCCCGGCATCCATTCCCGAGACATTCAAGCATGGCAAGCGCAGACAAAGAAACCCTACCCTCGACCCTCCATGCCCTCGGTGGCGTTGCACGCTCGCGCCGGACCCGGCGTATCGGCATCGGCCTGTTGATCTTCGTCGTTTTGTTCGGACTGCTCGGCTTCTTCGCGGCGCCGCCGCTGATCCGCCATGTCGCCGAACAGGAGTTGAGCAAGCAGCTCGACCGGCCGGCCACGATCCGGCGCATCGCACTGAACCCGTACACGCTGAACCTCGAAGCCGACGGCATCCACCTCGGCGAGCGCGGCGGCCAGGGCGACTTCATCGACATCGGCAAGCTCGTCGTGCGGCCGTCGTGGTCGTCGCTGTTTCGCGGCGCGCCGATCGTCAACGAAATCCGGCTCGATTCGCCGCGTTTTCACGTCGTCCGCTACGACGCACAGCGCTTCAACTTCACCGACCTGATCGAGAAGTTCTCGTCGCCGTCGCCGACACCCGACAGCAAGCCGACGCAGTTCTCGGTGTCGAACATCCAGATCAACGACGGCCGGATCGATTTCGACGATCGCCTGCTGAACGAAAAGCACGTGGTCGACAACTGGACGCTCGGCATTCCGTACATCGCGACGCTGGCCTCGAAAACCGACATCTTCGTCGAACCGAAGCTGCGCGCGCGCTTCGACGGCAGCCCGATCTCGATCGACGGCAAGACCAAGCCGTTCGCGCAGTCGCGCGAATCGGAGATCGCGCTGAAGTTCGACCGCCTCGACGTGCCGAAGCTGATCTCGTACGTGCCGGCGAAACTGCCGGTGGCCGTGACGAGCGGCTTGCTCAGCAGCAACCTCACGGTCAATTTCGTGATGAGCGGCGAGACGCCCGCGCTGCGCGTGTCGGGCACCGTCGACCTGAACGACGCGAAGGTGACCGACCGCGCGTCGGGGCCGCTGTTCGCCGCGCGCGGCGTGCACGTCGCGGCGGCCGGGCTGGAACCGCTGCGCAATGCGATGCACTTCGACGAGATCCGGCTCGACCAGCCGGTGGTCGACCTGTCGCGCGACAAGCAGGGCGTGTTGAACGTCGAGAAGCTCGTCGCGCAACCGGCCGCCGCACCGAAGGCCGAAGCCGGCAAGACGGCCGCGCCGGCCGTCGCCGTTTCCGGTGCGTCCGCGGCTTCCGGCGCGACCGTCGCCGCGGCCAGCGGCGCCAGCGGCGCGAAGGCCGAAGGCGCCGCCTCGAAGGAAACGCCGCCGCTCGATCTGACGATCCGTCACGTCGCGATCGACGGCGGCACGATCAACGTCGACGACCGCGTGCCGGCGACGCCGACCGCACTGTCGCTGACGAAGCTCGCCGCGACGCTCGACGGCTTCACGCTGCAGGGCAAGACGCCGGCGAAATACACGCTGTCGACGTCGCTGTCGCGCGGCGGCGACTTGAAGGCCGAAGGCGCATTCAATCTCGCCGCGAAGCAGGCCGACACGAAGCTGACGGTCGCCGCGCTCGCGCTGCCGGCGCTGCAGCCGTACCTCGGCGAGGCGACGCGTGCGCGCGTGCTCGACGGCACGCTCGGCGCGACCGTCAACGCGAAGACCGACTGGGGCAAGACGCCGCTCGCCGCGGAAGTCGCGGACAGCACGGTCAGCCTGAAATCGCTGAAGATCGCCGCGCCGGACAACAAGGCGCCGGCGATCGTGCTGCCCGACGCGAACGCGAAGATCGCGAAGGTCGACGTCGCCGCGCGCACCGCGGAAATCTCGAGCGTCGACGCGAGCGGCCTTGCGCTCGACGTGAAGCGCCTGAAGGACGGCAAGATCGACCTCGCGGCGCTGGGCGAACCCGCGCAGGCGGCGGTGCCGCCGCGCACGGTCGCGCGCAAGGCGCAGGCCGCCGCGCCGTCGTGGCACTACCGGATCGACGCGCTGAACGTGAAGGATGCGTCCGCGAACTTCACCGACCTGTCGACGCCGCGCCCGGTGAAGCTGGCGATCAAGCCGCTGGAGCTGTCGGTGCAGAAGGTGAGCGACGACCTGACGAAGCCGCTGCCCGTGCAACTGAAGGCGACGCTGAATCGCAAGGGTTCGCTGAACGTGACGGGCGACGTGACCGCGCAGCCGCTGAAGCTCGGCCTGAAGATCAACGGCAACCGCGTCGACGCGGCCGCGTTCGAACCGTATTTCGGCAGCGCGCTGAACGCGACGATCGCGAGCGCGCTGCTCAACGCGCAGGGCAACCTGACGTTCGCGCAAGTGAAGGACAAGCCGCGCGCGACCTATCGCGGCGACGTCGCGCTGGTCGACGTGCGGATGCTCGACAAGGCGACGTCCGACCCGTTCGCCGGCTGGCGCTCGCTCGCGCTGTCGAACCTGAAGGCGAACTACGACGAGAAGGGCACCGACGTCGACGCCGCGCGCGTGACGTTCTCGAACTTCTACGGCCGCGTGCTGCTCGACGCGCAGGGTCGGCTGAACCTGAAGGACGTGGTCGCGAAGGAGACGGGCCCCGCGCAGTCGCTCACCCGCGACGCGAGCAAGGGCGAGCCGGTGCCGCTGTCGCCGGGCGTGACGCCGCCGGCCGCCGCGCGGGCCGCATCGGCCGCGGCCGCGCAGCAGGCGTCCGTGCCGGCCGCCGCGTCGGCGACGGTGGTCGTGAAGGCCGCGCCGCAGCCGCAGAACCCGGTGCGGATGCATTTCGGCGAACTGCTGCTGCAGAACGGCCGCGTCACGTACACGGACAACTTCATCAAGCCGAACTACACGGCGAACCTCGTCGCGATCAAGGGCACGGTCGGTGCGTTCGGCACGGATTCGACGACGTCCGCGCCGGTCGACGTCGCGGCGAACCTCGCAGGCAACGGGCCGATCACGATCAAGGGCTCGGTGAACCCGCTGATCGAGAAGCCGGCGCTCGACCTGACGGCCACCGCGCACGACATCGAGCTGACCAACCTGACGCCGTATTCGGCGAAGTACGCGGGCTATCCGATCACGAAGGGCAAGCTCAACGTCGACCTGCACTACCAGCTCGCGAACGACCAGCTGTCGGCGAACAACCACATCTTCATCGATCAACTGACGTTCGGCGATCACGTCGAGAACGACACGGCGACGAAGCTGCCGGTGAAGCTCGCGATCTCGCTGCTGAAGAACACGCGCGGCCAGATCGACGTGAACCTGCCGGTGTCGGGGTCGCTGTCGAATCCGGAATTCAGCATCGGCGGGCTGATCTGGCACGCGGTGCTGAACCTGATCGCGAAGGCCGTCACGTCGCCGTTCACGCTGCTCGCGAATGCGTTCGGCGGCAGCGGCGGCGAGGATCTCGGCTACGTCGAGTTCGCGCCGGGCTCGTACCAGTTGACCGACGCGCAGCAGAAGAAACTCGATACCGTCGTGAAGATGCTGACCGAGAAGCCGTCGATCCGCCTCGACCTGATCGGCCGTGTCGATCCGGCGCAGGACACGCCGGGGCTGCGCGACGCGTACGTCGAGCGGCTGGTGCGCCAGCAGAAGCTGAAGGACGTGATCGGCCAGGGCGAGAGCGTCGATCCGATGTCGGTGAAGGTCGACAAGGCCGAATACTCGAAATACCTGACGCGTGCGTACAAGGCCGCCGATTTCAAGAAGCCGCGCAACCTGGTCGGCCTGCAGAAGACGCTGCCCGATGCGGACATGAAGCAGGCGCTCGCCGATCACGCACCGGCCGACGACAACGCGCTGCGGGCGCTCGCGCAGCAGCGCGCGCAGGCGGTGCGCCAGTATCTCGACGGCAAGATCGACTCGAGCCGCATGTTCGTCGTCGCGCCGAAGCTCGACGCGAAGGGCATCTCGGACAAGGGCGCGACGACCCGCGTCGACTTCGGGCTGCAGTAAGCGTTACCGCTATCCGTCATTCGCCGCCGCGCCCGCACCCGCCGGGCGCGGCGGCTTTTTTCAGCGGCCGGCGATCGCCGGTTCGCGCTTGTCCAGCTCCTTCCTCGCGGCCAGCGGCAGACGCGCGTCGTCCCACTGCGCCAGCCATTCGACTTCCTTCGTGGTGAACACCGGTCCGTGGTTGCGCAACGCATACTGCAGCGCGTCGACGACGTGATGGCGAATGATTTCGGGGGTACGTGCATCGTCCAGCACGAACCGGAGGGCTTCCAGGGTCGACATACTCGTGCTCCGGGTCAGGGAAAACCCTTTATGCCACGCCAATAGTCGCGGGCCAACCCGAAAAAAAATCCGGCCGCACGGGCTGGCGCACGCGACGGCCGCGCATCGCGACCGCTTCGCGTCATTTGCGATTGGTTACGTTTGACAGAGAACAGAAAGCCCCGCTTCATCCGGCCGCCGCACGACCCGGCGATATTTTGCGCGCCTGACGGCAAGTCACGAAGTTCAACATCAATCGGTGAGGTGGGGTGATGATTTCCAGGTTCATCAAGCAACGGAAAACGGCGGCGATGGTCGCGGCTGCGCTGGCGCTCGCCGGCGCGGGCGTGCACGCGGCGCAACCGGACGACAGCGGCCGCGCGAGCCGGGTCGTGAAGCACGTGCTGCTGCTCAGCATCGACGGCCTGCACGAACAGGATCTCGCGCGCTGCATCGGCGCGAATACGTGCCCGAACCTCGCGGTGCTCGCGAAGAGCGGCGTGACGTACGCGAATGCGTATACGCCGGGGCTGTCGGATTCGTTCCCGGGCCTTGCGGCACTGGTGACGGGCGGCTCGCCGAAGACGGCCGGCCTGTTCTACGACGTGTCGTACGACCGCAACCTGTACGCGCCGAGCGACACGACGTGTTCGGGCAAGCAGGGCTGGAACGTCGTGTTCGACGAGACGACCGGCATCGATGCGTTCAACGGCGGCAAGCTCGTGCACCTCGACGGCGGCGGCGCGTTCAATCCGCAGGCGATACCGCATGCGAAGGTCAACGGGCAGTGCGTGCCGGTCTACCCGCACAACTACGTGAAGACCAACACGGTGTTCGAGGCCGTGAAGGCCGGCGTGCCGAATGCGCACACCGCGTGGGCCGACAAGCACGCGTGGGGCTACGACTGGCTGAACGGCCCGTCGGGCACCGGCGTCGACGACCTGATGCGCACCGAGATCAACTCGATCGACCCGGCGACCAACACCGACTATACGGACGTCTACTCGCACACCGCGCGCTTCGACAACCTGCACGTGCAGGCGCTGATCAACCAGATCGGCGGCCGCGATTCGACCGGCACGAAGGCCGCGCCGGTGCCGACGCTGTTCGGCGCGAACTTCCAGACGCTGAGCGTCGCGCAGAAGGCGCCGGTCGCGAAGGGCGGCGGCTATCTCGATGCCGACTTCACGCCGAACGGGCAGGTCGCGAACGCGATCACGTACGTCGACGACGCGATCGGCCATGTCGTCGCGGCGCTGAAGCAGGCGAACCTGTATACGTCGACGGCGGTGATCGTCACGTCGAAGCACGGCCAGTCGCCGAGCGATCACACGAAGCTCGTGAAGAACGGCGACACGCTGACGAAGCTGCTCGAAGCGAACGACTTCCTCGACCCGAACGGCAACTTCGGCCAGAACAACACGACGACGGGCAACCTGAACGACGGTTCGGGCCTGGTCGGCACGGGCTTCGTGCAGACCGACGACGTCGGCCTGGTCTGGCTGCGCGACCGCGGCCAGCGCACGGCCGTCGTGCAGGCGCTGAAGGCGAATCTCGGCTGCAACGCGCCGGGGATCTGCGCGGACGGCCCGCAGGCATACGTGCTGTACGGCGCGGCGCTGGCCGACCGTTTCGGCGATCCGGCCAACGGCCGCACGCCGGACATCGTCGTCCAGCCGAATCCGGGCGTGATCTACACGTCGAGCACGAAGAAGGACGAGGAGCACGGCGGCAACGCGCCGGACGACAGCCATCTCGGCCTGCTGGTGTCGTATCCGGGCATTCATCGTGCGCGCACGGTGAGCGATCTCGTCGGCACGAAGCAGGTCGCGCCGACGATCCTGGCGCTGCTCGGCGCGGATCCGCGCCTGCTGCATGCGGTCGTGGCCGAGAACACGCGCGTGCTGCCGGGGCTCGGTATCGGGCGTTGACGTTGCAGGCCGGAGGCCGCCGTCGGGCGGCGTCCGGCAACGGGCGCGCGCTGTCGTGCGGCGGTGCGCGTCGGCGCGGCCCGTACGACGCTGCGCCGCCCTACGGACGCCCGGCTTCGTCCAGCATCCATTCCTTGAAACGCCGCAACGCCTCGCTCGTGTCGAGGCGCTCCGGCGCGTAGCACAGATAGTGCCCCTGCGCGTCGACGTCGACGGGCGCGTCGAACGGCTCGATCAGCGTGCCCGCCGCCAGATTGTCGAGAATCAGGAAGCGCGGCACGAGCGCGATCCCGAGCCCGGCCTGGGCCGCCTGGATCAGCACCGAATACTGCTCGAAGCGCGGCCCGGCCAGCGCGTTCATCTGCGACGCGCGATGACGTTCCGCCCATGCGGACCACGCGATCTCCGCCTGCTCGTGCACGAGGCGCGGCGCCGCCGCCGCGTCGGCGGGCACGCGCAGCGCATGCCGGTCGACGAATTCGCGCGAGCAGACCGGCACGAAGGTCCGCCCGCCCAGATAGTCGCTTCGCACGCCCTCCCATCCACCGTCGCCGTAGCGGATCGCCGCGTCCAGCCCGAACGGAAACACGTCGCCGGGCGCGAGATGGCGGCGAAAGCTCAGCGTGACCCCCGGCGCGGCGGCGAGAAAGCGCGTGAGCCTCGGCAACAGCCACTTCGTCGTGAACGTCGGCACGCTCGCGATCGTCAGCAGGTCGCCGTTCTCGCGGGCGCTTAGCAGCTCGATCGACGCGTTGCCGATTTCGCGCAGCGGCCCGACGACGCGCGCGTGATAGACCTGACCGGCACGGGTGAGCGCGAGGCCGCGCCCCTCGCGCACGAACAGCTTCACGCCGAACAGCGCCTCGAGGTTCGCGATCTGCCGGCTGACCGCGCTCGGCGTCAGGCCCAGTTCGCGGGCCGCGTAGGAGAAGTTCAGGTACTTCGCGGACGTGGCGAACGCATGCAGCTCCGCCACGTTCGGATACAGGTGCTTCATCGCGAGCTGTTCCGTCCTTGCATAGATCGATGCGCGCTTTTTACGTTTTTTTCATGACGATGCCATGTCGAAACCGCACACTGCGCCGGCTTCGACAACGCATGCGGGCCCGTCCGGCGGGCGTTGCGCGAGGTTTTTTCGATCGTCCGCGAGTGTCTTCATGTCTTCGTCAACCACCCCGGCCATCGCCGACGGTATTCCGATTCGTCGTAACAAACCGGCCCGGCCGCCCGTCGGGCGCCTGCTGCTGCAGGCGCTGCTCGCGGTGTTCGGCCTCTACCTGCTGTTGCCGATCGCATTGCTGCTGATCGGCGCGGTGGGCGAATCGTGGACGAACACGTTGCTGCCCGCCGGCGTCACCGGGCACTGGTTCGCCGATCTGGCCGCGAACCGGAGCTTCACGCGCGCGTTCGGCGTGAGCTTCATCGTGGCGCTGGCGTGCTGCGCGCTCAACGCGGTGATCGGCCTGCCGCTCGCGTATGCGCTGCATCATCGCGCGCAGGCAGGCGGCGGGTTCGCGACGCGCATCGTGATGCTGATGCCGGTCGCCGTGCCGGCGCTGACGCTCGGCTTCGGCTACATCGCGATCTTCAGCGGCGACACGTTGCCGTGGCTCGGCACGTTGCCGCTGATGATCGCGGCGCACGCGGTGCTGACGCTGCCGTATCTGTTGCAGACGCTGCTCGGCGACCTGCGCCACCTCGGCCTCGCGCGGCTCGAGGCCTGCGCGGCGACGCTCGGTGCGACGCCGCTGCGCCAGTTCGTCACGATCGTGCTGCCGAACCTGCGCCACAGCCTGTTTTCCGGCCTCGTGATGGTGGCCGCGCTGTCGATCGGCGAATTCCAGATTTCGAACCTGATCGCCGGCTTTCGCTACCGGAACTATCCGATCGTGTTGCTGCAGGCGTTCTACGGCGCGACGGGGATGGCGTGCGCGGCCACGGTCGTGCTGCTCGTGCTCGCCGTGCTCGCGACGCTCGTGTCCGTCGGCACCGTGCAACGTCTGAAGTGAGTCATCCATGAGCCTCGAATTCGAACACGTCAGTTTCCAGTATCCGGGCGCCCGTCATGGCGTCGACGACGTCACGCTGTCGGCCGCGCAGGGCGAACTGCTCGCGGTGATGGGCCGCAGCGGGTCCGGCAAATCCACGCTGCTGCGGCTCGCGGCCGGGCTGCTCGACGGCTGGCGCGGCCGCATCGCGATCGGCGGCGACGACGTGGCCGGCGTGCCCGTGTGGCGGCGCGAAGTGGGGATGGTGTTCCAGCACTACGCGCTGTTCCCGAACCTGTCGGTCGTCGACAACGTCGCGTACGGGCTGCGGATGCGCGGCGTCGCGGCCGACGTGCGGCGCCGGCGCGCGCTGGACATGCTCGAGCGGGTCGGGTTGTCGTCGCATGCGACGCGCGGCATCGCGATGCTGTCCGGCGGACAGCAGCAGCGCGTCGCGCTCGCGCGGGCGCTCGTGATCGAACCGAAGCTGCTGCTGCTCGACGAGCCGCTGGCGGCGCTCGATGCCGGCATCCGTCATCAGTTGCGCGACGAGATCCGCGCACTGCAGCGCGCCTGCGGCGCGACGACGCTGTTCGTCACGCACGACCAGGACGAAGCGCTGAGCATGGCCGACCGCGTCGCGATCGTCGACGGCGGCCGCGTGCTTCAGGCCGGCACGCCGCGCGACCTGTACGAGCGCCCGGCGACCGCCGAGATCGCGCGCTTCGTCGGGCATTCGACATTGCTGCGCGGCCGCGTGCTCGCGCAGGGCACCGTCGACGTGCGTTTCGCGACGCTGCGCGCGGAAACGGGCGGGCACCGGCCGGGTGCGGAAATCGAGGTGCTGGTGCGCCCCGAACACGTGCAGGCCGATCCGCCCGAACACAGCGCCAACCGCATCGACGGCCGTCGCGGGGACGTGCGCTATTTCGGCGCGACGCAGCGCTACGACTTCATTCCGGACGGTTCGGCCGACGTGCTGCTGTGCGAAGGGCGCGAGCCCGCCGCGCGCAGCATCGCGATCGACCCTTGCCATCTGCTCGTGCTGCCGGCGTCGCCGGCCGCGCAATGACCTCTTTCGTTCAACGGAGATTCACGATGCTTGCAGGCTCCCTTTTTGTGAAGGCCATGCGCGCCCGCGTGCTGGCGCTGTGCGCGCTCGCGGCGCTTTCCAGCGCGGCGGCGCAGGCCGCGCCGCTGTATCCGGGCGAAGACGCGCTGTACGCGAAGGCGGCCGACGAAGGGCTCGTCGTGTCGTTCGATACCGGCCCCGAATGGGCGAACTGGAAGGCGCTGTTCGCCGAATTCCGCAAGCGCTACCCGAAGGTCGAGATCACGTACAACGACATCGGCTCGGCCGCGACCGTCGTCGCGCTCGACAAGTCGCGTCGCCGTCCGCAGGCCGATACCGCGTACTACTTCGCGGCGTCGGCGCTCGACGCCGCGGGCAAGGACGTCGTCGCGCCGTTCCGGCCGGTCAACTTCGACAAGCTGCCGGGCGTGTTCCGCGCGACCGACGCCCGCTGGTTCGCCGTGCATTCGCTGAACATCGCGTTCCTCGTCAACCGGAAGCTCGTCAAGAACGTACCGCAGCGCTGGTCGGACCTGCTGAAGCCCGAGTACCGCAACGCGGTGGTCTATCTCGACCCGCGCTCGACCGGGCAGGGCCAGGTCGCGGTGTTCGCGGCCGCGTATGCGAACGGCGGCAGCGTCGATAACCCGAAGCCGGGCGCCGACTTCTTCGGCAAGCTGAAGCAGGCCGGCAACGTACTGCGCGTGGAGGGTACGACGCCGTACGCGAAGTTCGTGAAGGGCGAGATTCCGATCCTGATCGGCTACGAGAACGACGGCCTCAAGGCGAAGTACGCGGACGGCATGGGGGACGCGGCCGACGTCGTGATTCCGCAGGACGGCAGCGTGTCGGCGCCGTATGCGATGAGTCTCGTGAAGAACGGCCCGAATCCGTCCGCCGCGCAGCTCTGGCTCAACCTCGTGATGAGCGACGTCGGGCAGGCGCTGTTCGCGCAAGGCTACGTGCGCCCGGCGGTGCCGGGCACGCCGGTCGCGGCGGACGTCGCGGCGAAGCTGCCGAACGCGCCGCAGGTGCGCCCGCTCGATGTCGCGAAGGCGGCGGCGCGCAAGGCCGAGGTCGACCAGCTGTGGTCGCAGGCCACGCTCGGCCAGTAAGGGGCGCGGGATGCTCGCTTCCTTATCCGAGCGCGGCGTGCTGCGCCGCTTCGGCGCGCTGCCCGCGGCGGTCTTGCTCGCGGTGTGCTTCGTGCTGCCGCTGGCCGCGCTGGTCGATGCGGCAGGCGCGGGCGGCGGCCGCGCGTTCGCGGCGGTGTGGCGCGATCCGCTCGTCGCCGATGCGATCGCGCGCTCGCTGGCGCTGGCGGTGGGCGCCGGCACGCTGTCGGTCGCCGTCGGCGTGCCGGTCGCGTTCGCGCTCGCCGGGCAGTCGCCGGCCCGTCGCCACTGGTCGCTCGCGCTGCTCGGCGTGCCGCTGGCGTTTTCGGGGCTGGTGATCGCGTACGGCTTCATCCTCGCATTCGGCCGCGCGGGCTTCGTGACCACGCTGCTGGCCGCGCTCGGCGCCGATCCGACCGTGGTCGGCGGCGCGATCTACACGATGCCGGGGCTCGCGGTCGCCTATGCGTACTACCTGATCCCGCGCGTCGCGCTGATGATCTACCCGACGCTCGCGAATCTCGACCGGCGGCCGCTCGAAGCGGCGCTGACGCTCGGCGCGCGGCCGTGGCGCGCGTGGCTCGACGTCGCGTGGCGCGAGCTGTGGCCGTCGGTCGCGTCCGCATGGTGCCTCGTGACGGCGATCGCGCTCGGTACTTACGGCACGGCGATTGCGCTGGCCGGCACGCAGATCAACATCCTGCCGCTGCTGATGTATCTGAAGCTGTCGGACGGGCAAACCGATTTTTCGCAGGCGGCCGCGCTGTCGATCGTGCTGACGGCCATCTGTACCTGCGTTCTTGCACTGGGGGAAGGCCTTGTTCGCCAACGACGTCATTGAATGCGCGTGGTCCGAACCGGCGCGCGACGCGCTCGCGCGACTCGCGCAACGGCAACGCGGCACGCACCGGCACCGGATGCCGGTCGGCGTGATCGGCCCGCGCGACGCGACGGATGAACAGATGCGGGTCGCGGAACGGATCGCGCACGCGGTGGCGGCGACGGGCGTCGCGCTCGTCGGCGGCGGCAAGCAGGGCGTGATGGAGGCCGCCGCGCGCGGTGCGCACGCGGCCGGCGGCTGCGCGATCGGGCTGTTGCCCGAGGAGGATGCCGCGCTGGCGAATCCGTATCTGAGCGTCGCGCTGCCGACCGGGCTCGGCATCACGCGCAATGCCTTGGTCGCACGTGCGTCGGTGTGCCTGATCGCGGTCGGCGGCGGCCTCGGCACGCTGTCGGAAATCGCGCTCGGGCTGCAGTGGGGCAAGCCGGTGTTCACGATTTGCGGGGCGCCGCAGGTGGCGGGGGTCGAGTGCTTCGACGAAGCGGACGCGCTCGTCCTGCGCGTCGCGCAGTGGCTGGCCGATTCGGCGTAGCGCAGGGTATCGGGGGAGGGGGCGCCCGGCGAACGTCGCGCCCGGGCTTGAAACGGGGCGCGCAACCCGCCATATTGGCCGGGTGTCACCCGTTCAACGACGTACCGAGAGGATCGTTCATGCGCCTGCTGCTCGCCCTGCTGCTCCCGTGGTTCCAGTTCTTCACGATCGGCCGCCCGATCGCCGGGATCATCTGTCTCCTTCTGCAACTCACGATCATCGGCTGGCTGCCGGCCGCGATCTGGTCGGTATATGCGCTGAGCCAGTACAAGACCGATCGGAAGATCGATGCGGCGTTGCGCGGGCGGGGGTGAGGCGCAATGAGGCCGGCAGATCCCTTTCCGGGTAGTTCGGCCCCGCAGTTTGCATTTCAGTAGAAATTTATATATTTTGTTCGTATCGAGAGATACAATTTGTATAGATTTTTGCCGAAATGACGAATTCCTGCACCATTCAGCTTCACGCCGCCGGTCACTGGCACGACATCGGCAGCGTCACCTTGTTCGGCGAGCCTGACGAAGGATGGCGCGCTCGCGCCTACTCGGGCTACGGCGTTGAATGGGTCGTCCGTCATCAGGCCGCGCGCGATGCGCATGCGACGTCGTGCACCTTTCCCGTCGAACTTGAGCCGCTGGCGACATCCCATTGGCCGGTCTTCCTGATCGATTTGTTGCCCCAGGGTTTCGGTCGCCAGGAACTGTTGCGCCGCCTCGATTTGCCGGAAACGGCCGAGGAGCGTGCCGATTGGCCATTACTGCTGGCGGGAGCCGGCAATTCGATCGGTAATCTGCGGATCAAGGAAGCCGCGCAGTGGCTTGCCGAGCGACAGGGGCCGCAGCAAGGTTTCACGGACGACGACGTCGCCATGCGCGGGGACGCATTCAGCGAATATCTCGCCGAACACGGATTCTTCGTTGCGGGCTCCTCGGGTGTGCAGGGTGAATGGCCGAAGCTATTGCTGACCCGTGCCGACGATGGGCTGCTCTATCTCGATCACACGCTGCCCGACGAGCGTGCGGTTGCCCACTACATCGTCAAGTTCGGGCGCGGCAGCAACGAGCGCCTTGCACAGATTCTGCGTCACGAAGCGCCCTACATGGCGTTGGCCCAGCGTCTCGGTCTGCGCGTGCATGCACCGCTGACGCTGCGTGAGCGGGCGCTGTTCATTCCACGGTTCGATCGCGCGCGAGTGGGTGACGGCGTTGTCCGGTTCGCCCAGGAAAGCATTGCTTCGTTGACGGGCAAAGCCGGCTTCGGCGTCGTGCCGAGTCACGACGAGGTATGCGCGCATCTCGTACGGCAATGTACCGATCCGCAGGCCGAGGTTGCGGAGTACTTGTGTCGCGACGTCGCCAATCTTGCGTTGGGCAATAAGGACAATCATGCGCGAAACACCGCGTTGCAACGCGATTTCCAAGGACGCATCGCGTTGACGCCGCTTTTCGACTTCGCGCCGATGTATCTGCATCCCGATGGCATTGCCCGACGCATGCACTGGGAGGGAAATGACGGTGGCCGGCCCGACTGGGCGAGAGTGCTTGACACGGTGGTCCGGTCGAGCGAATCCCGGGCGGGGAGCGAGCGACCCGTGCTCGATCGCGATGCATTGCGGACGCGGCTGCGTGCAATGGCACCGCGCCTACAGGAGATCGCCGATCAAGGAACGGATTGTGGGCTGGAGCCCGATGTGCATGCGTTTCTTAAACCGGGCCTGGAGCGGTTTGCGCGCGAACTGGATGCGCTGCGCTAAGCGGGGATGACACCATGGACAAACGCTATAACACGATGCCGCTTCCCGAGCAGCTCGCACTGCGGCGGCAAGCGGTCGAGGAGGTTCTTGCACATCCTGAATGGACGCTGCGCGAATCGGTGCGTCATTTAAAGAAGACGATGCGGTTGACGAGTGCCGAAGTGGCCAAGCTGGCCGGCGTGTCGACCAAGACAATTCAGGATATCGAGCAGGGTCGCAGCGACGGGACGGTACAGACGATGAATCGCATCTTCGGCATGCTGGGGCTTAAATTGGGTGTGGTGCGACAGAACCCGTAGCCGGGCGGGACGTGTCGTCCGCGGGTCCCCGGTTATTGCCGCGCTGGCTGCATCCGGCCGAAGCCGCGGCCCAACGACAAAACGGCCGCCCGGTCCATCGCTCGACCCGGGCGGCCGCTCCGCCTACTTCACCGCAAACAGCGTCAGGTTCATGAAGATCTTGAACGCATAGCCGAGCGTCACGGCGCCGATCACGCCGCCCGCCCACAGAACGACGAACCACATCCAGCCGCGCATCCGCGGCCGCGGCGCGCCGGGCTGACCGGCGGTGGAATCAGTGGTGGTAGTAATGCTGGTCTTCATGGCGCACCTTGCCTCGGAATACCCAATAACCCATCGTCGTATAGGCGATGATAATCGGGAGGATAACCGCTGCGCCGACCAGCGTGAAGGTCTGGCTCGAACGCGGCGCCGCCGCTTCCCAGATCGTCATCGTCTGCGGAATCGCATAGGGAAACAGCGTGACGAGCAGGCCGACGTAGCCGAGCAGCACCAGCGCCAGCGCCAGCACGAACGGCGTCATGTCATGCCGGTCGCGCACCGCGCGGCGCATCCACACCGCGCATGCGGCCACGAGGAACGGCACCGGCAGCAGGCGCCAGAACAGCCCCGAGTCGAACCAGCGCTGCGCGATGGCCCGATCCTGCAGCGGCGTCCACAGGCTGATCACCGCGATGAAGCCGAGCAGCACGACGGTCAGCGGCCACACGACGCGATGCAGGCGGCGTTGCAGGTCGCCTTCGGTCTTCGCGACGAGCCAGCAGCAACCGAGCAGCGCGTAGGTCACGATCAGGCCGAGGCCCGTCAGCAGGCTGAACGGCGTGAGCCAGTCGAACGCGCCGCCGGCGTACACGCCGTCCTTCACGTCGATGCCCTGCAGGAACGCGCCGAGCGCGATCCCCTGGAACAGCGTGGCGCCGGCCGAGCCGCCGATGAACGCGAGATCCCACAGCTGCTTCGTGCGCCGTGCCTTCGCGCGGATCTCGAACGACACGCCGCGGAAGATCAGGCACACCAGCATGAAGATCAGCGGCAGGTACAGCGCCGACAGCACGGTCGAATAGACGATCGGGAACACCGCGAACAGCCCGGCGCCGCCGAGCACGAGCCACGTCTCGTTGCCGTCCCACACGGGCGCGACCGTGTTCATCATCAGGTCGCGTTCCTTTTCGTCCGGGAAGAACGGGAAGACGATGCCGATGCCGAGGTCGAAGCCGTCGAGCACGACGTACATGAAGAGCCCCAATGCGATGATCGCGGCCCAGATTACGGTGACGTCCATAGGTTTTCTCGTTTGCGAATGGGGTGGGCTCAGACGGTCTCGATCAGCTCGTCGACGGCCGACATCGGGCGGCGCGCGGTGTGATCGGGGCGCGTGTCCGGTTTATCGTCGTGCTTGACGTCGGGCAGCGCAGGGCCGGCCTTCATCAGCTTCAGCATGTAGTACACGCCGGTGCCGAACACGAGGAAGTACACGATCACGAACGTCATCATCGACAGGCTGACCTGCTGCACCGACAGCGGCGACACGGCCTGCGCGGTGCGCATCACGCCATATACGACCCACGGCTGGCGGCCCGCTTCGGTCGTCACCCAGCCGGCGAGCAGCGACACGAAACCGGTCGGGCCCATCACGAGCGCGAAGCGCTGGAACCACTTCGATTCATACAGGCGGCCGCGGCGGCGCAGGAACCACGCGAGCGCGGCGAGGCCGATCATCGCGAAGCCGAGGCCGACCATGATCCGGAAGCTCCAGAACACGACCGTCGAATTCGGGCGGTCTTGCGGCGGGAAGTCCTTCAGCCCGCGGATCTCGCCGTCCCAGCTGTGCGTGAGGATCAGGCTGCCGAGGTGCGGCACCTTCACCGCGTAGCGGGTCGTTTCGGCTTTCATGTCGGGAATGCCGAACAGGTTGAGCGCGGTGCCGCCCTTTTCGGTTTCCCACAGCCCTTCGATCGCGGCGATCTTCGCGGGCTGGTGCTTCAGCGTGTTGATGCCGTGCTGATCGCCGATCACGGCCTGCAGCGGCGCGAGCACGAGCAGCAGCCACAGCGCCATCGAGAACATCTTCTTCACACCCTTGTCGCGGCGGCCCTTCAGCAGGTGCCATGCGCCGGTCGCGGCCACCACCAGCGCGGCGACGATGAACGCGGCGATCGCCATGTGGAACAGGCGGTACGGGAACGACGGGTTGAAGATGATCGCGAACCAGTCGGTCGGCACGACCCGGCCGTCGACGATCTCGAAGCCCTGCGGCGTCTGCATCCAGCTGTTCGACGCGAGGATCCAGAACGTGGAGATCAGCGTGCCGATCGCGACCATCAGCGTCGCGCCGAAGTGCGCGCGCGGGCTCACGCGGTTCCAGCCGAACAGCATGATGCCGAGGAAGCCGGCTTCGAGGAAGAACGCGGTCATGACCTCGTACATCAGCAGCGGGCCGGTGACGGCGCCGGCGAAGCTCGAGAAGCCCGACCAGTTGGTGCCGAACTGATAGCTCATCACGACGCCGGACACGACGCCCATCCCGAACGCGACCGCGAAGATCTTCGACCAGAACAGGCAGAGCGTTTTGTAGTACTGCTTGCCGGTCTTGAGCCAGCGATATTCGAGCACGGCGATGAAGCTGGCGAGGCCGATGCTCAGCGCCGGAAAGACGATGTGAAAGGAGACGGTGAACGCGAATTGCAGGCGGGCCAGATCGAGGGCCGAAAGTGCGGTGTCCATACCAGATGACCGAGGCTGACGATACCCGCCGGCGGGTGCCGGCGGCCCCCGGCGGACGGGCGTCGGGGTTGGCTGGAGTATGGGCCGCGATGTTGCACCGCGAAATGCGCCAACTCGTCGCAGATGTCCAGCCCGTCGCGGGCGATTTCCGGATAAATCGTTGATTCGTATCAAGAAGGCCGCTCGCGGCGCGTGCGGCCGCGGCGTGGCGGTCTGCCGCACGTGCGTCAATATGGCGCGTCGCATCATCGGAACGGTTTTGCGTGCGCGAAAACCGTGTGCAGGGACGGGGATCGGTTTCGATCCGTTAGCGTGTAACGCGCCGGTCCGGACGGGCGGGGCCGTTCGTCACACGGGTAACGGCGCGCAACATTCGCGTGGGCGTTGGTAATGGATGCCGGATCGCATGCGGCGTAGCGTTCGGGATGCAGGGTTCGCATCGACGAACCGGCCAGCCGGAGAACGTGACGTGAATGGATTGAAACTCGCGCTGGGTGCGGCCGCCGCGGTGGCGGTCGCGACGGGCGGCGTGGCGCATGCCGCCCGGGTCGGAGTCTATATCGGCCCCGGCTACCCGTATTACGCCCCGGTTGTCCCTGCGCCTTACTACTACCCGCCGCCCGTCGTCGCGGTGCCGGTCGCTCCGCCGCCGCCGACCGAGTATGTCGAGCAGGGGCAGCCGCAGGACAACGGCGACGCGAACCTCTGGTACTACTGCGACGCGTCGAAGCATTACTACCCGTACGTGAAGACCTGCAAGTCGGGCTGGCGCTCGGTGCCGGCGCGGCCGCAGTGACGGAGGCGCAATGATGAGAACCGTATTTCGACTGCTGCGCGTGCCGGCGGTAATGTCGCTCGCCGCGCTGCTCGGTGCGTGCGCCTACATGCCGACCGGGCCGAGCGTGATGGCGCTGCCGGGCACCGGCAAGTCGTTCGACCAGTTCCGCGCCGACGACGGCAGTTGCCGGCAGTACGCGTTCGAGCAATCGGGCGGCGTGAGCGCCGGGCAGGCGTCGACCGCGAGCGCGGTCGGCAGCGCGGCCGTCGGCACCGCGCTCGGTGCGGCGGCCGGCGCCGCATTCAACGGCGGCGCCGGCGCGGCGGTCGGCGCGGGCGCGGGGCTGCTCGCGGGCAGCGTCGTCGGCGCGGGCGCCGCGCAGGGCTCGGCCTATGACGTCCAGCGCCGCTACGACTACGCGTATCTGCAATGCATGTATGCGACAGGCAACCGCGTGCCGGTGCCGGGCGGGATGAGCGGTGGATATGGGGGCTATGGCGGGACTGCGCCGCGCGCCGCGCCGCCGATGCCGCCGGCGGGCGTCCAGCCGCCGCCGCCGCGATACTGACGCACGCGATCGCCGCGCATCCGTCGGCACATGCCGCGTGAATTGCGTACACTCTGAGTCTCGTTTTCGGCAGGGCCGGACGCAGGGATGCCGGCTCGCGTTTACTCAGGGCACAGCGATGATCGATTTACGCAGCGATACCGTGACACGTCCGAGCCAGGCGATGCTGGCCGCCATGACCGCCGCCGAAACCGGCGACGACGTGTGGGGCGACGACCCGACCGTCCTGCGCCTGCAGGCGGTGACGGCCGAGCGGGCCGGCAAGGAAGCCGGCCTGTTCTTCCCGAGCGGCACGCAGAGCAACCTGGCCGCGCTGATGTCGCATTGCGAGCGCGGCGACGAATACATCGTCGGCCAGCTCGCGCATACCTACAAGTACGAAGGCGGCGGCGCGGCCGTGCTCGGCAGCATCCAGCCGCAACCGATCGAGAACGCGCCGGACGGCACGCTGCCGCTCGCGAAGATCGCCGCGGCGATCAAGCCGCTCGACAATCACTTTGCCCGCACGCGCCTGCTCGCGCTCGAAAACACGATCGGCGGCCAGGTCTTGCCGGAAGGCTATGTGCAGGAAGCCGTCGCGTTCGCGCGTAGCCGCGGGCTGTCGACGCACCTCGACGGCGCGCGCGTCTGCAACGCGGCCGTCGCATCGGGCCGCTCGATCGCCGAGCTGTGCGCGCCGTTCGACACCGTGTCGATCTGCTTCTCCAAAGGGCTCGGTGCGCCGGTCGGGTCGGTGCTGGTCGGCAGCCGTGCGCTGATCGAGCGCGCGCAGCGCTGGCGCAAGGTGCTGGGCGGCGGGATGCGGCAGTCGGGCATTCTCGCGGCGGCGTGCCTGTATGCGCTCGATCACAACGTCGAGCGGCTCGCGGACGATCACGCGAATGCCGCACATCTCGCCGCCGGCCTCGCACGCATCGATTCGGTGAAGGTGCTGTCGCGTGCGACGAACATGGTGTTCGCGCAATTCCCCGAAGCCGATTGCGCACCGCTCGAGGCGTGGCTGAAGGAGCGCGGGATCCTCACGCAGATGCTGTATGCGTCGCGCTTCGTCACCCATTGCGACGTGTCGCGTGCGGATATCGACACGTTTCTCGGCGCGGTCGGCGCGTATTTCGCGCAGCGTCGCGCATGAAGCAGAACACGCCGGCCGGCGCGGCGTGGCATGACGCAATACCCGAAAGGGTGGCGCGGTGCGTCGTCGGCCGATCCTTGCCGTGTCGATCGCCCACTCGCCAGCGCGTTACGGCAGCGGCGCGAGCAGCCGGCGCGCCGCTTCGACGACCCGCTCCGACAGCGACGCCATCGTCGGCGACTGCACGGTCCATGCGTGCCAGTACAGCGTGACGTCGGTCGGATGCGCGGGCGCGAGATCGACGAGTCCCTGCGCATCGAGCGGCGCGGCGCCGATCAGCGGCTCCGGCACCATCGCGTAGCCGAGCCCGTGCCGCACCGCCGCGAAGTGCGAATGGGTGCCCGGCACGTAGTGGCACGGGTACGCGCCTTCGGGCAACCCGAACTTCTCCTTCAGAAATGACGATTGCAGCGTGTCGCGCCGCGAATACGCGACGACGGGCGCATGGCGTGCGCTCGTGCGGTTCAGCCCGCGCGGAAACCAGCGCACCGCGAACGCGGCGGCCGCGAGCAGCCGGTAGCGCATCGTGCCGAGCGGCGTCGCGATGCAGCCGCGCATCGGCTTCGGCTCGGTCGTCACGCAGCCGACCGCCATCCCGCTTTCGAGCAGCGCGAACGTGTGATCCTGATCCTCGACGATCAGCTCGAACAGGATCCGCTCGCCCGCGAGCACGGACGTCAGCGCGGGGAGGAACCACGTGCCGAGGCTGTCGGAGTTGAGCGCGATCGTGACCGAGATCGGCGATTCGCGCTCGGCCGCGAGCGTGCTCTGCAGGTCGGCCTGCAGCAGCGCGACGCGGCGCAGGTGCTGCAGCACGCGCTGTCCGGCCACTGTCGGGCGGCACGGCCGCGTGCGCAGCACGAGCGGCGTGCCGAGGCTCGCCTCCAGCGCGCGGACCCGCTGCGTGACGGCGGACGCGGTCACGTGCAGGCGCACGGCCGCCTGCTCGAAGCTGCCGGTGTCGGCGACGGCCAGCAGCGCGGCGGCCTGCTTCGGATCGATCGTCATCGACATGTATTAGACAAGAGAAAGTCGGACATGAGGTCCCGGCTTGGCGTTGCCAGCCACGTCTCGATATATGAGAAGCCCCGCACTGGGCGGGGCTAGTTGACAGTGGTTAGTCAGAATCGCTGGTTTCAAGGTCGGGAGTGTCTCCCGCAAACGCGAGAATACGACTGCGTTCTGTTTCACGGGCCAAGGCAATATCGCTGAGTTTCAACTGCTCGCTGATTTCTGCATAGGCCGCTGCTCTCGGGCCGAAGCTTTCTTTCGGGGCTTCGGCGGCAAAGAGAACATCACCCACTAGAGTCTGATCGCGTCGCAACTTCCTGATTTTTCCGATCCAATCCCAACCATGGTCGTACAGCCGAGTTGGATCGTCATGGGCCAAGAAAATTGGCTTAATAGCCCTTACGGCATCGCCGGCAGCGTTGACGCGAACGAAGGGCAGGCGTGCCTTGTAGGTATCGTCCTTGCCTAAGGTGTGTTCCCGGTAAAGGCCAGTCAGATCTGCCGCTCGGAGGATTTGGTGAATCCTCTTCTCAACGAATCGCTCTTGATACGCTTTCGTCGCAAACGATCTACCGACATAGTGATCGAAAAGTTCCTCGAGCTTTTCGCTGGGATGCCCATCCGTCATCACTACCCGGTCGCCTTGAGCAGTCACCAACCCTTCTCGCGGTTTGACAAGTTCACGGAACGCGAAGTTTGCGAAGTCCGCACTTGGCCCCATGCTTGCTTCCGCAAATGCTCGCTCGATTGATTGTGCAATGCGGACCAACTCGGTCGCATACACCTTTCGTGCCTTACGAAAAATGTTTGCATCGAGTTCTTCAAAGAATGCGGTGATCCGAGATACGCGCTCGATCAGCTTGTATCCGACGTACTTGGCCGTCGGACTCATCAGAACGATGCCGATGTTTGCGAATTCGCCAGTCTCTGGGTACGGCATGAAGCGCACGATGGTGTATCGGCAAGCATGTTTCATCGGCGACTCCAGAAGTTGGGCAGGTACTCCGTCAGGATTGAACTTGCGTCATCTTGGCTGAAATTGAGGGGAAGATCGTCGTCAAGCCACCACCAAGAATCGGGCATTCTATCGCAAATGCCCTCGAGTTGGCCGAGGGCGGCATGAAGCCGATCTTCATAGTGTTGGCGCTCAATCAAGTCCTCAAAGACATGATCCCACGATCCGGCGAACGCATGGGACGAAAAGAATGTGTCGCAATCGAAGTCCGTATCAAATGCCTGATTGAAGTCAATGACGACAAGTTCCTTGCGTGTCGGGTCCCAAAGCAGGTTGGGATTGCCTCCCAGATCGGTGAGTATGCGGTCCTGATTCCTCACCCAGTAGTCGAAGATAAGGACATCGCTCCGAACAACTAACGGGACTTCTTGTATGTTCAGCCAAGTAAATTCCATTACGCTTTCGGCCCGTCGGGAAAGGAACACGTAGCCGGCGCCCAGGTCGGCTAGCTCAGGAGCTCCAAACTGGACGATCGCGTCGTCCACCTCGCCGACAGCGAAGGGTGCGATCGGGAGGCCAAATTCACGTGCGAGTGAGCTTGCGAGCCATTCGGATACCAAACTCTTGCGGCCAGCAGCCCGGCCCTTTGCGTAATAAAGCGCACCATCGTCGCCTCGACACAGGAATGGTTCGGTGATCCCTTGAGTGGTTCTTCCGAGGACCTCCGTCACTTGGATCACGTGATCGTTAATCATTGTTTCGGACCAGTATGGACGGGCTCAGCGGCGGCGCTCGTAATGGTCTCCGGTGCGAGCATTCTTGTACTTGCCCCCCTTATGGGATGACCCGTGACCACCGGCATAGTGCCCACCCCGTGCAAGGCTGATCGTAGGGGCTGCCAAAGCGACGCAGAGCAGGATTGCAGCGATTCTTTTCATATTATGGTCTCTCTCAGTAAGTGTCTCTTTGCACTGACAGCTCTGGTGCGGCTAGAGCGCAACCACGCGATTATATCTAGGGCTCGTGGTGTATGACCCTCGGGCGAGGGTGAGAGCTGTCCGTCACAGATTGCGTGTACTCGTCATCGATATATCTACTGAATCGTCGTGCACGTGTGGTTTGAATCAGCTACTCGCGGATCATCCGCGGTGCACGTTTTGATCTACGCTTTAAGGACGCGCGGTACGGCTGTGCCCTTTTGCTTGCAGCCGGCGTCAGTCGACAACGGAGCAACCGAGCCATGATCTTCCGGCAACTTTTCGACCCGCAATCGTCGACGTACACGTACCTGCTCGCCGACAGCGCCTCGCGCGAGGCCCTGCTGATCGATCCCGTGTTCGAGCAGGTGCGCCGCGACGCGGCGCTGCTCGATGAACTCGGGCTGCGGCTCGTCGCGACCGTCGACACGCACGTGCATGCCGATCACGTGACGGGTGCGTGGCTGCTGAAGCAGCGCACGGGCAGCACGATCGCGATCTCGGCCGCAAGTGGCGCGCAAGGCGCCGACCGCTACCTGAACGACGGCGACCGCTGCGTGTTCGGCGCGCGCTACCTGACCGTGCGCGCGACGCCCGGCCACACGAGCGGCTGCATCAGTCTCGTGCTCGACGACGAATCGTTGGCGTTCACCGGCGATTGCCTGCTGATCCGCGGCACCGGCCGCACCGACTTCCAGCAGGGCGACCCGCGCGCGCTGTATCGCGCAGTGCACGGCCGGCTCTTCACATTGCCGGCCGCGTGCCTGCTGTACCCAGCGCACGACTATCGCGGGCTCACGGTGACGAGCGTCGGCGAGGAGCGCCGCTTCAACCCGCGCCTCGGCGGCGATCTCAGCGAAGACGATTTCGCCGGCTACATGCGCAACCTCGGGCTCGCGCATCCGCGCCAGATCGACGTCGCGGTGCCGGCGAACCTGCAGTGCGGCGTCGCCGCGAACGCGCCCGATGCGCAGGCGGCCGCCGACTGGGCGCCGCTCGTCTATACGTTCGCCGGCTTCTGGGAAATCGATCCGCAATGGCTCGAGGATCATCTGCCGGCCGTGCAGGTCGTCGACGTGCGCGAACCGGACGAATTCGCGGGCCCCCTCGGCCATCTGCCCGGCGCGACGCCGATTCCGCTCGGCGAACTGGCCGCGCGCACCGGCGAAATCGCGCGCGACCGGCCGGTCGTGACCGTGTGCCGGGCCGGCGGCCGTTCCGCGCAGGCCACCGTGATCCTGAAGCAGGCCGGCTTCGACGCGGTCGCGAATCTCGGCGGCGGGATGCTGCGCTGGCGCGCCGAAGGGCGCGTCGTGATGGACGGCCGCTCGTAGCGGCCCAGGCCTGTCCTTCGAAAAAATATCGGGCCGATGTCGAAACGGCCGGGCGCCGTGCGTCGTCAAGGTATCCGATCATGTGGCGCCGCGTGACGCGGCGCGCAACCCCGGGAGCCTCCACGATGATGCCGACGCTTTACGCCCACCCCTTTTCGTCCTATTGCCAGAAGGTGTTGACCGCGCTGTACGAGAACGACACGCCGTTCGAGTATCGCGTGCTCGCGCACGACGATCCGAAGCCAATGCAGGAACTGACGGCGCTGTGGCCGCTGAAGCGCTTCCCGGTGCTCGTCGATGCGGGTCGCACGGTGATCGAGGCGTCGATCATCGTCGAGTATCTCGGCCTCGCCTATCCGGGCCCCGTGCGCCTGCTGCCCGACGATCCGCGCGCCGCGCTGGAGGTGCGGACGATGGACCGCTTCTTCGACAACTACGTGGCGACGCCGCAGCAGAAGGTCGTGTACGACGCGCTGCGACCGCAAGCCGAGCGCGATGCGCGCGGGGTGGCCGACGCGCGCGCGATGCTCGACACGTCGTATGCGTGGCTCGACAAGACGATGGCCGATCGCGAATGGGCGGCCGGCGACCGTTTCAGCCTCGCCGATTGCGGCGCGGCGCCGTTCCTGTTCTATGCGGACTGGACGCACCGGATCGATCCGGCGTTCGCGAACGTGATCGCGTACCGCAAGCGTCTGCTCGCGCGGCCGTCGTTCGCGCGCGCGGTCGACGAGGCGCGGCCGTATCGTGCGTTCTTTCCGCTCGGCGCGCCCGATCGCGACTGACGGACGCGGTCGTCGCCGGCCGTGCCGCGGCCGCGCATGGCCGGCAGCGCGCGCCGGGGCGACGGAACGACAGCAGCAGCGGCAGCATCGCGCGCCTGCTCGTCACATCGTGCGCGTGGCCGACTGCGCGAGCGTCAGCAGTTCGTCGAACTGCGTGATCAACTCGAAGCACAGCAGGAACGCGAGCGTATAGGCGGGCGCGGGGAAGCGCCGGATCATCTCCAGCACCTGCGGTGCGAAGCGCGAGCGGATCGCATCGCGCGTCAGCAGCCACGCGATCGCGATGCCGATCGCCGCGCCCGCGATCAGGTCGGTCGGATAGTGAAAGCCGAGATACGCGCGCGGCAGGCAGATGAACACGACCGAATACAGCAGCGCGACGATGCCGACGCGGCGCGCGATGATGAAGATGCCGGTCGCGATCGCCATCCACAGCATCGCGTGATCGCTCGGAAACGAACTCCAGGTCTGCAACGTCGCCGCGCGCAGTCCGCTCGACGGAAAGTGCAGGTGCAGGTCGGGGTTGTAGATCGGCCGTACGCGGAACGGCAGCACCTGTGCGAGCACGCGGCCGACGGCGAGGGCGACGAGCCCGCTCGCGACGGTGGCGACGACGAACTCGCGTTGCCGCTCGCGGTTCGGGCCGGGCTGGAACCACAGCCAGCACAGCACCGGGACGAGCACGAAGCCCTTGAACGTGTAGAGGCCCGCGATCACGCGGATCGCGTGATTCGTCAACGGGCCCAACGTCAGGTGGGTGAGAAAGATCTGGATCGTCGTGTCGAAATTGTTCATGTCCTGTGCGACCCGGGCGGCCGCGCAGCGCATGACGGGCGGCCGGCTGGATCGAAAAGCGCGCTCGCACGGAGCGCAACGGGGGGCAAGTATGTCACCCGTTATTTCGAAGAAAATGCGAAAAAATACCGGGATTCCCCTGATAAAACGGGGCTGGGCGGTGGGGCCGGATGGGGAGGCGCCGAGCGGTGCGGCAGGGATGAATCGTCCGACGTTTGCGCGCGGGCGTGCACGAGCGCCGAAAAAAAATTTGGGTGAACTGGACATTCTGCCGGCCCGTGCGGACCTTGCGCCGGATGAATGATTGTCGCGCCGGAACGGTATGAATCTGCCGGGCGGCGCTGCGTCATGCGCGTCGATCAAAAAATAGAAAAAGCGGGCAAGCCGATGAGGCTTGGCCGCCGGTGTGACGCGATGCCCGACGTCAGCTGCGCCACACCCGTACGGCGAGCGCGGCCAGCGACGTCGCGACGGCCAGCCCGGTCACCGCGTTCCAGCCCAGTTGCGCGAGCAACAGACTGCCGATCGCTGCGCCGGCCGCCATCCCGATGAACATGCCGACGAACAGCACCGCATTGAGGCGGCTGCGCGACGCGGGATCGATCCGGTAGACGATCGACTGGTGCGCGATCAGCGTGGCCTGCACGCCGAGATCGAAGCCGATCGTCGCGACCGCGAGCAGCACGAGTTGCGCATGCGGCGACATCAGCGGCGCGGCGGCCATCGACGCGAACGACACCGTTGCGATGCCGATTCCGATCCGCGTGACGCGCTCGGGGCCGTGATGGTCGGCGAGGCGCCCGGCGATCGGCGCAGCCAGCGCGCCGGCGGCACCCGCGAGGCCAAAGGCGCCGGCGGCCGCGCTGCCGAGGTGGAACGGCGCGCCGTGCAGCATCACCGCAAGGGTCGACCAGAACGCGCTGAACCCCACGGCCAGCAGCCCCTGCGCGAGGGCGGCGCGGCGCAGTGCCGCATGCTCGCGCCACAGCGCGCCGAGCGAGCCGATCAGCGCGCGATACGGCAGCCGGGTGGTCGGCTCGAAGCGCGGCAACCCGCGCGCGGCCACGGCGCCGATCACGGCGACGCTGGCGGCCGCGAGCGCGAACATCGCGCGCCAGCCGGCCGTCTCGGCGACGAACCCGGCCACGACGCGCGACAGCAGGATGCCGAGCAGCAACCCCGTCATCACCGTGCCGACGATGCGGCCGCGATGCATATCGTGCGCGAGCGTCGCGGCGGCCGGCACGACGTCCTGCGCCATCGTCGCGGCGAGGCCGATCGCGAAGCTCGCCGCGAGCAGCAGCCCGAGCGACGGCGCGACGGCGGCCAGCAGCAGCGCGAGGACCAGCGCGGCGGCCTTGGTCACGATCACGCGGCGGCGGTCGAAGCGGTCGCCGAGCGGCGCGAGCAGCAGGATGCCGAGCGCATAGCCGAGCTGCGTGAGCGTCGGCACGAAGCCGATCGCCCGCGCCGACGCGCCGAGATCGGGCGCGAGCGCGCCGAGCATCGGCTGCGCGTAGTAGAGCGGGGCGACGCCGAGGCCGGCGGCGGCCGCGAGCAGCAGCACGAGCCGGCGATCGGGCATCGAATGGGCGGCCGGACGGGCCGGAGCGTGGGCCGCGCGGGGCGCGGCATCGAGACGGGTCGGGGTGGACATCGCGTACATCCTGGGTTGAAGAAGGGGATGGACGCGAGTGTGGCGGTACGCGGCCGGCGACGGTAGTGCCGCCTCGCGCAGATTTGTTATACGCTCCACGAATGACCGAAAAATCCTCTTCTTCTCCCGCTGCTGGCGGGTCTCGACGCATTCAGGCGGTGCCGGTGGACGGCGCCGGCTATCGTTTCGAGCTGATGGAAACGTTCGTGCGCATAGTCGAGGCCGGCAGCTTGTCGGCGGCCGCCGTGCAGCTGCATACGACGCAGCCGACCATCAGCCGGCGGCTGCAGGCGCTGGAAAATTCGCTCGGCATGCGGTTGCTGCAACGCACGACCCATACGATGCGGCTGACCGTCGACGGCGAGCGGTGCTTCAAGCAGGCGAAGGAGCTGCTGGCGAGCTGGGCGGCGTTCGAGGCCGATTTGCGCGGCGCGCAGGAGGAGCCGGACGGGCTACTGCGCGTCGCGGTGCCGCACGCGTTCGGCCAGCAGCGTTTCGTTGCGCCGCTCGCGCAGTTCCTGCGCGACTATCCGCGCGTGTCGGTCGAGTGGCTGCTGCAGGACGAGGTGCGTGATTTCGTCGGCAGCGGCATCGATTGCGCGATCCAGGTCGGCGAGCCGACCGACCCGGGCGTGGTCGCGATCCGGATCGCGAAGGTGCCGCGTTTCGTGGTCGCCGCGCCGTCGGTGCTGAACGGTGCCGACGTCCCGGCCGACCCCGACGCGCTGGCCGCGCTGCCGTGGCTCGCGTTGCGCACCTACTACCGCAACGAACTCACGCTGACGCATGCGGTTACGGGCGATACGCGGCGCATCGCGATCCGGCCGCGCATCACGACCGCGAACCTGTATGCACTGCGCAGCGCGGCGCTGCTGGGCGTCGGTGCGTGCGTCGGATCGTCATGGATGCTCGCCGGCCATCTCGCGCGCGGCGAGCTCGTCCATCTGGCACCCGAGTGGCAGGCCGCGCCGCTGCCCGTCTACCTGACCTATCCGCATGCGCAGTTCTATCCGTCGCGGCTCGTACGGTTCGTCGCGATGATGCGCGAGGCCGTGCCGATGCTTGTCGAAGGGCGCGAGGGCGAGCCGGCCGGCGCGTGACGGCCGCCGTGCCGTCAGCCCGTCAGCCGCGCCGGATTCCTTCCGGCAGCGCGCTGATCCGGCGTACCTCGGGCGAATCGAGCCACGCGCGCGACGTCGCGCAGTCGACGAACATGTCGGTCGCGTCCTCGCCCCAGAACAGGTCGTCGTCGAGTACGAACGTCGGCACACCGAATACGTTCTCGGCGATCGCGCGATCCGTGTTCGCTCGCAGCGCATCCTTGACCGGCTGGGCCTCGACCGCCGTGACGCCGTCCGGAAAGCCGACGGCGTCGCACAGCGCGGCGAAGCCCGCCGGCGTCGAGACGTCCTGGCCGTCGCGCCAGATATGCCGGAAGATCCGCCGGATCGCGTCGTGCGAGCCGCCCATCGCGATCGCGAGGCGCAGCGGCTTGATCGGATTGAACGGGTGCGCGGGCGGCATCCGGAATGCAATGCCGAGCTTGTCCGCGCGGTATTGCGCATGCCGATAGGTGAACACGCGTTTGGCCGCGATTTCCGCCGGCGCTTTCTGGCCCCAGTGCGCGAGCAGCGCGCCGAGCACGATCGGCCGCGGCTCGAACGCGGCGGCGGGCGGCAACCGGTCGAACTGTTCCTGTTGCAGGTAGGCGAACGGCGAAACGAAATCGAAATACCAGCTGGCGGTGCGCGCGGCGTTCATCGCGGGTGTCTCCTCGGGCGGATCCGGTTGACGGTTGCACGTTCGGTGCGTCGCCGGCGAACGGCGCGCTGCGTGCATCGCCGGCCAGTGTCGCATGCGGCCGCCTTTCGCGCTGCCGTATCGCGTGCCGCGCGCAACCGGCGTCCTACGACCGGGCGGCGTCGTCCGCCGACGACGCGAGCCGCGCGAGACTGTCGCGCACGGCCGCCGCGTCGTAGCGGGCGCCCGCGCCGCCGAGTGCGACGGTCGCCTTCTGCGCGAGCGGCAGCAACATCGTGAGCGCCGCCGTCATCGCCGGCACGGCGGCGAGCCGCGATTTCGGGCCCGACACCGTCAGCGCACCGACGCATTCGCCGGCCGCGCCGAACACGGGCACGGACGCCGATGCCGTTTCCGGGTCGCGCTCGCCGTACGACGCGGCCCACAGCTGTTCGCGCACGTCGTTCCAGCGGGTGTCGTGCGTGTCGGTGAAGGCCAGCAGTACCTTGCCCGATGCGCCCTGGCCGACCGGAAACTCCTCGCCGACGCGGATCGACACGCGCACCGCCCGCGCGGGTTCGACGCGATACAGCACGGAGCGCACGTCGCCCTGGCGCACATAGAACGACGCCGTTTCCCCGAGCTCGCGGCTCAGCGTCTCGAGGAGCGGCTCGACCACCGGGCCGACGCGGAACGAACGCTGGTACAGCGCGGCAAGCCGCAACGGCTCGTGCCCGACCGCGTACTGGCCATCATCGAGCTTGCGCATGAATCCGCCATGCTCGAGCGCGGCGAGCAGGCGCAGGATCGTGCTCTTGTACAGCCCGGTGCGGCGCGACAACTCGGCGAGCGACAGCCGGTCGTCGGTCTGGCCGAACGCACGGAGGATCGCGAACGCGCGGTCGAGCACCGCGACGCCGCTGGACGCTTCTTCCGTCGCCGGATCGGCTGCGCCGCCGGCGTGATCTGCTGGATTCCTGGGCACGGCCTGCTTCCTTCGAATGATGGTCGGCGGACTATATCGTTCTATCTGGCAGAACACAAGTTCCAGAAAAACGCGATTTCACGGGTATACCCCGCTTATCGCCCATTGAACACCCGCTTAAAGTTCTGTCAAACAGAACTATGTTCTTTCAGATAGAACGATGAGGTGTCGAATGGAGGAAAATCCGAAGATGCTGGTCAGCGAAGTCGGCCCGCGCGACGGGCTGCAGAGCATCAAGACCGTGATGCCGACGGCCGCCAAGCTGAGCTGGATCACCGCGCTGGCCGCGGCCGGCCTGCGCGAGATCGAGGTCGGGTCGTTCGTGCCGGCCACGCTGTTGCCGCAGATGGCCGACGTGCGCGAAGTCGTCGCGCACGCGCTCGCGATTCCCGGTTTGCACGTCGCCGCGCTCGCGCCGAACCTGCGCGGCGCCGAGGGTGCGTTCGACGCGGGCGTGCACAAGCTGACGCTGCCGGTCTCGGTCACGGAAGCGCATTCGCTGGCCAACATCCGCAAGACGCCCGCGCAGATGATCGATGAGGTGCGCGCGATCGTCGCGCTGCGCGACGCGCGGTTTCCGTCGGTGCAGATCGAGGCCGGCGTGTCGGTTGCGTTCGGTTGCACGATTGCCGGCGCGGTCTCCGACGACGAGACGATTGCGATGGCCGTCGCGATGGCCGAATGCGGGGTCGATGAAATCGGCTTGTCCGACACCAGCGGTTATGCGAATCCCGCACAGGTGCGCCGGCTGTTCATGCGGCTGCAGCGCGAAGTCGGCGACAAGGCCGGCGGCGCGCATTTCCACAACACGCGCGGGCAGGGGCTCGCGAACGTCGTCGCGGCGCTCGACGCCGGCGTGACGACGATCGACGCGAGTCAGGGCGGCCTCGGCGGCTGCCCGTATGCGCCCGGCGCCACCGGCAACATCGTCACCGAGGATCTCGTGTTCCTGCTCGAAGCGATGGGATACGACACGGGCGTCGACGTCGACGCGCTGCTCGTCGCGCGCGCGATCCTGCAGGCGGCGCTGCCGTCCGAGGCGCTGTACGGCCACGTGCCGGACGCAGGCTTGCCGAAGGGATTCCGCTATGCGGATGGCCGCGCGCCGTCGGCCGCGCAACCGGAAGGATGCATGACGGGAGTCGCACGATGAACGATCGACAACCGGCTGCCGCGCTGCCGTATGCAGGCGTGCGCGTGATCGAGATGACGCACATGGTGATGGGCCCGACGTGCGGGATGCTGCTCGCGGATCTCGGCGCGGAAGTGATCAAGATCGAACCGATCGCGGGCGACAGCACGCGGGCACTGCGCGGTTCCGGCGCGGGCTTCTTCGGGATGTTCAACCGCAACAAGAAGAGCGTCGCGGTCGACGTGAAAGACCCGCGCGGGCTGGAGATCGTGCGGCGGCTCGTCGCGACGGCGGACGTGTTCAGCGAGAACTTCAAGAGCGGCACGATGGACCGGCTCGGGCTCGGTTACCCGCAGTTGGACGCGCTGAATCCGCGTCTCGTGTACGTGTCGCACAAGGGCTTCCTGCCGGGGCCGTATGAGCATCGCACCGCGCTCGACGAGGTCGTGCAGATGATGGGTGGCCTGGCCTACATGACGGGCCCCGAAGGGCGGCCGCTGCGCGCGGGCGCGAGCGTGAACGACATCATGGGCGGCATGTTCGGCGCGATCGGCGCGATGGCCGCGCTCGCGCAGCGTGAACGCACGGGCCGCGGCCAGCAGGTGCAGAGTTCGCTGTTCGAGAACAACGTGTTCCTCGTCGCGCAGCACATGATGCAGTTCGCGGTGACGGGGCAGGCCGCGTCGCCGATGCCGAGCCGGATTTCCGCGTGGGCCGTCTACGACGTGTTCTCCGTCAAGGATGACGAACAGATTTTTCTCGCGGTCGTGTCGGACACGCAGTGGGCGCTGTTCTGCGACGCGTTCGGCCTGGCCGCGCTGAAGGACGACCCGCGCCTCGCGACCAACAACCTGCGCGTACAGGCGCGCGAATGGTTGCTGCCCGAGCTGCGCTCGCGGCTGGCGCCGTACTCGGCAGCGGAGATCGGCGCGATCTTCGAATCGACCGGCCTGCCGTATGCGCCGATCACGAAGCCGCAGGACCTGTTCGACGATCCGCATCTGCTCGCCACGGGCGGCCTCGAAACCGTGACGCTGCCGGCCGACGCGAGCAGCGCCGGGCGGCCGGTCGACACGCGCACCGCGCTGCTGCCGCTGACGCTCGCGGGTGAACGCCTGCGGCTGCGCTCGGCGCCGCCCGCGCTCGGCCAGGACACGTGCGCGCTGCTCGGCGAACTCGGCTACACGCCGGACGACGCGCGTGCGCTGATCGAGGCGGGCGTCGTCGCGGGGCGGTACGGCGCGAACGTTTCCGCGCACGGCGACGCGCCGGGCGGCGCGCCGTCGGCGAACGAAGTGGCGAGCGCGTAGCGCAGCCGCGATTCATCGAACGAACAAAGGCGTCCGGGCCGCGCACCGCGCGGCAGAGGAGCGCCGCATCCACGGAGACAACCATGACATCCGCTTCCCCGGCGCTGCCCGTCGATCGCGACACCGACACGTCGGTCGAGCAACGGGCCGTGCGCAAGGCCGCGTGGCGCTTCATCCCGCTGCTCGCGCTCGCGTATTTCTTCAACTACCTGGATCGCACGAGCGTCGGCTTCGCGGCGCTCACGATGAACCGCGATCTCGGGCTGACCGCAACGCAGTTCGGCTGGGGCGCGGGGATCATGTTCGCCGGCTACTGCGTGTTCGAAGTGCCGAGCAATCTCGCGCTGTATCGCTTCGGTGCGCGCCGCTGGCTCGCCCGCATCATGATCACGTGGGGGCTGATGGCGGCCGCGACCGCGCTCGCGACCGGGCCGACCAGTTTCTACGCGATCCGCCTGCTGCTCGGCATCGGCGAAGCCGGGTTCTTTCCGGGCGTGATCTTCTTTCTCGCCGTGTGGTTTCCGGCGAGCTACCGCACGCGTGTGCTGGCGTGGTTCACCGTGTCGACGCCGCTGTCGTCGCTGGTCGGCGGCCCGCTGTCGACATGGCTGCTGCAGCTCGACGGCACGCTCGGGCTCGCCGGCTGGAAGTGGATGTTCATCGTCGAAGGGCTGCCCGCGTGCGCGCTCGGCTTCCTCGTGCTGAAGCTGCTGTCGGATTCGCCGGCGAATGCCGCGTGGCTGTCGGACGACGAGCGCGCCGCGCTGCAGCGCGCGTTCGAACGCGACGGCGCGGCGGCCGCCGGCCGCAAGAAGCGCTTCGGCGTCGCGCTGCGCGACGTGCGCGTGTACGTGCTTGCGCTGATCTCGTTCGGCTTCACGATGGGCTCGTACGGCATCGGCATCTGGTTGCCGCAAATGCTGAAGGCGCACGGGATGTCGACGATGCAGACGGGCTGGCTCTCCGCGGTGCCGTACTTCTTCGCCACGATCGCGCTGCTGTGGTGGGCGAAACGGGTGGACCGTCGCGGCGGCCCGGTCGCGAACCTGGCGATCGGCTTGTGCATCGGCGCGGTGGCGCTCGGCGTGTCGACCCATTTCCTGACGCTCGGGCCCGCGCTCGTCGGCATCACGCTCGCGCTGATCGGCACGATTGCCGGCCGCACGATCTTCTATACGCTGCCGTCGCGCTTCCTGTCCGGCCAGGCCGCGGCCGGCGGGTTGGCGCTGATCAATTCGATCGGCGCGCTCGGCGGCTTCGCGGGCCCCTATCTCGTCGGCTACCTGAAGGACAGCTTCGGCACCTTCACGGCCGGGATGCTTGGCCTCGCGATCGTGCTGGCGATCACGACGCTGCTCACGCTGTCGCTGTACGCGTTCGACAGGAGCGAATGACATGACCTTTTCGATCAAACGGCGCCGGTTGATCGGTGCATCCGCCGCCTCGCTCGCGCTGCCCGCGTTCGCCGAGACGGCAGCCAACGATGGAGTTCCCCGCATGACGCAAAGCAACTACCTCACGGTTCGTCCCGACTGGCTCGCGTCGGCGCTCGAACCCGCGCTCGAGCCCGACCTGCCGATCGTCGACGCGCATCATCACTTCTACGAACGGCCGGGCTGGATCTACATGCTCGACGACTATCTGCGGGACGCGCGCTCGGGCCACAACATCCAGGCGTCCGTCTACATGCAGGCGCAGACGCGTTACCGCGATTCGGGCCCGGCCGAACTGAAGCCGGTGGGCGAGACGGCTTACGTCGCCGGCGTGACCGAGCCGCTGCAGCACGGCCCCGTGGCTGTCGCGAAAGGCATCGTCGGCCATGCGGACCTGCGGCTCGGCGAACGCGTGCGCGACGTGCTGGAAGCGCATGTCGAAGCCGGGCGTGGACGGTTTCGCGGCGTGCGCCACCTGAGTACGTGGGATGTCGACCCGACGCTCGCCAATCCGCTGTCGGCGGTACTGCGCGGGCTGCTGCTCGATCCCGCGTACCGGGCCGGTGTCGCGCAGCTCGCGCCGCTTGGGCTGTCGTACGACGCGTGGCTGTTCTTCCCGCAGTTGCCCGAATTGTTCGATCTCGCCAAAGCGAACCCGGAGACGCGGATCATCGTCAACCATTGCGGCGGCGTCGTGCGAATCGGCAGCTATGCGGACAAGCGGCCGGAGGTGTTCGAGCGCTGGTCGGCGTCGATGCGCACGCTCGCGCAATTGCCGAACGTGTACGTGAAGGTCGGCGGCCTCGGGATGCGCATCAACGGGTTCGATTTCGAGAAGGGCGCGAAGCCGCCGTCTTCGGCACAGCTCGCCGACACGTGGAAGCCGTGGATGATGACCTGCATCGACGCGTTCGGCCCCGGGCGCTGCATGTTCGAGAGCAATTTCCCGGTCGACAAGGGCTCGTATTCGTTCGTGAACGGCTGGAACGCGTTCAAGCGCCTGACCGCGCAGGCCAGCGCGGACGAGCGCGACGCGCTGTTCCGCGGCACGGTCACGCGCGCGTACCGGCTCGGCTGACGCGCGTGCGCGGCGTCAACCGGCTTCCACCAGCGCCGCGAGCCGCGCCAGCGCCATCTGCCAGCCGCTCTCGTTGTCGGCGGCCGGCACGCCGGGCGGTAGGCCGTCGTGCACCGCGTCCACGCGCGTGCCGCCCGCCTCGTCCGACAGCGTGATCGTGATCGTCATCGCGCCGCGCAGCATCGGATCGTCGGTTTCGAATACATCGATTTCGACGATCTGCTCGTCGGGCACGAGCGTGACGAAGCGGCCGTGATAGGTGTCGGTGCGCGCGGTGGTCTTGCCGGTGCCGGCCGACGGTGCGTCGTAGCTCAGCGACACGCGCAGCGCGCCGCCTTCGCGCGTGTCGTACGCGTGCACGCGGCAGGTCATGCCGTCGGGCACCTTCCATTGCTCGACCGCGTGCGGGTCGAGCAGCGCGCGATAGACGCGCCCGCGCGGCGCGTTCAGGTGCCGGCTGACCCGGGTCGAATGCGTGTGCGTGTGCAACATGTCGCCTCCCGCGAAGCGTGCGAGACGGTGCACGCCGGCGCCCGGCGTGTCGTCATGCTTCCTTCAGGAATCCTAGGCGCGGGCGCGGCGGCATGCAATGACCGCACGCGCGGCGGCGTTCAGCGCAGCGTGGCGGCGAACGCGTCGAGCTGCGTGATGCAGGTGTTCCAGCCCTCGAAAAAGCCGAGCGCTTCGTGGCGCTCGCGCGTCGCGGCGTCGGGATGCATCACGCGCGCCTCGTAGCGGCTGCCCGCGTCGTCGTCGGCCATCGTGACGATCGCCGTGAAGCCCAGCCACGGCGTCTGCGGCCGCCAGCCGCCCGCGAGCATCGACGTGAACGCGATGCGCGATTCCGGCACGATGTCGAGAAAACAGCCGGGGTTGTCGCTCGTGCCGCCGTCGGGGCCGCGCATGAACGTATGGAAAGCGCCGCCCGGCCGCAGGTCGAACGCGCGTACCTCGGTGGTCCAAGGCTTCGGGCACCACCATTCCTTCAACAGTTCCGGGTCGGTCCATGCGCGCCACAGCGCGTGGCGCGGCGCGCGCAACGTGCGCGTGATGACGAGATCGTGGGCTTCAGCGGGTTCGACGTGGCTGGCTGGCATCGTGCTCCTCCTGGTGACGGCGTTCGACGAATTCGACGAGACGATCGGATCGCGCTTCCCACTGCGCGCGCTGCGCGGCGAGCCATGCCTCGGCCTCGGTCAGCCGGCTGCCGACCAGCGCGCAGGTGCGCGAGCGGCCGGTTTTCCGGGTCTTGACGAGGCCGCTGCGCTCGAGCACGGCGACATGCTTCATGAACGACGGCAGCGCCATGTCGAACGGCGCGGCCAGCGCGGAGACGGTCCGCTCGCCGTGGCCGAGCGCGCTGATGATTGCACAGCGCGTCGGATCGGCGAGGGCATGGAACACGTCGCTGATGCCGGGTTGAAGGTTATCCATTTGGCTAAGTGTAGGCGATTGCGCTGCGAAGCAGCGAAAATATTCGTCACGTACGATAGTGGGGCGGTAACGCGCGCCGACCGGGCGCTGTGTTGCCGGACGCGTGCCGCCGCCGAGCGAGCCTCGACGCCCGGCCGGCGTTCTTTCCGACCCGGCCCATGCCGAACCCGCGCGTGCGGCCTATCTGACTACCGGAGATTGCATGACCGAACCTGTTACCGTCCGCCGCGTCGGCGCGAGCGAAGCGATGGCCTGTGTCGATGCGCTGGCCGACGTGCTGATCGATTGCGTCGAAGGCGGTGCGTCCGTCAGCTTCATGTTGCCGATCGAGCGGCCGACCGCGGTCGCGTTCTGGACACACGTGGCCGAGGGCGTCGCGAACGACGAGCGCATCCTGCTCGTCGCCGAGGATGCGTCCGGCCGGATCGTCGGCACCGTGCAGGTCGTGACCGCGCAGCCCGAGAACCAGCCGCACCGCGCGGACATCGCGAAGATGCTCGTGTCGCGGCACGCGCGCCGGCAGGGCGTCGCCGCGCGCCTGATGGCGGCGGCCGACGCGGCCGCACGCGACGCCGGCAAGACCGTGCTGGTGCTCGACACGGTGACGGGCGGCGACGCCGAGCGGCTGTACGAACGGGCTGGCTGGCAGCGCGTCGGCGTCGTGCCGAACTTTGCGCTGATGCCCGACGGCGCGCTGTGCGCGACGACGTTTTTCCACAAGCAGCTCGCGTAATGGCATTCGTCACACCGCTGCCTCGATGAAACGCGCCCATGTCGCTTTCGCCGTCACGGGCCTCCTCGTCGCGCTGCCGCTTGCCGCGTATGCGCTCGTCAAGCCGCTGCGCGTCGTCGCGCCCGCGCTGATTCCCGGCGTGTCGTGCCCGAGCGCCGACATCTGCACGGACGATGTCGCGAAGCTCGGCGATGCACGGCGGCTCTATCGCGACGGCTACGCGCGCGCGGCGGCGGCCGTCGGCGCGTTCCGGGCTTCACCGCGCGTCGTGTTCTGCTCGACGCGCGCGTGCGCCGATGCGTTCGGCCTCGGCTCGCGCGCGGCGCTGACGCTCGGGGATTTCGGCGTGATCGTCGCCCCGCGCGGCTGGCAGACCTACTTTCTCGCGCACGAGCTGATTCATCACCGGCAGGCGGAAGTGCTCGGCAACGTCGCGGTCGTGACCAAGCCGCGCTGGCTGATCGAAGGGATGGCGTATTCGCTCAGCGACGATCCGCGCTATCCGCTCGCGCAACCGTTCGAGTCGTGGCGCACGCAGTTTGCCGCGTGGAATGCGGCGCGCGGCGCGCAGCCGCTGTGGGATGCCGCGAGGGCAGTCCAATAGCGCGCGACGGCGATGCGGTCGCGCGGGAATGGCGACGTGCCGCTACGCCGGCACGGCCGGATCGTCCGGCTGCCCCACGAGCGTGCGGCGCGCCGCATCGAGAATCTCGTCGGCGAATGCGGGATCGGTGCCGGCAACCGCCCGTGACAGCACCAGCGCGCCGACCATCTGGCTGAGGACGGCGATCGCGTCGCCGCGCGCGTCCGCCGCGGCCGAGCCTTCCATGGCGAGCATGCGTTCCAGCCGGTCGAGATACGCGGCGACGCCGCGCGTGTAGCAGGCACGCGCCGCGTCGGTCAGCCGCGGCGCATCGCCGGCGAAGCCCGACAGCGGGCAGCCGCCCTCGACGTTGTCGCGATGCGCGCCCGACAGGTACGCGGTCACCTGTTTCGCGACGCTGCCCGCGTTCGGCGAATCCGCGCGATCCTGCATGGCCTTGTCCACCACGGCGGCGACGAGCGCGTCCTTCGACTTGAAATGGTTGTAGAAGCCGCCCTGTGTGAAGCCCGCCTCCTTCATCAATTCCGTCAGCCCGACGGCGTCGACGCCGCGCACGCGGAACAGCCGCTCGGCGGCCGCGACGATCGCGTTGCGGTTGTCGGCGGCCTGTTGTCTCGAGACGCCCATCGATCCCTCCCTCTTTCCGGCAATTGCCACGATTAAAAAACACAATGGCGATCGACATTGACGTGCCGACCTCGCGCTGGCACCATGCGTCGCAAGACGATGGTGATCGACATTGAGATTCGAGTGTAGCCGACTTCGCGGACGAAGCGAAGCAATCGGCGCAGCGTGGATCGATGTCGGTCGGCGTCCAGGGTGCGGCGAGGCCAGGGCGGCGGGACGGCCCGGCTGGCGCACGGGCGGTGCAACGGTTCGGTACGCGATGGCGGCGTGGTTTTTCACCGGATTCCGGGCGTGCGACGAACCGGCGCGCGCGGGATCGAATCTCCGAAAGGAAGGGTCATGAAGATCGAAGGGGCAGTCGTTTTCATCACGGGCGCGAATCGCGGGCTTGGCCTCGAGTTCGCGAAGCAGGCGCTCGAGCGGGGCGCGCGCAAGGTTTATGCGGGCGCACGCGATCCGGCCAGCGTGACGCTGCCGGGCGTGGTGCCCGTGAAGCTCGACGTGACCGATCCGGCGGCGGTCGCCGCGGCGGCCGAGGCGGCGCGCGACGTCACGCTGCTGATCAACAACGCCGGCATCGCGCGGCTCGGCAGCCTGACGGACGACGGCGCGGTCGATGCATTGCGCGCTCACCTGGAGACCAACGTGTTCGGGATGCTGGCGATGTCGCGCGCGTTCGCGGGCACGCTTGCGGCCCACGGCGGCGGCGCGATCCTGAACATCCTGTCGGTCGCGAGCTGGGTGAACCGGCCGATCCTGTCGGGCTACGGCGTATCGAAATCGGCCGCATGGGCGCTGACCAACGGGCTGCGCCATTCGCTGCGCGAGCAGCGCACGCAGGTGGTCGGGCTGCATGCCGGCTTCATCGACACCGACCTGACGGCCGGCCTCGACGTACCGAAAGCGACGCCGTCCGACGTCGTGCGCCAGGCGTACGACGCCATCGAGGCAGGGGCGGAGGAAGTGTCGACCGACGAGTTCACGCGGCAGGTGAAGGCCACGCTGTCGTCGGGCGTCTATCTGGAAGAACCGGCGCCGCGTTGACGCCGCCGGCAGGCGAACCCGCCGCCCGCGCCGTGCGCGGGGCGGCGGCGGATCGACCCGTCAGACCGTCGTGTCGATGATGCCCGGGATCTTCACGTCCGGGTTCACGTCCGCGTCGTAGTCGACGCCGGCGATCTCGAAGCCGAACAGGCGCAGGAACTCGGTCTTGTAGCCCGCGAAGTCGGTCATCTCGTACAGGTTCTCGTTCGTCACCTTGTCCCACATCGCGACGACCTTCGCCTGCACCTGCGGATCGAGCTCCTTATAATCCGCGCGCAAGCGGCCTTCTGCGTCGACGTGCGGCGTCGCGCCGTACAGGCTGTCCTTCAGGAGCCCGTACACCTGCTCGATGCAGCCTTCGTGCGTGCCGGTTTCCTTCATCACCTTGAACAGAAGCGACAGGTACAGCGGCATCATCGGGATCGCCGAGCTGGCCTGCGTGACGACGGCCTTCAGCACCGACACGCGGGCATCGCCGCCGTGCGCGGCCAGCTTGTCGCGGATCGACAGCACCTTCTTGTCGAGGTCCTTCTTCGCTTCGCCGATCGAGCCGTTCCAGTAGATGTCGTGCGTGATCTGCTCGCCGAGGTAGGTGAACGCGGTGGTCTTCGCGCCGTCGGCCAGCACGCCGGCTTCGGCCAGCGCGTCGATCCACATCTGCCAGTCCTCGCCGCCCATCACCGCGACGGTGCCGTCGATCTCTTCCTGCGTCGCCGGCTCGAGCGACACTTCGCGGATCACTTCCTTGTCGGTGTCGAGGCCGCGGAACGTGACGGCCTTGCCGACCGGCTTGAGCGTCGAGCTGATGGTTTCGCCCGTCTTCGGGTGCGTGCGGCGCGGTGCCGCGAGGCTGTAGACGACCAGGTCGACCTTGCCGAGATCCTGCTTGATGGTGTCGATCGTGACCTGCTTGACCTTGTCGGAGAATGCGTCGCCGTTGATGCTGCGCGCATACAGCCCCTTTTCGGCGGCGAATTTCTCGAACGCGGCGCTGTTGTACCAGCCGGCGGTGCCGGGCTTCGTTTCGCTGCCGGCGCGTTCGAAGAACACGCCGAGCGTGTCCGCGCCCGAGCCGAACGCGGCCGAGATCCGGGCGGCGAGGCCGTAGCCGGTCGACGCGCCGATCACGAGCACCTTTTTCGGGCCGTTGGCGATCGGGCCGTGCGAAGTCACGTAATCGATCTGTTCCTTGACGTTGGCTTCGCAGCCGACCGGATGAGTCGTCACGCAGATGAAGCCACGCACGCGCGGTTTGATGATCATGGGAGAACCTCTAGTCAGAAAGGCGGGGACGGCCTGAAATCGGAAAAATCCCGCGCATTGTAAAGGAAGCGGCCGATCGCGGGCGGCCGCGGCCGGCAGGCGCCGGATCGCCCGGCTATTTCTCTATTGACAGAAATAACTGAAAAAACTAAATTCCCCACCATGGAACTCACACCGATTGCCGAACGATTCATTCTCCACTGGGGCGAAATGGGCTCGCGGTGGGGCGTCAACCGTACTGTCTCGCAGATTCACGCGCTGCTCTACCTGGCCGGACGGCCGGTTGCGGCCGACGAGATCGCCGAGACGCTCAACGTCGCACGCTCCAACGTCAGCACGAGCCTGAAGGAGCTGCAGGCGTGGCGGCTCGCGAAGGTCGTGCACGTGCTGGGCGATCGCCGCGACCACTTCGAGACGTCGACCGACATCTGGGAGTTGTTCAAGCTGATCGTCGAAGGGCGGCGGCAACGCGAGATCGAGCCGACGCTCACGGTGCTGCGCGATTGCCTGACGAATCCGGAGATCGCGAACGAGAGCCGCGAGACCGAACAGCGCATTCGCGACACGCTGCAGTTCGTCGAGACGCTCACGACCTGGTCCGACGAAATGCTGCGGCTCAAGCCCGATACGCTGATGAAGGCGCTCGGCATCGGCGCGAAGATCAGCCAGACGGTCAGGCGCAAGCCGTCGAAGTAAGCGGTAACGGCAGAGCGGGCACGCAGCCCGCTTTTTTCGGGACTTTTATTTCTGTCTGTACAGAAATAACTGTAAATAGAGGGCGAGCATGAACGCAGCCTTGCCATTGAATTGCCCGCCCGATCGCACCGGCGCGCGCGGCATGACCGTGCTCGTCTGCGGCGCGAACGGTTTCATCGGGCAGGCGCTGTGCGCGCGGCTCGAAGCCGGCGGGTATCGCGTGCTGCGCGGCGTGCGCCGCGCGGCCGGCCCGCACGACGTCGCGATCGACTTCGCGCAGGACGTCGATTCTCGAGCGTGGCTCGCGCGGCTGAAGGGCGTCGACGTGGTGATCAACGCGGTCGGCATGCTGGCCGATCGACGCGGCGCGACGCTCGACGCCGTGCATCGCGCCGCGCCGTGCGCGCTTTTTACCGCGTGCTGCCTTGCCGGCGTGCGGCGTGTGATCCAGATTTCGGCGCTCGGGGTGGAGCGCGGCGATACGCGGTACTTCGCGAGCAAGCAGGCGGCCGACCGTTTCCTGCAGACGCTGCCGATCGACTTCCGCATCGTGCGGCCAGCGCTCGTCTACGGGGCGGCCGGCGCGTCCGCGCGGTTCTTCCGGATGCTCGCGAGCCTGCCCGTGCATGTACTGCCGGCGGGCGGCCGTCAGCGGTTGCGGCCGGTGCACGTCGACGATCTCGCCGAAGTCGTGGCGCGGCTCGTCGCGCAAACGGGCGATTCGCAGGCGGCGGGCAGCCGGGTGATCGACGTGGTCGGCAGCGACGAGGTCGAGTACCGCGAGATGCTGGCCGGCTACCGTGCCGCGCTGGGATTTCCGCCGGCGGCCCGCGTGACGCTGCCGGGCCCGCTGGTCGGCGCGGCGGCCGCACTGCTCGGCACGCTGCCGGGGGCGATGCTGACGCGCGACACATGGACGATGCTGCGCGGCGGCAACACCGGCGATCCGGCGGCTGTCACGGCCGTGCTGGGCCGCCCGCCGCGCGGCCTCGGCGGCTTCATCGGCGCGGAAGCCGGCGCATTGCGCCGCGACGCGCTCGCGATGTGGCGGCGCCCGTTGCTGCTGGGGGCGCTCGCGATCGTGTGGATCTGGACGGCGATCGCGAGCGCCTTCATCCATCCGCTGCACGCGAGCCTCGCGCTGCTGGCGCCTGCGCACCTGACGGGCCTGCCCGCGCGGATCGCGCTTTACGCGGCCAGCGCGCTGGACTTCGCGTTCGGCATCGCGACCGTCGTCGCGCCGTCGCGGCGCCTGTGGGCCGCGCAGGCGGCGCTGATCATCGCGTACTCGGCGGTCATCGCGGTCACGATGCCGGGCCTGCTGGCCGAACCGTTCGGCCCCGTGCTCAAGAACGTGCCGATTCTCGCCATCCTGTCGATCCTCTATTCAGAAGAAGAACACGCATGAATACCTATCTCGTCATCAAGGCGCTCCACATCCTGTCTTCGGTGCTGCTGGTCGGCACGGGGTTCGGCACCGCGTTCTACCTGTTCTTCGCGAACCGCACGCGGTCGGTGCCCGCGATCGCGGCCGTGTCGCGGCTCGTGGTGCGCGCGGACTGGTGGTTCACGACGCCGGCCGTGATCTTCCAGCCGGCGTCCGGGCTGTGGCTCGCGCATACGGCCGGCTGGCCGTGGCATACGCCGTGGCTGCTCGCATCGATCGTGCTGTACGCGGTCGCCGGCGCGTGCTGGCTGCCGGTCGTGTGGCTGCAGCTCGAACTTGCATCGATGGCGAAGCTCGCGCACGCGAACGGCGACGCCGCGTTGCCGGAGCGCTACTGGCGCTATGCGAAGCGCTGGGAGCTGCTCGGCTATCCGGCGTTCTTCGCGATGCTGACCGTGTATTTCCTGATGGTGGTCAAGCCGATGTGAGCCCGTCGCCGTCGCGCGGGAGCGGCGGCATACGCGGGAAAGCAGTCGATCGATCGGTTCACGATGCTTGCGATGACAAGAAGGGGTGCAAAGCATGCATGCCAATGAATTGGTGCTGTACTTCGACGGGCGATGTCCGTTATGCGTCGCGGAAGTCCGGCGTCTCGGCGAGCGCGACGTGCGACATCGGCTGGCGTTCGTCGATATCGCCGAGCCGGGTTTCGATCCGGCGCCGCTGGGCGTCGACCTGCCCGCGCTCAATCGCGAACTGCATGCACGCCTGCCCGACGGACGCATGCTGACCGGCATCGACGGCATCGCGGCCGCCCGTGCGCTGGTTGGGCGTCGCGGGTTCGCCTGGCTGCTTCGCGTGCCAGCGATGCGTGCCGTGTTCGCGCCGCTGTATCGCCGCCTCGCACGCAACCGATATGCCGTATCGCGCTGGCTCGGATATCGCGCGCAAGCCTGCTGCGAAGGCGACGTGTGCAGCATCGGCAGGAACGCCGAAAGCGCGGCGGCGAATCGCCAGCCGCGCGACAAGCTGCGCCGCGTCGCTGTGAACGTAATGTACGCCGCCGCGATCGCGCATCTGCTCGTCGGCGTGGCGATTCCGTGGCTTGCCGGCGCGCCATGGCTCGACGCCTATCACCGCGGCATCGAGCGGCATTTCTGGTCGACAGCGGCGCCCGAAGCCGCGCGCGCCCAGCAGGTCTGGTGGCTGTCGCTGCTCGGCGCGACGGTGCAGTGCGCCGCGGTCTGGATGCTCGCGCTCGTCCATCTCGGCAACCGGTTGCGGAAGCGGGAAGTATGGGGCTGGCTGCTGGCCGGCCTGTTGATCTGGGCGCCGCAGGACATGCTGTTGTCGTGGCAGGCGCAGGTGTGGGGGCACGTGGCGATCGATGTGGCCGCGCTCGTCGCGATGGTGCCGCCGCTTATCTGGTTGTGGAGGAGGGATACCGCATGAACACGTTGCCGGCTTTCGACTGGGCGCTCAACCTGCTGATCGTGCAGGGCGCGATGGGCGCATTCGATACGCTTTACCACCACGAACTCACGCAGGACCTGCCGCACAGCCCGCGCGCGCGGGTCGAACTGGCGATTCACGCGGTGCGGTCCGTGCTGTACGGCCTCGTGTTCGCGTCGATCGCGAACGTCGCGTTTCACGGCGCGTGGGTCGCGGCGCTCGCGACGGTCGTGCTCGTCGAAGTGGGGCTGACGTTGTGGGATTTCGTCGTCGAGGACCAGAGCCGCAAGCTGCCGGCGACCGAGCGCGTGCTGCATACGCTGCTGGCCGTCAACGGCGGCGCGCTTTTCGGGATGATCGCGATGCAGCTCGCCGTGTGGGCGCACGAACCCACCGCGCTGCACGCGATCGACGTCGGCTGGCGCGGCTGGCTGCTCAGCCTGTTCGCCGTCGGCGTGGCGGTGTCGGGCGTGCGCGACGGAATCGCCGCGTGCCGCATCGCGCGACGCGCGCCGGCCGCCAACCCGTTCGCGGGGCAGCGGCCGGGCAACGTGCTCGTCACCGGCGGGACCGGCTTCATCGGCGAAACGCTCGTGAACCGGTTGCTCGATGCAGGGCATACGGTCACGTTGCTGGCGCGCGATCCGTTGCGCGCGGCCTACCTGTTTCAAGGCCGCGTGCGCAGCGTGACGTCCGTCGATCAGTTGCAGCCGCACGAGCGCTTCGACACGGTGATCAATCTCGCCGGCGCGCCGGTGCTGGGCGCGCGCTGGAGCCCGCGTCGGCAGGCGCTGCTGCTCGCCAGCCGCGTCGGCGTCACGCAGGCGCTGATGCGCTGGGTCGAAACCGCCGAGGTCGAGCCGCGCACGTGGATCCAGGCGTCGGCGATCGGCTACTACGGCGTGCGGCCGGGCGACGAACGGCTCGATGAAGGCAGCCGCGCCGGCACCGGCTTCATGTCCGAGCTGTGCCGGCAGTGGGAGGCGGCCGTGCAACCGCTCGAGCGCCACGGCGTGCGTGCGGTGGTGCTGCGGCTGGGCATCGTGTTCGGCCCGGGCGGCGCGTTGCGCCCGATGCTGCTGCCGCATTACCTCGGGCTGGGCGGACGATTCGGCGACGGCGCGCAGGTGATGAGCTGGATTCACCGCGACGACGTATTGCGGATCGTCGCGCGAGCGATGTCCCACGCGGGCATGCGCGGCGTCTACAACGCGGTCGCACCGGTGCCGCTGACCCAGCGCGCGTTCGTGCAGGTCGTGACGAAGGTGCTGCGCCGCCCGGCGTTCCTGCACGTGCCGGCCGGGCCGCTGCGCGCGGCGATGGGCGAGATGGCCGAGCTGCTGCTGGACGGGCAGCGCGTGGTGCCGGCACGGCTGCATCAGGACGGATTCATGTTCCGCTTCCCGACGGCCGAGCACGCGCTGCGCGATCTGACGAATCGGCCGCACACCGATTTCGCGCCCGAGCTCTGCCGTTTCCCGCGAGGTCGTGTATAAATTCGGCGTGAATGCGTCCGGCGCGTGCCGTGCGCGCCGAACGCTCCGCACCCGACCCCTCAAGGAGACTGCATGTTGCACGTCCTCGGCAAGATTCCGTCCATCAACGTCCGCAAGGTGCTGTGGCTGTGCACCGAACTGAACCTGCCGTTCGAACAGGAAGACTGGGGCGCGGGTTTCCGCACGACCCACGATCCGGCCTATCTCGCGTTGAATCCGAACGCGCTCGTGCCCGTCATCAAGGATGACGATTTCGTGCTGTGGGAATCGAACACGATCATCCGCTATCTCGCGAACCGCTACGGCGGCGATGCGCTGTATCCGGCCGAGCCGCAGGCGCGTGCGCGCGTCGACCAGTGGATCGACTGGCAGGGCTCGGACCTGAACCGCTCGTGGGTCGGTGCATTCCTCGGCCTCGTGCGCAAGTCTCCCGAGCACCAGGATCCGGACGGCATCGCGCGGTCGATCGCGGGCTGGACGACGCACATGCGCGTGCTGAACGCGCAGCTCGACAAGACCGGCGCGTACGTGGCCGGCAACACGTTCACGCTGGCGGATATCCCGATCGGCCTGTCGGTGAACCGCTGGTTCGGCACGCCGTTCGAGCATCCGGAACTGCCGGCGGTGTCGCGCTACATCGAACGTCTCGCGACGCGCGAAGGGTTCAAGCAGTACGGGGGCAGCGCGAATCCGTAATGCAGCGCGGATAGCGCGTGAAGCGGCGGCGTCGCCACGGCCGCCGCCGTAGCGCGTGCGGCGGCCGGGCGCCCGTCGTCACGCACCGGGCGCCGGCACCGCGTCGAGCACGCGCGCGAGAAACGCCTCGTGATTCCACGCGGCTTCCGGCCGCGACAGCCCGAGCCGCACGACCACCAGCTCGCGGCTCGGCACCACGCTCACGAACTGGCCTTCATGGCCGACCGCGTGAAACGCGTCGGCCGGCATCGCGCGCGCATGCGGACCGCGATCGTTGAACGGCTCCGGCACCTTCACCCACAACTGCGCGCCGAATTCCTGCCGCGACGACTGTGGCGTCGCGCGCGTCAGGTAACGCACCCAGCCTTCCGGCAGCAGCCGCTGCCCATTCCACACGCCGTCCTGCAGCAGAAACTGACCGAAGCGCGCCCAGTCGTGTGCGCTCGCATACAGGTACGACGCGCTGACGAGCGTGCCGGACGCATCGGGCTCGAACACCGCGCTGCGCATCCCGAGCGGCGCGAACAGCGCGCGGCGCGGAAACGCGAGGTAGTCGGCGTCGCTGCCGCCCAGCGCTTCGCGCATCACGCGCGCGACGATCGCGCTCGTGCCGCTCGAGTACGACCACTGCGCGCCGGGCGTCGCGGCAAGCGGTTTCGCCGACGCGAACCGCGCGGTATCGGGCTGCGTGAACAGCATCACCGCGACGTCGGACAGCGGATCGTCGTAGTCCTCGTTGAATTGCAGGCCGCTCGTCATCCGCAGCAGCGCGTCGAGCGTGATGGCCGCGCGCGGATCGCCGCTGCCGCGCCATTCGGGCAGCAGCGCCGACGCGTCCGGCGACAGCTTGTGTTGCGCGACCAGCGTGCCGACCAGCGCGGCCGTCACGGTCTTCGTCATCGACCAGCCCGGCAGCGGCGTGTCGGCCGTGAAGCCGGGCGCATAGCGTTCGGCGATCACGTGGCCGCGCCACATCACGACGACCGCGCGCGTGCGCCGCGGCCGCGCCGGATCGGGTTCGTCGAACGCGCGGTCGAGCGCGGTCTGCAGCGTGTGGGCGTCGATGCCGGCGGGCGGCGTGGCCGGAGCGGGCGGATCGGGTTGAGCGGGCGGCGGATCGGGGAGGGGCGGCAACGCGGCCGGCAAGGTGGCCGCCGCCGCACCGGTCGCGGACCCGAGCGCGAGCGTGCAGCCGAGGCCGGGCCGGAAGTCGGCTTCACGTTCGGCAAAGCCGGCGAAGGTCGCCACCGCGCGATGATGGTCGGGATCGAGCGACGGCCGCACCAGTTTCAGCAGCGGATGGACGCCGGCCATGATGTCGACGTCGATCACGGACGCGGCCGGGCGGCCCGACACGAACACGCCCGAACACAGCGCCTTGGCCGCATAGCCGGTCGCGATCGGCGCGAGCCGGGACAGCATGTAGCCCGTGTAGCCGATTGCGGCCACGAGCGCGAGCGCGACACCGCGCAGCATCAGCTTCTTGAGGGGAATCGTCATGCGCGAGCGTCCTCGGTGGCGTGCCGGCCGGCAACGATCCGGCAGTGTCGCAGGTTCGGGCGATGCGGTGCAATCGCGGCTGCGTGACGACGGCCGCATGCTGTCGCGCTGCCGCCCACACGACGGTTCGGCACGCGTCGCACGTCGCGCGAGTTGATATCGGGACGGCCATCGACCGATAATCGTCCGGCATCGCTTCCCCAGTCCTGCTGTCCAATCGAGATCGGAAAACGCCATGTCCTACGACAACAACAACCCGTTCGCCAAAATCCTGCGCGGCGAACTGCCGTGCGTGAAGGTCGCCGAAGACGACGCGACGCTCGCGATCATGGATCTGATGCCGCAGGCCGACGGCCACGTGCTCGTGATTCCGAAGGAGCCGGCCGCGCAGATTTTCGAGCTGTCCGGCGACGCGGCCGCGGCCGGCATCCGCATGACGCAGCGCGTCGCGGCCGCGGTGCGCGCGGCACTCGAGCCGGATGGCGTGTTCATCGGCCAGTTCAATGGCGCGGCCGCCGGCCAGACGGTCCCGCACGTGCATTTCCACGTGATTCCGCGCTGGGAAGGCGCGGAGCTGCGGATGCATGCGCGCGACATCGCCGACGCCGCGACGCTCGAAGCGCTCGCGCAGCGCATTCGCGCCCGCTTCGTGTAACAAACCCGTCCGCACCCGGCGCGGCGGCTGCCCACCGGCCGGCCGCCGCGCCGCCCAAGGTTGTTTCGGCGGTCACGCGAGGTAACACGTGTAACCGCCCGGGAAACTCGGCCGGCCGGGCCCGGCGCTAGACTCCGCGCATTGTTTCATCGAGCGACACGAGGGGCGGATCGCCTCTTCGTGCCGGCCGTCGCGTGGTGCGGCGACACGCGGCGGCGCGGTCTTCGCGAGATGCCATTCGTCTTTCGCGCCGGGAGCCGAGCCATGTTCAGACTTCTCATCACGCTTGCCCTGATCGGCGGCCTGTCCGGCTGCTACGTCGCGCCGCCGTACGGCTACGCGCCCGCACCGGCCTACTACGGCTATGCGCCCGCGTATTATGCGCCGCCCGTCACGGTCGGCATCGGCGGCCACTTCCACATCCGCTGATCCGTCGCAGCGCGCCGGCCGCGGCCATGCCGGCCCGGTCGGCTGCCGTCGGCCGGACGATACACGCGCGTTCGCGCGCCGCATGACGGTGCGGCACGGCACTCGAGGTGCGCAGTTCCTATACTTCACAGGAATGCGTATCCCTGCGAGGCCGTCATGACAGCCACCCCCAAGGTCATCGTTCTGTCGAGCCTGTCCACGCTCGTGTATCTCGGGCTCGCCGTGCTCGGCAGCGGCGGGTTCGCCGCGTTCTTCTCGCATCCACAGCTGGTCGTCATCGTCGTCGCGACGCTCGCGATGGCCGTCGCCGCGCTGTTCACCGAAGGCAACCTGAGCAGCGGCGAGCGGGAGAGTCGCGACAACCGCTGGGTGCTCGCGGCCTTCGCGGTGAGCGGCTTCCTGCTCGCATACCTGCCCGCGCTGACCGACCGGCTCGACCTCTGGACCTTCGGCGGCGACACGGCGCGCTGGATTGGCGTCGCGCTGTACCTCGTGGGCGGTGTGCTACGCATGTGGCCCGTGTTCGTGCTCGGCAAGCGCTTCAGCGGGCTCGTCGCGATCCAGCCGGGCCATACGCTCGTGACCGGGGGCATCTACAGCCGCATCCGCAATCCGAGCTATCTCGGGCTGGTCGTCAATTCGCTCGGGTGGGCGCTCGCGTTCCGTTCCGGCGTGGGCGTGCTGCTGGTCGTGCTGACGCTGGTGCCGCTCGTCGCCCGCATCCGCTCGGAGGAGGCATTGCTGCGTTCGGAATTCGGCGCCGAATACGACGCGTACTGCGCACGGACGTGGCGGTTGCTGCCCGGCGTGTACTGACCCTCGTCGTCTTCCCCCCTGACCATCGTTCGGAGGCCGCCCGCGGCATGTGCAGATGTGTTGCCACCTGTGTCTCGAATGTGCGGCGGCCTGCATGACCGGCCTGTCGCGATGCGGGGCCGGAATCGCGCAGAAGCCAATACCGGCAAGGGTTTCAGCCGGATTAAACGGCCGCGTTCATCGCCAGTTATTCGTAAACAACTTGTTACCACAATGTCCACGGCAGGAATGCGGGACCGGTGCTATTCTTCGCCGCAAGCTCGTTGAAATGAATTGGTCCGCGGTTCGGCACAATGCCTGGCCCGACATCGATCGATTCAGATTGTCGTACCGAGCGGACCTCGATAACCAGAATTGCGAACAAGGAAGAATACGGGAATGTGGAAGAAAATCGCCCCCGCTCTCGTCGTCGCCGCGTTGACCGGCGCGACTGCACTGCCGGCCGTAGCCGGTGACTTGAACAACGCGCTTGGCGGCGCGCTCGGCGGGGTTGCCGGCGCGGCGGTCGGCGGCGCGGTCGGCGGCAGCACGGGCTCCGTCATCGGCGGCGCGATCGGCGGCGGCGCCGGCGGCGCGGTGACGTCGAACCGTCGCGAGCGCACCGGCGCGATCATCGGCGGCGCCCTCGGCGGCGGCGCGGGTACCGCGGCAGGCAACGCGATGGGCGGCCGTACGGGCGGCCTGCTGGGCGCGGCCGTCGGCGGCGGCGCCGGCGCGGCGCTTGGCGGCAACATGTCGCGCAGCTCGTACGAGCGCGATCACGGCGACCGCGGCTACCATCGCCGCAAGCATCGCCACCACCGCGACTGGGACTGATCGCCGCTGGCGCGGCCCGGTGCGCGATTCGCGCACCGGCGCGCCGATGGCGTCGGCATCCCGACGCGAGCTTCAGCCCGGCGTGCTGCCGGGCCGCTTCGCCGGCCAGACCGGCGATTCTCCTCCGGCTTCATCAGCCGCTGCCATGTGCCCGATCGACGGGCCGGCCATTCTCCTTCCGCTGTTTTCCCCTTTGTCGACGACATCGCCTGCCGCGCCGGAATGTGCCCGGACAGGGGCAGCCGAATGCCATCCGCTTTGCCTTCGACACGTTGGCTCGTTCTGATCTGACCGTATCCCCAGACCATGCCGCAGCGGGCAGTTGACGCGCACGTATCGACTGCCTTCGATCCGCTTGACGTGATGCATCGAGACCGACGCTTGTACGCTGCGTTGTCGTGCACGGACCCATCGCGCGAGCATTCGCAACCGTCAGGATTTCCCCGATAGCCGGCTCGCCCCGCCACGCCTCCCCGCCGCGCATCGCGGGGCCGGAGGGTAGTGGGAAATCGAATGCATGTCATCGCAACATTTAATTGGTCGATCGAGATCGACTTCGCTATCGTCGGCGATGCTCGCGTACGGAGTCGAACCGCGCCGCCATTCGCGCCTCGCTGCATGATCGCGAGGGCCGCGGCCCGACGGCCGGCCCGACCACCGGGCCGCCGCGTCCGCTCGACGGACGGACCCGACGCGAAGCCTGGCCGACCGACCGAAGGCGCATGCGCTTTCAAGCCACCCCGGCAACGATGTCCCGCCATCGCTTGCGCGTGTCACGCGCAGGCGAACCGCCCGATGCCGTTTGCGCCCGGGGCCGGACCAACCCATTGCAGGATGCAATATGTCTAAGACAACGTATTACGCGCCGCATGGCGGCCACCCGCCGCAGACGGATCTGCTGACCGATCGCGCGATGTTCACCGAGGCGTACGCGGTGATCCCGAAGGGGGTGATGCGCGACATCGTCACGAGCTGGCTGCCGTTCTGGAGCCACACGCGCCTGTGGGTGATCGCCCGCCCGCTGTCGGGTTTCGCGGAAACCTTCTCGCAGTACATCGTCGAAGTGAATCCGGGCGGCGGCAGCGACAAGCCCGAGCAGGACAAGCACGCCGAAGCCGTGCTGTTCGTCGTCGAAGGCGAAGCCGAGCTGACGCTGCAGGGCAAGCAGCACACGCTGAAACCGGGTGGTTACGCATTCATTCCGCCGGGCGCCGACTGGACGCTGCACAACGTCAGCGATGCCGCGGTACGTTTCCACTGGATCCGCAAGCATTACCAGGCCGTCGACGGCATTCCGCTGCCGGAAGCGTTCGTGACCAACGAGCAGGACGTCGAGCCGATCCCGATGCCGGGCACCAATGGCGCATGGGTGACGACGCGCTTCGTCGACATGAGCGACATGCGCCACGACATGCACGTGAACATCGTGACGTTCGAGCCGGGCGGTGTGATTCCGTTCGCCGAAACGCACGTGATGGAGCACGGCCTGTACGTGCTGGAAGGCAAGGCCGTTTATCGGCTGAACCAGGACTGGGTCGAGGTGGAAGCCGGCGACTTCATGTGGCTGCGCGCGTTCTGCCCGCAGGCGTGCTATTCGGGCGGGCCTGGGCGGTTCCGTTATCTGCTGTACAAGGACGTGAACCGTCACATGAATCTGACGCTGAACCCGGCGCGCTGAAGCGCGACGTAGCTCGGATATGAAAGCCCGCCGGTGTTTGCCGGCGGGCTTTTTTTCGGGTTCGGCGTCGGTTCGGAAAGTCAGCGGATAGGCTGCCCGACGACCCGAGCCCACACCGCCCGAAGGCGTCGCGCGCGGTTTTCGAAGAGGTATGAGGCCGCAAGGGCCAAGAGACCTGAAATCGCACCGGTCACGATGTGCTCGACATAGGGGATGCGGTAATGGCTCGTGTGCGAGTAGGCATCGCCCAACGTCGTCAGGATGCCAACGATCAGCGCATTGCCGTATCGATGCGCGTAGAGTTTCGAGACAGGCGTGAAAGTCAGCAGTAGCGCCAGGAGCCCGGTCAGCAGACCCGTATGAAAGGCGATAGTCCAGTGGGCAACGCTCATGACGTTTCCCCAGCTCCCGGGCATGCAGGTCATGCACGCGCTGGTCGGCTGCCAGAAGCGCTGGATAAACAATCGGACGCGGTGCTTCCACTCGGTGGACATGATGCGTTTCCGTCAATGCCGTCGTCGCGGCTGGCGCCACCATACGTCGATGGGGCGGCTGTGCGCCGTAGAGGCTGGGCAATCACCTGGATATCGGGGAATACTACTCCACGATCGGGCGGCGGCTGTTTCGATCGAGGCCGGGGTTAACGCTTGCGTTTATCGGTGCGGCACCGTCCGTGACGCGCATCGAACGATGCGCTTGCGCGGGAGGTCGATGGCTGGCATCGACCCTGAGCGGACCTTCGCATCGTTCGCGCCAATGACTCTTGTTCGCCATGAACCGGTCCTCCGATGTTGAGCCGCCGCAGTCTCCGTTGATTTTGGGGCAGCGCTTGTTCTTCACGAAGACCAACAGCCGAATGACCAGGAGGATATCTCGCCTGCCGATATCCTTGCTCGACGTGTACACACCGGCTACGGCGCAAACGAAGCGGACCTTACTGTTCGTGAGCGCTTGTGACTTGCCTCCATACGCCTTCCAGCATCGCGGGCACCCATTGCTCGGCCGGACAGTGGCTCGCGGTATCGGCAGGAAAACTCATCGATTCGTCATCGCCAGTCTGCCGAGCCTTCAGTTCGCCAACGCGTGTATCGCCCGCCCGCATCCAGATCCCGTAGCACGGATTTCGCATAGCGCATCCACGCCGTGCCGGCATCCATGAATTGCACGTTCCGCCCCGAACGGTCTAGCCGCTGAGTCCACGGCGTGTCTTCCAGTTGACGTATCCGCTGCGACAGCATGGGCTGCGAAACGTGCAGTGCCTCGGCGGCGTACGTGAAATTGCGGTGTTCCGGGACGGCCGGGACGTAACGGACATCACACAACAGCACGGCGAATTTTCTCGTGTCCGACAACAATTGGTCTTGCCTATTGTTAGCATCACAAACCCGTCTTGGACACTATGACGCAACAGGTCCATTCTCTGTTCAACGCATCGCACTGACCGACGCGGCGACGAACGCCAGACTGAATGGAGCTGACCATGCAAGAGATCATCGACGGTTTTCTGAAATTTCAACGGGACATCATGCCCGCTCGCAGGGAGTTGTTCCGCAAGCTGGCCACCAGCCAGACGCCGCGCACTCTATTCATTTCCTGTTCCGATAGCCGCATGGTTCCCGAACTGGTCACTCAGCGCGAACCGGGCGACCTGTTCGTGATCCGCAACGCCGGCAACATCGTGCCTTCGTTCGGTCCCGAGCCGGGCGGTGTGTCGGCAACCGTCGAATATGCAGTGGCCGCGCTCGGCGTGACGGATGTGGTGATCTGCGGCCACTCGGACTGCGGCGCGATGACGGCCGTCGCAACGTGCAAGTGCCTCGACCATATGCCCGCCGTCGCGAACTGGCTGCGCTACGCCGACTCGGCGAAGCTCGTCAACCAGGCGCGTGAACATGCAGGCGAACGCGAGCGCGTCGACTCGATGGTGCGCGAGAACGTCATCGCGCAGCTCGACAACCTCAAGACCCATCCCTCCGTTGCACTGGGACTTGCGCAAGGCCGCCTCAATTTGCACGGATGGGTCTACGACATCGAATCCGGCTCGATCGACGCGCTCGACGCCGCGACTCGCCAGTTCGTGCCGCTCGCCGCGCATCCCGATGTCACCGCGACGCCCGCCGAGTGCGTGGCTGCGCTCTGATTCCCGGCTCGTCAAACCGACTGCCGATCTCACTAGGTTGATTTACTCAAGGAGCAACATCATGACCCAATCGCAAGTCACACCGAACGCACGCGAAGCTCTGACGGAAACGATCGTCGACGCGAAGGTGCGCAAGAACCTCACGTTCGAAGCCATCAACGAAGGCACGGGCCTGAGCCTCGCATACACGACAGCCGCGCTGCTTGGTCAGCATGCGCTGCCGGAGAATGCGGCGAAGCTCGTAGCGGAACGCCTCGGGCTCGACGACGACGCCGTGCGCCTGCTGCAAACCATTCCCGTGCGCGGCAGCATTCCGGGTGGCGTGCCGACCGATCCGACCGTCTACCGCTTCTACGAAATGGTGCAGGTGTACGGTTCGACGTTGAAGGCGCTGGTTCACGAGAAATTCGGCGACGGCATCATCAGCGCGATCAACTTCAAACTCGATATCCAGAAGGTTCCGGACCCGGAAGGCGGCGAGCGTGCCGTCATCACGCTCAACGGCAAGTATCTGCCGACCAAGCCGTTCTGAACCAATGATGCAAAGGCGAAAGTTCTTACTGAGCACCGGTGCCGCGCTTGCTTCGGGCGGCCTTGCCCTCTCGGGTTGCACGATGACGGGGCCGCGCTCCACGTCGAGCACCAACAACGCGCTGTCCCCCACAAGGAGATCCGAAATGACCTCACCCGCAGCAGTCCGTCCGCCGCTTCCGCCGTTCACGCTGGAGACGGCCATCGAGAAAGTCCGTCTCGCAGAAGACGGTTGGAATTCGCGCGATGCCGCCAAGGTCGCGCTCGCCTATTCGCTCGACACGAAATGGCGCAATCGCGCAGAGTTCGCGAACAACCGAGCGGAAGCGCAGGCGTTCCTCGAGCGCAAGTGGAAGAAGGAGCACGAGTATCGTCTGATCAAGGAACTGTGGGCGTTCGGCGGCAATCGCATTGCCGTGCGCTACGCCTACGAATGGCACGACGACTCCGGCAACTGGTTCCGCTCCTACGGCAACGAGAACTGGGAGTTCGGCGAGGATGGCCTGATGCAACACCGCTATGCGTGCATCAACGACATGCCGATCAAGGAATCCGAGCGCAAGTATCACTGGCCCCTGGGCCGTCGGCCGGACGATCATCCGGGGCTGAGCGAGTTGGGGCTTTGAAGCCCGGATCGCTACAGCCGCGGTGAGCGATTAGCGCCCAACGATCCGGTTGCGAAGAACGACGGATTGTTGGGCGTGTATTGAAGTTGGCTGGTACTGCCAGTTGTGTCGGGCGGTGCGCGAATCTCGACCGGTGATTCGGCTAGCAGAAACTTTGAACCGCAACATCATTACTGTTAGTACTATTGAATTTGTATCGAAACAAGGAAAGGGAAACATCATGAACAAGAGCATCCGTCACATTCCTTACGTCCTGTCGGCACTCACGCTGGCTGCTTTCACCACGACCGCGTTTGCTGCCTCTTCCGCAGAAGCGGCTTCACCGGGTTACCACTCCTCTGCACCGTTGATCCAGCGGAATGCAGCGCCGGAAGCCCAGCGCGCACTGACCCGCCGCGACGTGATCAACGAGCTGATCCAGGCCGATCAGGACGGTACGCGGCAACGCCTGAACGATACGGTTTTCCACGGCTCATGACGCCAGACCAAGCGGCTGCGACGAAGGGAGTCGTACGCCGCCTCAAAAGGGGGAGTCGCCTCGACGCGTTTATGTCCGGCGGATCGTCGGTTGCAGCATCCAAGCGGCAACGATCACGCCGAATTCGATCGTGAACGCCTCCTCGATCGCAGCCCACATCGGCTTTGCCGATACCGCCGAATCTACGGCCAGCAAACACTCGGTTAGCGGTTTGACTAAGCGCCCAGCAGTGGAATGTGTCGGGGTCGGCGCGCCTGCTAACGCGGCTGCGCCAAGGCCGGTCGCCACCCAAATGTCGGATCGTTAACGAGGCGGAGACGAGTCAGCAAATGCGGGCTTCCTGTCGACGATCTCGGCAAAACGCGGTGTTGCGGGCCAATCCGCTCGCGCTGCATCAGCTTCGAAGCAAGTCTCTCAACTACGCAACGCCGTCGATGTCGGTGGTGTTCACGTCGGCTTTCCAAACCGCTCAGTCAGCAGTTGTAAGAACGCCCTGCTTGCCGCAGTGCGATACGCACCCTTGCGCTCTAAGACGGCAGCCGTACGCGTTGGCACAGGGGGATCGAGCGGCACGGGATGTAGGCCCTCTTGCACGCGTGCGATGTGATCAGGGAGAACCGTCGCCAGCTGCCCGCGACGCACGATCTCAACGATTGCACCGATCGTATCCACTTCGATTGCGACAAGCGGTCGAATAGCGTGACGCGCAAAATGCTCATCGATGAACCGGCGCGTCGCGAATGTGTCGTTCAGCAAGACCAACGGCTCCTTGCCAAAGTCAGGCCCCGCGAGTGCCTTGCGGCGTGCGGCACGCGGGTGGTTGCGGCCTACCACCATGCTCAGCGTTTCCGCGAAGAGGGGTTGGCTTTCGATGTCGACCGAAAAGGCCGGATGGAATGCGACACCGATATCAAGCCTGTCGTCTGCAAGCTGCGCCTCCATCTGATCCTGTGTGAGTTCGCGGATATCGATCCTGATGCCAGGATGCATCTGGTGGAAGCCATCGACGACCGGCCCGACCAAGGAAGCCGTATAGGTCGGCGTTACTGCGAAACGCAGGCTGCCCCGGCTCAGTTCCGCCACGTCGTGTATCGCCCTCGCACCTGCGTCAAGGTCCTGTAGCGCGAGCTTGGCGTAACGCATCCACGCCTCTCCCGCGTCGGTCAGTTGAACGGTTCTGCCTGAACGGTCGAACAGCTGTGTTCCCAAGGTATCCTCGAGCTGCCGAATCTGCTGCGACAAGGTCGGCTGCGACACATGAAGGGCCTCGGCAGCGCGCGTGAAATTCTTCTGTTCTGCCACGGCAAGGAAGTAACGGATATGACGTAGCAGCACGGGAATCCCCTCAACTATTGGCAATTCCTATCGACTCTATCGCAAGCCAGTCTTGGGCGCTATTGAAATTCGCGTCCATCCTTTACGCATCGAATCAACGCACACATCGAGATCGATCGTGAACGAGATCATCGAAGGGCTTCTTGATTACAGTGAAAGATCCGCTGGCCAAGCCGTTCTGAGCTCATCGCGTCGCGGGTCGGGCGATCCGCGACGCACGCAGTGCAGTCGCTGTTCTGAAGAGGAAAGCCGTCATGTCGACTCAACAGCACGAAATTCGCCCGCCGCTTCCGCCGTTCACGCTGGAAACTGCCATCGAGATCGCTTCTGCAACGTCAATGTTGAAACCTGGAATGAAATGCGCACTCAAGGCGATGATTTCTTGCTGTTCCGTCGGCAGGGAGGAGTACCAGCCGAGGTAGTGGTCGAGCGGCGATTCAATATTTTCGTTTGACATAATTGAGTCGATCGGCACCAACTCTACCGACTCGGAAGTGGGACGCGCCGCAATCGTTTGAGGGCGGAGGTGAGAAGGACTGCGAGACACCTTGGAATTCCCAAGCTGGGTGGGGTTGCTCCGTCATACCAAGTTTCGTGAGGCAGCCGTCGCACAGACTGCCTCACCGTTGCCATTTTTCCCCGCGTTCTTCCAGCTGAATCGATACGATCAGCCTAGCTATCAGAGGCCGAGATCCGACAAGCCGGGATGATCATCCGGACGACGGCCGAGCGGCCAATGGAATTTCCGCTCCTCTTCCTTGATTGGCAAATCGTTGATGCAAGCGTAGCGATTCAGCATCAGACCGTCCTCGCGGAACTCCCAGTTCTCGTTACCATAGGACCGGAACCAGTTGCCGGAGTCGTCATGCCATTCGTATGCGTAACGCACGGCAATGCGATTGCCGCCGAACGCCCACAGTTCCTTGATCAGACGATACTCGTGCTCCTTCTTCCACTTGCGCTCAAGAAACCCTCGGGCTTCATCTCGGCCGTTCGCGAATTCAGCGCGGTTGCGCCACCGAGTATCCAGGCTGTACGCGAGGGACACTTTGGCAGCGTCGCGGCTGTTCCAGCCATCCTCGGCCAGGCGCACCTTCTCGATGGCGGATTCGCGTGTGAAAGGAGGAAGCGGCGGACGGAGTTCAGTGTTAGTCGACATGGTGTTACCTCAATGGCTGGTGGATGAAGACCCGATTCCGGGCCGAAGGGTGGATAAGAGCAGTGCTGCGTGTTCTCGATCGCTTGGTCTGGCGATTAGGCCGTTTGCATGGCGGATTTCGCTCGCTTACACCGCGAAGGTGATGTAACCGCCCGAGTGCGTCATGATGTGCGCCCAACGCACGGCCGCGTGCAGGCCCTCGGCGCATGCAAAGTCGCTGCCGTCAATCGCGACGACCCACTGGTCTTCTTTGAGGCGAAGCGCGAGTCGTTGGTGGTCGACCAACTCGCTGTACCAGCGCCATGTGGCCGGATTCGACTTATCGGCCTGCAGAGCTTGATGAAGGGCAGTGACTTCGCAATCCGAGGGGCACATGACAGTCTCCTTGACGTACCGACCTTGAATGATTGAGACAGGTCTGTATCAATATTGGTGTAGACAGGTCTGTCTGTCAAGAAATTTCTGTGCCTCTCGATGCCTGTGCAGAGACAGGTCTGTCTGCCATAATGGAGACATGATTTGGCAAAAAAGGGGCCGAAATGTCACAACCCTCCGCACGCGACCGGATATTGGAAACCGCGGCGCACCTGTTCTATCAGGACGGGTTCCGTGCCACGGGCATCGACAAGATCATCGCCGAGTCAGGCGTCGCAAAAATGTCGCTTTACCGGCACTTCGCCTCCAAGAGCGAACTTATTGCAGCGTTCCTGGACCGTCGTCATGAATTCTGGATGCGCTGGTTTGTCGAAGAGGTGGAGGCTCGTTTTGCTCAGCGTGCCGAGCTGTCCGTCATCGCGGAAGCCTTAGGTGAATGGTTCGCCCAGGAAGACTTCCGTGGTTGCGCCTTTATCAATGTGGTCGCCGAAGCCGGGTCGACGGGAGACCCGGGGCACCTTCAGCAGGCCGTATCCCATAAGCACGCACTCGAGCAGTACATTTCTGAACTTGCTGGCCGCCTCGGGCTCCGGTCGCCTGCTACCGTCGCCGCAGATGCGATGCTCTGCGTAGAAGGCATGATTGTGCGCTATCAGGTGACACATGATTCGACAGTGATTGATTCGGGCAAGCGCGTACTGGCGAGAATCGAAGAAGGCGCCTCAACAAGGCGCAGGTCCAAAGCTGCCTGACACTGACGTCTAGGACAAAGTCGCCGCGAGGGCCACGGTCGGGACACTATTTTGCAATATGGGATTGCATAGCCAATTTTCCTAGTCCGTCCGCTTTGCAGCGAGGAGCCGACGTCTGCATGTCCGAACGAAGGGATGATCGAATGTCGCCGGGTGGCCGATAGCCGACCTCGTAAGCTCGATATCGACGCTCACATCAAAATACTTCGAACGAACACCAGTCGGGCACAAACTGCTCGAAGACAAAAAAGTCGTCGATGTATGTCAGCCCAAGCCGTTCCAATGACTTCGTGCACGCATCGGCCGCATCGCCTCCGAAAAACGGGCCAAGCGACAAGAGGCTATCGGATTCGTCAAAATATTCGCGAAAATTGAAATCGACCATGACCGTGGATAGGTCGACATTCTTGGCTGCTAGCGCAGCCCGTCGGACAACGATTCCGAAATCTCTCGAAACTTTCATCGATATTGACCAAAGGCAAGCGGGTACCGAGGATTGTCGGTGATCTAGTCGTATGGTCGAGTGTCTGAAACTGGCCGAATACCGGTGGTCTTCGCAACTTCCCTAGAACTCCGCGATGAACCTGTGTCTTCACGGCAGACGCATATCGCTACAGCCCGAGCGCTCTCGCCGCAAGCATCGCGACCTCCAGCCGCGTATCCGCCGGCAGCTCGTCCTCCATCAACCACACCGCCGATAGCCCCGACCACGCGAGCATCCATTGCAGCAACCGTCGCCGGTCGAGCCGCGCCGCATCCGCCACGAGCACGACGCGCCGCTCGAAACGCGCGGGATCGACCGCGATGTCATGCGCAGGATTGCAGAACAGATTCGCGTAATCGAACGTGCGCTCGCCGCGCAGTCCTTTCGGGTCGATCGCGCGCCAGCCGCGATCGCCGAAATGAAGGATGTTGCCGTGGTGAATGTCGCCATGCAGCACGACTTCGTCGACCGAAGGCCCGGCCAGCAACTGACGAGCGACCGCTGCCGAACGGCGCAGCGCATCATTGTCCGCATCGTTCGACAGCAGCGCGTAAAACCAGTCATGCAGCGGCACGAGCGGCGGCACCTGCGGCGCGTGATGCGCGTGCAACCGCGCGACGACCTCGCAGGCGATGCGCATCGTGTCGTCGTCGCGGCCCGCTGCCGACAACGCGGCGAGCGATGGCGCCGGCTGCGCGCGTTCGAGCAGGATCGCGTCGCCGTCGTGCTGCCACACCTGCGCGGCGCCTTGCCCGTTCCACCAGCGCATCAACGCATTGCCGCGCCGCTCTTCGTCACAAGTGGCGATTTTCAGCATCGCGGGCCGCGCGTGCCAGACGACCGGCAACAGGCCGCCGCTCGCGGTCAGGATTGGGCCGCCGTCGGGGACGAGGCCCCACAGGCCGAGGTATCGATCGAACATCCGACGATGGTACAAGCGAACCGGTTCACGTGCCCGGCCCGCTCGTCCGTGACGACATGCCGCAAACCCGTATACGCGGTGCGAGCGGGCGCCAAAGCGATTTCCTAAATAAAATTTAGCCAACCAAACTTTGGCTAAAGAATGTTCCGGTTTAGCGCCATCCCTTCGACAATGCGCGCCTTTCGTGACCGATCGGCGCCTGTCTCGCGCCGATCGTCGCGGCACTGAAGAAGGAGCCCGACATGACCGACCCCACCGCCAATCCGCCTCCGCAGCCCGCGCCGCCATCCGCACCACCGCGCCGCCGCGTATGGCGCACGCTCGCGGGCGCGCTGCTCGGCCTGGCGCTCGCGTGTGCCGGCATCGGCGCCTGGACGATCGATCGCATCTGGACGCAACTGCCGTCCGTCGAGCACCTGGCCGTCTATCGTCCCGCGCTGCCGCTGCGGATCTTCTCGCGCGACGGCGACCTGCTGGCCGAATACGGTGTCGAGCGGCGCGAGTTCGTGCCGCTCGAACGCATCCCGCCGCTGATGCGGCACGCGCTGCTCGCGGCCGAGGATGCGAAGTTCTACGAACACGGCCCGGTCGATGTCGGCGGCCTCGCGCGCGCGACGTTCGCGAACGTCGTGACGGGGCAGCCGGGGCAGGGCGGCAGCACGATCACGATGCAGGTCGCGCGCAACTTCTACCTGACGCGCGACAAGGTGCTGAGCCGCAAGCTCGCCGAGATCCTGATGGCGGCCAAGCTCGAACGCGCATACAGCAAGAACAAGCTGCTCGAGCTGTACATGAACGAGATCTATCTGGGCGAGCGCGCATACGGCTTCGCGGCCGCCGCGCACGTGTATTTCGGCAAGCCGCTCGACGCGCTGAGCGCGGGCGAGGCGGCCGTGCTCGCCGGGCTGCCGAAGGCGCCGTCCGCGTTCAACCCGGTCGTCAATCCGGCGCGCGCGACCGCACGGCGCAACTACGTGCTCGGCCGGATGCACGCGCTCGGCCAACTCGACGACGCGACGTATCGCGCGGCCGTCGACGCGCCGATCGCACTGGCGACCACGCCGCCGCCCGGCATCATCGCGGCGCCGTACGTCGCCGAGCGGGCGCGCCGGATGATGGTCGAGCGGTTTCATGACGACGCGTACACGCTCGGCCTCGACGTGACGACGACGATCTCGATGCGCGACCAGCGCGCGGCCGAGGCCGCGCTCGATCGCACGCTGAGCCGCCGGTCGCGCGCGACGCGCGATGCGCGCAACGGCCTCGAAGGCGCGCTCGTGTCGCTCGATGCGGCCACGGGCGACATGCTCGCGCTGGTCGGCGGCGCGGATTTCAATCGGAACGTGTTCGACCACGCGCTGCAGGCGTATCGGCAGCCGGGGTCGAGCTTCAAGCCGTTCGTCTATTCGGCGGCGCTGGAGAAGGGCTACTTTCCCGGCGTGCTCGTCGACGATACGCAACGCACGCTCACGCACGCGGAAACCGGCGCGCGGCCGTGGCGTCCGCGCAATTTCGGCAATCGCTACGAAGGCTTCATCCCGGTGCGGCGCGGCCTCGTGCGTTCGAAGAACCTGGTCGCGGTCAGCCTGATGCAGGCCGCCGACGCGCGCTACGTGCAGCAGCATGCGGTGCGCTTCGGCTTCGACGCGCAGCGCAATCCGGCGTCGCTGCCGCTCGCGCTCGGCGCGGGCGCCGTGACGCCGCTCGAACTCGCGAGCGCGTACAGCGTGTTCGCGAATGGCGGCACGCGCATGGAGCCGCGCCTGATCCTGTCGGTGAAGCAGCGTCACGGCGGCGCGATGTACGAGGCTACCGTGCCGGCGGGCGAGCGGGTCGTGTCGGCGCGCAATGCGTTCGTGATGGACAGCATGCTGCGCGACGTCGTGCGGGCCGGCACCGCGCGCGGCGCGCTCGCGCTCAAGCGTGACGATGCGGCCGGCAAGACGGGCACGTCGAACGGGTCGAAGGACGTCTGGTTCGCCGGCTATTCGTCGGGCGTCGTCGCGGTCGCGTGGCTCGGCTACGACACGCCGCGCCCGATGGGGCGCGCGACCGGCGCGACGCTCGCGCTGCCGGTCTGGCTCGACTACATGAAGACGGCCGTCGACGGGCGCACGCCGGTCGATGCGACGCCGCCGCAGGACGTCGCGCTCGTCGACGGCGATTTCGTCTACGCCGAATACACGCGCGGCACGTGCACGGCCGACGTGCCTGCGTATATCCGCAGCCGCTTCGCATGCAGCGGCGCGGCGGTCGGCGATACGCGGGATGCGCCTGACGCACCGGCAGGCGACGGCAAGCGCGACGAACCGATGCCTGCCGCAGTCGACGCGGCCGAGCGCGAACGCGTGCTCGACCTGTTCCGGACCGACGACTGACACGCGCCATGCATACGCTCTATCTGATTGCGATCGTCGCGGAAGCGATGTCGGGCGCGCTGATGAGCATGCGCCGCGGGATGGACCGTTTCGGGCTTGCGCTCGTCGGCGCGGTGACGGCGCTCGGCGGCGGTACCGTGCGCGACGTGTTGCTCGGCCACTATCCGCTCGGCTGGATCGCGCATCCCGAATACCTGGTGATCACGCTCGTCGCGGCGACCGTCGCGTCGTGGGCGGCGCGGCACGTCGCGCGGATGAAGACGCTGTTCGTCACCGTCGACGCGATCGGCCTCGCGGCGTTCACGATCATCGGCTGCGACATCGGCGCGTCGACCGGCACGGCGCCGATCATCGTCGTGCTGGCCGGCGCGATCACGGGCGTGTGCGGCGGGATGCTGCGTGACCTGCTGTGCAACGAGATGCCGCTGATCCTGCGCGAGGAACTGTATGCGAGCGTCGCGTTCGTCACGGGGGTGCTGTATGTCGGGATGCAGCATGTCGGCGTCGATGCGGGGTTCGCGACGCTCGTCGCGCTCGCGGCCGGCTTCTCGATGCGGATGCTCGCGGTGCGGCTCGGCTGGAAGATGCGGGCCTTCGGCGCGGCGGACGTCGAGCATTGAGCGTTCGTGCCGGAGGTTGCCGTGCCGGCATTCAATCCGGCTGCATCACCTGAAAGACGTTCCCTTCCGGATCGACGCCGTCGACCATCCGGTACGGGAAGCCGTCGTAGCGCTTGATATCGCGCACGGTCACGCCATCATGGGCGAGCCGGTCGCGATGCGCGTCGAGATCGGCATCGATCCTGAATACGAGTTTCATGTTGCCGGTGGCCGCGTGCGCGTTCGTGTTTGCCGATATGGCCGCATCACGGAACGCCGGGCCGGCCCGATGCAGTGCGAGTTCGATCGCGCCTGCGTCGAGCACGACCCATTCGCCGTCGATTTCCTCGATGACGGGCAGCGCGAAATGTCGTTGATAGAACGTCTTCAGCAATGCGACGTCGCGGACGTACAGGATGATGCGGGTCATCGGAAGCGACACGGAGGTTTCCTCGAAGGGAATAGACGAAAGATCTCGAGCGCAGGTCGCCATTGATGACAGCGCATGGCATCGATGCGATATATACACGCGCTACGCAGGCACCATCACCGGCGGCGTCCCGTCACCGGTTTCCACCATCCTTACCGCGAAGCCATAGCACCGCGCGATATGGGCGGGCGTCATCACGTCGCGCGGTACGCCCTGCGCGACGATCGTGCCGTCGGCGAGCATCGCGATCGTATCCGCGTGCCGCGCGGCGAGGTTCGGATCGTGGACGATCGCGAGCACGCCGATCTGCCATTCGCGCGCGACGGCGCGCACGGTGTCGAGCAGCCGGTGCTGGTGCGCGAGATCGAGCGCGGCGGTCGGTTCGTCGAGCAACAGGTAGCGCGGGCCGCTTTCCGTCGCGTCGTGGTCCGGCCACAGCTGCGCGAGGACGCGGGCGAACTGCACGCGCGCGAGTTCGCCGCCCGACAGCGTCGTGACGTCGCGGCCGACGAGCGCGTCGGCGCCCGCGCGTTCGAGCGCGCGCCACGCGATGTCGCGGTCGCGATGTGACGTGGCGCCGCTGTGCCGCGCATGCGGATAGCGGCCGAGCAGCACGATTTCGTCGACGCTGAACGGGAACGCCGGCTGCGCGGCCTGCGGCAGCACCGCGCGCAGGCACGCGAGCCGCGGTGCGTCGATGCGCGCGAGGGGTTCGCCGTTCAGCGTGACGTCGCCCGTCACGCGCACGCCGTTGGGCGTGACGTTGCCGGTCAGCTCGCCGGCGAAGGTTTTCAGCAGCGTGCTCTTGCCCGCGCCGTTGCGGCCGAGCAGCGCGGTCACGCGGCCGGGCTCGATCGACAGCGACAGGTCGCGCAGGATCGTGTCGTGCCGGCGGGCGACGTCGAGGTGGTGGGCAGTCAGCATGGTCGTCGTGAAGAAGGGATTACCCGCCGAGCGCGCCGCGGTTCTTCCACAGCAGCGCCAGGAAGAACGGCGCGCCGAGCAGCGCGGTCAGCACGCCGAGCGGAATGTCGGCGGGCGCGGCGAGCGTGCGCGCGGCGAGATCGGCGGCGAGCGTCAGCAACGCGCCGAGCAGCGCGGCGCCGGGCAGCACGATGCGCTGGTCCGGGCCGCACGCGAGCCGCACGCAATGCGGCGCGACGAGCCCGATGAAGCCGATGATGCCCGCGCACGACACGAGCGCGCCGACCGCGAGCGCGACCGCGACGAGCACGCGCCGCTTCAGTTGCTGCACGGGCACGCCGAGATGCAGCGCTTCGGTCTCGCCGAGCTGCAGCGCGTTCAGCGCATCGCGTTCGCGCACGAGCAGTACGCAGCCGAGCGCGACGCACGGCGCGACGGCCGCGAGCGTCGACCATTGCGCGCCGCCGAGGCTGCCGAGGCTCCAGAAGGTCAGCGAGCGCAGCTGCGCGTCGTCGGCGACGAACGTGAGCAGCCCGATCGCCGCGCCGACCAGTGCATTGATCGCGATACCGGCGAGCAACAGCAGCGGCAGCGCGAGCCGGCCGCGCGACGCGGCCAGCCGGTAGACGAGCGCCGCGACCGCGAGGCCGCCCGCGAACGCGGCAACCGGCAGCGCGGCCGCGCTCGCGTGCGCGGCAAAGAGCGCGGGGCCGAGCACGATCAGCGTGGTCGCGCCGAGCGCGGCGCCGCTCGACACGCCGACGAGCCCCGGATCGGCGAGCGGATTGCGGAACAGCGCCTGCATCGCGGCGCCGGTCGCGCCGAAGCCGCCGCCGACCAGCAGCGCGAGCACGACGCGCGGCGCGCGGATGTCGAGCAGCACCGCGCGCGCCTGTTGAGCGGCCGCGTCGCCGCTCAGCGCGGCCCACGCTTCCGCCAGCGGAATGCGGTACGCGCCGACGCACAGCGCGACGACGGACATCGCGCCCACCAGAACGGCGAGCGCGGCCAGGACCAACGGCGCGAAGCGGCGCGACGTACCGACGCGTGCGGCGCCGTCGCGCGAGGCGGACGACGGCGCGTTGAAGGGCGAAGCGTGAGCGGGCATCGGGTCGATCCGGAATCAGGCGAGCGCATCCGACAGGCGTCGATGCAGGGTCGTGACGGCGAGCGGCAGGCGCGGGCCGAAGCCGAGCAGGAACAGCGCGTCGAGCGACACGACGCGCCGCGCGCGGCCGGCCGGCGTCGCGCCGAAGCCCGGCGTCGCGAGCAGCGCGGCGTGGCCGCCGACGGCGGCCAGCCCCTCGTCGGAGATCAGCACGACGTCGGGCGCGGCCGCCGCGAGCGCCTCGGTCGTCAGCGGCTTGTAGTGCTCGAAGCCCTGCATCGCGTTGCGCGCGCCCGCGTAGCGGATCATCGCGTCGGCGGCCGTGCGCCGGCCCGCGACGAGCGCCTGGGCGCCGGTGTGGTTCAGCACGAACAGCACGCGCGGCGGCTGCGCGCCGCCGGGCACGCGCGCGGCGACCGCGTCGCGCGCGGCCTGCCAGTCGCGATCGAAGCGTTGCAGCAGCGCGGTGCCGGCATCGCGTACGTCGAGCGCCTGCGCGACGCCGGTGATCTTCGCGCGCACCGATTCGACGTCGTGGCGTTCGTCGAACGTCGTCACCGTGACGCCGGCGCCTTTCACTTGCGCGATCGCCGTCGGCGGGCCGGCTTCCGCCGAGGCCAGCACGAGATCGGGCCGCAGCGACAGCAGCCCTTCCGCCGACAGCGCGCGCTGGTAGCCGACCTTCGGCAGGCGCTTCGCGGCGTCGGGATACGTGCAGGTCGTGTCGGCGCCGACGAGCCGGTAACGCGGCGTCTCGGCGCCGCCGAGCGCGAACGCGGTTTCCGCCAGCGCGCCGCCGATCACGATCACGCGTGTCGGCGCGGCGGCCGCGGCCTGGGCGAGCACGCTGCTGGGCAGTGCGCCCGCGAGCGCGCCAGCCGCCGCGCCGGCCAGCAGCGACCGGCGGCGCGGATCGAACGACCGCGCGCTCACCGCGCGGCCCCGCGTGCGGCGGCCGGCAGCGTCGCGACGAGCGCGCGCCAGTCGTCGCGTTCGACCTTGCCGGGCTTGCGCTCGCCGAACAGCAGCGCGACGTGATCACCCTTCCGGTCGAACAGTTCGAGCGACGTGACGATGCCGTCGCTCGTCGGCTTCTTCACGACCCATGCGGCGGCGATCAGGTCCTCGCGCACATGCAGGTTGAAGCCCGGATCGAGGACGTTGATCCACGCGCCGACCTCGCGTACGTTCGCGACGGGGCCCGTATGGATCTGGATCATCCCCGCGTTGCCGACGAACACCATGATCGGCTGGCCGCTTTTCGCGGTGTGTTCGAGCACGTGGCGCAACGCATGCGCGGTTTCGACCGGATACGCGTAGTGCGGATCGGCGAGGCGCAGCGCCTGCATGCGGCTCACGCCGAAGCGCTGCGTGATGCCGAAGAACTGGTGGGTGTCGGTCATCGCGTCCCACGCGGCGCGAAAGCCCGCGACGTCGATGTCGCTATCGGCGCGCTCGGGTTTTTTCGGCGCAGAGGGCGCGACCTCGAGGCCCGGCTCCTGCGATGGCGCCCGCCAGCGTTCGACGAACGCGTCGTATGCGGCGTGATCGCTGTGCGCGCGCAGATAGACCTTGTGGATCGCATGGCCCTGCGCATCGAAGAACTGCAGGCTCTTCAGCGGGCCGTGCGCGGTCTCGTCGCGCACCGCGAACGCCGACACCCAGTGACGATAGAAGATGCGCAGGTCGATGTCGCCGAGCGCGAGGCCGACCGGGCCGTCGTGGCTCATCTGCGCGTATTCGCCGTCCTTTTCGTGGACGGCCGTGTCGTTGCGCGTCAGCGCCATCACGCGGCCGAGGCGCGGCATTTCCTCGAACATCGCCGGAAAGCGCGCGTCGAGCCGAACGACGTGCTCGCCGACGAACGCGGCGAGCGCCTCGCCTTCGCTGACGCCGAGCGCCTGCGCGACGTCGCGGTTGCGTAGCTGGCGCTCGGTCTTGAGCTTGACGAACGCATCGCGCAGCGCGGCGGCCGCGCGGGCCGGCGTGGCCGATTGACCGGGAAGGGCGGATTGCATCATGTCGGACTCCTTCGAGTAACGGTTGGGGTGGGCGCGCGGGCGACGCGCATCAGAAATCCACTTTCATGCTGACGGCGACCGTGCGGCCGGGCGACGAATACGCGTCGAGCACCTGCGAATCGGCCGCGATGCCGCGCACGTCCGACCAGTTCCAGTACTTGCGGTCGAACAGGTTGCGGATGCCGATGGTCGCGCTCACGTGCTTGTTGAAGCGGTAGCCGCCGCGCAGGTCGACGACGAACGACGACGGCGGCGTGAAGCACGCCTTGTTCGAACAGTCGGACTTGTCGACGTCCTTGTCGCGTTTGGCGGCCTGGAACAGCAGGTCGCCCTGCACGAACCAGCGTTCGCTCGGTTCGTAGCGCACGCCGAACACGGCCGAGAACGGGTTCACGGTGTTGAGCGGCTGGCTGGCCGCGCCGTCGTTCTGCGTCGAGCCTTTCGTGAACGCCATCGCCGTCTTCAGCGTGATGCCGTTCGGCATCACCCACTCGGCGCGGCCTTCGAGGCCGTGGATGCGTGCGTCGGCGAAGTTCACGTACTGGAACACGAACGGGTCGACCGGCCGGCCGCTGCCGGCGATCGTCGTGCGCGAGATGAAGTTGCGGTAGCGGCCGGTGAACGCGGCCGCGCTGTAGCGCACGACGCCGTAGCCGGTGCCGGCCTTGCCGCGCAGGCCGGCTTCGAACGTGTCGCTGGTTTCGGGCTTCAGGTTCGGATTGCCGATCGACGTGTAGCCGTACACCGGATTCGAGAAGCTGCTGTTCACCTGGTCGGGCGTCGGCGCACGGAAGCCGTGCGCGTACTGCACGTACGGAATGACGGCGGGCGTGATCTCGTAGAGCACGGCGACGCGCGGCGACAGTTCGTTCGCGCTCGTCGATACGGCCTTGCCGGTGAACAGCGGATCGTTTTCGGTCGGGCTCAGCCGGTACGTGTCGAAGCGCAGGCCCGGCGTGACGAGCAGGCGGCCGTAGCCGATCTGGTCCTGCACGAACGCGCCGAACAGCGTGTAGTCGGTGTCGGGAAACGCCTTGTTCGGGAACGCTTCGCCGACGCCGGGCACCGTGCCGTCGCGCAGGTTCGTCACGCGTGACAGGCTGCCGTCCACGCCGTAGAGCAGCTTGTGCGCGAGCGGACCCGTCGCGAAGCCGCTTTCGGCGAACGCGGAACCGCCGAACGTGCGTTCCTTGTACTGGTTGTCGCGCGAGCGCGAAGCCGCCCGGCCGCGCGTCTCGAATGCGTACTGATCCTGCTTCGCGTCCTGGTAGTAGAACTGCACGTGCGCGGTCTGGAACCAGCGGAACGCGTCGTCGCGGAAGTCGTAGTCGACGCTGAAGCGATCGCGCTCGAGCCGGTCGTTCGTCGTGAGGCCGAGCGTGGCCGGCGCGTTGATCGCCGACAGCACGTCGGTGTTCACGCGCCGTTGCACCGTTTCGGCGGTGAACTTGATCGTGTCGCGCGTGGTGGGTGTCAGCACGAGTTTGCCGAGCAGCGATTCCGAATACACGTCCTGCGGGTTCGACGTCGTGCGCAGCGTGCTCGCCGAGTTGTTGCTGCCGCGCGTGTCGACTTCGTGACCGCGCCGGCCGTCGGCGATGATCATCCCCTGGGTGCGGTCGTTGCCGCCGGCGGCCGACACGGTCGCGCCGATGCTGCGATCGGTCGAGTCGTAGCTCGGCCGGAACGAGAAGTAGTAGGGCTTTCCGTAGATCGACAGCAGGTCGCGCGGATCCTTCGTGATGAAGTTCACCGCGCCGGTCAGGCCGTCGCTGCCGTACAGCGCCGACGCCGGCCCGCGCAGGATCTCGATGCGCTTGAGCGTGTCGAGATCGGCGTAGTCGCCGCGGCCTGCTTCGAGCGGCCCGAACGAAAACGCGTTCGGCAGGCGGATGCCGTCTTCCATCAGCAGCACGCGATTGCCTTCGAGGCCGCGGATGTTGATGCTCGAATCGCCGTCGCGGCCGCCGCCGAGCGCGGCGCTGCCGGGCCGGTACGCGGTGCGGCGCACCGTGATGCCCGGCTCGTAGCGCAGCGCGTCCTTGATGTTGGTGGCCTGCTGTTCTTCGAGATCCTCGTCGGGGATCACCGACACGGATGCCGCCGTGCGGCTCGCCGCGGTGGCGGTGCGGGTGGCCGTGACGGTGACGGGGTCGAGCAGCGCCGCCTCGCCGCGCACGGACGCGGCGGCGGTGGTCAGGACGGCGGAAGGCGGGGTGGCGCCTTGCGGCGACGAATCGGCGTGAGCCGGGGCAGCGGACAGGCCGAACGCGCCGAACAGCGCGGCACAGATCGGCCGCCGCGCCAGCGTATAGCAATGCACAGGTGGTCTCCCATTGACGATAACAAGCCCGAAGGCTGGCTGGGCGACGCGTTCACCTGGCTGGCCCGGTTGCGCGCGACGTGCGGCAACCGGCGATTTGAAAGGCAACTGACAACCTTGCCAGTGTAAATGAGAATTATTATCAATACAAGGACACCAAGCCGCGCATGCGAGTGAGCGCTCGCCTGCGCGGCTCGCGCGAGCCGTGGCGCGAATTTGAGAGAAACGGGCGCTAAGCCAGCGCTTCGATGCGAATCAGCAGATTGCGCGCATGCGCGATGAACGCGTCGTGCGTGGCGCGATCGCCGTGGCTTTCGATGCCGGCCTGTTCGGCGAATGCGATCTGTTCGGTGTAGAGCTCGACGAGCGCGCGGCGTGTGTCAGGGGGAAGCGCGCGGATCATCGACACGATCAGCAGTTCCTGCGCGCGAAGCATGCCGGACAGCGATTGAGCGTTCATGCTGGCCTCCTCGGACGATGCGGCGGCGAGCCGCTCTTCCCATACTAGGCGGTCGGCGTCCGCCGTGGAGGCGAGGTGCGTGCCGACGGTGCATGGCATGCGATTCGTCGGGAAGGGTGCGCGCGCCGACGCTCGCCGCGGGCACGCGGCAAGCGCGAATCGGAGCGTGCATGAACGCGAATGGAATCAGCCGGCGGCGGTGGCGGACTGCGCGTCGCGCACGACCTGCGCGACGCGTCCGACGAACGCGGCGTCGACGCTCGACAGCGCTTCGCGCGTGCCGTCGGGCATCTCGACCATCAGCCGATACGTGACGTCCTGCGTGGTCCACGCGAGATAGCCGACGACGACGAGCATCACGCCGACCACCAGCGCGGCGCTCGATGCGCCGATGCCGCCCGCGACGGCGACGGCCGCGCCGATCAGCGAGATCAGCGACGGCACGAGACGGTTTTTCGGAATCTTGACGACATCGACCTGGCGGATGTCACGCAGCGCGAATACCTGCCCGGCGGCCGACAGGCCGTTGCGCGTGACCATGACGCCACGTTCGTTGAATGCGTTTTCCATCGTGTGTGACGTGGACGAAAACGCGCAGCGTAGCAGGTTTCGTTGCCGCGTCAAACGAGACCGACTGCCGCACGACGCGTGCGGCGCGGCCGGCAGACGGGAAGCGGATGGCGCGTCAACGCGTTCAGAACTGCAGCCGGCCGTCGCCGTAAAGCCGGCCCGGCACGTGCGACGCGACCACCTCGGCGATCTCTTCGTCGGTCGATTCGGCCGGCACGATCTGGCGCCGCGCGGGCGCGTCGAGATGCATCGTCCATTCGACGAGACGATACGGACGGCCCCAGGGCCGCTGCATTTCCACCGAGACGCGGCAACTCTGGACCGGCAGCGAGTGTTGGCACGTCAGAATCGCGTGCAGATGGCTGAAAACGGTATCTTCGATCATCGTGGCCTCCGATCCTGTCTTGTGAGCAGTTGATGGCGGTGCCGTAGGGGGTCTCAAAAAAAAAGCCGCCGATGCTCAGGCGGCCAACAGGGGGGGTGTAAGCATCGTCTCAGCCCAGAATTAAGCGAAACTTAAAAGCTCATAAAAAAGCGCCCCGCGTGAAGCGGGGCGCTGCGTGCCGTCCTGATCCGCGCGTGATGCGGCCAGTTAAGCGGATGCTTTAGAACTTGTGACGGATACCGACGCGAGCAGCCAGCTGGTTCGACGAACCGTTGCCCGACGTGTTGAAGTAGCTCGTGCTCGAACCGATCTGCGCCTGCACGTTGTTGCCCGATGCCTTCTGGTAGACGACCAGGCCGTACACGTCCGTACGCTTGCTGAGCGCGTAGTCGAGGCCCACGTTGCCCTGGTTCCAGTGCGCCGAGCTGCCGCTTTGCGTCGCGTTCGTGTACGTGTAGCCCGCTGCCGCCGACAGCGCCGGCGTGAACGCATACTTCACGCCTGCTTCGTAGGCGTTGTAGAACGTGCCCGATGCGCCGGCCGCGATCGGGGTGAACTGCGTGCGCGTCCAGAGCAGCCATGCCGTTGCCGGGCCGAAGACATAACGGCCGCCGACGCCATACGTGCGCAGGTCGCGGATGTTCGTCAGCGCGAGGTTCGCGATCGACGTCGAGAAGGCCGGCGTCGACTGGCTCGGGAAGCGGATGTCCGTGTAAGCGGCGCCGAGGGCGAACGGGCCGTTCGCGTAGTTCAGGCCGAAGCTGTATGCACGCGACGAGCCCGGCGTCGTCGTGGTGCCCGTCGTCGTCGACGGTGCGCCGGCGAAGTCGGTCGAGTTCGAGAAGCCGTACAACGCGCCGAACGTGAAGCCCGAGTAGTTCGCGCTCTGGAACTTCACCGCGTTGTTGATGCGGCTCGACGTCAGCTGGTCGATGTCGTTCACGTGGTAAGCGTAGTTACCCGCGACCGTGTTGCCGCCCGTCGAGTAGTTCGAGCCGAGGATGTCGGTCGAGAACGAGTACTGACGGCCGAACGTGACCGTGCCGTATTGCGCCTGGCTCAGGCCGACGTAAGCCTGGCGGCCGAAGATCGCGCCGCCTTGGCCGAGCGTGCCGTTGCCGCTGTTGAAGCCGTTTTCGAGCACGAAGATCGCCTTCAGGCCGCCACCGAGGTCTTCGGTGCCGCGCAGGCCCCAACGGCTGCCCTGGGCCACGCCGTCGTCGTACTTGAACAGCTTGCCGCTGCCGCCGTTGGCGGTCTTGCTGTGGTTCACGTAGCTGATACCGGCATCGATGACGCCGTACAGGGTCACGCTGCTTTGTGCGTGCGCGGTGCCGGCCGTTGCTGCCAGGGCGGCGATGGTCAACAGTTTCTTGTTCAAAGGATTCTCCGAGCGAATGAATGGCGTGTCCAGTTGCGGTTCCGGCGCTCTCTACGGGCGCTTTCACGGACCGGCGCAACTTTATCGGCGGGCCACGTAATGAATATGACAGCGCCTGTCATATGAAGAATGTGTGGTGCCGATGCGACATCGAATTCTGCCCGGGTTGTACATCCGGGGTTATACCGAATTCGCCAGTCGTTCGATCCCGAACCGGAATATGCACATGAAATAAGCTTGGTTTGCCGTGTCCGCGCCCCCTGCCACGATCCGTCCTCCAACAAACGACATGGGACAAGAGGACACCACATGCGACGTTCGATCCTGACCGGCCTCGGCGCGCTCGCCGCCGCGCTGGCATTCGCCGCGCCCGGCGCGCACGCCGACTCGCAAACGCTGAAGATCGGCACGATGAGCGGCCCCGACGCGCAAATCTGGACCGAGGTGACGAAGGTCGCCGCGCGCGAAGGCCTCGCGATCAAGGTCATCGAATTCAACGACTACGTGCAGCCGAACGCGGCGCTCGACGCCGGCGATCTCGATGCGAACGGCTTCCAGCACCAGCCGTTCCTCGACAGCCAGATCAAGCAGCGCGGCTACAAGATCGTCAACGTCGGGCTCACCTATACCGCGCCGATGGGTTTCTATTCGAAGAAGCTCAAGTCGCTGAAGGATTTGCCGGTTGGCGCGAAGGTCGGGATCCAGAACGATCCGTCGAACGGCAACCGCGCGCTGTTGTTGCTGCAGAAGTACGGGGTGATCAAGCTGAAGGCCGGCGTCGGTGCGAACGGCGTGAACGCGACGCCGCTCGACATCGCCGAGAACCCGAAGAAGATCAAGATCGTCGAGCTCGATTCCGCGCAGTTGCCGCGCGCACTGCCCGATGTCGACGCCGCGTCGATCAACACCGACTACGCGGTCAAGGCCGGGCTCACGCCGGTGAAGGATGCGATCGCGATCGAGGACCTGCGCGGGCCGTACGCGAACCTGATCGCGGTGCGTGCGCAGGACAAGGACAAGCCGTGGGTGAAGAAGCTCGTCGCGGCCTATGAATCGGACGACGTGCGCAAGTTCATCGACCGGAAGTTCGGCGGTGCGATCGTGCCGGCGTTCTGAACGTCCTTCGCGCGCAGCGCGCCGGCGGCGAAGCATCGGCTGCCGACGCGCGCTCCGGAAAGCAAATCGCCCGCGCAAGCGGGCGATTTCGTTTGATGCAGCCGATGGCGCGCGATGGGCGCGGCGGCCCGGCGCGCAGCCTCAGGCCGACAGCAGCGAACCGGTGCGGATCGCGGTCGCGCCGGCGATGCGCGCGACTTCCATGCCGGCCGTCGCGAAGCGCACGATCTGGCGCGCGTACAGCACGCCCGACACGCTGCTCTTCAGCGTGACGACGCGATCGGTCAGCGGATCGACGATGTCGGCCACGGCCTGGCCGGCCTCGATCATCGCGCCGACCGGCGTGCGGAACACGATCACGCCCGACACCGGCGCGACGAGCGGATCGGTGCCCGCGAGCGGCGTGGCCGGATGCGCGAGCGGCGGCAGCGGCGCCGGCGTGCCTTCGACGATGCCGCGCTCGGTCAGGTATTCGACGATCGCCTGCGCGTCCTTTTCCGCGAACTCGTACGACACGTCGCGTTCGCTGCGCAGTTCCACCGTGACGGAAATCGCGCCGTTCGGGATCGGGAAGCGGTCGCCGAAGCGGTTGCGCAGATCCGACCAGCAGAAGCTGTGGATTTCGTCGAACGGGTTGCCGACCGAATTCAGCGCGAGCAGCGACGCCTTGGCATCGAGATAGCGCGCCAGCGGCTCGACGTCCGCCCACAGATCGGGATTCGTGTAGAGGTGCATCACCGCGTCGCTGTCGCAGTGGAGGTCGAGCACGATATCGGCGTCGAACGACAGCTTCTGCAGCGCGAGGCGCTGCGAGTCGAGTTCGGTGCGCGGCTTCTGTTCGTCGAGCGCTTCGCGCATCGCGGCGCGTACGACGGCGAGATTGCGTTGCGCGTCGTTCGCGAGGCGGCTTTCGACACGCGGCAGCACGAGCGCCGCGAGATCGTAGAAATTGCGGTTGAAGTTCTGCATCGAGCCGAGCTCGAAGCGGCCGAGATGATCGCCGAACACGTGTTGCGACAGGCCGATCGGATTGGGCACGGGCACGATGACGACTTCGCCTTGCAGCTTGCCGGCCGTCTCGAGCGCGGCGATCTTGCGACGCAGCAGCGTGGCGACCAGCATGCCGGGCAGCTCGTCCGCATGCAGCGACGACTGGATGTAGACCTTCTTTCCGCCGCGCGGGCCGTAGTGGAAGCTGGTGATCTGGCGTTCGGTGCCGACGGCGGGGGAAATCAGCGGATGGGTCTGCGTTTGCATGGTGAGGAGAGTGCGGCGCAGCCGCGAATGATCCGTGTGCGTGGAAGATCGATTGTACGTTGCCTTCCTCGCCGCCATCAAACCGGTGCCGGAGCGCGCGGATTTCCGTTGAGAATCATCGGGTTGGCGCGAAAAAAATAACGTCGCCCGCGCCGCGCGCAAAAAAACGGGCTCCTCGCGGAGCCCGTTCCCGTCGCGCCGAATCGCGCGTCGTTCAGCCGGATTACTTGCCGTAGACGTCGAAATCGAAGTACTTCTTCGCGATCTTGTCGTACGTGCCGTCCTTGCGCATGCCGGCGATCGCGCCGTCGATCTTCGTCTTCAGGTCGGTGTCTTCCTTGCGCAGGCCGATACCGGCGCCTTCGCCGAGCGTCTTCGGATCGTCGAGGTCCTTGCCGGCGAAGTCGAAGTTCGCGCCGCGCGGCGTCTTCAGGAAGCCGATCTCGGCTTGCACGGCGTCCTGCAGCGTGCCGTCCAGACGGCCGGAGATCAGGTCGGCGTAGACCTGGTCCTGGTTCTGGTAAGGCACGACGTTCACGCCCTTCGGCGCCCAGTACGTCTTCGCGTAGGTTTCCTGGATCGTGCCCTGCTCGACGCCGATCGACTTGCCCTTCAGCGATTCGGCCGTCGGCTGCAGGTTCGCGCCCTTCTTCGTGACCAGACGCGTCGGCGTGTTGAACAGCTTCGCCGAGAACGCGATCTGCTCGGCGCGCGCCGGCGTCATCGACATCGACGACAGCACGCCGTCGAACTTGCGGGCCTTCAGCGCCGGGATCATCCCGTCGAAGTCGTTTTCGATCCACACGCACTTCGCGTGGATGCGGCGGCAGATCTCGTTGCCGAGATCGACGTCGAAGCCGACCACCTTGCCGTCGGCGCCTTTCGATTCGAAAGGCGGGTAGCTTGCGTCGACGCCGAACCGCACGGTCGTCCAGTCCTTCGCGTATGCCGTGCCGGCCGATACGGCGAGCAGGGCCACGGTCACAGCCGCAAGAATTTTTTTCACTCGGTGACTCCTCGTTTTGTTCGATGGGTGCGCGGTTGTGCCGCGCCGTAAGCTTTCGGCCCGCCGCGGCTTCGCGTCGGACAGTCCGTTTCGCCCGCCCGATGGGGGCGCGCGACGTGCGGAAGATTATCAAGACAAAATACCGGCGGGGCGCCTAGGACAAGCCCCGATACCGGGCCCGGCGGCGGCGCGTCGGACGCACCGCCGTTTCACACACAGGAACGATTCAGCCGAGCGTTTCGTTGACCGCGCGTTGCAGGCACGTGGCGAAATGCGACACGGCGGGCGTGGGCAGCAGGTCGCGCCGCGCGATGATCGACAGGTCGAAGCGCGGCATGCTTTCGTCGAGTTCGGCCGTGCGGATGCCGAGCGGCGCGACCATCGCGGCGAGCGGGCGCGTGAAGCAGCCGATCACGTCCGAGCGCGCGACGAGCCCCAGCGTCACCGCGAACGACATCGGCGAGCGCAGCAAACGCTTCGGCAGCGGCAGCCCGTGCGCCTCGAACATCCCCACCATCACGCTGTGCGGAAACTGCTCGGCGCCGACGGTGACGATCCACTCGGCGTCGAGCAGTTCCTCTAACCGGCGCGCGTGCGCGAGCGGATGACCGTCGCGCATCACGATCGTGAATTCGGTCGACAGCAGCGGCAATTGCGTGAAATCGCGGTCGAGCGCGGGCACGTGGTGCATCGCAGCGATGTCGAGCGTGCCGTTGCGCAACTGCGCGAGCGCGTCCGGCACCGTCACTTCCTCCAGATGCAGGCTGACGTTCGGCATCGAGCGGCGAAACGCCGTCACCGCGTGCGGCAACGCGGTGAGCGCGATCGACGGCATCGTGCCGACCGCGACGCGGCCCGACATCTCGCCTTTCACCTGCTCGACGGCCTCGACGGTGCGGCGGACGTCGCCGAGCAACTGCTCGGCGCGCGGCAGCAGCGCCTCGCCGCAGGCGGTCAGCTCGACGCCGCGCACGCTGCGAACGAGCAGTTCCGCGTTGAGTGCGGTTTCGAGTTCGCGGATCGTGTGCGTGATCGCCGGCTGCGTGACGCCGAGCTCGCGCGCGGCGGCGCGCAGGCTCTTCAGGTGCGCCGCGGAGACGAAAGCCTGGAGCTGCGCGATGTTCAGGGGATTGCGGATGCGGGTCATCGGTCGGGTCCGGTTGGCGCGAAAGGGGGGGGCGGGTTCAGGTGGCAAGCCCGATGAGGGTCATGCGTCGGCGCGCGCGCGGAACGCCTGACGGTAGCGCTGCGGCGACGTGCCGACGATGCGCGCGAAGCGCTCGCGAAACGCGGTGACCGAGCCGAACCCGGCTTCCGTCGCCACGTGTTCGATCGACAGCCCGGTCACCTCCAGCAACTGCTGCGCATGCCGGACGCGCGCGGTCTGCAGCCATTGAACCGGCGACGTGCCCGTCTGCTCCTGGAAGCGCCGCGTCAGCGTGCGCACGCTCGTCGACGCCTTGCGCGCGATCGCGTCGAGCGTCAGCGGCTCGCGCAGGTTCGCGTGCAGCCAGTCCATCAGGTCGTGCAGCCCGTCGCCGCCGGCCGGCCATTCGGGCGCGATGAACTGCGCCTGCCCGCCTTCGCGCACGCGCGGCGCCACCGCGTTGCGGGCGGCTTCGACGGCGACCGCCGCGCCGTAGTCGGCCTGGATCATGTGCAGGCACAGATCGAGGCCGGCCGCCGCGCCGGCCGAGGTCAGGATCCGGCCGTTGTCGACGAACAGCACGTTCGGGTCGACGTCGACGGTCGGATAGCGGCGCGCGAGTTCGGCGGCCGCGAGCCAGTGCGTCGTCGCACGCAGGCCGTCGAGCAGCCCGGCTTCCGCGAGCACGAACGCGCCGCTGCAGATCGACGCGATCCGGCGCCCGCGCGCGGCCGCCGCGCGCAGCGCGTCGAGCACGCGGCGCGACGTCGGCGCGAGCGGCGCCGACGTGCCGGGGACCATGATCGTGTCGGCGTCGGCCAGCGCGTCGAGGCGAAACGGCGGGCGCAGCTCGAACAGTTCGCCGCCGACGCGCGGCAGCTCGCTGCACACGCGTACGCGGTACGCCGGTTCGACATGGGACGCCCGCACGCGCACGAACGTGTCGCAGGCGACGCCCAGATCGAACGGGACGACATCGGGCAACGCAAGAACGGCGACCGTGTGCATGATGGGTGCGGCCGTGGCCAGAATCCGTTGAAAGATGTCATTCTAGCCAATGGCCCGGACCGGCACCACACGCGACAATCGCGGCGGACCCCCTGGAGGCCTGCCGATGAAACAAGACGACCGCAACGCGTTGCGGAACCTGCAATACCTGTCGCTGCTGGAGGCGACCATGCTCGTCGCGCTGGTGTGCGTGGCCGTGCCGCTCAAGCATCTGGCCGGCTATCCGGTGGCGGTATCGATCATGGGCCCGGTTCACGGCATCGCATTCGCGATGTACGTGTGGGCGGTGGTCGGCACCGCGTCGAGCGGGCTGTGGAGCAAGGGCGAGGTCGCGCGGCTCGTGCTGTCGGCCGTCGTGCCGTTCGCGGGGCTGGCGAGCGCCGGCTGGATCGCGCGCCGGCGGCACGCGCAATGATCTACCTGGTGCTGAAGGCCGTGCATCTGGCGGCCGTCGTCACGTTCGTCGGCGGGTTGCTGCTGTCGTCCGTCGCGGTGCGTATTGCGAACCTCGCCGTGCATCGCGCGGTGCGACGCTGGGATCGCATGGTGACGGCGCCCGCGCTCGCGATCGTCTGGATCGCCGGCATCGCGCTCGCGATGAGCGGTCACTGGTTCGGCGCCGCGTGGCTGTCGGTGAAGCTTGTGATCGTCGTCGCGCTGTCGGTGCTGCACGGGATTCTGGCCGGCACGCTGCGGCGCATGGAGCGCGACGATCTCGTGATCGCGCCGGTTCCGTGGCTCGGACACGCGGCGGGCGCGGTGATCGTCGCGATGGCGCTCGTCGTCGGGCTGGCCGTGATCAAGCCGTTCTGACGCGGCGCGTTCAGGCGAGCGCCATCTCGACCGCCGCCAGCGTGCGACGCCGGATGCAGCCGCTGCCCAGCCGGATCGCGAGCCAGTACGGCGTGAACAGCCAGCGCGTGCGCGCGCTCGGGCAATGGACGAAGGTTTCGGTGCGCAGGATGTGCGCGCCCGACGCGAGCCCGACGACCTCGAACCGGAGCACCAGCTTCGCGTCGCGCGGATCGTCGTGGCGGATGAAGGCGTCGGCATCGGCGACGGGGCGCACGTCGGGCGTCGGGCGCCAGAAGCGGCCGACGAGACCGAGCGACAGCGACGTGTCGTCGCGATGCAGCGGGGTGAAGGTGTCGAAACCGAAGCGCGCGCGTTCGGGCCGTCGCGGCGCGTGGCGCAGCGCGCCGGCGACGGCTGCCGGGAATTCGCGCACCGTCAGCAGCGTGTCGATGACGGGATCGGCGCGCATGTCGAGCGATGCGACGACATCGATGATGGATGCGGGCGGCGCGTCGATCGGCTGCGATTCATGCACTTCGTGGAAGCCGAACGACGGAATGAACGGCGGCTTGCGCGCCGAGGCCCGGGTGCTCGATTCGGAGACGATGCCAAGGGGGTTCATCGCGACTCCTGAAGGGGCAAAACGCGATCGTAGCACCGCGCGCGAATCGGCGTCGCGCCGTTTTCGCGCAACGCGTCGCGCGGCGGCGCACCGATAAAAAAAGCCTGGAAACTCGCGTTCCCAGGCGGCAGACCATCGACGACGATGGTGGAGGAGACGGTGTCGTCCCGATGCGCGCCGCCCTTCTGCAGGCGACGTCGCGCATGTCGCGTGCTCAGATCGCCCAGCCGCCGAGATAGAACGTGACGAGCACGGCCGCGATCAACACGGTGCCGACGTTGAGCTTGCGGAATTCGCCGCTGGCGAGGCGGCCGATCACGAGCGTCGAGAAGCCGAGCATGATGCCCGTCACGATGTTCGCGGTCAGCACGATGAACACCGCGCACACGAGGCCCGACATCGCGTCGACCATGTCGTCCATGTGCAGCTTGCTCACGCTGCCGAGCATCAGCAGGCCGACGTACATCAGCGCGGGCGCGGTCGCATACGACGGCACGAGCCCCGCGAGCGGCGAGAAGAACATCACGACGAGGAACAGCAGGCCGACCACGGCCGCCGCGAGCCCCGTCTTCGCGCCGGCGGCCACGCCGACGCTCGACTCGATGTAGGCCGCCGCCGGTGCGCCGCCGAGAAAGCCGGAGAAGATCGAGCTGATCGAATCGGCGGTCAGCGCGCGGCCGCCGTTGACGATGCGGCCGTTCGCGTCGAGCTGGCCGGCCTGGCCCGCGACCGCGCGGATCGTGCCGGTCGCGTCGAACACGGCGGTCATCACCAGCGCGAGCACGCTCGGCAGCACGGCCATCGACAGCGCGCCCTTGATGTCCATCGCGCCGATCAGCGATGCGTGGCCCGGTGCGCTCAGCGACGGCAGCGCGAAGATGCCGCGGTATTTCACGGCCGGATCGAAGATCAGGCCGAACACCGAGATCGCGATCACGACGAGCAGGATGCCGCCCGGCACGCGACGCTTTTCGAGGCCGAAGATCGCGGCGAGCCCGACGACCGACATGATGACCGGGAACGCGGTGATCTGGCCGAGCGACACCGGCAGGCCGGCGCCCGGGTTCTTGATCACGAGGCCGACGTCGTTCGACGCGATCAGCAGCAGGAACAGGCCGATGCCGATCCCCGTGCCGTGCGCGACGCCCGCGGGCAGGTTGCGCAGGATCCACGAACGCACGCCGGTGACCGAGATGCCCGTGAACACGAGACCCATCAGGAACACGGCGCCGAGCGCGACCGTCGGATGCAGCCCCTTGCCGAGCACGAGGCCGAACGCGGTGAACGCGGTCAGCGAGATCGCGCAGCCGATCGCGATCGGCAGCTTCGCCCACAGGCCCATCAGCAGCGAGCCGAACGCGGTGGTGAGACACACCGCGACGAACACGGCGCTCGTGTCGAAGCCGGCCTTGCCGAACATGCCGGGCACGACGAACACGGAATAGACCATCGCGAGGAAGGTGGTCACGCCGGCAATGATCTCGCGACGCTGCGTGCTGCCGCGCGACGAAATGCCGAAGTAGCGGTCGATGACTCCCTTGGTGCCAAAGTCAGTTTCTTCCGCGCCGACGCCGACCGTCGGCTGCACCGGGGTATCACTCATGAGCTTGCTCCTTTATCAGCATGCTGAAACGGCCCGTTGCGAACCGTCGTCAGGGTGTCTCGTATCTAGTTGGGATTGTTCGGCAACGTCGCGGGGACGCCTGACGCGCGATGCGTGTCGTTACGTGCGAATCGAAACGATCGCGAGGGTGTCGCGTCGGACGACGCGTGGTGTGGTCGACCCCGTCACGTGTGCTTTGCCGTAGCGAAGGTTAGGCGAGCCGCCCATCACGTCCCATCGGGGGAAGAGCATGCAGCGCATGTCGCAGCGCTTATATCGGCGTGCAACGGGGCTCCGTCGCGCCGACACGCGTGTATACGCCTAGTTGGAATCCGTTAAGGCGACTATTTGAATGCAGGGTCGGCGGGTGAGGGCGCAAGCGGGCGGGCATCCGGTATTACGAATGACTTTCAATGCGGCCCGGAAGGCCGGCGCGCGTGCGGTGTCCGTTCCGGTACGGCACGGCGCGGCGCTCAATCGCGCGCGAGATGCGCGAGATACGCGCAGAACATGTCGGCCATCGCGTCCGAGTACGCGTCGATTTCCGCGGGCGTGCGTGCGGTTTCCGAGAACGCCTTGCCGCCCGTCGTGAGCGTCGTCAGGATCAGCTCGCACGCGAGCGCATGCGTGGCGTCGGGCACGTCGGGCAGCGCTTCGCGGATGAACGCGCGGAACGCCCGGTTGCCCTCGGCCTTCACTTCCTGCGCCTCGGGCGCGTCGCGATAGAGCGGGGCGGCATCGTCGAGGGCGATCCGCATCGGCGCTTCGTCGCATTCCGAGCGGATGAACGCATGGACGGCGGTGCGCAGCCGCTCGGGCGGCGCCTTCGTCGTGTCCTGCAGCATCCCGCACAGCATGTCGTGCGTCTGCCGCCACTCGTCGTGCTGGAGCCGGAACAGCACGGACGCCTTGTTCGGGAAGTACTGGTACAGCGAGCCGACGCTCACGCCGGCCCGCTCGGCGACGCGCGCCATCGTGAAGCGCTGCGCGCCTTCGCTCGCCAAAACCTGAATAGCCGCCTGGAGGACATCCTCGACGAGACGGGTCGAGCGTGCCTGTCGAGGCTGCTTGCGCGTGGCGATCGGGGCGTTTCGGCGGTCGGTCATGAGCGGTCTGCCAATGCGAATAGTAAAACCTGAATAGTTCGTCATATTCTAGTCGGGTGCAACGACGCACTCAACCCGATACCGGAGATTCGCATGACTACCCTGATGCTCGACCCGCTGGCTTCGCTGCTGGCGCGCCTGTTCGATGAAGCCGACGCGTCGTCCCCGGCGACGAGCCCCGCCTTCGCGAACGTGTCGCGCGACGAGCAAGCGCGACTGATGCGCAGCAAGACGGACTACGCCGATCTGTATGCGCGCCTGAAGGACTATCCGCTTCCCGTGTCGCGCGAGACGGGCACGCTGCTGTACATGCTCGCGCGCAGCGGCGGAGCCAGGACGATCGTCGAATTCGGCACGTCGTTCGGCATTTCGACGCTGCATCTCGCGGCCGCGCTGCGCGACAACGGCGGCGGCCGGCTGATCACGAGCGAGTTCGAGCCGTCGAAGGTCGCACGCGCGCAGGCCAACCTGGCAGCAGGCGGATTGGCCGATCTCGTGGAGATTCGCGAAGGCGATGCGCTGCGCACGCTGGCCGCCGATCTTCCGGATGCGGTCGACCTGCTGCTGCTCGACGGGGCGAAGGCGCTGTATCCGGAGATTCTCGCGCTGGTCGAGCCGCGGCTCAGGGCGGGCGCGTTCGTCGTGGCCGACAACGCGGAATACAGCCCCGACTACCTCGCTTACGTGCGCGCGCCGGAAAACGGCTATCTGTCGGTGCCGTTCGGCGGCGACGTCGAATTGTCGATGCGGCTGCGCTGACGAGACGGAACGAGGGTGCCGGCGATTTCACGCTTCCCTGCATCAAATATAGGAAAACTGATTGAATGGAAGCGTGGCGCAAGGCGACGGGATGGTGCCCGTCGTTTGCGGCGTCGTGCGCGTTACTTCAGGAACACGTAGCGCGCGAAGTACGGAAAGCGGCCGACCGCGTGCTCGGTCGTGCACGTCGCGGCCGGCGGCGTGCCGCCCGCCGTGTCGAGCCGCTGCACGAAGCGCACGCCGGCGAGCGTGCCGGTTGCGGCCGGCGTCGCCGCGAGCAGCAGTTGCGGAATGCCGGCCGGGCTTGCGCTTGGCGCTTCCGCGCGCTTCTTGCCGGTAATGCGGCTGCCGTCGAGCGCTTCCCACGACGGCCCTGCGCCGTGCCGGACGACGAGCGTGCCGCCGGCATCGAACAGCAGCGCTTCGGGGTGCTGGAATGTCCACGCGAGCCGGTGTTCGGCATCGTATTCGCACGTGTAGACCTGCAAGCCGCTCGCGGTGGTCGACAGCACCGGCGTGGCCGGCTCGGGCGGCGCGAGACCGGCAGCGTCGTCGGCATGCGCGGGCGCGGTGAATGCCGCGAAGGAAAGACCGGCCGCAACGGCCAGCAGCATGTCGCGTGTCGGGGAGCGGCTTGGCATGGCGCGGCGTCCTTTCAGGTCGGGTGACGGTCGTGTGGAGTCGATCCTGTCAACACTAGACGCCGATCGCGTGGGCCGCAACCCGGAAATGACAATCGCGGCGATAGTCGCCGCGATTGCCGAAGGGCTAAGGCGCGATCAGCGGATCGCGGCCGGGTTGATGTTGACCTGCGTCGAGCCGACGTACGGCGGCTGGCCGGGCACGAACAGGAGAATCGTTCAGGCCGCGGCTTGCGCGAGCGTCGGGTAGTCGGTCAGGCCGTGGGCGCCGCCGCCGAACAGCGTGTTGCGATCGTGCGGCGCGAGCGCGGCGCCGGTGCGCAGCCGCTCGGGCAGGTCGGGGTTCGCGACGAACGGGCGGCCGAATGCGACGAGATCGGCCCAGCCGGCGGCGATCGCTTCGCGGGCGCGCTCGGCGGTGTACGCGCCGGCATAGATCAGCACGCCCGGGAACGCGGCGCGCAATTGCTGCTTGAAGGCGACCGGCATCAGCGGCGCGTCGTCCCAGTCGGCTTCCGCGATGTGCAGGTAGCCGACGCCGAGTTCGCCGAGCAGCTTCGCGGCGGCGAGGTAGGTCGTTTCCGGATCGTCGTCGACGCAGCCGTTCAGCGTGGTCAGCGGCGCGAGGCGGATGCCCACGCGCGATGCGTCGCCGGTCCCTTCGATCAGCGCCTGCGCGACTTCGCGCAGGAAGCGCAGACGGTTCTCGAGCGAGCCGCCGTATGCGTCGGTGCGCGTGTTCGCGTTCGAATCGATGAACTGGTTCACGAGGTAGCCGTTTGCGCCGTGCAGCTCGACGCCGTCGAAGCCGGCTTCGATCGCGTGACGCGCGGCGGCGCGATATTGATCGACGGTCTCGCGGATCTCGTCGACGGACAGCGCGCGCGGCTCGGACGCCTGCACGAAGCCCGGCGTGCTGCCGTCCTCGCCGGCGATGAACACGTTCACGCCCTTCGCTTGGAGCGGCGACGACGACACGGGTTGCGCGCCGCCGAGCAGGCTCGTGTGGCTCAGCCGGCCGACGTGCCACAGCTGCGCGAAGATTCGGCCGTGCGCGGCATGCACGGCGTCCGTCACCTTGCGCCAGCCGGCGACCTGCGACGGCGTGTGAATGCCGGGCGTCCATGCATAGCCCTTGCCGAGCGGCGCGATGTAGGTGCCTTCGCTGACGATCAGGCCCGCACTCGCGCGCTGCGCGTAATACGCGGCCATCAGTTCGTTGGCTTCGTCGCCGGGCTGGCTCGCGCGCGAGCGCGTCATCGGCGGCATCACGATGCGGTTCGGCAGCGTCAGCGCGCCGAGTCGCAGCGGTTGGAAAAGCGGGTCCTGGGTCATGGTGGTGTCCTCTCAGTGTCCGCGGCCGGCTGGCCGCGGGCGGTCGATCAAGAAAGCGGCGTTCAGTCCCACTTCGGCGCGAGGCCGGCCGGGTCGACTTCGCGGCCGTTGCGTTCGAGCGCGGCGATCTGCGCCATGTCGGCGTCGGTCAGGCGCAGCGTTTGCGCGAGCAGGTTGCTTGCGAGGTTCTCGCGCTTGGTCGACGACGGGATCACCGAGTAGCCGAGTTGCAGCGCCCACGCGAGCGCGACCTGCGCCGGCGTCGCGTCGTGACGCTGCGCGATCGCGCCGATCACCGGGTCGCCGAGCACCTTGCCGTACCCGAGCGTCATGTACGACGTCACGTGAATGCCTTCGGCGTTCAGGAACTCGACCAGCTTGCGGTTTTGCAGGTACGGGCTCAGTTCGATCTGGTTCGTCGCGATCGCGTCCTTGCCGACGGCCGCGATCGCTTCCTTCGTCAGTTCGATGTTGAAGTTCGAGATGCCGATCTGGCGCGTGAGGCCCTTCGCCTTCGCGTCCGCCAGCGCGGTCATGAACGCGTCGATCGACACGCCGTTGCCCGGCGCCGGCCAGTGAATCAGCGTCAGGTCGACGACGTCGGTGCGCAGCTTGCGCAGGCTTTCCTCGAGGCTGGCCGCCAGTTTTTCCGGCGCGTAGTTGTCGACCCAGATCTTCGTCGTGAGGAACAGGTCTTCGCGGCGCACGCCCGACGCGGCGATCGCTTTGCCGACTTCGGCTTCGTTGCCGTAGATCTGCGCGGTGTCGATCGCGCGGTAGCCGACTTCGAGGCCGTTGCGGACCGAGTCGATGACGACCTGGCCTTGCAGGCGGAACGTACCGAGGCCGAATGCGGGAATCTTGCTCATCATGTGCTCCTGAAAGTGAGGAAACGATTGCGGTATGGACGTCATTCTGGCGCGTGAGACTGATGAGATAAACGCCTTCATAAGCCAAAAATATTTGATTTAAAGTCAAATATTGGTTGCGCCGCGGGCGTCCGGACCGTGGTCGCCCTTATGCGACGCGCGTCTGCGGCGTCGTGTTCCGGTGGAACGCGGGCAGCACGTCCGCCGCGATTTCGGCCATCGTCTCGTCGAGCGGCCGGCGGTTGCGGCGGAAATGCAGGCCGATGTGCTGCACGCCCGCGTCGCGCATCGCCGCGAGTTCTTCCGTCAGCGCGAGGCGCCCCGCGCGGGCGCCGAAGCGGTGCCGCTGAAGCGGTTCGTACGGATCTTCCGCGAGGTCGAGGTGGATGAAGCTCACGTACGGCTTGTCGCCGGCCACCGCGTGCCAGTTCGCGGCGCGCTGCAGGTGATCGGCCGGCGTGCCCGGATACGCGAGACAGCCGTCCATGTGCTCGCCGATCCACTCGGGCGTTTGCTGCGCGAGACCCGCGACGAGCAGCGGCACCGGCGAACGGGCGGCTGGCAGCACTTCCAGGCCGGGCGGCAGATGCTCGCGCGCGCCGTCGCGCAGCAGCGCGATCTGGTCGCGGAAGTTCGCGCCGCGCGTGGCGAAGTCGCGGCCGAACAGCGGATATTCGACCGGCCGGTCGCCGCTCGCGACGCCGAGCAGCAGGCGCCCGCCGCTCAGTTCCTGGATCGTCGCGGCCGATTTCAGCGTCAGCAGCGGCTCGCGCAGCGGCAGCACGACGGCCGCGGTGCCGAGCAGGATGTCGCGCGTGATCCCGGCGAGGTAGCCGAGATACGAGAACGTTTCGAACACCTGCGCGGCGTCGCCGAACGACGGATCGTACACCGGCACGTCGCGCAGCCAGAGCGCGCGAAAGCCGAGCGTGTCGGCCAGTTGCGCGAGCTCCGCGTGGATGTCGAGGCTGGGCACGCCGGGGTGGCGGCCGTCGTGCCGGCGTTTCGCGTTGCCGGACGGGGTCCAGTCGTTGTCGAGCGGCAGTTCGACGCCGATGCTGAAGCCGCCGGCGGCGAGCGAGTCGAGTGAAGTGGACATGGTCGGGCTCCGTTCAGACCGCGCGCAGGCTGCCGTCGAGCCGGTGGAAATCGAGCGACGGCGCGGTGAAGAACGAGCGCGACGTGCCCGCGGCGAAATCGTCGATATGCACGACGGTCGCGCGATCGGCTTCTTGCCACGAGATCGCGTAGGTGTCGCCGGCGATCGGCTGCCACGTGTATTCGACTTCGCCGATGGCGCCCGCGTACGGGCCTTCGGTGATCGCGTAGCGCATGTGGAGGCCGTCTTCGTCGTACGCGTTGAGCGCGGTGAGGCCGTCGTAGCGGACTTCGAAAGTCTTGCCGGCGAACGGCGGACGTTGGGTCGATGCGTTCATGCTGAGGGCTCCTGCGAAAGGATGACGTTCAATGGGCGAGTTCGACGGGTTCGGCCGTGCGTTCCGGCAGGCCCTGACGGCTGTCGAGACGGCCGCTCAGCGCAGTGAGCGCAAACGCGCCGAGCGTGACGACGGCGGCGATCCACGGCGTGTGGCCCAGGCCGACGTTCGCGACGATCAGGCCGCCGAGCGACGACCCGCCCGCCACGCCGAGGTTGAAGGCGGCGATGTTGAAGCCCGATGCGACGTCGGTGGCGTCCGGCGCGAAGTGGCGCGCCTGCTTGACGACGTACACCTGCAGCCCCGGCACGTTGCCGAACGCCACGGCGCCCCACGCGAGCATCGTCAGCACCGCGAGCCATTTCACGTGGATCGTGAAGGTCAGCGCGAGCAGCACGATCGCGAGCAGCAGGAAGATCCGCTTGAGCGCCTTCACGGGGCCGACGGCGTCCGCGAGCTTGCCGCCCCACACGTTGCCGACCGCCACCGACACGCCGTAGCCGACGAGCACGAGGCTGACCTGCGACGGCGTGAAGCCGGCGATCTGTTCGAGCAGCGGCGCCATGTACGTGAACGCGATCAGCGAGCCGCCGTAACCGACCGCCGTCATCGCATAGACGAGCAGCAGGCGCGGCTGGGCGAGCACGCGCAACTGGCGGGCGAGCGGGGCGGGCGGCGTCTGCGGCAGCCCGCGCGGCACGAAGGCAACCGCGCCGAGGAACGCGACGAGGCCGAACAGCGCGACGATCAGGAACGTCGCGCGCCAGCCGAAGTGCTGGCCGATGAAGGTGCCGAGCGGAATGCCGGCGACGAACGCGACGGTCATCCCGCTGAACATCGTCGCGATCGCGCTGGCGGCCTTGTCCTTCGGCACGAGCGTGGTCGCGATGATCGAGCCGACCGAGAAGAACACGCCGTGCGCGAGGCCGGTGAGCACGCGCGCGACGATCAGCGATTCGTAGCCCGGCGCCTGCCATGCGACGAGGTTGCCGACGGTGAAGAGCGCCATCAGCCCGGCGAGCAGCGCCTTACGCGGCACGCGGCCGGTGAGCGCGGTGAGAAGCGGCGCGCCGATGGCCACGCTGAGCGCGTACAGGCTGACGAGCAGGCCGGCGGACGGCAGGCTGACGCCGAGGTCGGCGCCGATCGTCGGGATCAGCCCGACGATCACGAATTCGGTGGTGCCGATGGCAAAGGCGCTGATGGTCAGCGCAAGCAACGCGAGTGGCATGACGGGATCCGGGTTTCAGTAGGAACGGATCGCAGTGTGCCGGCTTTACTTTTGCGGAAAAACTGGTCTATAAACCAAATTGTTTTGATTTCAAATCAACAATGAAGATCACCCTAGACGAACTCCAGGCCTTTGCCGCCGTGGTCGACACCGGTTCGATCACCGCCGCCGCCCAGCAGCTCGACCTCACCGTGTCGGCGACGAGCCGCACGCTCGCGCGGCTCGAGGAAAAGCTGAAGACCACGCTGCTGCGCCGGACCACGCGCCGGCTCGAACTGACGGAGGAAGGGCGCGCGTTCCTGCAGGACGCGCGCGCGATCATCGAATCGGTCGAGAACGCGGAAGAGCAGATGCTCGCGCGGCGCGAGATGCCGTCCGGGCGCCTGCGCGTCGACGCCGCGACGCCGTTCATGCTGCACGTGATCGTGCCGCTCGTGCGCGGCTACCGCGAGCGCTTTCCGAAGGTCGAGCTGGAGCTGAACAGCAACGAGGGCATCATCGACCTGCTGGAGCGGCGCACCGACGTCGCGATCCGGATCGGCCGGCTGAAGGATTCGACGCTGCACAGCCGGCGCATCGGCAACAGCCGGGTGCGCATCCTCGCCAGCCCCGACTACGTCGAAGCGCACGGGCAGCCGCGCAAGGTCGACGATCTGCCGAAGCACACGCTGCTCGGTTTCACGCAGCCCGAATCGTTGAACGTATGGCCGATCCTCGGCACGGACGGCGAGCCCTGCCGCATCGAGCCCGACGTCTGGTCGTCGAGCGGCGAGACGCTGCGGCAGCTCGCGCTGGCGGGCACGGGGGTCGTATGCCTGTCGGATTTCGTGACCGCGCAGGATCGCGAGGCCGGGCGGCTCGTGCAGGTGCTCGCGCGCCAGACGCTCGACGTCCAGCAGCCGATTCACGCGGTGTACTACCGCAATACCGCGATCTCGTCGCGGATCGCGTCGTTCGTCGACTACCTGATCGAGGTGCTGGGCGGCGGCAGCGGCGGCGATGCGCCGGCGCGGCGCAAGGCCGCGTGGATGGAGCCGCAGTAGCGGCGCAGCGCAGGCGGCGCTGCCCTGCGGAATCCGGCGTGCCGCGCGGCGGCACGCCGTCGTGCGGCGATTACGCCTCTTCGGCCCACGACATCCCGTCGCGCGCGAGCAGCGCCGACGAAGCCGCGGGCCCGAACGTGCCGGCCGTGTACAGGCGCGGCCGGTCGCCGAGCTGCTTCCAGCCGTCGAGAATCGGCTCGACCCACGACCACGCGGCTTCGAGTTCGTCGCGGCGCATGAAGTGCGTGAGGCGGCCGCGGATCACGTCGATCAGCAGCCGTTCGTACGCTTCCGCGCGCCGTTCCGGAATCGCCTGCTGCAGGTCGAGGTTCAGGCTGACCGGCACCATGTTCATTCCGCTGCCCGGCTCCTTCGCGAGCATCTGCAGCTGGATCGACTCTTCCGGCTGGAGCTGGATCACGAGACGGTTGCCGTAATTGCGGGGGCCGGTCGGGATGATCGAGAACGGCATGTCCGCGAACTCGATCACGATTTCCGACTGGCGGCGCTGCAGCCGCTTGCCGGTGCGCAGGAAGAACGGCACGTTCGCCCAGCGCCAGTTGTTGATGTGCGCGCGCAGCGCGACGAAGGTTTCCGCGCGGCTGTCCGCCGGCACGTTGTCTTCCTCGAGATAGCCCTTCACCGGCTGGCCGTCGACCGCGCCGGCCGTGTACTGGCCGCGCACGGTGTCGCGCGCGACGTCCGACAGCGACATCGGCCGCAGCGAGCGCAGCACCTTCAGCTTTTCGTCGCGCACCGCGTCCGGGTCGAGCGACACGGGCGGCTCCATCGCGACGATGCACAGCAGCTGCAGCAGGTGGTTCTGCACCATGTCGCGCAGCGCGCCGGTATGGTCGTAGAAGCCCGCGCGGCTGCCGACGCCGACCGTTTCCGCGACCGTGATCTGCACGCTGCGGATATTCGGCGCCTGCCACAGCGGCCCGAAGATCGGGTTGCCGAAGCGCAGCACCATCAGGTTCTGCACGGTTTCCTTGCCGAGATAGTGGTCGATCCGGTAGATCTGCGATTCCTCGAAGTGCTTGCCGACCGCGTCGTTGATCGCCTTCGCGGACGCGAGATCGTGGCCCAGCGGCTTTTCGAGGACGACGCGCGAGTGCGCGTCGACGAGGTGCGCGGCCGACAGGTTGTCGCAGATCGTCGTGAACAGCTCCGGCGACGTCGACAGGTAGAACACGCGCACCGCGTCGCCACGCGCCGCTTCGGCGAGGCGCAGGTAGTCGTCCGGCACGTTGACGTCGATCAGCACGTACTTGAACAGGTCGAGGAAGCGGCTCCACGCGTCGGCGTCGAACGCCTTCTCGTCGATGAACGGGCGCGACTGCTCGTCCATGAACTTGCGATAGCCGTCGATGCCCCAGTCGCGGCGGCCGACGGCGATGATGCGCGTCTCGGGCGGAAGATTGCAGTGCAGGTGCGCCATGTATAGCGCGGGCAACAGCTTGCGGGCGGCCAGGTCGCCGCCGCCGCCGAAGATGATCATGTCGATGGGCCGGTCGGCCGCCGTCTGGGAAGGCTGATTCGTCATGGGAGGTTCGCGGTTTGAAACGGTGAACGTGAAACGAACGTCGAGGGCAATGCGGCGCCGGATGCGCGGGCGCCGGTACGGCAAAACGCAATAGTGCACCGTTTTGATGGATTGCGTATGCGTTCCCGCGGATGTAACAGGGCTTGCGTTCCCGGCGAGGGCTTGAGTATGATTGAGCGCTCACTCATTAAAGGAATCGAACGTGGCCCGTCCGCGCAGTCCCGACAAGCACGAAGCCATCCTCGCCGCGGCCGCGGTCGCGCTCGCCGAGGACGGCGCGACCGCGACCACCGCGCGCATCGCACGGCTCGCCGGCGTGGCGGAAGGCACGGTGTTCACCTATTTCGAAACCAAGGATGCGTTGTTGAACGCGCTGTACGTGAGCCTGAAGGCCGACATGCGCGAAGCGATGATGACCGGGTTTCCGGAACGCGCGCCGGCCGAACAGGCGGTGCGGCATGCGTGGAACGGCTATGTGTCGTGGGGCGTCGCGAATCCGGACGGCCGGCGTGCGCTGCAGCAGCTCGGCGTGAGCGGTCGCATCGACGACGCGCATCGCGCGGCCGGCACCGAGGGCTTCGGCGCGATCCGCGCGCTGCTGCGCGAACAGGTCGCCGCGTCGGGCGGGCTGAACCGCGACGAAGCGCATGCGTTCTGCTCGGCGTTGTTTACGTCGATCGCGGAAACCGCGATGGAATCGATCGCGCGCGATCCTGCGCGGGCCGATGCCTACCGGGAAGCGGGGTTTCGCGCGATATGGGCCGTGTTGCAGACGGTGTGAGCGGAGCAGGGAAGTCATGGCGACGCGTGCGGTGGCTCGCATCTCCATGGCGCGCAGCGAGGTGTCAGGCTGGGCGATGCGGTCAGGAAGGATCGGTTCATCGTCCATATTAATGAGTGAGTAATCATTCATTTTCATCGTTTCACCATGGTCAAGGAGTGGAAAATGTCGAAAGTCTGGTTGGTAACGGGGGCCGCACGCGGCCTGGGGCGCGCGATTTCGGAAGCCGTGCTGGCGGCGGGCGACCGGCTGGTGGCCGGCGCACGCGATCCGGCGCGGCTGGCCGATCTGGCCGAACGGTATGGCGACCGATTGCTGCCGGTCGCGCTCGACGTCACCGACGAAGCGGCGGCGGCGCAGGCCGTTTCGGCGGCCCGCGCCGCGTTCGGCCGCATCGACGTGCTGGTGAACAACGCGGGCTACGGCCATACGGCGCCGTTCGAGCAGATGGGCGCCGACGTGTTCCGCGACCAGATCGAAACGAACCTGTTCGGCGTGATCAACCTCACGCGCGCGGTGCTGCCGACGATGCGCGGGCAGCGCGCGGGGCACATCTTCCAGGTGTCGTCGGTCGGCGGGCGGACGTCGACGCCGGGGCTGTCCGCGTATCAGGCCGCGAAGTGGGCGGTCGGCGGGTTCAGCGACGTGCTCGCGAAGGAAGTCGCGCCGTTCGGTGTGCGCGTGTGCACGCTCGAGCCGGGCGGGATGCGGACCGAATGGGCCGCGCGGGCGAAGCGCGGCGTCGACGATCTGCTGCCCGACTATCAGCCGTCGGTCGGGAAGATCCTCGACCTGCTCGGCGCGTATGGCGGCCGCGAGATTGGCGATCCCGCGCGGATCGCGGCGCTGATCGTCGATCTGTCGCGCCGCGACGACGTGCCGCTGCGCCTGCTGCTCGGCGGCGATGCGCTGTTCGTCTGCGAGCAGGCGGAACGGCAGCGCGCGGAAGAGGCGGCGCGGTGGCGGGACGCGACGCTGTCCACGCAGTTTCCGGACGCGACGCTGCCGGACGGGCTGGATGCGTTGAAGGCGTTCGAGTAAGGGCGGCCGTCGTCGCGGGCGGCGCGTCGAGCGCGCCGCTCGCGCAAGCCCGGTCGCGCGCCGGCGCGATCGACTTCATCAGCGGTCCGGCGCGCAACACGCCGCGTTGGTCCGCATCGCAACGCCGGCTTTCGCCCGACCATTCGCGAAACGAGAACGATCAATTCTCGTCAGCGGGGATTCTGCCGCAACCGTCGAGTTTCTAGACTTGCTCCAAGCGATGAGACCTGCTTGTCGCACCTTCCCAAAGGAAACAGTCATGAAGCTCTACGTTCACCCGCTTTCCGGTCATTCGCACCGCGCCCGCCTGCTCATCTCGCTGCTCGGCATCGAGCACGAACTGATCGAAGTCGACCTGGCCGCCGGCGCGCACAAGTCGCCTGAATTTCTGGCGCTGAACCGCTTCGGTCAAGTGCCGGTGCTGGTCGACGGGGAGACCGTGATCGCCGATTCGAATGCCATTCTCGTGTATCTCGCCCGCACGTCGGGCAACCGCGACTATCTCCCGCAATCGCCCGCGCAGGAAGCCGCCGTGCAGCGCTGGCTGTCCGTCGCGGCCGGCGAGATCGCATTCGGCCCGGCCGCCGCGCGGCTCATCACGGTCTTCGGTGCGAAGTTCAACGCCGACGAAGTGATCGCCCGTGCGCATCGCATCCTCGCGCTCATCGACGCCGAACTCGCGGGGCGTGACTTCATCGTCGGGCCGAAGCCGACCATCGCCGACGTCGCGTTGTATGGCTACGTTGCGCGCGCGCCCGAAGGCAATGTGGACCTGTCCGGCTATTCGAACGTCGCGGCGTGGCTGCGCCGCATCGAAGCGTTGTCGGGCTTCGTCGAGTTCGTGAAGACGCCGGTCGGGCTCGCGGCCGCTGCGTGACCGAGGTCGGCCCGTTGCCCGTGCGGTGACGGAGGGCGACGCCGACGCGTCAAGGCGCGCCGAATGCGTCATGTGCGGATTCCGTCGAGGAGACACATCGTGAGCACGGTATCGAATGAAGCGAACTCGCCGTGGCATCGGGGCGAACTCGAGCTGCAGGAAAAGACAGGCGTGATGCAGAAGATGGACAGCGTGGGACGACGCTTCGTCAGGAACCACATGCCCGACCAACATCGTGCGTTCTTCGCGCAGTTGCCTTTCGTCGTCGTCGGTGCGGTGGCCGACGACGGCGATGCGTGGGCGACGTTCGCATTCGGCCAGCCCGGCTTCATGCAGTCGCCGAACGACAAACGCCTGCGCATCGACACCGTATCCGATCCGAACGATCCGGCTGCCGGCGGCACGCGCGACGGCGCGGCGATCGGCCTGCTCGGCATCGAACTGCATACGCGGCGTCGCAATCGCCTGAACGGCATGATCCGTCGCGGCGAGACGCGCGCATTCGATCTCGACGTCGTGCAGAGCTTCGGCAACTGCCCGCAATACATCCAGTTGCGCGACTTCGCGTTCGTTCGCGAACCCGATACGTTCTCCGCGATCGCACCGGAGGAAAGCGATCGTCTCGACGATCGCGCCCGCGCGATCATCGCGGCTGCCGACACGCTGTTCGTGGCGTCCTACGTCGGCGACGGCGCCGAGCGCCAGGTCGACGTTTCGCATCGCGGCGGCAAGGCGGGGTTCGTGCGCATCGGCGACGACGGCGTGCTGACGATCCCGGATTTCGCCGGCAACCTGTTTTTCGCGACGCTCGGCAACTTCCTGGTCAATCCGCGCGCGGGCATCGTGTTCGCCGACTTCGAAACCGGCGACGTGTTGCAGATGACCGGCGAAGCCGAAGTGGACCTCGATTCGCCGGAGATCGCCGCCTTTCAGGGCGCGGAGCGACTGTGGCGTTTCAAGCCGCGCCGCGTCGTTTATCGTGCCGGCGCATTGCCGTTGCGCTGGACGTTCCGGGCGGAAGGCTGGTCGCCCAACTCGCTGATGACAGGAAGCTGGGACGAGGCCGCGAGTCGCTTGAGCGCCGCCGAACTGGCACGGGCGTGGCGTCCGTTCAGGGTCGCGAAAATCACCGACGAGAGCACGCTGATTCGCTCGTTCCAGCTCGAACCCGAGGACGGCGCCGGATTGGTGCCGCACCTGGCGGGTCAGCACGTGCCGATTCGCGTGCACCTGTCGGAAGGCGGCGATCCGCTCATCCGCACCTATACGTTGTCGAGCGCGCCGTCGGACCGCGTGTATCGCATCAGCGTCAAGCGGGAAGGGCGCGTGTCGTCGCATCTGCATGACGGGGTGCGGGTCGGCGACCGCATCGACGTCCGGGCGCCCGCCGGGCAATTCACGATCGATGCGCTCGAGCGCCGGCCTGCCGTGTTGCTGGCGGCCGGTGTCGGGGTGACGCCGATGCTGGCGATGTTGCGTCACATCGTCTACGAAGGCGCGCGCAAGCGCGGCACGCGCAAGACCTGGTTCTTTCACGCCGCACGCTCCGTGAAGGAGCGCGCGTTCGGCGACGAGATCGGCCAGCTCGCGTCGGCCGCGAACGGCGCGGTGAACGTGGTGCGCGTCCTGTCGGACGCGACCGGCGCGCGCGAAGGCGACGAGTTCGACGTCGCGGGCCGCATCGATGCGAACCTGCTGCGCGCCACGCTGCCGTTCGACGACTACGACTTCTATCTGTGCGGACCGTCGGGCTTCATGCAAGCGGTTTATGACGGGCTCCGCGGCCTGAACGTGGCGGACCACCGAATCCACGCGGAGTCGTTCGGCCCTTCCGGGCTCAGGCGTCGAACCGATGCGGGCGCGAGTACCCCGCTGCGTGCGCCGGCGGATACGCCGACACCCGTCGCGTTCGTCAAGTCGGGCAAGGAAGCGCGCTGGCAACCGGGCAGCGGCTCGCTGCTGGACCTGGCCGAGGCGCGCGGCCTGACGCCCGAATACGGGTGCCGCGGAGGCAGTTGCGGCACCTGCCGCACCCGGATCGTCGAAGGCGCGGTGACGTATCCGGTCGCGCCGGAATTCAAGGTAGCGGACGACGAAGCGCTGATCTGCTGCGCGGTGCCCGCGCATCGCGAATCGGGCGGCGGCGACCGTCTGCTGCTCGACGTGTAATTCAGAACCCTCGTCGCCCGGCGACGATTCCCAACGAAAGGAGTTCGATCATGAAAGACGTCAACGTTGTTCGCCCGCCGCTTCCGCCGTTCTCGCTGGAGACGGCGATCGAAAAAGTGCGGCTCGCCGAAGACGGGTGGAACACGCGCAATCCGGAGCAGGTTTCGCTCGCGTACAGCGTCGACAGCGTGTGGCGCAACCGCGCCGAATTCGCGACCGGCCGTCCGGCGATCGTCGCGCTGCTCGCACGCAAGTGGCAGCGCGAACTCGACTACCGGCTCATCAAGGAGTTGTGGGCATACGGCGGCAACCGGATCGCCGTGCGCTTCGCCTACGAGTGGCGCGACGACGCGCAGAACTGGTATCGGTCGTACGGCAACGAGAACTGGGAATTCGGTGACGATGGCCTCATGCATCACCGCCATGCGTGCATCAACGATCTGCCGATCGCCGAGGCCGACCGGAAGTTCTTCTGGCCGCTCGGGCGCAGGCCCGACGATCATCCCGGCCTGAGCGATCTCGGCCTGTAGGAGCGGCTTGCCTGCCTACCTACCGAACGCGATGCCTGATACGCGTGCCGGTCGGGACGGTTCCGTCGCGCGCGCGCCGCGCCGACTCGCCGGTGCCTGCTATGCAGACCACATCGGCGCCTGGGCTCTCAGCTTTTCGACGCAGAGATCGATGAACGCGCGCGCTTTCCGGTTCGCGTGCCTGCCCTCGCGATGCACGACGTGAACCGGAAGCGGGGCAAGTTCGTGCTCGGCCAGCAGCACGCGCAGCGCGCCTTGCGCGAGTTCGTCGACCACCTGATAGGACAGCAGGCGCACGATCCCGAGACCGGCCGTTGCCGCGGCGATCGCGGAATCGTTCGTCGTGGTCAGCAGGCGTGGCTGGATAGGGACGGCGAGCGTCTTGTCCCGCGCGCGGAAGCGCCATTCGGGCGCCGGCGTGATGCCCGTCGCCTGAATCGTGACGTGAGCCGCGAGATCGTCCGGATGCCGCGGCGTGCTGTGCGCGTCCAGATAAGCGGGAGACGCGCACAGCACGCGGCGTACCTTGCCCACCGAGATCGCCTGCAGCGACGAGTTCGGCAGCTCGCCGATGCGCACGGCCACGTCGGCGCCTTCATCGACGAGATTCACGACACGGTCCAGAAACCAGCAGTTGAGATTGACGAAAGGATGCTGCTCCAGATACTCGAGCGCGATCGGCGTCACGTAGCTCTTGCCGAACAGCACGGGCGCCGTGACGGTGAGCTGGCCGCGTGGCGCATTGCCGGTGCCGGTGGCGGAAAGCTCGGCCGCGTCGATGTCCGCCAGAATGCGCCGGCAGTCTTCGTAAAACGACGCGCCCGCATCGGTGATGCGGACCACGCGCGTCGTCCGCGTCAACAGCCGCACGCCGAGATATTCCTCGAGTTCCGTCATCACGCGGCTGATCACCGACGGCGATACGTTCAGCTTGCGCGCCGCCGATGCGAATCCTTCCGTCTCGACCACCGTGACGAAGGTGGTCATGGCCTGGAGCCTGTCCATGTATGAAAGATATCCGGGTGAAGTGAACGTGGCCTTGCGCGCATCGTGCGCATCCATGTCGCCGCATGGCGGCGGCCAGCATAGCAAAGTTTCGAACCCGCTCCGCCTGTGGGGCCGGTGCGGGACGATCGTTGTTCGTGCAGGCAACATGCATCGTCGACGGATGCGCGGTCGTGGGCCGGCCGCGATGCATGCGGCAACATCGCGAATCCGGTCCGCATGCAGGCGATCGCGCGAACGTCGGTCCCGGACGGAGTCGACGGGCGAACGCGGCGCAAGCATCGTGCGTCAGGATGAACGCACTTCCGGCTCCGCGATTCGCGACGATCGCATGCGCCACTTCGCCGGCGTCATGCCTACCTGCCGTTTGAACACCCGTTGGAACGCGGCCTCGGATCGATAGCCGACCGATTCGCCGATCTCGGCGACGGACATCGTCGTTTGCGCCAGCTTGCGCCCGGCCAGCGCCATGCGGATTTCCGTCAGGACGTCGCTTGCCGAGCGGCTGATCGCCTCGTCGAAGTGGCGTGCGAACGTCGCGCGCGACATGTGGCAGCGCTCGGCCAGCTGTGCCAGCGTCCAGGGCTTTTCGGGCTCGTCGAACATGGCTGCGAGCGCCGGTTGCAGCCGATGACGTTGTGCCAGTGCAAGCAGCCCGCGCGGCGCGTGGCCTGCCTCGGACGCACTGCGCAGGGTCAACGCGAACAGCGCGCCGGATAGATGATCCACGACCGCGGCACTGCCGGCGCGTTGCTCCAGTACTTCCTCGCGCATCAATTCGATGACCCGCGCGAGTCGCGTGGCTGCAAACGCGGCGTCGCGCGTCTGTCCATCGACCGCGGTTACGCTGCTCACGATCAGACGTCGCGGCAGATGGTCGCGCAGCAACTGCTGCGGGACGGCAGGCAGCACGAAGCGCCCGCACAGCACGTCGGTGTTCGCATCGGCGCTGCCGTTCGTCGCAACGGTCAGGCCGTTCCCGTGCCGCTCGCGCGCCGCGCGCGGCGCCTCGCCGCTGCCGTCGTGCAGCCGATGGGCGCTGCCGGACGGAAACACCACGATGTCGCCCGCCTTCATCCGGAGCGTCGGTTCGTCTTCTCCGCCCGTCTCGCACTCGACGACAGCCTCGCCGCGCAACAGGATGTGATAGGGGAGTTCCCACTCGCTCGACTCGGGATGGTCGATGCGCCACGGCGCGCCGAAGTGGCACCGCACGTCAAGCCGCCCGGTGACCGGCATCATCGACAGCAATCGGTCGAGCATTTCCATATGAGACGTTTGAGCATGAAGTTGCGGCAGTATGGCATTAAAGAAATCGTCGCGCATCCCTACACTGACTCCCATGCCATACGACATGGCTAACCGTTCAACCACGAAGCAAGGAGTCGATCATGTCCCGTCTCACCACCATTCGCCCTGAAGAGGCAACCGGCGCGGCCGCCGAAGTGTTCGCGAAGATCAAGAAGGCTGTCGGCAAGGTGCCCAACGCATACGCAACCGTCGGCACGCAAAGCCCCGACGCGCTCGGCGCGGTGCTGGCGTTCGATGCCGCGGTCGCGGCGAGCACGCTCGGCAAGGCCGATATCGAAGTGATCAAGCTGGCGGTCAGCGAATACGCGGGGTGTGATTACTGCGTCGCCGCTCACACGCTGATGGGCAAGCTGGCAGGCCTGACGAGCGATCAGATGAAGCAGGTGCGCGCGGGCGCGGCCACCGGCGACGCCGCGCGCGACGCGTTGGTCGCGTATGTCCGTACGCTCGTCGGCACGCGCGGCACGGTTCCCGTTGCGGCCGTCGATGCGGTGCGCGCGGCTGGCTATACGGAACGCCAGCTCATCGAGATCAATCTGGCCATCGCATCGATCACGTTCACGAACCTCGTCAATCGCGTGAACGATACGACGCTCGATTTTCCGGCCGTGGCGTAACGGCGCGGCGGATCGAGGCCGGCTTCCGACACTGCGTCATTGCGCAATTCGCCGCGCACGTGTCGGACCGGGTCGGACGGCGCCCGGTGCTGATCGCCGGCTTGCTCGGTGCGGCGGTCGCCGGTTGTTCGTTGTTCACGTTGTCGCCGGGCAGCGATTATGCGCATCCGCAACTCGCGCTGATCGCGTGCCTGGCCTGCCACGGCATCATTCTCGGACCGATGGCCGAACTGTTTCCGACGCGGGTGCGCTTTACCGCCCTGTCGACCCGCTATCAGCTCGCATCGGTGCTCGGCGGGTCGATCGCCCCGATCGTCGGCACGCTGCTCGTCAGCTATGCGGGCTCGGCGATCTTCGTCGCGGGTTACGCGATGCTGATGGCGCTCCCCGCGTTCGTCGCGGTGATCGCGTCGCGCGAATCGCGCGGCGAGGACTTCGAGTCACGGTCGATGTCCGCCGGCCATGCGGTTGTGCGGACGACCGACCGGCCGCGCTCGACGCATGCATAAGGAACGCCCGCACGCGTCATGCGGGCGATGAACGCCTCGCCGAGTTGAACCCTGCCTTCGCCGAAGCGGCAATCAGGTGCCGTAGACGTTCTCGCAGAGCGCGACACTCGCCCCCAGCTTCCGGGACAGATCGGCGGCCGCATCCAGTTGCGGTCGATCCAGCTCGCCCGACGCGTGCGCGACGCTGAGGCGGGAGGCAGGGCCGGAAAGCGTCAGCGCCGCCATGAACTTGTCGCCGGCACCGAAGATCGGCACCGCGAACGCCGCCGTGTGCACGTCGCGTGCACCCGCGGTAAAGAGGGGCAGTGCGGGCGGCTTGTCGTAGATCGGTTCGCCAAGCCCCCAGAAACGGATCACCTGGCTGATGGCCGTGTCGTCGAGCGGCAGCATCGTCCCCGCGAGCCGCGTTTCACGCAAGCCTTCGGACGGTTCGACCCGAAACAGGCAAAGCCGCTGCCCGTTGTCGTGCACGTAGTAGGATGCGCTTTCTTTCGTCAGCGCGGCCAGCGCATGCAGCGCCGGTTCGACCACCGTGGACAGGTGGAACGACTGCTCGTACAGCTTGCCCAGGTACAGCACGCGATGTCCGAGCGAATAATTGCCGGATTGCGCGCGCACGACGTAGCCCATTCGCTCCAGCGAGTTCATCAGCCGATAGACCGTCGTCTTGTGCATGCCGGACGCCTGCGACAGCGTCGCGAGCGATTGCGATTCGGCGCCGGGCTTGAAGCAGTCCAGCAGCGAAAGCGCCTTTTCCACGGCAACGACCCCGTCGTTTCCCATTCCTTCTCTCCCGTCGACATTCACTCGGAATTGTACAGGGTAAAACTCTGGTTTACCACGTAAAAGGGTAAACGCCAGTGCCATGACGCGCTTCGCTTGGCTATAGTGATTTCACCATGTACACCAGTGTTGTACAGAGTACAACACACAACCCGAGGTCGAATCATGAGCAAGACATCCGCCGGCACTTCTTCGATCAATCGCGACATCGAACGCGTTTCGCCGGAACTCGTTCAGGCGGCCGCGCGCTACCAGGCCGCGATCCTGGCCGACGTCGCGGGCCGCCGCGGCACGGTGCATGGCCGCGTGCGGCCGTTGTCGCCGAAGATGAAGGTCGCCGGCCCGGCGGTCACGGTCGAAGTTCGCGCCGGCGACAACCTGGCGATCCATGCGGCGCTCGCCGTCGCGAAGCCGGGCGACGTCGTCGTGGTCGACGGCAAGGGCGACATCTCGTGCGCGCTGCTCGGCGAAATCATGGCGGCGCAGGCGAAGGCGAGCGGCATCGCCGGCATCGTCATCGACGGCGCGGTGCGCGACGCGCACGAACTGGCCAACGGCGACTACCCGATCTTCGCGGCCGGCCTCAATCCGTGCGGCCCGACCAAAAGCGTCGCGGGGCGCGTGAATGCGCCGATCTCGCTGGGCGGCACGGCGGTCAATCCGGGCGACCTGGTGGTCGGCGACGCCGACGGCGTCGTCGTCATTGCGCGCACCGACGTCGCGCGCATCGTCGATCTCGCGCAGAAAAAGCTCGACTTCGAAACCGCGCGTATCGCGGCGATCCACAAGGGCGACCTTCGTCCGGGCTGGATCGAGAAGGAACTGCGCGCAGCCGGCATGCTGGCCGAAGGCGAGGCACTGTGATGCAGATCGCTTCGCACAAGCCCGTGGTCCTCGTGACCGCCGCCGACCTGGCGCCCCAAGCGCTCGAGATGCTTGCGCAGTTCGACGTCGTGTTCGCCGGCAAGCAACCGACCGAGGACGACATCGTGGCGCTCTGCACCCGGCACAAGCCGGTCGCGATCATCGTCCGGTACGGCAAGGTCAACGCCCGCATCATGGACGCCGCCGAAAACCTGCAGGTGATTTCGAAGCACGGCAGCGGCATCGACGTGATCGATCAGGCCGCCGCCGCCGCGCGCGGCATCGCGGTGCGCGCCGCGGTCGGCGCGAATGCGGCCGCCGTCGCCGAGCACGCGTGGGCGCTGCTGCTCGCGTGTGCGAAGTCGGTTCCGCAGCTCGATATCCGCATGCGTGAAGGCCATTGGGACAAGTCGACGCACAAGTCCGTCGAACTCGACGGGCGCATGCTCGGCCTCGTCGGCCTCGGCGCGATCGGCCGGCGCGTGGCCGCGATCGGCGCGGCGTTCGGCATGAAGGTGCTCGCGTTCGATCCGTTCGCAAAGGAAGCGCCGGCCGGTGTGAAGCTCGTGCCGCTCGACACGCTGTACGCGGAATCGGACGTCGTGTCGCTGCATTGTCCGTTGACGGCCGACAACCGCCGCATGCTCGACCGCGACACGCTCGCGCGTTTCAAGCGCGGGGCGATTGTCGTCAATACCGCACGCGGCGGCCTGATCGACGAAGCCGCGCTTGCCGACGCGCTGGCGAGCGGCCACTTGCGCGCGGCCGGGCTCGACAGCTTCGACGTCGAGCCGATGACGGTGCCGCACCCGTTCCAGCAAATCCCCAACGTGATTCTGTCTCCGCATATCGGCGGCGTGAGCGATGCCGCGTACGTGAACATGGGCAAGGGCGCGGCCGCCAACGTTCTCGCGGTGCTGGACGAACGCGCGCACAGCGCGGCTTGAAACCCGAACATCGAGGTACGCATGTTTTATCTGACGAGTCCCGACGTGCGCGAAGCCGACGTGTTCACGCGCATGCCGGAGAAGTTTCGCAAGCCGGACGTTCGCACGGAATGGGCGCGCGCGAATCGCGGCGGCATGGTCACGGATTCCTTTCTCGAAGGGCCGGTGTGGGATCCGGACGGCTATCTGTTCGTGACCGACATTCCGCACGGGCGCATCTTCCGCATTTCGCCGTCGGGCGACTGGGATCTGGTCGTCGAATACGACGGCGAGCCCAACGGGATGAAGCGCTTCGACGCATCGCACCTGATCATCACCGACTACCGGAACGGCCTGATGCTGCTCGATATCGAGCGCGGTGAAATTCGCCCGTATCTCGAGCGCCGCAACACCGAGCGCTTCAAGGGCGTGAACGACCTGACGTTCGACTCGGCCGGCAACCTTTATTTCACCGATCAAGGGCAGACCGGGCTGCATGATCCGACGGGCCGCGTGTATCGGCTGTCGCCCGACGGCAAGCTCGACATGCTGCTCGGCACCTGCCCGAGCCCGAACGGGCTCGTCCTGTCGCGTGACGAGAAAGTGTTGTTCGTCGCGATGACGCGCGGCAATGCCGTGTGGCGCATGCCGCTGCAGGCCGACGGATCGGTCACCAAGGTCAGCCCGTTCTTCACGTCCCACGGACCGAGCGGCCCCGACGGCCTCACCGTCGATCTCGAAGGCCGCCTGTTCGTCGCGAATCCGGGGCTCGGCCGCGTGTGGGTGCTCAACCACTGCGCGGAGCCCGTCGAGATCCTGACCGGGCCGAAAGGAGCGTCGCTCACGAGCGTGTGCTTCGGCGGCCCGGACATGAAGACGCTCTTCATCACCGAATCGACGTCCGGTTCCGTGCTGAAAGCGGACATGAGTATTGCCGGCCCGCTGCCGAAGCAGGCCGCGAAGCAGGGCTGAGACCCAAGAGCCGGGAAGCCGCGCGTCGGCTTCTCGCCCGTATGCCGAAAGATCGCGCCGCCAGCCGCGCGACGAAGGAGACAAGCATGACCGTTTCGCACGCGCTGCATGCCGGCGACGACGCCCCGCGCGCCGACGCGCCATCCGCGGAGCGCCTGGCCGGCGACGATTACGCGGCCAGCGAGCGCACGCTCGCGAAGGCGTTCCGGCGCATTCTGCCGTTCGTCTTCGTCTGCTACGTGATCAGCTATCTCGACAGGACCAACGTCGGTTTTGCCGCGCTCACGATGAACCAGGATCTCGGTCTCACGGCCGAACAGTTCGGTGTCGGCGCCGGCCTGTTTTTCATCGGCTATTTCCTGTTCGAGATTCCGAGCAACCTGATCATGCAGAAGGTCGGGGCGCGCGTGTGGATCGCGAGAATCATGATCACGTGGGGCCTGTTCTCGATGGCGACGGCGTTCGTCGTCGGACCGAAGAGCTTTGCGGCCGCGCGCTTTCTGCTCGGGCTCGCCGAGGCAGGGTTCACGCCCGGCATCTATCTGTATTTCACGCACTGGTTTCCCGGCAAGTGGCGCGCGAAGGTGACGGCCGCCTTCCTCGTCGGCATCCCCGTCGCGAACATGATCGGCTCGCCGATTTCCGGTGCGCTGCTCGAACTCGGCGGCCTGCACGGGCTGCGCAGCTGGCAGTGGCTGCTGCTGATCGAAGGCGTACCGGCGGTGATCCTCGGCATCGCGTGCCTGTTCGTGCTGGCCGACCGTCCCGAGAAAGCCGCGTGGCTCAGTGACGAAGAGAAGGCGTCGCTCGCGAAGCGCCTGGCGTTCGAGCAACGCGACATCGGCGCGAAGCACGGCAGCAAGCTGCGCGACGCGATGACGAACTGGCGCGTGTTCGTGCTCGCGTTCGTCAACTTCTGCGGGATCGTCGGCTCGCTCGGCGTCGGCTTGTGGATGCCGCAGATCATCAAGCAGTTCGGCGTCGAACACGCGGTGGTCGGCTGGCTGACGGCCATTCCGTATGCGATCGGCGCCGGTGCGATGCTCTGGTGGGCGCGTGTCGCCAATCGCGCGGCCAACCGCATTCCGTATGTCGCCGGTGCACTGGCACTCGCCGCGGCGGCGTTGTGTGCGAGCGCCTTCATTCATGCGCCGGTTTTCAAGCTGATCGCACTGTGCGTCACGGTGAGCGGGATCCTCGCGTTCCAGGCGACCTACTGGGCCATTCCGTCGGGATTCCTCACCGGCCGCGCCGCCGCGGGCGGACTCGCGCTGATCGTGTCGGTCGGCAATCTCGGCGGCTTCGTCGGGCCGTCGCTGATCGGCGCGCTCAAGCAATTCTCCGGCGGCTTCACAGCGCCGCTCATCGCCGTGTCGGGTGTGCTGCTGCTCGGCGCGCTGACCATCGCGTGGCTCGGCGATCCGGGCTCGGGCGCCGGCGAAGCGCCTATCGCCCGCGAGCCGTGAATTTTCCTTCGTCGGACCCACCCATAAAAAACAGTTTGGAGACTCCATGTTGTCGAATCAGGCCAGCCGGAATACCCGCCCGACCTCCCGCTTCGTGCTCGGCGCCCTCACCGTCGCGAGCGCGACCTCGTGGTGCGGCGCCGCCCATGCGGAAAGCAGCGTCACGCTGTACGGCATTGCCGACGTCGGTATCGAGCACATCAACAACGCGAGCACCGGCGGCGCGCAGACGCGCGAAGCGTCGGGCAATCTGTCCGGTTCGCGCTGGGGGCTGAAGGGCGTCGAGGATCTCGGCGGCGGCATGAAGGCCCTTTTCCAGCTGGAAAACGGCTTCAACATCAATGACGGCACGACCGCGCAGTCGACGAAAGGCCTCGGTTCGAATGCCGCCACGACGTCGCGGATTTTCGGCCGGCAGGCGTGGGTCGGGCTGGCGTACCGGGGCCAGCAACTGACGTTCGGCCGCCAGAACTCGCTCTTCTACGAACAGGCCGTGGCCTTCGACCCGATGGGCGCGTCGTCGCGATACTCGGTGCTGTCGGTCGATTACGCGGCAGCGGCGCGTATCGACAATTCGGCGAAGTACACCGGCGTGTTCGGCCCGCTGACGGCGCAGGCCATGTACAGCACCCGCTACGACACCGGGTACGGCGCCGAGGTGCCGGGCGCGCAACTCACCGGCCGCTTCTTCAGCGGGGCGCTGACTTTCGCACAAGGGCCGCTCGCCGCGAGCGTGTCGTACGAGCAGCGCAACAGCAACACCGTCGCGACCAACACGGGCATCGAGCGTCGCGCGACGGCCGCCGCGTCGTATGCGATCGGACCGGTGAAGGGATTCGCCGGTTATCGCTATCTTCAGGCGTCGAACGCGTTCCTGCCGGCGAACCCGATCCGTGTCGCGAACGGTTCCGACGCCAGCGCGGCGAACCTGTACTGGGCCGGCGCGCAATACGCGGTGTCGCCGGCGTTCGTGGTCACGGCAACGGCCTATTACCAGGACGTGCATTCGACGAGTGCCGACCCGTGGCTTGCCGTGCTCAGTGCGGACTACCTGCTGTCGAAGCGCACCGACATCTATGCGACGGCGGGTTTCGCGCGCAACAAGGGCGGCTCCGCGCTCGGCCTGAACGGCTACGGCACGGTCGCACCCGATCACAACCAGACGGGCGTGGTGATCGGCATGCGCCAGAAGTTCTGACGGCGAGCGCGATGCAGACCGTTCATGCGCCCCATCTGCCCGTCCGGCCCGCGTGGCTCGCCTTGCGCGACGAGCCGGTGCTCGAACCCGAGCTTGCCATCGTCGATGCCCATCACCACCTGTGGGACCGCCAGACCGGACGCTATCTCGCGGACGAGTTCGGCGCGGACGTGCGCAGCGGGCATCGGGTCGTGTCGACGGTGTACGTGCAGTGTCGATCGATGTTGCGCGCAAGCGGCCCGGACGCATTCAAGCCGGTTGGCGAAGTGGAATTCGCGAATGGCATCGCCGCGATGTTCGACAGCGGCGCATACGGTCCCGCGCGGTGCTGCGAGGCCATCGTCGGCGGCGCCGATCTGTCGCTCGGCGCGGAACTCGAGGCGGTGCTCGACACGATGGCGCAGGTGTCCGGCGGGCGACTGCGCGGGATCCGCAATCCGCTCGCGTGGCATGCGAGCCCCGACGTGCGATCGACCCCGGTGACGCCGCCGCGCGACCGGATGTCGGACCCGGCTTTCCGGCAGGGCGTGACGACGCTCGGCCGCTACGGGCTGTCGCTGGATGCGTGGGTCTATCACACGCAGCTCGACGACCTGTACGAACTCGCGCGCGCATGCGAGCGCGTCACCGTCGTCATCGACCATTTCGGCGGTCCGCTCGGCGTGGGTCCGCATGCCGGCCGGCGCGCGGAAGTCCATGCGCAATGGAAACGGCCACTCGCGCGTCTCGCCGCGCTGCCGAACACGCGCATGAAGCTCGGCGGCGCGGGCATGACCGTGTTCGGCTTCGACTTCGCCGCGCGCGACCTGCCGCCGTCGTCGCAGGATCTGGCGGCCGCGTGGCAGCCGTATTTCGACACCTGCGTCGAGCTTTTCGGCGTCGATCGCTGCATGTTCGAAAGCAACTTCCCCGTCGACAAGGGGATGTTCGGCTATCGCGTGCTGTGGAACGCCTTCAAACGACTCGCGTCCGCGATGTCGGCCGATGAAAGGGCCGCGCTGTTCAGCCGGACGGCCGCATCGACGTATCGCATCGCGCTTCCCGGAGACAACCCATGAAGACGAATGCAATCGTGACGACGCAGGAGATGGAAGCCGCAGCCGCGGAAAAAGGGCTCACGCGCATGACCGGTATCGAATGGCGTTCGCTGTCGCTCGCCGGGCTCGGCTGGACGTTCGAGAGCTACGACTCGTTCCTGCTGTCGCTCCTGCTGCCGACGCTCGCGCTGCAGTTCGGGTTGAGCAAGGCGCAACTCGGCATGTTCACGAGCGTCACGGCGGCCGGACAGATCGTCGGCGGCATTCTGTTCGGCTTCGTGTCGGACCGGATCGGACGCGTGCGCACCGCGCTGCTCTGCGTCGGCATCTACTCGCTGTTTTCCGGCCTGATCGCATTCGCGCCCGACGCGCACACGTTCGCCGCGTTGCGCTTTTTCGGCGCGCTCGGCATGGGCGGAACCTGGACCGCCGGCGCGGCGCTCGTCGCGGAAACCTGGCACCCGAGCCGGCGCGGCAAGGGCGGCGCGCTGATGCAGATGGGCTTGCCGATCGGCGCGATTCTCGCGATCACGATCTCGGGCATCGTCGGCGCCGCGCATGGCGGGTTGGGTGGCGACAGCTGGCGTCTGCTGTTCCTGATCGGCGCGTCGCCGTTCTTCATTCTGTTCTGGGTCGCGCGCAAGACGCCGGAATCGCCGATCTGGCTCGAACGCCGGCACGCGAAGTCGCAGGCCCGCGCGCCCGGCGCGGCCAGTCGCGAGAAGCTGAACGTGCGCGGCCTGCTTACCGCGTTCTGCTTCATCTTCTTTCTGCAATACCTGTACTGGGGCGTATTCACGTGGACGCCGACGTTCCTCGTCACGGTGAAGCACCTCGACTTCGTGCATAGCCTGAAGTTCGTGCTGGCGCTGCAGTTCGGCGCGATCACCGGATTCCTGCTGTTCTCGGCATGGGTGGACCGCATCGGCCGGCGTCCGATGTTCCTGGCCTACCTGCTGGTCGGTGCGCTGGCCGTCGGCGTGTACATCGTGTCGGCGAATCCGTTGCTGCTGATGACCGCGATCTTCCTGACCGGCTTCAGCGTGAACGGCATCTTCGCGGGTGCCGGCCCGTTCCTCGCGGAGATCATCGGCAACACGGCATCGCGCGGCTTCTTCATGGGCCTCGCATACAACGGCGGCCGGCTCGGCGGCTTCATCGCGCCGTTGATCATCGGTGCGCTGGCGTCGACGTCGGGCGGCTTCGTGCTCGGGCTCGCGACGACGATCGTCGCGTTCGTCGCCGCGGCCGCGGTCGTGCTGTTCGCGCCCGAAACGCGCGGGAAGACGCTGTCATGAACGTGGCCACGCAAGCGGGGTGGGTGAGCCGGCTGTTTCCCGCGCTGGCCGAGGCATCGCTGCGGCGCTATCTGAGCGGGCAGGTCGCGTCGGTGCTCGGCAGCTGGACGCAGAACGTCACGCTGAATCTGCTGATCTATCACCTGTCCGGCTCGGCGGCGATCCTCGCGCTGCTCAATTTCCTGCTGTACGGCCCGCAGTTGATCGTCGCGCCGGTGGCGGGCTCCCGCATCGGCTCGGCCAATGCGCGCCGCGTGACGCTATGCGTGCTGACGGCGTCGCTGCTGCTGACGGGCAGCCTCTTCACGTTGTCGCTGCTCGGCCTGCTCGGCGTGAAGCTGATCCTCGCGCATGCGCTGGCGATCGGCGTGTCGAGCGCGGTGGAAACGCCGGCGCGGCAGGTGCTGCTGCTGACGAGCCTGCAGGATGCGACGCACACCTCCAACGCGGTCGCGATGAACACGATGGTCTACAACGTCGGGCGCATGGTCGGCCCGACCATCGCCGGATTCGTCTATCCGACGCTCGGGCCCCGCACGTCGTTTGCGATCTATGCGCTCGCGCTGTGCTTCATGGCGGCATGCGTGCGGTCGATCCGGGTTGAGTCGGTGGACCGCCCGTCGCGCGCGGAAAGCGGCCTGCGCGACGCGGTCGGCTATGTGCTGTCCGATGCGTTCTCGGCCCGCTATCTGCCGATTCTCGCGTGCATCGGCCTGTTCGCCGGCAGCTACCAGACGCTCGTGCCGCTGCTCGCGGACCAGGGCTTTCACGACGCGGCGCGCTTTACCGGCGTGTTCTTCGCGTGCGCCGGCGCCGGTTCGTTGAGCGCGGCGGTGCTGTTGTCGTCGGCGTTCGGGCCGCGCGCGTCGCGCCGGTTCATCGCGTATGCGCCGTGGACGGCGGTCGGCGCACTGGCCGTGCTGGCCGCGACGACCGATGCGGCGGGATCGATTCCCGCGTTCTATGCGCTCGGCTTCAGCCTCACGTTCGCGGCCACGTCGACGAACGCGACGATTCAGCGCCAGTGTCCGGAACACGTGCGCGGCGGGCTCGTCGGGATGTACGGCATGGCCTACAACGGCACGATGCCGTTCGGTTATCTGCTCGTCGGCAGCGCATCGGAGGCGCTCGGCGTGCGACACACCTTCGCCGCCATGGCCACCGTGCTCGCGTGCGGCGTCGTGGCGATCATCGCGTGGCAACGGTTTACAGGAACGCGCTCAGGCGCACAATAAACGGAGACAACATGCAAACCGCTTTCATGGACGCGTCCGCGATCGAGCGCCGGACCATACGAAAGGTCGTCTGGCGACTCATTCCCTTTTTGATGATCTGCTACCTGCTTGCCTTCATCGACCGGGGCAACGTGGGGATGGCGTCGCTGCAGATGAACCACGACCTCGGGATGTCGGCGCAGGTGTTCGGTTTCGGCAGCAGCCTGTTCTTCATTTCATACTTCTTCTTCGAAGTGCCGAGCAACCTCGCGCTGCAGAAATACGGCGCGCGGATCTGGATCGCGCGGATCATGATCACGTGGGGCATCGTGTCGGCGGCGACCGCGCTCGTGCACAACGCGACGACGTTCTACGTGCTGCGTTTCCTGCTGGGCGCGGCCGAGGCCGGCTTCTTCCCGGGCGTGCTGCTTTATCTGTCGTACTGGATTCCCACGCAGTACCGTGCGCGGATCGTCGCGACGTTCATGGTCGCGATTCCGGCCGCGAGCTTCATCGGCTCGCCGGTCTCCGCGCTGCTGTTGCAGATGGACGGTGTCTGGGGCCTGCGTGGATGGCACTGGCTGTTCATCCTCGAAGGCATTCCGACCGTGCTGCTCGGCGTCGCCTGCCTGTTCATGCTGCCGAACAAGCCGGAGAACGCGAGGTGGCTCGACGACGACGAGCGCGCATGGCTCTCGGCCACGCTGGCCGCCGGCCACAAGACACGCAAGAAGGTGCCGTCGCTGCCGCTCGCGCAACTGTTCCGCAACCGCTACGTGCTGTGCCTCGCGCTCGTCGACACGTGCGCTTCCGCGGCAGGCAGCACGCTGTCGGTGTGGCAGCCGCAACTGCTGAAGTCGTTCGGCCTGACCGTCATGGAGACCGGCCTGCTGAACTCGGTGCCGTACGCAGTGGCCTCCGTCCTGATGGTGTACTGGGGTCGGCGCTCGGACCGCGTCGGCGAACGGCGCTGGCATACGGTCGTGCCGATGCTGCTGATCGGCGTGGGCCTGTTCGCGACGTCGCTGAGCGGATCGCTGCTGCCGACGGTCTGCATGCTCTGCGCGGTGCTGGTCGGCGCGTATTCGTTCAAGGGCCCGTTCTGGGCGCTCGCCACCGACATGCTGTCCAACAGCACCGTGGCGGCCGGGCTCGCGACGGTCAATGCGATCGCGAACCTGCTCGGCGGCGGGCTGATGGTGAACGTGTACGGGTGGGTGAAGGCGGCGACGGGCAGCTACGCGCTCGCGTTGATGCCGCTCGCGATCCTCACGCTCGTGAGCGTCGCGACGCTGCTGCTGCTTACGCGCAATCATGCGGCCGGCAAGCTGGTCGGCAAGACGGGGACGATCTGATCATGGCGCGCATCGCGAGACGCGAATTCCTCAGGATCGCCGGCGCGACGCTGGCTTCGGCCGCATTGCCGAGGCTGGCCGCTGCCGACGAAACGTGGTCGAGCGGCACCGAGCGGCCGGTGTTCCAATTGCCCGAAGGGGCGATCGACTGTCACATGCACATCTACGACGACCGGTTTCCGGTCGCGCCGGGCACGACGCTGCGCCCGCCGAATGCGACCGTCGCGCAATACCGGCGCGTGCAGGCGCGTATCGGCGTGAAGCGCAACGTGGTCGTGACGCCGTCGACGTACGGGACGGACAATCGCTGCACGCTGGCGGCGCTTGCGCAGTTCGGCGACGACGCGCGCGGCGTGGCCGTCGTCGACGGCACCGTGAGCGACGACGAACTTCGGGCGCTCGATCGCGGCGGCATCCGTGCGATCCGGTTCAACCTGAGCTATCCGGGCGCGACGACGCTCGACATGCTGGCGCCGCTCGCCGCGCGTATCGCGAACCTCGGCTGGCATATCGAACTGGTGGTGCAGGGCGCGCGGCTGCCGGAACTCGAGCGTCATCTTGCGGTGCTGCCTTGTCCGCTCGTCATCGACCATATCGCGCATGTGCCGCAACCCGGCGGGCTGTCGTCGGCCGCGTTTCGCACCGCGCAACGCCTCGTCGAAAAGGGCCATACGTGGATCACGTTGTCGGGGCCGTACGTCGACAGCAAGACGGGGGCGCCCGCCTACGACGACGTCGCGCCGGTCGCGAAGGCGCTGATCGACATGGCGCCGGAACGCATGCTGTGGGGCACCGACTGGCCGCACCCGACGCAGAAGACGGACAAGCCGGACGACGCAAGCCTGCTGGACGTGATTGCCGGGTGGATCGGGCGTCCGGACTGGCAGCAGCGGATATTTGTCACGAACCCGGCGAAGCTGTACGGATTTGCATAGCCCAATGCGGTGGGCCGGCATCGGCGCGCCCCGACAGCGGGTACGTCGTCAATGGCCTGCCGCATACGAAGCAAAGACTTTCTTCAGGTATGCCAGGAATACTTTGACGGCCGGGCTACTCCGGCGGCTCTCGGGCCAGAGCGCGGTGATAGTGAGCGCGGTTCGACGAACTCGGTGAGGACCGGCACGAGTTCCCCGCGCCGAACGTACGATGCAGCGACATACGTCGGTGAAATGCCCACGCCTCCACCTGCCGCCATGACGGCAGCTACCGCATCGCTGGTGTCGACAACGATGCCCGCATCCGGCGTGAGGCTGAGTGACGCTTCGCCCGTGGCAAAGGTCCAGCGAAGAACTTGCCCCGAACTTTGAAAGCGAAAGTTCACGCAATCGTGATCCACGAGGTCGTCAGGATGCCTTGGCACACCGCGTTTGGCAAGGTAGTCCGGAGACGCGTAGGCGCCGATGTAGTGAGGGGAAAGCGCTCGCGAGACCAAACGAGAGCCCGCGAGGTCCCCCACGCGAACAGCCACGTCGATACCTTCACCGACGAGGTCGACGAAATGATCGCCCAGGCGCAGGTCGAGCGACAGCTTTGGAAAGCGCTGACGAAACGCGGGTAGGGCGGGCGCGATCAGATGGACCCCGATCGGGAGCGGCGCGGTCACTTTCAGGATGCCCGCAGGCTCGGATCGCGCCGAGGCAGCAGCCTGTTCGATCGCTTCCATTTCCGACAGCAGGCGCAGCGTGCGTTCATGCAGGTCGCGCCCCTCGTAAGTCAGCGTCAATGACCGTGTCGTGCGGTTGAACAGTTTGATCTCGAAGTGACGCTCCAGGCGCTGGATACTTTTGCTCACAGCGGAAGGCGTTACGCCAAGCGCGCGCGCTGCAGCTGAATAGCTTCCTAACGATGCCGCGCGGCTAAATGCGATGAGACCGGTGAGGCGGTCCAGGCTGATTTGTTCCATGGCGGAAATATAGAAGCGAATGCGGCGCTGATTATCAATGTCCGCTGCCAAGTATAGAGTGCTCTGCACGGCGCCGTCTTGAGTTGCGCCGGCTGACAGGGCCCACTTCATGAACTCCGATTTCGATTCGCATTCACTCGAGAGCAAGTCCGTCCTCATCTTCGGCGGAACGTCCGGAATCGGCCTTTCCGCGGCCAAACAGGCCAAGGCCGCCGGTGCAAGCGTCACGGTTGTCGGGTTCAACCCGGAGGGCGCCGAACAGGTCGCGATCGAGAATGGATTCGCGGGTTGGCGGAGCGCCGACGTGACCAAGCCGGAGACCATCGTCGCGGCATTGGCGGACATCGCTCACGTCGACCATCTCGTTCTCCTCGCGGGAACCTTCGTGGCAGGCAAGGTACTCGAGGCGGACGTCGACTATCTACGGCGGGCGTTCGACGAGCGCGTTTGGGCAGCCGTCCATACCTTGCGCGCATTGGGTGACCGGCTGGCGGCCGATGCCTCCGTCACGTTCATTTCCGGCGTGTTGGCCGATCGACCCAACGCCTATGGCACAGCCATTCTTGCGTCCGCGTCGGCCGCGATGGAGGCGCTGGCCAGGGGGCTGGTTCTCGAACTTGCGCCTCGCCGTGTCAACACCGTTTCGCCCGGCACCACCGATACACCGTTGCTGGCTCGCACGCTCGGCGAAGGTCGTGACGCGTACGTCAACGCATTGAAGGACAAATTGCCGCTGCACCGTTTGGGAACCGCCGAAGAAGTGGGCGCTGCCGTGGTGTTCCTCATGAGCAATGGATCCATGAACGGCGAGACGATTCATGTCGACGGCGGCGCTCGCCTTGTCTGAGTCGGATAAAGAGATGCCGGCATTTCCACGTTGGCAAAAACGAGAAGGAGGTTCGGGTGCCTACGCTGTTCGATCCGTTGCGACTCGGTGCGATTGAAGCGCCCAACCGTATCTTCATGGCGCCGATGACGCGTGCGCGGGGAACGCGCGAACACGTACCGACCGCGATGATGGCGGACTATTACAGTCAGCGTGCGTCCGCGGGGTCATCATCTCGGAGGCGATCGGCATCTCCCGGCAGGGCCTGGGATGGCCTTACGCCACCGGGCTGTGGGCAACTGCGCAAATTGCCGGCTGGCGCACGGTGACCGATGCCGTGCACGAAGCGGGTGGTCGCATCATCGCTCAGCTTTGGCATATGGGGCGAGTCGTGCATCCGAGCTTTCCGAATGGCGCACCGCCTGTCTCCTCGTCCGGGACGACGGCGCCCGGCCATGCTCACACCTACTCGGGCAAGCAGCCCTACACGCAGGCACGCGCACTCGAGACAAACGAAATTCCCGCGGTTGTCGAGCAGTTCGCCGCCGCAGCGCGGAATGCGCTGCAGGCCGGCTTCGACGGCGTACAGCTGCATGCGTCGAACGGTTATCTGATCGATCAATTCCTGCGAGACAGTGCCAACTTCCGCAGCGACGCGTATGGCGGATCGATCTCGAATCGGCTCAGGCTTCTCATCGAGGCAACCCGGGCTGTCGCGGATGTAGCGGGTCCCGGCCGTACCAGCGTTCGTCTGTCTCCCAACGGCGAAACCCAGGGCGTGCGTGACAGCGATCCCTTGCCGTTGTTTGTCGCGGCCGCCGAGGCGCTATCCGCGGTAGGGATCGGATTCCTGGAACTGCGTGAGCCTCCGCTGAACGGCAGTTTCGGCGTCGGCTACCTCGATCCGCTCGCTGCGAAAATTCGACCGGCTTTCAAAGGACCGCTGGTGCTCAACTCGGATTTCGACGCCATTCGCGCTCAGGCGGAACTCGATGCGGGCGTTGGCGACGCCGTTACGTTCGGGCGCCCGTTCATCTCCAATCCGGATTTCCCCCGGCGTCTGGCCGAAGCGATTCCGCTCGCGTCGGACGACCCGGCAACGTGGTTCACGCAAGACGCGGAGGGCTACATCGATTACCCGTTCGCGGCGTCGACGTAACTCTGCCTTCCTGAAGCGGGCTCAAGATCGGGCGGCACCCGTGTACGTCCCTTTCGCCTGCCGGCCGCATTCGGGCGACAACCACCCGAGATCGCGCTTGCCACGACGACTTCCGCAGCAACCGTTACTTCCCTGCAACCGTACGAAAGGAACACGATCATGTCATTCATTACCACGCGAGACGGCGTCGACATTTTCTACAAGGACTGGGGGCCCAGGGATGCTCAGCCGATCGTGTTCCATCACGGCTGGCCACTCTCCGCGGATGACTGGGATGCCCAGATGCTCTTCTTCCTGTCGAACGGGTATCGCGTCATTGCGCACGACCGGCGCGGACACGGGCGCTCGTCGCAGGTCGCCGAAGGTCACGACATGGATCATTACGCAGCGGACGTGTTTGCGCTCGTCGAGACGCTGGACGTCAGGAATGCCGTGCATATCGGCCATTCCACCGGTGGCGGCGAAGTCGCGCGCTATGTTGCAAGGCACGGCGGGCCGGCGGGGCGTGTCGCCAAGGCAATTCTTGTGAGCGCCGTGACGCCGCTGATGCTGAAGACGCCATCGAATCCCGAAGGCCTGCCGCAGGATGTCTTCGACGGGCTACGCAAGGGGCTCGCCGAAAATCGCGCGCAGTTCTTCGTAGACGTGCCCGCGGGTCCGTTCTACGGGTTCAACCGTCCGGATGCGACCGTTCATCCGGGCGTGATCCAGAACTGGTGGCGCCAGGGAATGATGGGTAGCGCGAAGGCCCACTACGACGGTATCGAGGCGTTTTCGGAAACGGACCAGACCGAAGATCTCCAGTTGATCGACGTGCCGACGCTGGTGCTTCACGGCGAAGACGACCAGATCGTCCCGTACAAAGACGCGGCGCTCAAGACAATCAAGCTGTTGAAGAACGGCACGCTGAAGACGTTCCCGGGCTTCTCTCATGGGATGTTGACCGTCAACGCAGGTGTCTTGAACCCAGAATTGCTGGCATTCGTTCAAGGCTAAGACCGGCGGTACATGGAGACCCTGCCTGTGCGCCATGTACCGCGCCTGCTTTCCACCCCCTAATCCGTGGAGCTGAGATGACTACCGATGTTTTGACTGTGGCGCTTCGCTTCTTTTCGCTTTGGACGGAGAACCGCATCGACGACGCACTGTCGATGCTCTCCGATGATGTCCTCTACGATAACGTTCCGTTCCCCGCCATCGTTGGACGGGACAATGTCCGCAAATTCCACGGCGACTTCGGGATCGGTACGACGTTCAAGGCCGACTGGACGGTGACCCATATCGCCGCAGCGGGAAACGTCGTTCTCAATGAGCGGATCGACGTCTTTCAACACGCATCAGGCGGAAAAATCACACTTCCCGTGATGGGCACACTCACCATCGTCGATGATCGAATCACGGTTTGGCGAGACTACTTTGATCCCGCGGACTTCGATCGGCAGTTGAGCGCAATCAAGCAGTAGTCTTGAACTGCGGCTGCGGATCATGCAATCCATTGCCGACGCGAGGATCATCTCGGCGCTATTCCCCGGCCGTTTCGAGCCACGCCACTGCGGCTTGTAGACATCGTCGCCAACTTGCACGAGTTCGCCACTCAATGCACAGCGCCCCTTGCGCCGTGATTTCGCGTTGACCCAGCGCTGCTCGTCATAGCGACAGCGTGTCGAGTCGCTCCACGACACGAGGACCGTCGACCCATTCAGACGCTCGACGGCGACGATGGCCCTGGCGACTTCGTCAATACCGTTCGCCCGGACGCCGGTTCCGTTCGGCTCTCGCGCTGCGCTCACGTTGCCGCGCCCCTGCTCCGGTACACGGGTTCCACCGTCGAGCATGGACGCAAGCGCCGCGATCATCTGTTCCCAGGGACTGAGGTCGTTCATGCCATGCATCTTCGAAAATGGTGTGAGAGATGCGTCCCCTCAACTAGCGGCCGGGATATGGCCGCTTTTCAGTGATGCGCGCGGTATGCCACCCAGTCGATCGGCGAATGACAGGTATTGTTTCGCTTAAGGACGTTCACGACAGCGTGGAGGATACGACGTCTATTTTTTATTGAAAATTGGCGTAGGACTCCGATGTGTCATTCCACGATGGAACAGGTCAGGGATGAGCGCTTGCGCGTTGGGCCGAAGTTCCTGACGAAGGGGGTTACCCGACGCATCCGTATTAACCCTGATTAAAAACCCTTATCACGGTGAAAAATTCCGCATCTTATTGAACCGATATCGGCTGGATATAGTGGCTCGCTTTCCCGCACGCGCCATCGGCGTGCGCAGATAAACGCAGGAGCCCCTTGATGACCACCGATACCCGATTCACCGAAGTCGAGGATCTGATGCCCGCCGCCGGCGGGCTGCGCGAGATCCGTCACCACATCCACCACCACCCCGAACTCGCGTACGAAGAGCACGACACGGCCGCGCTCGTCGCGGACAAGCTCGAGCAATGGGGCTGGCAGGTGACGCGCGGGGTCGGCAAGACGGGCGTGGTCGGCACGCTGCGGGTGGGCGACGGCGCGCGCAGCATCGGCATTCGCGCGGACATGGACGCGCTGCCGATCGTCGAGGCGACCGGCCTGCCGTATGCGAGCGGCACGCACGGCAAGATGCACGCATGCGGCCACGACGGCCACACGACGATGCTGCTCGGCGCCGCGCAGCATCTCGCGAAGACGCGCAACTTCTCGGGCACCGTGCACCTGTATTTCCAGCCCGCGGAAGAGCACGGCGTCGACAGCGGCGCGAAGAAGATGATCGACGACGGCCTGTTCGAGCGCTTTCCGTGCGATGCGGTGTTCGGCATGCACAACCATCCGGGCGCGGCGCCCGGCGTGTTCCTCACGCGGCGCGGCCCGTTCATGTCGGCCGGCGACAAGGCGATCATCACGATCGAAGGCGTCGGCGGCCACGCGGCGCGGCCGCATCTGACGGTCGATCCGGTCGTCGTCGCCGCGAGCATCGTGATGGCGCTGCAAACGATCGTCGCGCGCAACGTCGACCCGTCGCAGCCGGCCGTCGTCACGGTCGGCTCGATGCATGCGGGCACCGCGAACAACGTGATTCCGAACGGCGCGCGCCTCGAGCTCAGCGTGCGTTCGTTCAGCCCGGAAGTGCGCGCGCTGCTCAAGCGCCGCATCACCGAACTGGCGCAAACGCAGGCCGCGAGCTACGGCGCGAGCGCGAACGTCGAGTACATCGAAGGTTATCCGGTCGTCGTCAATACGGATGCCGAAACGGATTTCGCCGCGCAGGTCGCGCGCGAACTCGTCGGCGATGCGCACGTGGTCGAGCAGACCGACCTGCTGATGGGCAGCGAGGATTTCGCGTTCATGCTGCAGCAGCGGCCGGGCTCGTTCGTGCGGCTCGGCAACGGCGAAGGCGAGGACGGCTGCATGGTGCACAACCCGAAATACGACTTCAACGATCGCAACCTGCCGATCGGCGCGGCGTTCTGGACGCGCCTCGTCGAGCGTTACCTCGGGCGGTGATCGCAGCGGCGGCGCGCGGCCGGCGCTTCCGGCGCATTGACAGGAGAGGATAGCAATGCAGAAAGACCATCTCGCGCTGCACCCCGCGTCGGCGGAGGCCGTTGAAACCGGCACGCGCGATGCGCCTGCGGTCACCAAGCGCGGCGCGATCGCCGCGGCCGTGATCGGCAACTGGCTGGAATTCTTCGACTTCACCGTGTACGGCTTCTTCGCGGTGCTGATCGGCAAGCTGTTCTTCCCGTCGAGCGACCCGACCACGTCGCTGCTGCTGTCGGTCGCGACCTTCGCCGCCGGTTTCTTCACGCGGCCGCTGGGCAGCGTCGTGCTCGGCGTCTATGCGGACCGCAAGGGGCGCAAGGCCGCGCTGAACCTGACGATCATGCTGATGGCGCTCGGCACCGGCCTGATCGCGATCGCGCCGACCTATGCGCAGGTCGGCGTGGCCGCGCCGTTGCTCGTCGTGTTCGCGCGCTTGCTGCAGGGCTTCTCGCAGGGCGGCGAATTTGGCGCGGCGACGTCGACGCTGCTCGAACAGGGCGGCACGTCGCGCCGCGCGTTCCGCGCGAGCTGGCAGCTCGCGACGCAGGGCGGCGCCGCGCTGATGGGCTCGGGCTTCGCGGCGCTGCTGTCGAACACGATGACGAGGGATGCGCTGGAGGGCTGGGGCTGGCGGCTGCCGTTTCTCGTCGGCGTGCTGATCGCGCCGGTCGGGATGGTCCTGCGCCGCCGGCTCGCGGACGACGCGCCCGGCGACCGCCATCACGGCATCGAGCGCGGCGTGCTGCGCGAGCTGTTCTCGAATCACACGCGCACGGTGCTGCTGCTGATGCTCACGGTGATGGGCGGCACGGTGTCGACCTACATCCTGACGTTCTACATGCCGACCTACGCGATCCATACGCTCGGCCTGCCGATGAAGCTGTCGATGTTCGTCGGCGTCGCGTCGGGCTGCGTGATGCTGGTCACGTGCCCGCTGTTCGGCTGGCTGTCGGACAAACTCGGCAGCCGCCGCCTGCCGATCTTCGTCGGCCGCGGCGTGCTGGTCGTGCTGCTGTTTCCGGCGTTCTGGCTGATGAATCATCATCCGACGCTGTCGGTGATCCTGCCGCTGACGGCGCTGATGCTGCTGTTCTATTCGCTCGGTTCGGCGTCGGAAATGGCGTTGATGTGCGAGTCGCTGCCGCGCCACGTGCGGGCGACGGGCATCTCGATCGCGTATGCGCTCGCGGTGACGATCTTCGGCGGCACCGCGCAGCTGATCGCGACCTGGCTCGTGAAGACGACCGGCAGCAAGCTCGCGCCGGCCGGCTACGTGGCCGCGTGCGTGGTGCTGTCGCTGATCGCGGTCGCGATGCTGCGCGAGACGGCGCGGGAATCGCTGGACTGATCCGGCGCGCGATGCGCGGCGCGAGCGGCGACGCGGCCGTGTGCGCTTACCGCCCGCGCACCACTCTCAGGTACGACGCGAGCATCGTCGCGAGTTCCTGCGCGGCCGGCGTCAGCGGCACGGCCGCGCGCTGCAGCAGGCAAATGTCCTGCGATTCCGCAAGCTCGCGCACGGGCACCTTCACGAGCGCGCCGGCGAACGGCCCGTGCCGCGTGATGGCTTCGGTTTCGAGCGCGAGGGAATCGGTCTGCGTGACGATCCGCAGCGTCTCGAACATCCCTTCGACGGTCGCGAGAATCGTCGGCGGCGGCTGGCCGTGCGCGTCGAAGTACGCGAGCAGCCGGTTGACGACCGGATCGGCGCTCAGGTTCGGCGAGCGCGTCAACACCCATCCATAGTCGGCCAGCTCCGCGAGCGATTGCGCATGCATCGCCGGATGCCCGTTGCGGCAGACGACCACCGGCGCCGACGTGCGTAGCGGCGTGACCGCGAGATCGGTCGTGTCGGTCCGCTTCGCGACCAGCGCGATCGCGAAATCGATCGCGCTTTCGCGCAGCCAGCCGATCATCATCCGCGACGTGCCGGTGCGCAGGTGCACGTCGACCTTGTCGAAGTGCGCGCGGCACGCGGTCAGTACAGGCGCGAACGCGTCGATCAGCGGCTCGGTCACGAGGCCGAGCGTGACGGTGCCTTCGTAGGCGCCGCTCAACTGACGGATTTCCCGCTCGACCTGCTCGCATTCGCCGAGGATTGAACCGGAACGCGCGAGCAGCCGCTGGCCGACCGCCGTCGGCACGATCCCGCGATCCGCTTCGTGACGGCCGGCGCGCCGCTCGGCCGTGTGGCGGGCACGGTGCCGGTGCGCCACGGGATGCTGCTGGGCGCGTGAGCGGCGCGGCGAGCCCCTGTCCGAACGGCGCCCCGCAATTTTCGTTCTCGTCAAATTGACCGGGCGTGGCCGCGCCCCTAAATTGGTCGATGCGGAGCGCACCCCGCGTTCCGTGAGAAGGACGTTTCAAGCAGAGTCAGAGTTGAGCGGGCGGCGAATGCCTCCCGTCTTTTTATCCGCGCGATCCGCGCATGACCGTCGGGCCGACCCCGCGAGCGAAGTCGCCGCTCACCCGCGCCGCGCCACCAGTTCCGAGACCGTCTGCGCGGCCTGCTGCAGCGGCCCGAGAAACTCCTTCACCATCTGCTTCGCGGTATGCCGCTGCGCGTTGCCGCTGATGTTCATCGCGGCGATGATCTGCCCGCGCCGATTGCGGATCGGCGCCGACAGCGACATCAGCCCCACTTCGAGTTCCTGGTCGACCACGGCCCAGCCCTGCTGGCGCGCCTGCGCGATCGCCGCCTTCAGCTCGCCGAGGTCGGTGATCGTGCGCGGCGTATGCGCGCGGATGCCGCTCTGCGCGAGCGTTTCGTCGAGCGCCGCGTCGTCGAGTGCGGACAGCAGCACGCGGCCCATCGACGTGCAGTACGCGGGCAGCCGGCTGCCGATCGACAGGTTGATCGTCATGATCTTGCGGGTCGGCACGCGCAGCACGTAGACGATCTCGGTGCGGTCGAGCACCGCGGCCGAGCAGCTTTCGTGGATCTGCGCGGACAGTTGCTCCATCACCGGATCGGCGAGATTCCAGAACGGCATCGACGTCAGATACGCGAAGCCGAGCTCGAGAATCTTCGGCGTGAGCCTGAACAGCCGGCCGTCGGCCTCGACGTAGCCGAGCGTCTGCAGCGTGAGCAGGATCCGGCGTGCGCCCGCGCGCGTGAGGCCGGTGGCCGACGCGACCTCGGTGAGCGTCTGCTCAGGGCGCGTCGCGTCGAACGCGCGGATCACCGCGAGGCCGCGCGCGAACGACTGCACATAGGAGTCGCCGGGTTTCGTTTGAATATCGTCGGTTGTCATGAGCGCCTGGAATGTCGTGCAGCCGAGAAGATAGCGCATGGGGCCCGACACGCCAACCGCCCGGCGGACCGCGCGCTTGACAGGTCGTCCCTGCACTCCCTATGATGCGTTGAACGTTCGATACACGATCTTATGTTCGTATATAGAACATTTAAGCGCATCCCGGCGGGCAATGCAAGGGGCGCGCCCTGTTCATTTCCCAGCCTTCCAAGGGACCGGAGACACTGATGACCGAAGCTTTTCTGTGTGATGCGATCCGTACGCCGATCGGGCGTTACGGCGGTGCACTGTCCGGCGTGCGCGCCGACGATCTGGGCGCGGTGCCGCTCAAGGCGCTCGTCGAGCGCAACCGCGACGTCGACTGGACGGCAATCGATGACGTGATCTACGGCTGCGCGAACCAGGCCGGCGAGGACAACCGCAACGTCGCGCGCATGTCGGCGCTGCTCGCGGGCTTGCCGGAAAGCGTGCCGGGTTCGACGATCAACCGCCTGTGCGGGTCGGGAATGGATGCGGTCGGCGTGGCCGCGCGCGCGATCAAGTCGGGCGAGGCCGCGCTGATGGTCGCGGGCGGCGTCGAGAGCATGACGCGCGCGCCGTTCGTGATGGGCAAGGCCGCGAGCGCGTTCGCACGCCAGGCCGACATCTACGACACGACGATCGGCTGGCGCTTCGTCAATCCGCTGATGAAACAACTGCACGGTGTCGATTCGATGCCGGAAACCGCCGAGAACGTCGCGGTCGATTACCACATCAGCCGCGCGGATCAGGACCTGTTCGCGCTGCGCAGCCAGCAGAAGGCCGCGCGCGCGCAGCAGGACGGCACGCTCGCCGAAGAAATCGTGCCGGTCACGATTGCGCAGAAGAAGGGCGATCCGCTGGTCGTGTCGCGCGACGAGCATCCGCGCGAGACGTCGCTCGAGACGCTCGCGAAGCTGAAGGGCGTCGTGCGCCCGGACGGCTCGGTCACGGCCGGCAACGCGTCGGGTGTGAACGACGGCGCCGCCGCGCTGCTGCTCGCGAACGAGGCCACCGCGAAGCGCTTCGGCCTGACGCCGCGCGCCCGCGTGCTGGGGATCGCGACGGCCGGCGTCGCGCCGCGCGTGATGGGCATCGGCCCCGCGCCGGCCACGCAGAAGCTGCTCGCGCGGCTCGGGATGACGATCGACCAGTTCGACGTGATCGAGCTGAACGAAGCGTTCGCGTCGCAAGGTCTCGCGGTGCTGCGCATGCTCGGCGTCGCCGACGACGATCCTCGCGTGAACCCGAACGGCGGTGCGATCGCGCTTGGCCATCCGCTCGGCGCATCGGGTGCGCGCCTCGTGACCACCGCGATGTACCAGTTGCATCGCACGAACGGCCGCTTTGCGCTGTGCACGATGTGCATCGGCGTCGGCCAGGGCATCGCGATCGCGATCGAACGCGTGTGAGCGGCGTGATGCGGTGAAGCGGCCGGATACGCGCCGCTTTACCGCTGCGCTGTTTTCGCCACGAAGGGCGGCACGAGATGTCTCGTGCCGCCCTTCGTCGTTCACCGGCTTGCGACGGTTGCCGGAGCGCGCCGTCATCCGCGTGCCGGCCGTCAGGCCGTCGGCCCTTCCAGATGAATATCCTCGGGCTCGAGCGCGTAAAGCTCGGGATCGGGCGACGGGTTGACCGTGAAGCCGAGCCGCAGGTAGAAGTCGATCGTGCGCCGCGACGGCGTGGCCGATACGTACAGCCGCGCGGCGCCCATCGCGCGCGCCAGCGGGCGGGCCGACAGCGCGTCGCGTTCGGCGGCGGTGCGGCGCGGCATGCCTTCGGGCGGCACCATGCGATAGCCGTCCGGTTCGCGTTCTTCCGGAAACGGCATCGAGCCGCCGTTGCGAAAGAATGCAGCCTGATCGCCTTCATGGCTGTCTTGCGCAACCGTCGCCGTATTCCGGGACAGCCGATTCAGTCCGTGCCATGTCTTTTTCATCGGATTCGAATTCCGGTGGAACGGGGCAGGATAAGCCGATCGTTTCGCCGCACGCAACGGCCGCTGGCATTACCAATGTCGTGTTGTGCTTCGTGACGGACAGATAACGTGCGCGGGGATTATCGCCGGATTATTTGATCTAAATCATGGCAATGACCGGAGTGCCCGTTTTATTCGTTTTGAAATTAAGGTTTGCCGGTGAATTGCCGACAGCAAGGACGAGAGGGTCGTAAAGCGAACAACCGTTTTTCGGCTACTGAGCGCGAATTCAGCGCGGCGCGGACGACAGATCCGCCTTTCGGAGCCTTGCATGCGCAACAACCAGCCCGTTACCCAACAGGAATTCGATTTTCCCGACGACGTCACGCTGATGTCGACGACCGATGCCGACAGCATCATCACCTACGCAAACACGACGTTCGCGCAGGTGAGCGGCTTCTCGACCGAGGAGCTCGTCGGCCAGCCGCACAACGTGGTGCGTCACCCGGACATGCCGAAGGAGGCGTTCGCCGACATGTGGGCGACGCTCAAGGGCGGCGAGCCGTGGACCGCGCTCGTGAAGAACCGCCGCAAGAACGGCGACCACTACTGGGTGCGTGCGAACGCGATTCCGGTGATGCGCGACGGCGCGCCGCACGGCTACATGTCGGTGCGCACGAAGGCGCCGCACGACGAGAGCAAAGCCGCGGACGCGCTGTATCGCGCGTTCCGCGACGGCAAGGCCGGCCAGCGCCGGTTCCACAAGGGGCTCGTCATTCGCACCGGGCTGCTGCGGATCGCTTCGCTGCCGCAGACGATGTCGGTGCGTGCACGCGTTCATTCGGCGCTGTGCGTGCTGGCGCCGGCGGTCGTCGGTGCGGGTTGGGCTTGCGGGCTCAGCGGCGGCGAGCTCGCGGCGTTTGCCGGCGTGACGGCCGGCGTGGCGGCCGCGGCCGGCTGGTGGCTCGACGCGCAGATCGTGCAACCGCTGAAGCGGCTGCACGAGCAGGCGCTGCACGTCGCGACCGGCGAGAGCCGGCGCGGCGTGCGGATGGACCGCGTCGACGAGATCGGCATGACGCTGCGCACGATCAACCAGCTCGGGCTGATGTTCCGCTGGCTCGTCGACGACGTCAGCGAGCAGGTTCACAACGTGCAGCGCGCGAGCAACGAGATCGCGCAGGGCAACAGCGACCTGAGCGCGCGTACCGAACAGGCCGCGTCGAGCGTGCAGCAGACGGCCGCGTCGATGGCCGAGATGACGGCGACCGTATCGAGCAATGCGGAAACGGCGCTGCAGGCGAATCAGTTGTCGGTGTCCGCGAGCGAGGCGGCCGGGCGCGGCGGGCAGGCGGTGAGCGAAGTCGTCACGACGATGAGCGAGATCACCGACAGCTCGCGCAGGATCGCCGACATCATCGGCGTGATCGACGGCATCGCGTTCCAGACCAACATCCTCGCGTTGAACGCGGCCGTCGAGGCGGCGCGCGCGGGCGAACAGGGGCGCGGCTTCGCGGTGGTGGCCGGCGAAGTGCGGGCGCTCGCGCAGCGCAGCGCGAACGCGGCGAAGGAAATCAAGACGCTGATCGGCGCGAGCGTCGAACGCGTCGAGTCGGGCGTGCGGATCGTCGATGGCGCGGGCAAGACGATGGAGGACATCGTCGCGCAGGTGAAGCGCGTGTCGGATCTGATCGCGGAGATCAGCTCGTCGACGGCCGAGCAGAGCACGGGTGTTGCGCAGGTCGACCAGGCGGTCGTGCATCTGGACAACATCACGCAGCAGAACGCGGCGCTCGTCGAGCAGAGCACGGCGGCGTCGGAAAGCCTGAAGCAGCAGGCGACGCGGCTCGTGGATGCGGTGAACGTGTTCAGGTGAGGGTTGCAAGCGTGCGCGACGGGCGGATTCGATCAACGACTCCGGAACGTCGCGCACGGCACATGTTCAGATTGTCGAATTCAATCGAATGACGTCAAACACGTCGTATCGACGACATTGGCGTTGCGCGTTCAATCGGGCCGAACGCATTACGTCGAATGGTCGGACGAATGGCCGTCAGGTCGTCGTACGGGCATGCATTCCGGTTTATCCATAAACAAAGCATTCGGCAAAAACGCGATGATGCCTGTTTAATGCATATTTACCCGGGTGGGGCATAAGGTTTTCGCCGAATTTGCCGACAGTGCAGGAGCCTGACTCACACGCATGCGATTCGATCGCCATGCGCGGCGTCTCGAATCAATCGACGAGCGGACGCAAGATCCGCCACCCGGAGTTCCACACCATGCGCAACAACCAGCCTGTCACGCAACGCGAATTCGAATTTGCCGATGATGCGACGCTGATGTCGACGACCGACGTCGACAGCCACATCACGTACGCGAACGCGGCGTTCATCCAGGTCAGCGGCTTTTCTCCCGAGGAGATCGAAGGCCAGCCGCACAACGTGGTGCGGCATCCGGACATGCCGAAGGAAGCGTTCGCCGACATGTGGGCGACGCTCAAGGGCGGCGAGCCGTGGACCGCGCTCGTGAAGAATCGCCGCAAGAACGGCGATCACTACTGGGTGCGTGCGAACGCGATTCCGGTGATGCGCAACGGGCAGCCGAAGGGCTACATGTCGGTGCGCACGAAGGCGACGCGCGACGAGATCGCGGCCGCCGAGGCGCTGTATCGCGATTTCCGCGAAGGCAAGGCCGGCAGCCGCCGGTTCCACAAGGGATTGATCGTCCGCACGGGCGCGATGCGCGTCGCGTCGCTGTTCCAGACGATGTCGGTGCGGGCCCGGCTGGTGTCGACGCTGTGCGTGCTCGCGCCGGCCGTCATCGGCGCCGGCTGGGCGGCCGGGTTGACCGGCGGCGGGCTCGCGGCGTTCGCCGGTGCGGCGGTCGGCGTGACGGCGGCCGCCGGGCTGTGGCTCGACGCGCAGATCGTGCGGCCGCTTGGGCAACTGCGCGACGAGGCGTTGCGCGTGGCGACCGGCGAAAGCCGCAGCGGCGTGCGGATGAACCGCGTCGACGAGATCGGCATGACGCTGCGCACGATCAACCAGCTCGGGCTGATGTTCCGCTGGCTCGTCGACGACGTCAGCGAGCAGGTGCTGAACGTGCAGCGCGCGAGCAACGAGATCGCGCAGGGCAACAGCGACCTGAGCGCGCGCACCGAGCAGGCGTCGACGAGCGTGCAGCAGACGGCCGCGTCGATGGCCGAGATGACGGCGACCGTGTCGAGCAATGCGGAAACGGCGCTGCAGGCGAATCAGTTGTCCGTTTCCGCGAGCGAGGCGGCCGGGCGCGGCGGGCAGGCGGTGAGCGAAGTCGTCGCGACGATGAACGACATCACCGACAGCTCGCGCAAGATCGCGGACATCATCGGCGTGATCGACGGCATCGCGTTCCAGACCAATATCCTCGCGCTGAACGCGGCTGTCGAGGCGGCGCGCGCGGGCGATCAAGGGCGCGGCTTCGCGGTGGTGGCCGGCGAAGTGCGGGCGCTCGCGCAGCGCAGCGCGAACGCGGCGAAGGAAATCAAGACGCTGATCGGCGCGAGCGTCGAGCGGGTCGAGTCGGGCGCGCGGATCGTCGATGGCGCGGGCAAGACGATGGAGGAGATCGTCACGCAGGTGAAGCGTGTGTCGGACCTGATCGCGGAGATCAGCTCGTCGACGGCCGAGCAGAGCACGGGCGTCGCGCAGGTCGACCAGGCGGTCGTGCATCTGGACAACATCACGCAACAGAACGCGGCGCTCGTCGAGCAGAGCACGGCGGCGTCGGAGAGCCTGAAGCAGCAGGCGACGCGGTTGGTGGAGGCGGTGAACGTGTTCCGCTGATCGCGGCAGGGGAAGGTGACGCGGGCGCGACGGAGAGGGTGCCGGCCCGCGTCGGGCCGCCCGGTTCCGGCCGGGCGGCCAGGGCCTGTCGCCGAGGCGGCAGGCCCCGAACCGTCAGACGGCCAGGCAGAGGTACTTGATCACGACGTAGTCGTCGATGCCGTAGTGCGAGCCTTCGCGGCCGAGGCCCGACTGCTTGACGCCGCCGAACGGCGCGACTTCGTTCGAGATCAGGCCCGTGTTCACGCCGACCATCCCGTATTCGAGCGCTTCGGCCACCTTCCACACGCGGCCGATGTCGCGGCTGTAGAAGTACGCGGCGAGGCCGAACTCGGTGTCGTTCGCGAGGCGGATCACCTCGTCGTCGCTGCCGAACTTGAACAGCGGCGCGAGCGGCCCGAACGTCTCTTCCTTCGCGACCTTCATCGCCGGCGTGACGCCCGTCAGCACGGTCGGCTCGAAGAAGCCGTGGCCGAGCGCATGGCGCTTGCCGCCCGTCACGACGGTCGCGCCCTTCGCGAGCGCGTCCTCGATGTGCGCCTCGACCTTCAGCACGGCCGCTTCGTTGATCAGCGGGCCCTGCGTGACGCCCGGTTCCGTGCCGCGGCCGACCTTCAACTGGCCGACGGCCGCCGCGAGCTTCTGCGCGAACTGGTCGTACACGGCTTCGTGCACGTAGAAGCGGTTCGTGCACACGCACGTCTGGCCGCTGTTGCGGTACTTCGACGCGATCGCGCCCTGCACGGCCGCATCGAGATCGGCATCGTCGAACACGATGAACGGCGCGTTGCCGCCAAGCTCCAGCGACACCTTCTTGACCGTCGCCGCGCATTGCGACATCAGCAGACGGCCGACCGGCGTCGAGCCGGTGAACGACAGCTTGCGCACGATCGGGTTCGACGTCAGTTCGCCGCCGATCGCCTTCGGGTCGCCCGTGACGACGCTGAACACGCCGGCCGGCACGCCCGCGCGCTCGGCCAGCACGGCCATCGCGAGCGCCGAGAACGGCGTCGCTTCGGCCGGCTTCACGACGATCGGGCAGCCCGCGGCGAGCGCCGGGCCGACCTTGCGGGTAATCATCGCCGCCGGGAAGTTCCACGGCGTGATCGCCGCGCACACGCCGATTGCTTCCTTCGTCACGACGATGCGCTTGTCGCTCGCCGGCGTCGGGATCGTGTCGCCGTACACGCGCTTGCCTTCTTCCGCGAACCACTCGAGGAACGACGCCGCGTAGCCGATCTCGCCCTTCGCCTCGGCCAGCGACTTGCCCTGCTCGGTCGTCAGGATCAGCGCGAGATCGTCGGCGTTCTCCATCATCAGGTCGTGCCACTTGCGCAGGATCGCCGCGCGTTCCTTCGCGGTCTTCTTGCGCCACGCCGGCCATGCGGCGTTCGCGGCTTCGATCGCGTGACGCGTCTCGGCCGTGCCCATTGCCGGCACGGTGCCGAGCAGGCCGCCGGTCGCCGGGTTGCGGACGTCGAACGTCTCGCCGTTCGACGCGCGTTGCCATTCGCCGTCGATGTACGCCTGCTGGCGGAACAGCGACGGATCTTTCAGTGCCAGGGTTTCCTGAACGGTGCTCATATGAATCGCCTGCTTTGAAAAGGACGGAAGAAAACGGCCGCCGCCGTCTTCACGACGGCGGCGGCGCATTCAGTGGAAGGGAACGGGCACTCAGGCCGGCACGCCGACCGTTTCCTTCAGCACTTCCTCGAGGATCACGAGCGCTTCGTCGAACACGGCTTGCGGGATCGTCAGCGGGAACAGGAAGCGCACGACGTTCGAGTACACGCCGCACACGAGCAGCAGCAGGCCGCGCTCGAGCGCACGCGTCTGCACGCGCTTCGTGAATTCGGCATCCGGCTCGCCCGAACCCGGCTTCAGGAATTCGACCGCGATCATCGCGCCCGGGCCGCGCACGTCGGCGATCTGCGGCACGTCGGCCTGCAGCGCGTTCAGCTTCGCCTTCAGCACGTCGCCGAGCTGCGTCGCGCGCTCGCACAGCTTTTCTTCGTCGATGATCTCGAGCACCGCGTGCGCCGATGCGACGGCCAGCGGGTTGCCCGCGTAGGTGCCGCCGAGGCCGCCGGGCGCCGCCGCGTCCATCAGGTCCGCACGGCCGACGACGCCCGACAGCGGCATGCCGCCCGCGAGGCTCTTCGCCATCGTGATCAGGTCGGCCAGCACGTCGTAGTGCTGCATCGCGAACAGCTTGCCGGTGCGCGCGAAGCCCGTCTGGACTTCGTCGGCGATCAGCAGGATGCCGTGCTCGTTACAGATCTTGCGCAGCGCGCGCACGAATTCGGCCGGCGCCGCGTAGAAGCCGCCTTCGCCCTGGACCGGTTCGAAGATGATCGCGGCGACGCGCTTCGGATCGATGTCGGCCTTGAACAGCATCTCGATCGCCTTGATCGAGTCGGCCGTCGTCACGCCGTGCACCGCGTTCGGGTACGGCGCGTGGAACACGTCGCCCGGGAACGGGCCGAAGTTCAGCTTGTACGGCGCGACCTTGCCGGTCAGCGCCATGCCCATCATCGTGCGGCCGTGGAAGCCGCCCGAGAATGCGATCACGCCCGGACGGCCGGTTGCCGCGCGCGCGATCTTGATCGCGTTTTCGACGGCTTCCGCGCCGGTCGTGAAGAACGCCGTCTTTTTCGGGAAGTCGCCCGGCGCGCGCGCGTTGATCTTCTCGGCCAGCTCGACGTACGACGCGTACGGGACGATCTGGTAAGCGGTGTGCGTGAAGTGGTTCAGCTGATCGGCGATCGCCTTGACGATCTTCGGGTGGCGGTGACCCGTGTTCAGCACCGCGATACCGGCGGCGAAATCGATGAAGCGGCGGCCTTCGACGTCCCACAGCTCCGCGTTCTCGGCGCGGGCTGCGTAGAAATCGCACATCACGCCGACGCCGCGCGGGGTGGCGGCGTTCTTGCGGGCCTGCAGGTCGGCATTCTTCACGGTCATCTCCTTGATGTTCTGTCCGGTGGGATAAAAAACGGCCGCGTTGGCAGCCCATGGAGGCGACTATAATCACATTTGGCTCTGGCAATCAGAGCCATTTCAATAAATATTCAGGAGCCAATCATGCGCGCGAGCGTGTTGTCGGACTGGCTGGCGCAGCGCCTCGTGCGCGGCGGCGAACAGCCGATCTACCGGCAGCTGCACCGGCTGCTGCAACAGGCAATCCTGTCGCGCGAACTGCCGGCCGGTACGCGCGTGCCGTCGTCGCGGCTGCTGGCCGCCGAGCTCGGGATCGCGCGCAACACGGTCACGCAGGTTTACGAACAGCTTGCGCTCGAAGGCTACGTGAACTCGGCGACGGGCCGCGGCACGTTCGTCGCCGACAGCGCGCCGGACGAGATCGTCGGCGCACCGCCCGACGCGGCGGCCGGCCCGGCCGTCGCGACGCCGTCCGCGCGGCGGCTGTCCGCGCGCGGCACGCGGCTCGTCGAAGGCGCCGGCGTGTCGAAGCGGCAGGGCGGCGCGTTCATGCCGGGCGTGCCCGATGTGTCGCGCTTTCCGGCGCGCGTGTGGACGCGGCTGCACAACAAGTACTGGCGGCGCTTGCGCCCGGACCTGCTGACCTACGCGCCCGGCGGCGGCCTCGCGCTGCTGCGCGAGGCGCTGGCCGACTACCTGCGCACGTCGCGCTCGGTGCGCTGCACGCCCGAGCAGATCGTGATCACGACCGGCATCCACCAGTCGATCGACCTCGCGGTGCGCCTGCTGACCGACCCGGGCGACGCGATCTGGACCGAGGATCCGTGCTACTGGGGCGTGCGCAGCGTGCTGAACGTGTCGGGGCTCACCACGCGGCCGATTCCGGTCGACGACGAAGGCATCGCGCCGTCGGCCGCCGATCTGGCCGAGCCGCCGAAGCTGATGCTCGTCACGCCGTCGCACCAGTATCCGCTCGGGATGGTGATGAGCCTCGCGCGGCGGCGGATGCTGCTCGAATACGCGCGCCAGCACGGCTGCTGGATCATCGAGGACGACTACGACAGCGAATTCCGCTACGGCAGCCGGCCGCTCGCGTCGCTGCAGGGCCTCGACACGGCCGGGCAGGTGATCTACGTCGGCAGTTTCGGCAAGACGCTGTTCCCGGGGCTGCGGGTCGGCTACCTGGTCGCGCCGGAGCCGCTCGCGGAAAGCTTCGCGACCGCGAGCGCCGAGCTGTATCGCGAAGGGCAGTTGCTGCAGCAGGCGGTGCTCGCCGAATTCATCGCGGAAGGGCATTTCGTGTCGCATATCCGCAAGATGCGCACGCTGTACGGGCAGCGCCGCGAGGTGCTGCTCGACGCGGTCGCGCGGCGCTACGGCGATACGCTGCACGCGCTCGGCAGCGACGCGGGGCTGCACCTGGTCACGCGATTGCCCGATGGCGTCGACGATCGCGCGCTCGCGCAGGCCGCGCTGGAGCGCAACATCGTCGTGCGGCCGCTGTCCGGGTATTACGCGGATCGCTCGCGCGCCGCATCGGGCTTGCTGCTCGGCTATGCGTGCGTGCCGGAAGACGAGATCGGGACCGCGTTCGCGACCCTCGCCGAGGCGATCGACGAGCGGGCGTTCGGCGGGGCCGTCGCGCTGGCTTGACGCGCGAGCACTGCAATATCGGCTGGTTGCGATTCCGTCAAAGGCCGGTCGAAGCGCGATTCTTGCCGCAACGTGCGGCGCATCGGGCGCGCTCGCGCCGAATTGTCGATAATAGAAGGTTGTTATTTACCGGATGCCGACGATGACCGAAGCCACCCAAGCCCAGCCTGCCGTTCCGCGCCTCACGAGCCTGTCGCACGGGGGCGGCTGCGGCTGCAAGATCGCGCCGGGCGTGCTGTCCGAACTGCTCAAGCGCGCGACGCCGCCCGCGCTGTTCCCCGATCTGCTGGTCGGCACCGAGACGTCCGACGACGCGGCCGTCTACCGGCTCAACGACGAGCAGGCGATCGTCGCCACCACCGATTTCTTCATGCCGATCGTCGACGATCCGTTCGACTTCGGCCGTATCGCAGCCACCAATGCGCTGTCCGACGTCTATGCGATGGGCGGCAAGCCGATCCTCGCGCTCGCGCTGGTCGGCATGCCGATCAACGTGCTGCCGCACGAGACGATCGCGGCCGTGCTGCGCGGCGGCGAATCGGTGTGCGCGGAGGCCGGCATTCCGGTCGCGGGCGGCCATTCGATCGATTCCGTCGAGCCGATCTACGGGCTCGCGGCGATCGGCGTCGTGCATCCATCGCGCGTGAAGCGCAACGCGGCCGCGCGCGCGGGCGACGTGCTCGTGCTCGGCAAGCCGCTCGGCGTCGGCGTGCTGTCGGCCGCGCTGAAGAAGAACCAGCTCGATGCCGACGGGTACGCGCAGATGGTTGCGACCACCACCCAGCTCAACCGGCCGGGCGCCGAACTCGCCGCGCTGCCGGGCGTGCACGCGCTGACCGACGTCACGGGCTTCGGGCTGCTCGGCCATACGCTCGAACTGGCGCGCGGCGCCAATCTCACCGCGCGCGTGCACTACGCGTCGCTGCCGTGGCTCGCGGGCGTCGAGACGTTCGTTGCGGACGGCGTGTTCACCGGCGCGTCGGGTCGCAACTGGGCCGCGTACGGCGCCGACGTGCGGCTCGCCGACGGGCTGCCGCCCGTCGCGCAGGCGTTGCTGACCGATCCGCAGACGTCGGGCGGGCTGCTGGTCGCGTGTGCACCCGAGGCCGTCGATGACGTGCTCGCCTGCTTCCGCGCCGACGGTTTCGACCGCGCGGCCGTGATCGGCGAGATGGTGGACGGGCCGTCGCGCGTCGACGTCGCCTGATTTCGGATACACACGCCCGATCGTTTCGACGTCGCTGGAATCGGTGTCTTCCATCGACGATATCGATGCCATCGACGACTGATGAACGACTTCCTGTTCGGGCTGATGATCGCGCTGTCGGTCGGGCCCGTCGCACTGATGATCGCGAACTACGGCATGCGCGCCGGCACGGCGACCGGCGTGCGCGCGGCGATCGGCGTGGCCGCTGCCGACGGTTGCTATGCGGTCGTCGCGTTTACGATCGGTGCGATCGGCACTTCGTGAAATCGCCGGGTGGCTCGCGGCGAGCCATGTGGTCGCCGCACTCGTCGTGCTCGGTTACGGCGTCGCGGGCCTGATGCGCGTGTAGTGCGGGGAGAAGCGGCCGACGTCGCTCGTTGCGACGAACCCGATAGCATTCCTGATGTTTGCAACGCCGCGACGAACACGCGTTTTCCATCACGCAACATGCACCCGTTCGCGCGAAACACGGCCAGCCGTTTCGTAGTCGGGTTCCGCATCGCGCACGCCCGTTCTATACTCGTCGCGCAGTCTCCGACAGCCGTTCTCACTCAACATCATCGAAACAAGGAACACCGATGCTGACTCGCTCCATCCTTTCCGCCGCCGCCTTCTCGCTCGCCGCCTGTGCGACCGCGCCGTCGATCGCGCAGGACAACCAGGGCAACGATGCAGGCAACGCCGCATTCGCCGAGACCGGCTCGCATGGCCGCCCGGTCAAGGTCATGATCATCACGATGTTCGGCCCGGAAGGCCACGCGTGGCTCGACCGGCTCGGCCCGTGGCGCGACATCACCGTGCCGGGCCTGTCGCCCGACTATCCGGCCGTCCACTGCAACAAGCAGGACGTATGCGTGGTGACGACCGGCATGGGCTATGCGAATGCATCGGCGACGATCATGGCTCTCACGTTCTCGCAGCGCTTCGATCTGCGCCGCACGTATTTCCTGGTCTCGGGCATCGCGGGCGTCGATCCTGCACAGGGCACGGTCGGCTCGGCCGCGTGGTCGAAATACCTCGTCGATTTCAGTCTGCAGTGGGAGCTCGATGCACGCGAGATTCCGGCCGGGTGGAACACCGGCTTTCTCGGTATCAACACGAAGAGCCCGAACGACAAGCCGCCGCTCGACTATCGCACCGAAGTGTTCCAGCTCAACCCGCAGTTGACCGATGCCGCGTATGCGTTGTCGCGCAACGTCGTGCTCGCCGACAGCGCACAGGCGCAGGCCGCGCGCGCGAAGTTCACGTACGCGCCGGCGAACCGGCCGCCGACGGTGATTCAGTGCGACACGTCATCGGGCAACACGTGGTTCTCGGGCACGCTGATCGGCGAGCGCGCGCGCCAGTGGACCAAGATCCTGACGGACGGCAAGGGCACCTACTGCATGACCGCGCAGGAAGACAACGCGACGTTCGAAGCGCTCAAGCGCGCGGCGAGCGTGAAGCGCGTCGACCTGGCGCGCGTCGCCGTGCTGCGCACGGGGTCCGACTTCGACCGGCCGTATGCAGGGCAGACGAGCGCCGACAACCTGCTGAACTATGCGGATCAAGGCGGCTTCGCACCGGCGACCGAAAACCTGTACCGCGCGGGCAATCCGCTGGTGCAGGACATCGTCACGCACTGGGGCGAATGGCGTGATGGGGTGCCGCGTCGCTGATCGCCGCAGGACGGTATCGGCGACGCGTCGGCGCGAGCCTCAATGCGATTGCGGCCCGGAACGGAACGGTGTCCACACCGGCGTGGTGTCGTCCCATTGATCGAGCGACGAAGGAAGTTGATCGTTCATCATGTGCTCCTGTAACTCTGTAACTAACTGAGTCGGCAACTCGTCGATAAATGCGTTCGAGACGCCGCGCACGGGGCAACCCGCTGCGCGGCGTCGCGCGTTTACCGACCCCCGCCGGCGAGCTGGTTGCCTTCCGGGATCGGGCGATACGGGCCTTGTGCGAGTTCGAGCCCCTGCGGATACGAGGTCGCCTTGCGCAGATACGCGAGCGTGCCGTCCTTGCGCGCTTGCTCGACTTCCGCGCTCACTTCGGCGCGCGTACGCGGGCCGTTGTGCTGCGCGTACCACGACGTGTTGGCGTAGCCGCCGGCGGGCGCGGTGCCCGAATCGGCGAAAGCGGGAGCGGACACGGCGAGCGTGAGGGCAAGGACCGAGAGAAGATGGCGGCGGTTCATGGCGTAACTCCTAGAGATGTCGGAGCTGGCGCCCGAGCGCTGACTCCGGTCCCGCCAGGCGGGATCTGTTCGATGCGCAACGAGGTGCGCGACAGGGTTTACTCTAGGTATCCGTTCCGTCGCGATAAATGCGGCAGACGCGAATTGAATTGTCGCTGTACTGGAACAATTGGAATCCGCACACGCAGTGAGGACATGCGCGCAGCCTTGCCTGGCGCGGCTGACAGCGGGATACGGCGGGTCGGACGGCGCGCGCCGCGGCGATCGGTGCGAGTGCAGCAATAGTCCTTTGCGCACGATGGCAGGATGCCGCGGCGCGTGCCGGGCGTCGCGCGTCGTGCCGACGGGCACGGCCGGCTACGCCGTCCGACGGTGGAGGGCGGGTCAGATCGCTTCGAGCCGGTAGCCCAGCGTATAGACCGCGCTGAGGCGTACGCCGTTCGACGGCTGCAGCGCGAGCTTCATGCGCAGCCGGTAGATATGCGTGTCGAGGCTGCGCGACACGCCTGCCATGTCGCGCCCCCAGAGCGACCGAATCAGCGTATCGCGCGGCATGATGCGCCCGGGATTGCGAAACAGCAGCACGGCGAGATCGAACTCGCGCGGCGTCAGCTTGACCGGCACGCCGTTCAACATCGCGGTGCGCGTCGTCGTGTCGATCGCGTAGCTGCCGAGATTGAGCACGTTGTGCCGGCTGTTGCCGCCGTGATAGGCGCGCCTGAGCAATGCATTGCTCCGTGCCAGCAATTCGAACCGGTTGATCGGCTTCACCATGTAGTCGTCCGCCCCCGCGTTCATCGCGGAGAAGATCTCGTCCTCGCGCATGCGGTTGGTCAGAAAAAGGATGGGCAGGCGGCCGCCGATGCGTTCGCGTGTCCACTGAAGCACCTCGAATCCGGACATGCCGGGCACCAGCCAGTCGAGAATCAGCAGGTCGACCACCGAACTCTCAAGGTGGCGAATGGCCTGGTTGCCGTTACTCACCGCATGCACGCGATAGCCGGCCATTTCCAGGATCGAGGCGATCAATTCGACATAGGCGGGATCATCCTCGAGATAGAGGACGTTCATATGCGTACTCCTTCGATGTTGACCGGAGCGATCGGGCCGTGTCGTGCATCCAGGCGGGAATGGATGATTCGACGCGGCGCGCGACGATCGGCAGCACCTAATTTGCCGCGATATGCGCGTCGATGCGTTGGAAAAATTGTCAACGATTTTGAACGTTGGAAATGCGCGAATGTAGAGCAATGACTCAATTTTCGATGGATAGATGAAGGGAGTTCGAGGCCGGTTTTTGTTGACAAACGTTGTCAATGTGCGCGAACCACGCGATTACGCTTGATCGTGTCGGCAGCCGGTCGACGCAACGACGGGAACGAACGATTCGGGAGTGGGCATGTTGATTTACAAGTCCTATGTGGAAAAAAAGGCACTCCTCGAGACGCAACTGGAGCGGGAGCGTCTCGCCATAGCGGCGACGGTCCTGCTCGAGGTACGGCGTTGCGTCGAGGAGTTCGGTTTCACACCGAACGAGATTTTTCCCGGCGACGGCGGCACACACGCAAGAAAGCGTCGCGCGAAATACTTCAATCCGGACACCGGGCAAACGTGGTCAGGCGTGGGCCGCGAGCCGACGTGGTTGCGGGGGCAGGATCGAAGCCGGTTCGCGATCGATGCACCGGCGAGCGATTCGAATCAATCTGAGCATTCCTGACGATGTGATGCGCGGCGAACGCGTGCATGGGTACGGGCGACGTGACGACGCGGACGCTTCGCGAGCGTCCGCCTCCGTGGTACGCCGGCCATCCGCGGTGCAACCCGCAGTGCATCCGCTTGCTGACGCGATCGCCCCGATGAACTCGCGCGGGGCGGCATGCTGTTCCAAATGGTACCGGTTCCATTTGGCGATATTACATTTTCATTGTGACATTTAGTGGAACGGACCAATCTCATGCCGACAGCGGGGTGCGAGATGGGTCGGCAACGGGGAAATTCGCATGAACGATGCAATGGACGATCGCCACCGCGTGGGGCTGTGGCTCGAGCCCGTGTGCATGGGTATCGGCGTGACGCACGACACGCTCGAGATGTGTATTTCATCGCTGAGCGTGATTTTCGGCTACCGGAACGAGACGTTCGGCATCGAGTCGCTGGCCGATGCGATCGCCGCATGGGCGCCCGCGCTCATCGTGCTGGAATCGGCCGGCGGGGCGGAGCATGAGGTGGCGTGTGCGCTTCAGGCGCTGCAATTGCCGCTTGCCATCGTCAAGCCGCATCAGGCGCGGGAGTGGCTCCCGGATTCGGCGACGCTACCGCTCGACGGAAAAGGGGCGCGAGCGCGCCTCCTAGCGGCGCTCGCCGATGCGCTGGACCGGCATCCGTCGGGCGGGCGCCTCGTCGAGCCGCTGTCCGATCCGCAGCTGGCGCACGTGCAGGCGCTGGTTCAGCGGCGACGTCAACTGGCGCGCATGCACATCGCGGAATATCAACTGCTGACGTTGTGTCATGCGAGCGTGCGCACGGGCATCGTGCAGACGATCGCATTCCTGAAACACCAGATCGCGGTGATCGATCGCCATTGCGCGCGGCATGTGGACACGCAGCGCGTCGCGTTCGCGCGGCTGCTGGCGCACGAGGTGCGGCCCGGCCGCGTTGCGCGTCACGCGCAGGTCGGTGCGTTCATCCGCAACTGGCGGGCGAAGTGACGCGGCGACGCCCCATTCAGGCGACCCACTCGTTGATGACCGGCGTATCGAGCACCGGCGCGCGTTCGGCTTCCTCGAACGTGCGCTTGCTGCACGTCGCATCGAGGCTGCCCTTGCCGCTCAGCAACGGGCAACGGTCGAACACCTCGGCGATCCAGTCGACGAACACGCGTACCTTCGGCGACAGATGGCGGCTGTGCGGATACACGACCGAGATCGGCATCGGCAGCGGCTTGACGCCGGGCAGCACTTCCTTGAGCCGGCCTTCGCGCAGGTGCGGCAGCACCATGAACAGCGGCGGCTGGATCAACCCGAAGCCCTCGATCCCGCACGTCACGTACGCGTCCGCGTCGTTCACCGACACGATGCCCTCCATCTTCATCTCGACTTCCTTGCCTTCGATCAGGAAGGTCCAGTCGATCGTGCGGCCGGTGCGGCTCGAGAAGTAGTTGACGGCCTTGTGCTGGCCGAGATCGTCGATCGTCTGCGGCTCGCCGTGGTGCTCGAGATAGTCGGGCGACGCGACCGTCACGCATTCGAACAGGCCGACGCGGCGTGCGACGAGCGACGAGTCCTGCAGCGCGCCGACGCGGATCACGCAGTCGACGCCTTCCTGCAGCAGGTCGACAGGCCGGTCGGACAGGCCGAGTTGCAGGTCGATGTCCGGATAACGCGTATGGAATTCGCACAGCGACGGAATCACGAGCAGCCGCCCGATCGAGCCCGGCATGTCGATACGCAACTTTCCGTGCGGCTTCCGGTTGTTGGCCTGGAAGCTCGCTTCGGTTTCCTCGACGTCCGCGAGGATTCGCACGCAGCGTTCGTAGTACGCGGCGCCGTCCGGCGTGAGCGAGAGCCGGCGCGTGGTCCGGTGCATCAGCCGCACGCCGAGGAAGGCTTCGAGATTCTGGATGATCGTCGTGACGGACGCCCGCGGTAACCCGAGCGTTTCTGCTGCCTTGGTGAAGCTGCTTGTATCGACGACGCGAGTAAATACCTGCATGGCCTGAAGCCGGTCCATCACAACCTCCGCAATTTAATTTGCCGCCGGAACAAGAAGGCTGCGCTACCTCGTGGGTAAACGCAGCCTCGGATTGTTCGGGGGCGTTGAATTGTGTTGCCGGATTATAGGCATTTATCCCAATGTCTGCCGGACCCAGAATTCGTTCCATCTCGAAATGGACGCTGCATCGTCATGGACGCTTCTGAATTCAGCAAATTCCTGAAAGCCGCGCTGCCCGCGCAAGCCATAGCGGGCGCGGGGCTGACGGTTGCCGAAGTGGAAATTCCCGGCTACGCACAGGACATCGTGCTGCGCCTCTACCGCCGCCCGGACAAGACCGGGTTGCCAGTAGTGCTTTATTTCCACGGCGGCGGCTTCGTCCGCGGTTCGCTCGAAGACGCGGATTTCGCCGCGCGCTTTTTAGCAGAACGCTTACCAGCGCTCGTAGTGTCGGTCGATTATTCGCTCGCGCCGGCCTTTCCTTTTCCGGCCGCGCCGGAGGATGCGTATCGCGCCGCCGTGTGGGCCGCGACGCGCGCCCGCGCGTTCGGCGGCAACCCGAAGAAGATCGGCGTCGCCGGGCATGACGCGGGCGGCCAGCTCGCGAACTGTCTCGCCTTCATCGCCCGCGACCGCGGCGAAGTGTCGATCGCCGCGCAGGCGCTGTTCGGGCCGATGCTCGACCCGAGCATGACGCGCATCGGCGACGCCGAGCGCCTCGCGTCCGACATCACCGCGCGCGAATGCGCGGCCTGCTACCGCGCGTATCTGCCGCAGGCGGCGCAGCGCATGCACCCGTACGCGGCGCCGATCGAATCGGTGCGCCTCGCGGGGCTGCCGCCGACGCTCGTCGTCACCGCGCAGAACGACGTGCTGCACGTCGAGGCGGAGAAATATGCGGGCTGCCTGATCTCGTCGGGCGTGCTCACGCAGGTGATCCGCTACCCGGACATCACGCACGCCGCGCTCGCCACGCACGAAGCCGCGTTCGAGGAAGCCGTGCGCTTCTTCCAGTGCCGCTTCCAGGCGCGCCAGCCGAACCGTTCCGAATAACCAGAACCAATCCACGCTTACTGGAGATCCACATGGCCATCCTACGCACCTCCCGTTCCCGAATCGCGACCGCGGCGATCGTCACGCTCGCCGTCGTCGGCCTCGGCACGTTCGGCGCGATGCGCGTGAACGCGAACGCCCCCGAGAAAGCGGCGGCGCCGCTGCCCGAAGTCGACGTCGCGACCGTCGTGCCGCAGACCGTGACCGACTGGCAAAGCTATTCGGGCCGCCTCGAGGCGGTCGAGAAAGTCGACGTGCGCCCGCAGGTGTCGGGCACGATCGTCGCGGTGAACTTCAAGGACGGCGCGCTCGTGAAGAAGGGCGACGTGCTGTTCGTGATCGACCCGCGCCCGTACCAGGCGGAAGTCGACCGCGCGGCCGCGCAGCTGGCGGCCGCGCAGGCGCGCAACGGCTATGCGCAGACCGACTGGCAGCGCGCGCAGCGGCTGATCGGCGACAACGCGATCGCGAAGCGCGACTACGACGAAAAGCAGAACGCGGCGCGCGAAGCGAGCGCGAACCTGAAGGCGGCCGAAGCCGCGCTGGAGACGGCGCGCATCAACCTCGGCTATACGCGCATCACGGCGCCGGTATCGGGCCGCGTGTCGCGCGCGGAAATCACGCTCGGCAACGTCGTGTCGGCCGGCGCATCGGCCGCGCCGCTGACGACGCTGGTGTCGGTGTCGCCGATCTACGCGTCGTTCGACGCGGACGAGCAGACCTACCTGCAATACATCAACGGCGCGCGCAGCGGCCGCAAGGTGCCGGTCGAGCTGGGCCTCGCGAACGAAACCGGCTACTCGCGCAGCGGCGAGATCGATTCGGTCGACAACCGGCTCGACACGTCGTCGGGCACGATCCGCGTGCGCGCACGCTTCGACAATGCGGACGGCATGCTCGTCCCGGGCCTCTACGCACGCGTGAAGGTGGGCGGCAGCGCGCCGCACGAGGCGCTGCTCGTCGACGACGCGGCGATCAACACCGACCAGGACAAGAAGTTCGTGTTCGTCGTCGATCAGCAGGGCCGCGTGTCGTATCGCGAAGTGCAGCCGGGGATGCAGCACGGCAACCGGCGCGTGATCGTGAGCGGCCTTGCCGCCGGCGACCGCGTGGTCGTGAACGGCACGCAGCGCGTGCGCCCCGGCGAGCAGGTGAAGCCGCACATGGTCCCGATGACGGGCGGCGACGAGCCGTCCGCGCCGCTCGCGAGCAACGCGAAGCCGGCCGCACCGGCGAAGGCGGATTCGTAAGCGGCGCGCCGCTTCGCATCCGCGTTCAACCAGACAGAGCCACACATGAACATTTCAAAATTCTTTATCGACCGGCCGATCTTTGCAGGAGTCCTATCGGTGATCATCCTGCTCGGCGGGGTGATCGCGATGTTCCTGCTGCCGATTTCGGAATATCCGGAAGTCGTGCCGCCGTCCGTGATCGTGAAGGCGCAGTATCCGGGCGCGAACCCGAAAGTGATCGCCGAGACGGTCGCGTCGCCGCTGGAAGAGCAGATCAACGGCGTCGAGGACATGCTCTACATGCAGTCGCAGGCGAACAGCGACGGCAACATGACGATCACCGTCACGTTCAAGCTCGGCACCGATCCGGACAAGGCCACGCAGCTCGTGCAGAACCGCGTGAACCAGGCGTTGCCGCGCCTGCCGGAAGACGTGCAGCGGCTCGGCATCACCACGGTGAAGAGCTCGCCGACGCTGACGATGGTGGTCCACCTGATCTCGCCGGACAACCGCTACGACATGACCTACCTGCGCAACTACGCGCTGATCAACGTGAAGGATCGCCTGTCGCGGATCCAGGGCGTCGGCCAGGTGCAGCTGTGGGGTTCGGGCGACTACGCGATGCGCGTGTGGCTCGATCCGCAGAAGGTCGCGCAGCGCGGGCTGTCGGCCGAGGACGTCGTGCAGGCGATCCGCGAGCAGAACGTGCAGGTCGCGGCCGGCGTGATCGGCGCGTCGCCGTCGCTGCCCGGCACGCCGCTGCAGTTGTCGGTGAACGCGCGCGGCCGACTGCAGACGGAGGACGAATTCGGCGACATCGTCGTGAAGACGACGCCGGACGGCGGCGTCACGCACCTGCGCGACATCGCGCGGATCCAGCTCGACGCATCCGAATACGGGCTGCGCTCGCTGCTCGACAACAAGCCGGCCGTCGCGATGGCGATCAACCAGTCGCCGGGCGCGAACTCGCTGCAGATCTCGGACGAAGTGCGCAAGACGATGGCCGAGCTGAAGCAGGACATGCCGGCGGGCGTCGACTACAAGATCGTCTATGACCCGACCCAGTTCGTGCGCTCGTCGATCAAGGCCGTCGTGCACACGCTGCTCGAAGCGATCGCGCTGGTCGTGATCGTCGTGATCGTGTTCCTGCAGACCTGGCGCGCGTCGCTGATTCCGCTGATCGCGGTGCCGGTGTCGATCATCGGCACGTTCTCGCTGCTGCTCGCGTTCGGGTATTCGATCAACGCGCTATCGCTGTTCGGGATGGTGCTCGCGATCGGGATCGTGGTCGACGACGCGATCGTCGTCGTCGAGAACGTCGAGCGCAACATCGAGGGCGGGATGAATGCGCGGCAGGCGACCTACAAGGCGATGCAGGAAGTGAGCGGGCCGATCATCGCGATCGCGCTGACGCTCGTCGCCGTGTTCGTGCCGCTCGCGTTCATGTCGGGCCTGACCGGCCAGTTCTACAAGCAGTTCGCGATGACCATCGCGATCTCGACGGTGATCTCGGCGTTCAACTCGCTGACGCTGTCGCCGGCGCTGTCCGCGATCCTGCTGAAGGGGCATGGCGACAAGGAAGACTGGCTCACGCGCGTGATGAACCGCGTGCTCGGCGGCTTCTTCCGCGGCTTCAACAAGGTGTTCCATCGCGGCGCGGAGAACTACGGCCGCGGCGTGCGCGGCGTGCTGTCGCGCAAGACGCTGATGCTCGGCGTGTACCTCGTGCTGGTGGGCGCGACGGTGCTCGTGTCGAAGGTCGTCCCGGGCGGCTTCGTGCCCGCGCAGGACAAGGAATACCTGATCGCGTTCGCGCAATTGCCGAACGGTGCATCGCTCGACCGCACCGAGAAAGTGATCCGCGACATGGGCTCGATCGCGCTGAAGCAGCCGGGCGTGGAGAGCGCGGTCGCGTTCCCGGGGTTGTCGGTGAACGGCTTCACCAACAGCTCGAGCGCGGGCATCGTGTTCGTCACGCTGAAGCCGTTCGCGGAACGGCACGGCAAGGCGCTGTCGGCGGGGGCGATCGCGGGTGCGCTGAACCAGAAATACAGCGCGATGAAGGATTCGTTCGTCGCGGTGTTCCCGCCGCCGCCGGTGCTGGGCCTCGGCACGCTCGGCGGGTTCAAGATGCAGATCGAGGATCGCGGCGCGGTCGGTTACGCGAAGCTGTCGGATGCGACGAACGACTTCATCAAGCGCGCGCAGCAGGCGCCTGAACTCGGCCCGCTGTTCACGAGCTACCAGATCAACGTGCCGCAGCTCAACGTCGATCTCGATCGCGTGAAGGCGAAGCAGCTCGGCGTGCCGGTGACCGACGTGTTCAACACGATGCAGGTGTATCTCGGTTCGCTGTACGTGAACGACTTCAACCGCTTCGGGCGCGTGTACCAGGTGCGCGTGCAGGCCGATGCGCCGTTCCGCCAGCGCGCGGACGACATCCTGCAGCTGAAGACGCGCAACGACAAGGGCGAGATGGTGCCGCTGTCGTCGCTGGTGACGGTGACGCCGACGTTCGGCCCGGAAATGGTCGTGCGCTACAACGGTTACACGGCGGCCGACATCAACGGCGGCCCGGCACCCGGCTTCTCGTCGGGTCAGGCGCAGGCCGCGGTCGAGCGTATCGCGCACGAGACGCTGCCGCGCGGCGTGCGGTTCGAATGGACCGACCTCACGTACCAGCAGATCCTCGCGGGCGATTCGGCGATGTATGTGTTCCCGATCAGCGTGCTGCTCGTGTTCCTCGTGCTCGCCGCGCTGTATGAAAGCCTGACGCTGCCGCTCGCGGTGATCCTGATCGTGCCGATGAGCATTCTGTCGGCGCTGACGGGCGTGTGGCTCACGCAGGGCGACAACAACATCTTCACGCAGATCGGCCTGATGGTGCTGGTGGGGCTGTCGGCGAAGAACGCGATCCTGATCGTCGAGTTCGCGCGTGAACTGGAGCACGACGGCAGGACGCCGCTCGAGGCCGCGATCGAGGCGAGCCGGCTGCGGCTGCGCCCGATCCTGATGACGTCGATCGCTTTCATCATGGGGGTGGTGCCGCTCGTCACGTCGACCGGCGCCGGGTCGGAAATGCGCCATGCGATGGGTGTCGCGGTGTTCTTCGGGATGCTTGGCGTGACGCTGTTCGGGCTGATGCTGACCCCGGTGTTCTACGTCGTGCTGCGTACGCTCGCGGGCGGCAAGATCCACGTCGCCGGCAAGGATTCGGCGGGGTACGGCGTGCCGGCGCCCGATGCTTGAGGACAACAAAATGAATAACTTGCACAACTCGAATGACCTGATGCGCTTCGCGAAGGTGGCGGCCGCGAGCACCCTGCTCGCGACGCTGCTCGCCGCGTGCGCGGTGGGCCCCGACTACAAGCGGCCGGACGCGGCGGCGCCCGCCGCGTTCAAGGAAGCGCCGGCCCTCGCCGCCGGCGAGCAGGCCGGCACGTGGAAGACGGCCGAGCCGTCGGACAGCGAACATCGCGGCGAATGGTGGAAGGTATTCGGCGACCCGGTGCTCGATTCGCTCGAGACGCAGGCGCTCGCCGCGAACCAGAACCTGAAGGCCGCGGCCGCGCGAGTGGAGGAAGCACGTGCGGCGACCCGTTCGGCGCGCTCGCAATGGTTCCCGCAGATCGGCGCCGGGTTCGGGCCGACGCGCGAAGGGCTGTCGTCGGCGTCGCAGTTCCAGCCGCAGGGCACGGGCCCGACCAACGCGACGCTGTGGCGTGCGCAGGGCACGGTGTCGTACGAAGCCGACCTGTTCGGCCGCGTCGGCCGCAACGTCGAGGCGTCGCGTGCCGACCAGGCGCAGAGCGAAGCGCTGTTCCGCTCGGTGCAGCTCGCGCTGCAGGCCGACGTCGCGCAGAACTACTTCGAACTGCGCCAGCTCGATTCGGATCAGGACCTGTACCGCCGCACGGTGGAGTTGCGCGAGGAGGCGCTGAAGCTCGTGCAGCGCCGCTTCAACGAAGGCGACATCAGCGAACTCGACGTGTCGCGCGCGAAGAACGAACTGGCGAGCGCGCAGGCCGATGCGGTCGGCGTCGCGCGCCGGCGCGCGGCGTCGGAGCATGCGCTGGCCATTCTGCTCGGCAAGGCGCCGGCCGATTTCGCGTTCAAGGAAACGCCGATCGTGCCGGTCGCGGTGAAGATTCCGCCGGGCCTGCCGTCCGCGCTGCTCGAACGGCGCCCGGACGTGGCGGCGGCCGAGCGCGCGATGGCGGCCGCGAACGCGCGGATCGGGCTGGCGAAGTCGGCGTATTTCCCGAAGCTCGATATCACGGGTGCGTTCGGCTATGAAGCGTCGACGCTCGGCAACCTGTTTCTGTGGTCGAGCCGCACGTTCCTGCTCGGGCCATTCGCCGGCACCGCGCTGACGCTGCCGCTGTTCGACGGCGGGCGGCGTGCGGCAGGCGTGCAGCAGGCGCGCGCGCAGTACGACGAGCAGGTCGCGAACTACCGGCAGCAGGTGCTCGTCGCGTTCCGCGAGGTCGAGGACAATCTCGCCGATCTACGCCTGCTCGACGACCAGATCCGCGCGCAGGATGCGGCCGTCAACGCGTCGCGTCGGGCCGCTACGCTGTCGCGCACGCAGTATCAGGAAGGCGAGGTCGCGTATCTGGATGTGATCGACAGCGAGCGCTCGGTGTTGCAGTCGCAATTGCAGGCGAACCAGTTGACGGGTGCGCAGGCGGTGTCGACCGTCAATCTGATTCGTGCGTTGGGCGGCGGATGGGGCCCGGCGCCGACGGCGGTCGGTGATGCGGGGGCCGTCAAGGCGGAAGTGGCTGCGCGATGAGCGCGAACGGCGGGCGATTCGTCGCTCGCCGGCCGTGAAGCGAAGAACCCCGGCATGCAGGCTCAGGTCTGTGTGCCGGGGTTTTTTTATGGCGTCAGGCGTTTGGGTTCATCGCCAGGATGATCTTGCCTACGTTCACGGCCGACTCCATCCGTCGATGAGCCGCCGCGGCATCTGCGAGAGGAAACACGCTGTCGACAACCGGCTCGAGGCCCGCGCCTCCCGCGAAGCGGTCCAGCCAATGTTCGCGAAATCGCCGAACCATCGCGTGTTTCTCGCGCGGCTCGCGCGACTTCATCACCGTGCCGATGATTTGCAGATGACGGTACAGGACCTGATCGAGCGCAACGCTCACGTCACCGCCGCCGCCGAGGATGCCGACTTGCACCAGCCGGCCGCCGTTTGCCAATGACGCGACATTCCGCGAAAAATACGGCGCGCCCACGAAGTCGATGACCACATCGACACCGCGTTTGCCTGTGCTGCTTGCGACGACTTCCGAAAAATCCTGCGCGTTGTAGTCGATCGCATGGTCCACGCCGAGTTGAACGATCCGTTCCAGTTTCGACGCTTCGGCGGTCGCGAATATCGTCGCGCCGGTTGCGTAGGCGAGCTGGACCGCTGCCGAACCCACCCCGCCCGCCGCTGCGTGAATCAACACCGAATCGCCACGCTGCAAGCGGCCCAGATGCACCAACGCTTCATGCGCGGTGACGAAAACTTCCGGTATGGCGGCCGCGTGCACGTAGTCGATCGTTGCCGGAATGGGCATCGCCATTCTCCAGTCAATGCGCGCCAGTTCCGCATAGGCCCCGCCGCCCACGACGCCCATTACGCGATCACCCACCTTGTAACCCTGCACGGTGCTTCCGGTCTCGATTACCTCCCCGGCGATTTCGAGCCCCATGATCGTCGAGTCGCCGAAGTTCGGCCGGCCGTACCCGCCTCGCCGATGTGTCAGATCCGCGCGATTCACGCCCGCGGCATGAACGCGTACCAGCAGATCGTCGGGCCGAACCTCGGGTGCCTGGACTTCGGCCAGTTCGAGAACCTCGGCCTCGCCGAATTCCTTGAATGTGATGGCTTTCATTTCATGCCTTCCTGCGTCGTAGCTGAATGACCGGCGAGATCGTCGGATCGCGGTTGTGCGCCCAGCGTTGCCTGCGCCACGGCGGAAGCGGAAATGGCCGCGGGAAACCCGGCGTAGAACGCGACGTGAGTGATTGCCGCGGAGAGCTCTTCGCGCGTGACGCCGTTCGTCAGCGCGCGCCGCAGGTGCGCCGGCAACTCGTCGAGATGGCCTCCCGCGATCAGGGCGGCGACGGTCACGAGGCTGCGGTCGCGCGGCGCGAGCGCCGGATCGCTCCAGATGCGCGGATAGAGCGTGTCGTCGACGAATGCCGAGAGCGTCGGCGTGAAGGCCCGCGCGGCCTCGCGCGGACTGTCGAAATGCGTATGAGACATGGCGATACTCCTTCAAGCCTGGCTGATGAACTTGTGCGTGAGGTAGTACTCGATGCCCTCGGTGCCGCCTTCCGAGCCGTGGCCGCTTTCCTTCATGCCGCCAAACGGCAGTTCGGTCGACACGATGCGGTACTGGTTGATGCCGATCATGCCGGCTTCGAGACCGTCCGCGACATCGATGGCCGTGCGCGCGTTGCACGTGAATGCATAGGCGGAGAGCCCGTACGGCAACCGGTTCGCTTCGGCGAGGCCGTCGGCGAGGGCATCGAAGCGCATCAGCACCGCGATCGGGCCGAACGGTTCTTCGTGCATCACGCGCGCGTCCTTCGGTACGTCGGCGAGGACCGTGGGTTCGAAGAAATATCCTTCGCCCTCGATGCGCTTTCCGCCGGCGAGGACCCTTGCGCCACGTTCCACTGCATCGGCGATGAGTTCTTCCATCTTGGCAAGCTGGCGCGGGTTGGCCAGCGGCCCGACCTGCGTGCCGGCATCCATGCCATTTCCTACCTTGAGGGCCTGGGTGGCGCGCACGAAGTGCCCGACGAACGCGTCGTAGACTTCGCGCTGGATCAGGAAGCGCGTCGACGAGATGCAGACCTGGCCCGTACCGCGAAAGCGGTTCGCCGCACCGTCGACCGCGGCCTTCTCGACATCCGCGTCGTTGAATACGAGGACGGGCCCGTGGCCGCCCAGCTCCAGCGTGATGGGTTTGACGCCTTCGGCGGCACGCGCCGACAGCAGGCGGCCGATCGGTACCGAGCCCGTGAACGTCACCTTCCGGATGACCGGGGAAGCGATCAGATGCTTCGACACCTGGTCGGGCACGCCGAATACGACTTGAAGCACGCCCTTCGGCAAACCGGCGTCGTCCAGTGCGCGTGCCAGCGCGAGCGCCGTTGCGGGGCTTTCCTCGCCGGGTTTGATGATGACGCTGCATCCGGCGGCGAGTGCGGCGGAGAGCTTGCGCGCCGGGGTGATCGCGGGGAAATTCCACGGCGTGAATGCGGCGACCGGCCCGATCGCCTGTTTCTTCACGAGCTGTTGCACGCCCGGGCGATTGGATGGCACCACGCGGCCGTCGATACGGCGAGCCTCTTCGGCGAACCATTCGAAATAGTCGGCGGCACGCAGGACTTCGTCGCGGCTTTCCGCCAGGGGTTTGCCTTCCTCGAGCGTCATGACGGTAGCGATGTGCTCGGCGCGCTCGCGCATCAGTTCCGCCGCACGCTTCAGAATGCGCGCGCGTTCGGCTGGCACGGTGTTGCGCCAGACGTCAAAGGCCGGGGCGGTGGCCTGCAGCGCGCGATCCAGATCGGCTGCCGTCGCCAGCGGGACGCGCCCGATCTCGATTTGCGTGGCCGGGTTGATCACCGACGCCGTTTCGCGTTCGCTCGCACCGATCCATTCGCCGTCGATGAAAAGATGAAGTGCGTCGTAACTGATGTCCATGGTAGTACCTTTGTGGTTAGGATTGCGATTCAATGTGCGTTCGCCACGAGCCGGGCAGGGGAACCTGCGCCACGCCGCGTCTGGATGATTCGCCGTGGCGGGCCGGGCTCGGGTTTGATGCTTCCGTGTTCTGATTGCCTGACTTCGGGACCCAGTCTAGGCGTGAAGCGGGCGGCAACTTAGAGGCGCCGGAAAGAATGAATCTTGTCTCGGGAGGGAAAATCCCCTGCCAATATGAAAGCGTGTCGAAAGGATGTGCAAAAACGACAGGGGATTGCGCGCTGACTGCGGGAAACAGGCGCGCGCCCTATGATCGACAGGCTCGCGCGGGCCGAAACGCAGCGATTCGGCGATCCATTCAAAACAGGGTGCGTTATGGACAAGGTTCACACCATGTCGGTGTTTGCGAAGGTGGTCGAGATGGGCAGCTTCACGGCTGTCGCAAACCACCTCGATACGACAGTCGGCAACATTTCTCGAGCGGTCTCGGTACTCGAGGACAATCTCAACACGCGGTTGCTGCAGCGCTCGACGCGACGGCTCGTCGTTACCGATGCGGGGCGACGTTTTTACGAGCGCAGCGTTGCGATCCTCTCGGACATCGAACGGGCAGAAGCGGAAGCGCGCGATGCGCTGCTGGAGCCGCGTGGTGTATTGCGCGTGCATGCGGTGCCGGGATTAGGGCGTCAACTCGTTTCGCAAGCCGTGCTTGCCTATCGGAACGCATACCCGGAAGTATCGGTCGATCTCATGCTGTCGCAGCGGATGCCGAACCTGCTCGAAGAGCAGCTCGACGTGGCGATCGTGATTGCGCGCACGCTGCCGGACTCGGCGTATGTGAGCCAGAAGATCGGCGTCAGCCATTGCATTCTGGCGGCGTCGCCCGATTATCTGTCACGTCGTCCGGCGCCCGCGTGCGTGGATGACCTCGTCGATCACACCTGTGTGCTCCTCAGCACGGTCGACTACGCGCCCGACGAATGGCGTCTGCAAGGCACGGCCGGCGAGGCGGTGTATCGTCCGGCGGGATCGCACTTCAGCGTCAACGACATGGATGCGATGTCCACGGTACTGCGCGAGGGCGCGGGGATCGGGCTGATCGCCGCCTTTTCGGCAATCGACGATTTGCGTAAAGGCGCGCTCGTTCGCGTTCTGCCCGAATTCCACACCGCTCAGCGCAACGTCTATGCGGTGTATTCGTCCCGTCAGTTCGTCGACGCGAAGATCAAGCGGTTCATCGATGTCCTGAAGTTGCGGGTAGGCGACCAGTTGGACGCGTATGCGGAGGAGCTCGCCATCACGGTCGTATGACCCGCGTCACGGTCGGGAAGTCGAGGGAGGGGCCGGGCGCGTTCCTGGCGTCGAACGTGATCGCACGCTGAACGTGCTGCCGCGTGAGCGGACCTTCGTGCAGGGCCGTGCGGAGGCGGCGGGGGTGAGGTGATCGCAACTAACGGTCAAATCCTCTTGCGCTGGCGGACGGTGCGGCGATTTCGTCGCCGCACCGCTCAACGCTTGCTGTTTTCAGCCCGCAGCTCCCGCACGAGTTCCCCCGCCGCCTTGCCGAGCCCCGTATGTTGCGGCCGCCGCACATACACCGGCAACGGCAGCCCGTTTCGAATGTTCGCGAACACGAGCGGCGCGAGTGCGCCGGCGGCCACATACCGGCCGACGACCGATTCCGGCAAATTCGCCCAGCCATGACCGGCCTTCACGAGCGCGATCGAGGTCGCCATGTCGGTCACCTTCTACGTGCGGTTGCCGATCAGCGGACGCACGTCGGTGAGCGGACGCTCCGGATCGGCGATCACGATCTGCCGAAATCCCGACAGTCGCTCGATCGCCTCCGGATGCGCGGCGCAACGAGCGGGCTGCTCGGCGTGATGGTCTCGACGACGGGCGTCGCCGTCAATTTTCTGTACAACCTCGGGTTCGAGGCGTGGGAGCGGCGGCGCACCGAAACGATGCACACCCTCGGGCGACGTGTCGAGCATGCGAGCGGGTTTCAGGTCGCGCTCGTGACGTTCCTGATTCCGCTGATCGCGTGGTGGCTCGACGTGTCGTTATGGCAGGCGTTCCTGTACGACGCGGTGCTGATCGTGTTCCTCCCGATCTTCACGTTTACATACAACTGGGCGTTCGACAGCGTGTTCGGGTTGCCGGATGCGGTGACGCGCAAGGCGGCGCCGGTGGCGTGATGCAGATGGATGCAGCGGGGCGCGAAACGATGCGGACTGCCCGCGCCGTTTCGCTTCTGCAAGAGAAAGGAAGACGGGCGGCGCGCATGCCGCCCGCCCGCGTTACGCGGCGACGAACTCGTGCACGTAACGGTTGAACACCGTGGGGCTCGCCGCATTCATCCCGTGCGACGCACCGGCGACGGTTTGCCGTTGCGCGTTGCCGATCCACTGCGACAGCGTGTCGACGTTGTGGCGGAACATCTTCGGGCTGCGCTGGCCGTCGATCAGCAGCGTGCGGCATGCGATATCGCCGGCCGTGTGCAGCGAATACGCGGGCAGCGGGTCGCGCAGTTGCTTCGGCAGCGTGCTCGCATTGTCGATCGCCATCGTGCGAAAGCGCGACGTGCTCTTCTTCCACGCGCCGGGCAGGCTCACGGAATCGACGAACATTTCGAGGCCGGCTTCGACGTCACCTTGATCGATCAGGTTCACGGCCTTCGTGCGCAGCGCGATCGCGGTGGCCGGCATGGCGGCTTCGCGCACGCCCGGCTGCTGGAGCGGGCCGCCCGGATCGGCGAGCGTCAGCGATTCGACGAGGTGCGGATGCTGGCGCGCGACGTTGAATGCGACGCTGCCGCCGCGCGAATGGCCGACCAGATGCACGGGGCCGAGATCGAGCGCGTCGATGAATTCGGCGAGCTCGTCGACGTGGTTCTGCCAGCTGAACTCGTCCTGGATGCCCGCTTCGACGGCCGGCCAGTAGTGGCTCAGGCTCGGCGCGATGCAGCGGTAGTGCGCCGACAGCGCCGCGAGTTGCGGATCCCAGTAGCGGTAGTCGCACAGCGAGCCGTGCACGAACACCATCGGCGCACCGCTGCCCCGCTCGACATACGGCAGGCTGATGCCTGACGAAAGCGTCGCAAATTGCAGGTCGGGGTTCGCGAGCACGGACGGCTCGATTCGCATGTTCATGACTGAAAGACTCAAAGGTGCGTCAACACGACGCAACTATGCATCACGGCGACCTGCAAGGAAAACGCATAATTTTCATCGTGGCGATCAATTTTATTGATGGCTCCGCTGGAAACCCTTGTCACAGCTTGGTCATGCGTCCAAGCCTTCAATCGTCTGACGGTTGATTGCGGTGCCGAAAGGGTGTGCGGGGGCCTGCGCGCACGCGTCTTTGCGTCGGGAAAGGGAAGGTTTGCCGGTCAGCGCACCGTCAACGCCGGCGCGATCCGAAGCTCGACCGGCAGATCGTTGTCGGCCGCGAACTGCATCGCGAACTCGAACGCATCCGCGCACACGGCGCGCAATTCGTCGGACACGAACAGGCATTTGACGCCGCCGTCCACGACCGGCATCGCGAGCCGCGACAGCGCGCACGGATAGCCGGGCCGCCGTTCGCCGACGAACAGCGTGATGACGCCCGCGAGCCGCTCGGGCCAGTCGCTCGGGCGAAAGGTTTTCTGCGCGCGCGTGACGCCGCGAATCAGGTGGCCGGCGAGTCGGCCGCGTTCGGTGATGTCGATGCGATCCATGCTGGTGTGCGTGCCCTCGTGCGCGTCATTCGCCGCCGTCGGCCGCCGCGTCGCCGCGCGCGGGAATCCGCAGGTGGCGCAGCTTGTGATAGAGCGTTTTCTTCGGCATGCCGAGCGCCTCGCTCGCGTCCGCGACGTTGCCGTTGTGACGCCGCAGCATGTCCTCGATCAGCATCCGCTCGAAATACGCGAGCTGTTCCGTGAGCGTGCTGCCGGCCGTCGGCGCGCCGCCGGACGACAGCAGGCTGTCGCCGGTCAGCCCGAGCACGAAGCGGTCGGCCACGTTCTGCAGCTCGCGCACGTTGCCGGGCCACGCGTGCGTCATCAGTTCGGACACCTGCGCGGCGGTGACGACCGGCGCCGGCTGACCGAAGCGCCGCGCGGCCGCGAGCACGAAATGCTCGAACAGCAGCGGCACGTCCTCGCGCCGCTCGCGCAGCGGCGGCAGTTCGATCTGCGCGACGTTCAGGCGATACAGCAAGTCCGTACGAAAACGCCCGTCGGCCGCGAGTTCGGCGAGATCGGCCTTCGACGCGGCCACCACGCGGCAGTCGACCGGAATCAGGTCGTTCGCGCCGAGCCGCTCGACCACGCGTTCCTGCAGCACGCGCAGCATCTTGATCTGCAGCGCGATCGGCATCGTCTCGATCTCGTCGAGGAACAGCGTGCCGCCGTCCGCCCATTCGATCTTGCCGATGCGCTTCTTGATCGCGCCGGTGAACGCGCCGGCCTCGTGGCCGAACAGCTCGCTCTCGAACACCTGCTCGGGCAGGCCGCCGCAGTTCAGCGCGACGAAATGCGCGTCGCGACGGCCGCCGAAGTCGTGCAGGCTGCGGGCGATGAGTTCCTTGCCGGTGCCCGTCTCGCCGGTGATCAGCACCGACACCGACGTATCGGCGAGGCGCAGGATCTTCTTGCGCACGTCGGCCATCGCGGGCGACTTGCCGAGCACGAACGCCTCGATGCCCTGCCAGTTGTTCAGCGCGGCGCGCAAGCCCTGCACCTCGAGCGTCAGGCGGCGCTTCTCGACCGCCCGCGCGACGCGGCCGGCGATCACGTCCGACGAGAACGGCTTCTCGATGAAGTCGTACGCGCCGACCTGCATCGCGCCGACGGCCGTCGAGATGTCCGCATGGCCGCTGATCAGCACGACCGGAATCTGCGCATCGATGGCCATCACGCGGTCGAGCAACTGCAGCCCGTCGATGCCCGGCATCCGCACGTCCGACACGATCACCACCGGTGCGCCGGGCGCGACGTGCGCGAGCGCGTCGGCGGCCGACGCGAACGCGTCGACCGGGAACCCGGCGAGCGCGACGGCCTGCTCGACGCCGATCCGGACGTTCTCATCGTCCTCGACGACCAGCACCCGAATCTCATCTTCCATGCTCTGTCCTTTGTTGCGGCGTCGCCGCCGCGAATTCGATGGTGAACTGCGCGCCGCCTTCGTCGCGGTTCGTCGCGTCGATCTTCGCGCCGAACGCCTCGACGATGCGCGACGTGATCGCGAGGCCGAGCCCGAGGCCCTGGCCGCGCGGCTTGGTCGTGACGAACGGCTCGAACAGGTGCGGCAGCACGTCGGGCGCGATGCCGGCGCCGCTGTCGGCCACCGTGAAGCGCACGCGGCCGTCGTCGTCCGGCCCGGCCGCGTCGATGACGATGCGGCGCACCGGCGCGTCGTGCACCGCGTCGAGCGCGTTGCCGAGCAGGTTCACGATCACCTGCTGCAACTGGCTCGATTCGGCCGATACCGTCGTGCCGGGCGCGATGTTCACGTCGAGCCGCACGCCTTCGTCGCGAATCCGCGCTTCGTAGATGAGCCGCGCGTGCGCGACGGCCTCGTTCAGCGACACCGCGACGCGCTCGACGTCGGGCTTGCGCGCGAAGGCCTTCAACTCGCCGGTGAGCACGGCCATGCCGTCGACCAGCTTGCCGACCCGTTCGAGGTTCGCGAGCGCCGGCGCCGGCTGCCCGCGCTCGAAGAACGTGCGTGCGTTGTCGCACAGCGTGCGGATCGCGACGAGCGGCTGGTTCAGCTCGTGCGTGAGGCCGGCGGCCATCTGTCCGAGCACCGCGAGCTTGCCCGTGTGCACGACTTCCTGCTGCGAATCGCGCAGCCGCTGCTCGGTGCGCTCGCGTTCGTCGATCTCGCGCTGCATCCGCTCGTTCGCGGCCGTCAGCGCGGCGGTGCGTTGCGCGACGGTCAGTTCGAGCCGGTCGTTCGCGCGGCGCAGCGCGTCCTGCGCGCTCAGCCGCGCGAGGATCGCCCGGCGGCGCTGGATCGCATAGCCGACCAGCAGCGCGACGATCAGGAACGCGCCGGTGACGAACACGAACGCCGTCTGCTGCTGGCGCCGCGCGCCCGCGATGTCGAGCAGCACCATCAGCGAATCGCCGGCCTGCGGCGCGGGGCGCGACATCACGAGATAGCGCGTGGTGCGGCCCGCGTGGCGCGGATCGGGGAAGGTGCCGAACCACGCGGCCGAGCTGCGGTCGCCGATGCGGCGATAGGGCAGCGCGTCGACGGTGCGGCCCGCGTACTGGCGCGACGCCTGGATGTCGCGCTGCTGCTGCGCGGTGATCGGGCGCAGCGCGGTGAATTTCCATGCGGGCTCGGTCGAGATCACGATCACGCCGTTACCGTCGACGACCATCGCGGCGACGCCCGGCGCGCGCCATGCCGATTCGAGCGGATCGACGCTGATCTTCACGGCGGCCACGCCGATCGGCACGCCGTCGCTGCGCACCGCGCTCGCGAAGTAGACGCCCGGCACGCCGGTGTTGGTGCCGATGCCGAAGAAGCGGCCGCTGCCGCGCGCGAGCGCGTCCTTGAAGTACGGCCGGTACGACACGTTGGTGCCGACGAAGCTGATCGTCTCGTTCCAGTTGCTCGCGGCGATCACGTCGCCTTGCAGATCGATCACGTCGACCGCGCCGCTGCCGGCGTCGCGGTTCACGGCTTCGAGGTAGGTGTTCACCGCATGCACGAGCTCGGGCGCCTCGTTCGGCGCGGCTTTCAGCATCGCGCGTACGCCGTCCTGCCGCGCGACCAGGCCGGGCAGGATCTCGAAGCGGCCGAGCTCGCTTTTGAGGCTCGACGCATACAGGTCGAGCCGGTGCGCGCCGGCTTCCTCGAGCGCGTCGATCGCGCGTTCCCACGCGAAATCGACGGCCGCGCCGGCCACGCCGACATACAGCACCGCGGCCGATGCCCACCCCCACCACGGGATTCCCTTGAAGCTCTTCTGCACGTTCGCCCTCATCGAAGCCCGCGATCGGTTGTCCGCGACCGGCCGTCCGCAACCGGCCGTCCGCAACCGGCCGTCCGGAACGACGCGCGCCGCGCGCCGGCCAAGGCCGGCGGCGGCGCGTGCGAGGCAGCCGGCGCGACGGTGCGCGCGGCCGCGCGTTACCCGAAGTGCGCGACCAGGATCAGCGTCACCGTGACGACGATCGCGCCGCCGATGCGGGTGGCGATCTGCGCGAACGGCATCAGCTGCATCCGGTTCGCGGCGGTCAGGATCGCGACGTCGCCGGTGCCGCCTTGCCCGCTGTGGCAGGCGTTCACGATCGCGGTGTCGATAGGGTACATCTTCAGCAGGCGGCCGACCACGAAACCGGTGCCCATCAGCGTCGCGACGGTCGACACGATCGTGATCACGTTGACGATCGTGAACGCGGCGGTCAGCTTGTCCCACGGCGTCATCGCGACGCCGATCGCGAACAGCAGCGGATACGTGACGGCGGTCGAGAAGAACTTGTAGACGACGAACGCGCCTTCCTGCAGCGGCGGCGACACTGCGCGCGCGAGCTTCACCAGCACCGCGAGGAACAGCATCGCGACCGGCGCGGGCAGGCCGAACAGCTTGTGCGCCATCAGGCCGACGAGGTACAGCGTGATCGCGGTGATGCCGGCGCCCGCGATGTGCGTGACGTCGACGTGGCCGCGGATTTCCTCGCTTTCCGGCGTCATGTCGCCGCTTTCGCCGACTTGCAGGCGGCCGTTGCCGGTCAGGTGCGGCAGGCGCTTGCCGAGCATGTCGAGCGCGCCCGACAGGATGATCGCGGTCAGGCTGCCGAGCATCACCGACGGCAGCACCATCGCGAACATCTCGCCCTGCGGCAGATGCATCAGTTCCGAATAGCCGATCGACAGCGGAATCGCGCCTTCGCCGACGCCGCCCGCCATGATCGGCACGACGATGTACAGCAGCGTGTGGCGCGCGCCGAGGCCGAGCGCGGTGCCGACCGCCGTGCCGACGATCGCCGCGGCGACCGAGCCGGCCGCGAGGGGAATGAAGATCTTCACGAAGCCCTGGATCAGCACGCGGCGATCCATGCTCAGGATGCTGCCGACGATGATCGATGCGATGAACAGGTACAGGAAGTTGGTCGACTTCGTGAATTCGACCGTCAGGTTCAGCACCGGCTTCGGCAGCACGTGGTAGTACGTGAGCGCCGACGGCACGAAGGTCGCGAAGATCGCGGCCGCGCCGATGTTGCGCAGGAGCGGCAGGCGCTTGCCGAGTTCCGCGCAGGTGAAGCCGAAGAACGCGAGCACGGCGATCGCCATCGAGATCTCGCCGGGCACCTTGCCCGTCACCGCGAAGCCGACGATCAGCCCGAACAGGATCACGTAGACGGGCAGCGGGATGATGCCGATGCGGATTTCCATCAGCTTCCACCAGCCTTCCGGCCAGAAGCGTTCGCGCGTGGCGGGGCCGGCTTCGGCAATCGGCTCGGGATGGGACGGGGTATGGATAGAGGTCTGCAAGACGTGTCTCCTGATGTTTGGAATGCCTGCATCGCTTCGCGGCATCGTGTGCCGTCTATTACGCAACCCCCATGCCAGAATTCCGGCCTGCCGGAATATTTTTAATCCATTGATTCGTAAGGGATTTATTTCGTCTGCGGAAAGGATTTCCCACGCGGGGTGGCCGAGATTTCGGAATTCCCGCGGCAGCGAGGCCGAGATTTCGGCCTGACCGCGGCCCGGGCGCCCGGCCATGCCAGCCGCCTGCCATGTCGCCCGCCATATCGCCGCGCGCGATTTTCTTCGCACAATCGCTTCGTAGACCGCCTTCCCGCCGCTCTCTATCATCGGCTGATCTTTTTTCCGACGTGACGACGACTGTCCGGAGAACGCCCGCGCGTTCGCCGCGGCGTCGCTCATCCGTCGACACCGTCTTTGGACAGGAGAGTGGTTCCCATGCTGCATCCCGTGTTTTCCGCCCGCTTTTCCGCCGGCCGTGTGGCCGGCCTGGCCCGTGTGCTGACGGCCGCGCTGCTCGGCGTCGCGCTGTTGAACGGTGCGCGCGCCGACACCGCGCCGCTGAAGGTCGGCATCTCGACCAGCCCGCAGATCGAGGCGCTGAAGATCGCCGCGAAGGAGGCGAAAGAGCAGGGCCTCGACGTGAAGATCGTCGAATTCACCGACTGGAATACGCCGAACGCGGCGCTCGCGAACAAGGACATCGATGTCAACTACTTCCAGCACATCCCGTTTCTCGAGAACGCGAAGAAGCAGGGCGGCTACAACTTCATCTCGATCGCGCCCGGCACGATCATGAAGATCGGCCTCTATTCGAAGAAGGTGAAAAGCTTCGCCGAGCTGAAGGACGGCGCGCGCGTCGCGATCGCGAACGATCCTGTGAACGGCGGGCGCGGGCTGTTGCTGCTGCAGCGCGCGGGGCTCATCACGCTGAAGCCGGGCGCCGACTACCGCGCGACGACGCACGACATCGTCGCCAACCCGAAGCACCTGAAGATCATCCCGCTCGAAGCGTCGCAGCTCGCGCGCTCGCTCGACGACGTCGATCTCGCGCAGGGTTACCCGAGCTTCATCAAGCTCGCCGGCACGACCGACCCGAACAGCGCGCTGCTGTTCGACGGCACCGAGAACAAGAACTTCGCGATCCAGTGGGTCGTGCGGCCCGAGCGCGCGAACGATCCGCGCATCCGCAAGTTCATCTCGATCTACCAGCACTCGCCGGCGGTGCGCCGTGCGCTCGACAACGCGTTCGGCTCGCTGTACGCGATCGCGTGGTGACGGAGGCGGCATGACGACGGCGAACCGCAAGAAAATCCTCCTCAACGCGTTCAACATGAACTGCGTCGGGCACATCAACCACGGACTGTGGACGCATCCGCGCGACCGCTCCGCGCACTACACCGATCTCGACTACTGGGCCGATCTCGCGAAGACGCTCGAACGCGGCAAGTTCGACGGGATCTTTCTCGCGGACATCGTCGGCGTGTACGACGTGTTCGGCGGCGGCCCCGACGCCGCGCTGCGCGAATCGGTGCAGGTGCCCGTCAACGATCCGCTGCTGCTCGTGCCGGCGATGGCGCAGGTCACGCGGCATCTCGGCTTCGGCGTGACCGCGAACCTGACCTACGAGCCGCCTTATCTGTTCGCGCGCCGCATGTCGACGCTCGATCACCTGACGAAAGGGCGCGTGGGTTGGAACATCGTGACCGGCTACCTCGACAGCGCCGCGCGCGGGATGGGCCTCGCGCGGCAGATCGGCCACGACGACCGCTACGAGCGCGCGGACGACTACATGGACGTCGTCTACAAGCTGTGGGAACAGAGCTGGGACGACGACGCGGTGATCCGCGACGCAAAGGCGCGCGTGTTCGCGCAGCCGGGCAAGGTGCGGCGCGTGAAGCACGACGGGCCGTTCTATTCGATCGATGCGATTCATCTGAGCGAACCGTCGCTGCAACGCACGCCGGTGCTGTACCAGGCCGGCTCGTCCGCGCGCGGCGTCGAGTTCGCGGGGCGTCACGCGGAATGCGTGTTCGTGAACGGGCAGAGCAAGGCCGCGGCGCGCGCGGCGGCGCTCGATATCCGCGCGGCCGCCGCGCGGCACGGGCGCGACCCGGCGTCGATCAGGATCTTTGCAGGCGTGAGCGTCGTGACGGCCGAGACCGAATTGCTCGCCCGCGAGAAGTTCGACGAGTACCGGCGCTACGCAAGCCCCGAAGCCGGCCTCGCGCATTTCGCGAGCTCGACCGGCATCGATTTCGCGAAATACGGCCTCGACGAGCCGATCTCGTATGTGAAGACCGATTCGATCCAGTCGGCCGTCGACGCGATCTCGAAGAAGAGCACGACCGGCACGTGGACCGTGCGCCGCATGCTCGAACAGATGTCGCTCGGCGGCCGCTATGCGCCGATCGTCGGTTCGCCGTCGCAGGTCGCGGACGAACTGCAGGCGTGGAGCGACGAGACCGGTATCGACGGTTTCAACCTGACGCGCACCGTGATGCCCGAATCGTTCGAGGATTTCGTCGACTGGGTCGTGCCCGAACTGCAGAACCGCGGCGTCTACAAGGAAGACTACGATCCCGCGCCGACGCTGCGCGACAAGCTGTTCGGCGCGGGCCCGCGCCTGCCCGTCTGGCACACCGGCGCGCAGCACCGGCCGGCGGCCGCAGCCGAACCCGCGCATCCCGCGCATGCGTGAACCTGACGGAGCGAAGCGATGACGCAATTGTTCGATACGCTGGGTTTCATCGAGACATCGGCCGTGCGCGCGGGCGCCGGCGTCGGTGCAACGGCGCATGAGGAACCGGCCGTGCCGGCCGGCGGCGCGGCCGTGTCGCTGGAGCAGGTCGGCAAGGTGTTCGCGACGCCGCGCGGCCAGGCCGCCGCGCTGCGCGACGTGACGCTCGACGTGCGGCGCGGCGAGGTGTTCGGGATCATCGGCCGCAGCGGCGCCGGCAAGTCGACGCTGCTGCGCCTCCTGAACGGCCTCGAACGGCCGAGTTCGGGCCGCGTGCGCGTGCAGGGCGTCGACGTCGGCGCGCTCGACGAGGATGGCCTCGTCGCGTTGCGGCGCCGCACCGGCATGGTGTTCCAGCATTTCAACCTGCTGTCCGCGAAGACGGTGTTCGAGAACGTCGCGCTGCCGCTGAAGATCGCCGGCGTGCCGAAGGCCGAGCGCGTGCGCAAGGTCGACGCGCTGCTCGAGCTCGTCGGGCTCGCCGCGAAGCGCGACGCGTATCCGGCGAGCCTGTCCGGCGGGCAGAAGCAGCGTGTCGGCATCGCGCGGGCGCTCGTGCACGATCCCGAGGTGCTGCTGTGCGACGAAGCGACGTCGGCGCTCGATCCGGAAACCACGCAATCGATCCTCGCGCTGCTCGCGGACATCAACCGCCGTCTCGGGCTGACGATCGTGCTGATCACGCACGAGATGGAGGTGATCCGCGCGGTGTGCGACACGGTCGCGGTGATCGAACAGGGCGAAGTCGTCGAAACCGGCCCCGTGTGGCGCGTGTTCGGCGATCCGCACCACGGCGCGACGCGCGCGCTGCTGAGCACGCTGCAGCACGACCTGCCGCCCGAGCTGGCCGCGCGTGTGCGGCCGCTGCCGGAGCAGGCCGCGCTGCCCGACGGCGCGCAGATCGTGCTCGACGTGCGCTATACGGGCGAGAGCGGCGGCGCACCCGATGTTGGCGCGCTCGCGGCGGCGCTCGGCGGCGCCGTGCGGTTCCTGCACGGCGGCATCGAAAGCATCCAGGGGCATGCGCAGGGGCGGCTCGTGATCGCCGCGACGCCGCGTGCGGATGACGCCGGCCCGTCGGCGGCGCGCGGCGATGCGGTCGCCGCGCTGCTCGAACGCGCGCGCCGCCATGCGAACCATGCGGAGGTGCTCGGCTATGTTTGAGCTCTGGTGGCCCGAACTGCTCGACGCGATCCGCGACACGTTGTCGATGGTCGCCGCGTCGGCCGCGATCGCCGCGCTGATCGGCATCCCGCTCGCGGTGATCCTCGTGACCACCGCGCCCGGCGGCATTTACGCGCGGCGCGGCGTGAACACGGTGCTCGGCGCGCTCGTCAACGTGTTCCGCTCGACGCCGTTCATCATCCTGCTGGTCGCACTGCTGCCGTTCACGCGCATCCTGATCGGCACGACGATCGGCGTGTGGGCGGCCGTCGTGCCGCTGTCGATCGCCGCGATCCCGTTCTTCGCGCGGATCGCCGAAGTGAGCCTGCGCGAAGTCGATCGCGGGCTGATCGAGGCCGCGCTCGCGATGGGCGCGAAGCGCCGCCACATCGTATGGCACGTGCTGCTGCCCGAAGCGCTGCCCGGCATGCTCGGCGGCTTCACGATCACCGTCGTCGCGCTGATCGGTTCGACCGCGATGGCGGGCGCCGTCGGCGCGGGCGGCCTCGGCGATCTCGCGATCCGCTACGGCTATCAACGTTTCGACACGACCGTCATGGCGACCGTGATCGTGATCCTGATCGCGCTCGTCTCGGCCGTGCAAATCACGGGCGACCGCCTGGTCCGACGCGTGACCCGGCGAACCTGAGCGACGCCACAAGCGTCCGCTCGCTTCATTCCTGATCCTGAGAGAAAACCATGACCTTGCCTATCGGCGCGCCGCGCGAATGGAACGGACAATTCGAGGAAACGCTGTTTCTGGAGGTGGCGCGACGCCATCGTCCGGGCTTCCCCGACAAGGTGGCCACGCCGCCGCGCGAGCCGCGCAACGGCGACGAACTGGCCGCCGTCGCCGACTACTACACGAAGATGGCGTCGCACGACCTGTTCATCGTGCAGGTCGTCGCGAAGGCGATCGACACGCTGTTTCGCGACGATCCGCATTTCCAGCTGATTCTGTCCCGCCAGCTCGGCGACGACGGCGCGCACGCGGTGATCGGCCGTGAGCGCGTGACCGAACTCACGGGGCACGATCCGCTGCCGGAAGTCGACCGGCTCGTCGCCGCGCACTGGGCGCGCATCGGCGACATCGCGGTGCGCGACGTCGCGGGCTTTCTCGCGTTCGAATGGCATTACGAGCTGCACATCCTCGCGAAGCTGTGGATCCAGCGCAAGACCGGCCGCATCGGCGACAGCGCGATGCGCGAGCACGGCGAGAACCGGATTCGCCCGGACGAGGAATGGCATCGCGTGCAGATCGTCCAGTGGTGGTTCGACACGCTGCAGGCGCTGCCGGCGGCCGAGCGCGACGCGCTGATCGATCGCGTGATCGCGGCCGACGAGGAAACCCAGGCGCGGCTCGACGGCTATCTGCACGACGAATACGCGCATACCGCACTGGTATTCGGCGCGGATATCGCCGAATATCGTGCGATCTACGACGACTGGCGGCGCGAGATCCTGTCGCGGCTGACCGGCCGTCAGCTGGGTGCGCTCGTTCCGCTGTCGGGCGAAACCGTTGAACAGGAAGCTGTCGCATGAACGATCCAAGCGGCCCGGCGACGCTCGCGCCGGCTACCGATACACCGGCCGTCGACCGCGCCGCGCTGGCGCGCGCGATCGATGCGCTGCGTGTGAGCGCCGCCGAGCGCGACCGCGCCGGCGGTCATGCGGCACAGGAGAAGCAGTGGCTTGCCGATGCGGGCCTGCTGACGCTCGCGGTGCCGCGTGCGTTCGGCGGGCAGGAAGCGGCGTGGCCTGCGATCTACGACGTCATCCGGCAGGTCGCGCGAGTCGACAGCGCGCTCGCGCATCTGGTCGGCTTCCAGTGCCTGCAGGTGGTGAGCGTCGACGTGTGGGGCAGCGCCGCGCAGCGCGAGCGCTATTTGCGCGGCACGGTCGACGGGCGCTGGTGGTGGGGCAACGCGGTCAATCCGCTCGACACGCGGCTCGTCGCCACGGCGACGTCCGACGGCGGCTACCGGCTCGACGGCGTGAAGGGCTTCTGTTCCGGCACGCGCGGCTCGCAGCGGATGACGGTGTCCGCGCACGATCCGGCGATCGGCCGCACCGTGTTCGGCGTGGTGCCGACCGATCGGGCCGGCATCACGGTCAACGACGACTGGGATCCGGTCGGCCAGCGTCAGACCGACAGCGGCAGCGTGCGCTTCGACGGCGTGACGCTCGCGCCGGACGAGGTGCTGCACCGCTCCGAGGCCGCGCCGACGCCGCGCGCGACGCTGCGCACGCTCGTGTCGCAGCTCGTGCTGACGAACCTGTTCGTCGGGCTGGCGGAAGGCGCGCTGGCCGAGGCGCGTGACTACGTGCGGCAGCATGGTCGCCCGTGGATCCACGCGGGCGTCGAGCGGGCCGAGGACGATCCGTACACGCTGCAGCGCTTCGGCGACATGCGCGTGCGCGCGATCGCCGCGGCGGCGCTGGCCGATCGCGCGGCCGGCGCGTTGCAGCACGCGTGGGCGCGCCAGGATGCGCTGACGGCCGACGAACGCGCCGAAGCCGCACTCGCGGTATCGGAAGCGAAGATCGTCGCGCAGCGCGCGGCGCTGGATAACGGCGAGGCGCTGTTCGACGCGTGCGGCGCGCGCGCGACGGCCGCGTCGCTGGGCCTCGACCGCTTCTGGCGGAACGCGCGCACGCATACGCTGCACGATCCGCTCGACTACCGGCTGCGCGACGTGGGCCGGTTCGCGCTGACGGGCGAGCTGCCGCCGGCGTCGCTCTATACGTAAACAACAGCGGGACGGTGCCGGCACGCCTGCCGGCGTTACGCCGCCGGCAACGCCTCCGCCAGCGCTCGCATCGCCTCCACCGTTTCCGGGTTCGCCGGGAAAAACGCCTCGATCGCGAGTTCCGCCAGCGTCACGTCGACCGGCGTGCCGAACACCGTCGTCGTACTGAAGAACGTCAGCTCGCCGCGCGTCGTGCGCAGCCGCAGCGGCACGGCGATATCCGCGAAATCGGTGCGCGCGTGCGAATCGTCGGGCTGCCCGGCCGGCGCCGGATACGCGGCGAGCTCGTCGCGCAGCGCATGCAGCGTGCGGTCGCCGCTCGCATCGATCTGCCGTTGCAGCCGATGCAGGATATGCGCGCGCCATTCGTGCCAGTTGACGATCTGGGACGCGAGACCGTCCGGATGCAGGCTCAGCCGCAGCACGTTGACGGGCGGCTGCAGCAGCGCGGGGTCCGCCTGCGCGACCAGTGCGCCGAGCATCCGGTTCGCCGCGAGCAGCGTCCAGTGGCGGTCCACCGCGAGCGCCGGATAAGGCTCGTGCCCGCGCAGCACGGCTTCGACCGCATGACGTGCGGCATCCAGTTGCGGGTCCGAAAACGGCCGTTCGCGAAACAGCGGCGCGAAGCCGGCCGCGACGAGCAGCGCATTGCGTTCGCGCAGCGGCACGTCGAGGCGTTCGGCGAGATGCAGCACCATCTCGCGGCTCGGCTGCGCGCGGCCCGATTCGACGAAGCTCAGGTGGCGGGCGGACACGTCCGCCTCGAGCGCGAGCGCCATCTGGCTCAGGCGCCGGCGTTGCCGCCACGTGCGCAGCAGCGGGCCGATGCCGGACGCGCGGCCGGCGGACGGGGAAGGCGAATGGAAGGCGGCGGTCGAGTTCATGGAGGAGATGATAGGCAATCCCGCGCCGCTTCGGCATTACCTGCGAGGTAAGCATCGCGCCGCGCCCGGTCGCGTGCAGCCGCTGCGTTACCATAGCCCCCGTGCCACCTGAGAGGCGGCGCCGGACCCGCGACCACAACGCCTGGCCGGCCGCCGCGCACATCGACAACAAGGCATTCCAGGGGAATCCAACAATGAAAAAACTTGCCGTCCGGCTCGCCTGCGTGGCGACGCTCGCACTCGCCGCGACCCGCGGCCACGCGCAGACCGAAGCTGCACAGGTCGAAATGAGGGCCGCCGCCGCGGCCGCCAACGAAGCGGTCGTGAAGGGGCCGACCGACATCGACGTCAAACACGAAGCCGTGCTGAAGCTGAAGGCCGGCGAATCGTTCGTGCCGGCCGCCGAAGCCGGCCGCTACCTGCGCTCGATGGGCAATTCGGTCGACGAATCGAAGCTGGTCGGCCTCGTGCTGCCCGACGATCCGGACGCCGACTGGCTCTCGGTCGTGTCGTTCGAGCCGAGCGGCTACATTCGCGACGACGACGCGAAGGACTGGAAGCCTGACGAACTGCTGAAAAGCCTGCAGGCCGGCACCGAGGAAAGCAACCCGGCGCGCAAGGAGCGCGGCCTGCCCGAAACCGAGGTGGTCGGCTGGGCGAAGGCGCCCGCCTACGACGCGGCCACGCACCGGCTCGTGTGGTCGGCGATCATCCGCGACAAGGGCGCGGCGCCGAATGCCGCGAACGACGGCGTGAACTACCGGACGCTCGTGCTCGGCCGCGACGGCTACCTGTCGCTGACGATGGCGTCGACGCTCGCCGATCTGCCGAAGTACAAGGCCTCGGCCGACGAACTGCTGTCGAACATCCGCTTCAACGACGGCAAGCGCTATGCCGACTTCAACCAGTCGACCGACCACGTCGCCGAGTACGGGCTCGCGGCGCTGATCGTCGGCGTCGGCGCGAAAAAGCTCGGCCTGCTCGCGCTGATCGGCGCGTTCGCGGTGAAGTTCTTCAAGGTCGGCGCGCTCGCGCTGCTGGCCGGCGGCGCGGCGCTCAAGCGCTTCTTCGGGCGCAAGCCGAAGGCGGCCGCGGTGCCGGCCGTCGCCGACGCATCCGACGGGGTCGCCACGGAGCGCAAGGAATGACGAAGCTGCTGCTGCTGATCTTCGGCGGCCTCAAGCTCGGCAAGGTGCTTGTATCGGCCGGCACGATGCTCGCGTCGATCGCGGTCTATGCGCTGTTTTACGGCTGGCGCTTCGCGGCCGGCTTCGTTGCGTTGCTGCTGGTGCACGAAGCCGGCCACTACGTCGCCGCGCAGCGGCGCGGGCTCGACGTCGGGCTGCCGACCTTCATCCCGTTCGTCGGCGCGTGGATCCAGTTGAAGGAGATGCCGCACGACGCGGAAACGGAAGCGTACGTCGGGCTCGCCGGGCCGTTCGTCGGCACGCTCGGCGCGCTGGCCTGCTACGCGGCCGCGCGGCACACCGACAGCAACCTGCTGCTCGCGTTGTCGTACACGGGCTTCTTCCTCAATCTGTTCAACATGATTCCGCTGTCGCCGTTCGACGGCGGGCGGATCACCGCGGTGCTGTCGCCGCGCATCTGGCTCGCGGGCGTGCCGGTGCTGATCGCGCTGTTCGCGTATCGGCCGAGCCCGCTGCTGATCGTGATGGCGATCCTCGCGCTGCCGCAACTGAAGCGCGCGTGGCGCTACGATCCCGACGCGCCGGAGAACCGCGTGTACTACGCGACGTCGATCGAGACGAAGACCACCTACGCGCTCTGCTACGTCGGCCTGCTCGCGTTCCTTGCGTTGATGACGTCCGGCGTGCACGACATGCTGCGCGTCGTGCACGCGTCGGTCTGACGTCGATCCGATGCAAAAAAACGGCGGCCGCGTAAAAAGCGGCCGCCGTTTTTCAAAGGTCGAACCTCACGCCGCGCGATGTCGCAGTTCGACGCGCTTGATGTCCTTCACGATCACGAGATAGCTGAACACGGTGACGAGCGCGTTCAGCCCGACGAACACCAGTGCGCCGTTGAACGAGCCGCTCGCGCCGACGAGGTAACCGATCGCGATCGGCGCGACGATGCCCGCCGTGTTGCCGAACATGTTGAACAGGCTGCCCGACAGGCCGATCGCTTCCTTCGGCGCGGTATCCGCGACGACGGCCCAGCCGAGCGAGCCGATCCCCTTGCCGAAGAACGACACGGCCATCAGCATGATGACCAGCGCTTCGCTGTCGACGTAGTTGCAGCCGATGATCGTCATCGACAGCAGCATCCCGCCGACGATCGGAATCTTGCGCGCGAGCGTCAGCGATACGCCGTGTCGGATCAGCGCGTCCGACAGCATCCCGCCGAGCACGCCGCCGAGGAAACCGCAGATCGCCGGCAGCGACGTCATGAAGCCGGCCTTCAGCAGCGACATCCCGCGCGCCTGGACGAGGTAGATCGGGAACCACGTGAGGAAGAAGTACGTGAGCACGTTCACGCAGTACTGGCCGAGATACACGCCGATCAGCATCCGGTTCGACAGCAACTGGCGCACGTAGTACCAGCCGGCTACGCGGCTGCCTTCGGAGGCGCCGCCGCTGCCGCGCGCCCCGGTGGGCCGGCCGCTCGACCGCACGAGCCCGCCGCCCTGCTCGATATGGTCGAGTTCCGCGTGGTTCACGGCCGGATGGTCGGCCGGATCCTTCACGACGCGCAGCCACAGGAACGCGAGCGCGATGCCGGCCAGGCCGAGCCACAGGTACACCTGGTGCCAGCCGTACGCATGCGTGAGCCAGGCCATCAGCGGCGAGAACACCACGGCCGCGAAGTACTGTGCGGCGTTGAAGATCGCCGACGCGGTGCCGCGCTCGGCGGTCGGGAACCAGCTCGCGACGACCTTCGCGTTCGCCGGAAACGCCGGCGCCTCCGCCATGCCGACCGCGAAGCGCATCGCGAACAGCGCGGCGACCGCGAACGCGGCGCTGCCGCCGAGGCCGATCGTGCTCTGCAGCAGGGTGAACGCCGACCACAGGAAGATGCTCGCCGCATACACGCGCCGCGCGCCGAAGCGGTCGAGCAGCCAGCCGCTCGGCAGTTGCGCGAGCACGTACGCCCAGCTGAACGCCGAGAAGACATAGCCCATCGTCACCGGGTCGATGCCGAACGCCTTGCGGATCGGCGTGCCGGTGATCGACAGCGTCGCGCGGTCCGCATAGTTGAGCGTCGTGACGACGAACAGCATCGCGAGGATCCAGTAGCGCACGGCGGTTCGGCGCGCGGTGCGCGCGAGGTCGAGCGGAAGATCGCGAGGGGAGGGCTGATTGTGCATTTTAAATGTACGTCGTCGTATGACATGGCCGAAAGTTTATGGACAATGTCGGAATTCAGAAACCTCGGGTTTTCCCTTTGAAGATCCTCGCCACAATATGGGAATGTCGTCATTTGCTGGCCTGACAACGCTCGGCGGTGTATCGTCCGCGCCCTCACAGGCGGCGAGCATGACGCAATGCCGTCGGCAGACATCGTATCTGTTGCGTTACAATGAGCTATCCATTCCCGAACCACGGAGCACACCCATGCAACTGACAGGAGAGATGCTGATCGGCGCCGAAGCGGTGGCCGGCTCGGCAGGCACCTTGCACGCGTTCGACCCGACGAAGGGCGCGCCGATCGAGGCCCCGGCGTTCGGCGTCGCGACGCAGGCCGACGTCGACCGCGCGTGCGAACTCGCACGCGATGCGTTCGATGCATACCGCACGCAGCCGCTCGCGGCCCGTGCGGCGTTTCTCGAAGCGATCGCCGATGAAATCGTCGCGCTCGGCGATGCGCTGATCGAGCGCGCGCATGCCGAAACGGGCTTGCCCGTCGCGCGGCTGCAGGGCGAGCGCGGCCGCACCGTCGGCCAGTTGCGGTTGTTCGCGCGCGTCGTGCGCGACGGGCGCTTCCTCGCCGCGTCGATCGATCCCGCGCAGCCGGCACGCACGCCGCTGCCGCGCTCGGACCTGCGGCTGCAGAAAATCGCGCTCGGGCCCGTCGCCGTGTTCGGCGCGAGCAATTTCCCGCTCGCGTTCTCGGTGGCCGGCGGCGATACCGCGTCGGCGCTCGCGGCCGGCTGCCCGGTGATCGTGAAGGCGCACGAGGCGCACCTCGGCACGTCCGAGCTGGTCGGCCGCGCGATTCGCGCCGCGGTCGAGAAAACCGGCATGCCGGCCGGCGTGTTCTCGCTGCTGGTCGGCCCCGGCCGCGTGATCGGCGCGGCGCTGGTCGGCCATCCGGCGATCCAGGCCGTCGGTTTCACCGGGTCGCGGCAGGGCGGGATGGCGCTCGTGCAGATCGCGAACGCGCGCCCGCAGCCGATTCCCGTCTATGCGGAAATGAGCAGCATCAATCCGGTCGTGCTGTTCCCGGCCGCACTCGCCGCGCGCGGCGACGCGATCGCGACGGGCTTCGTCGATTCGCTGACGCTCGGCGTCGGCCAGTTCTGTACCAATCCGGGCCTCGTGCTCGCGATCGACGGCCCCGATCTCGACCGTTTCGAGGCGGTCGCCGCGCAGGCGCTCGCGAAGAAGGCGGCCGGCGTGATGCTCACGCGCGGCATCGCCGACGCATACCGCAATGGCCGCGGCAAGCTGGCCGAACTGCCGGGCGTGCGCGAAATCGGCGTGGGCGAGGCCGCGCAGACCGACTGCCAGGCAGGCGGCGCGCTGTATGAAGTCGGTGCGCAGGCATTCCTGGGCGAGCCGGCGTTCAGCCACGAGGTGTTCGGGCCGGCGTCGCTGATCGTGCGCTGCCGCGATCTCGACGAAGTCGCGTGCGTGCTCGACGCGCTCGAAGGCCAGTTGACGGCCACGCTGCAAATCGACGCCGACGACAAGCCGCTCGCGCGCCGGCTGCTGCCGATCCTCGAGCGCAAGGCCGGGCGCCTGCTGGTCAACGGCTATCCGACCGGCGTCGAGGTGTGCGATGCGATGGTGCACGGCGGCCCGTTCCCCGCGACGTCGAACCCGGCCGTCACGTCGGTCGGCGCGACCGCGATCGAGCGCTTCCTGCGGCCGGTGTGCTACCAGGACTTCCCGGACGATCTGCTGCCCGAAGGGCTGCGGGAAGGCAATCCGCTCGCGATTCCGCGGCTGCGGGACGGGAAGGCGGAGTGACGTGGCGGCGGCCCGGCGGCGAACGCCGGGCTGCTTGCCGGATGGATGAAAGCGGAGGCGGCCGATGGCCGCCTCCGCTTTTTTTCAGGGTGTCTTTCCTGTTGCCCGCGTTTCTCCTACAGTAGCGAAGCCTCGGGCCGTCCGGCCCGCAGGCGAGCCTGAGAGATCACAAGACCAACAAGGAACCATCCGATGAATATCAGCAAGCGTGGCGACCACCTGTTCGCGGCCGGGTTGTGGAAAACGATCGGCGACGTCGCGAAATCGGTCCGTACCCAGATCGGCGAAACCAGCGAAGGGCGCGTGCTGGCCGACGCGCTGTTCGCGCTGCAGCGCGAGCTGGGCGGCAGCGAATTCGACGTGACGATCAACCAGGGGCGGCCCGTCGCGGGCTCCGATCCGCATTCGTTGATCTTCGGCAGGGCCGTCGAGCGTTTCAAGTACGACATGGAGGCGGTGGTGTTCGCGCTCAAGCATCGCCGCAGCATCGACGAGCCGAACGGCGCAGAGCGCGCCGACGCGCTCACGCAGGCCAACACGCATCTCGCGACCGCGAAGCAGTACGCGATGTTCACGGTCGGGCGCTTCTTCGATGCGGTGGTCGACCGCGACGTGCTGGAACAGATCGTGGGCGCCGAGTCGCCCGCGCGCGGCCGGCCGCTCGCGGCGCGCAAGGGGATCGACGAGACGCAGCGCACGCTCGCGACCGTGCGCCAGCGGATCATCGGCGCGATCGCGCAGATGTAATGCAATGGCCGCGCCGGCTCGTCGAGCCGCGCGGCCATCGCGTGATACGGCTACGGAGGACTGCGGGCGCCGGCGCGCCGTGCCGATGAAGGCGCCGCGCCGCCTGCGCCCCCGGCTTACTGCGGGCCCATCTTCTTGATCAGCACGTCGAGCTCGGCGGCTTCTTCGTCGGTCAGGTCGACGAGCGGCGCGCGCACGGGGCCCGCGTCGTGGCCGACGAGCTTCGCGCCCGCCTTCACGATGCTGACCGCGTAGCCGGCGCGGCGATTGCGGATCTTCAGGTACGGCAGGAAGAACTCGTCGATCAGGCGGCCGACCGTCGCGTGGTCGTCCTTCGCGATCGCTTCGTAGAACGCCATCGCCGTCTTCGGGATGAAGTTGAACACGGCCGACGAGTACACCGGCACGCCGAGCGCCTTGTACGCGGCCGCATAGACTTCGGCCGTCGGCAGGCCGCCGAGGTACGCGAAACGATCGCCGAGGCGGCGGCGGATCGTGACCATGCTTTCGATTTCGCCGACACCGTCCTTGAAGCCGATCAGGTTCGGGCAACGGTCGGCGAGGCGTTCCAGCATGTCCGCATTCAGCTTCGAATTCGCGCGGTTGTACACCACGACGCCGATCTTCAGCGCGCGGCACACCTGCTCGACGTGATCGGCGATCCCTTCCTGGCTCGCTTCGGTCAGGTAGTGCGGCATCAGCAGCACGCCGCTCGCGCCGAGGCGTTCGGCTTCCTGCGCGTATTCGATCGCGACGCGCGTCGCGCCGCCCGCGCCGGCGAGGATCGGCACCTTGCCCTTGCAGGTTTCCGTCGCGACGCGGATCACGTCCGAATACTCGCGCTGCGTGAGCGAGAAGAATTCGCCGGTGCCGCCGGCCGCGAACAATGCGCTCGCGCCATACGGCGCCAGCCATTCGAGGCGCTCGGCATAGGTGGTCGGACGGAAGCTGCCGTCGGCGTCGAAATCCGTCAGCGGAAACGACAGCAGGCCGTGGGAGATGATCTGTTTGAGTTCTTGCGGTGAAGTCATGGTGAGTGTCGTCCGTCTAGCGCGAGTGCTGGTTCGTCGGAAACGGCATACGAGCCGAATTGGCGATGTCGTTGTATGTCATCGTACAACGCAAGAAAGAGCGGCGCAAGCGGTTTGCTGGCGGGTCAAGGGTAGGGTGTTTCCGGATAAGGGTTTACGCAGCATCATCAATTGACGTTGAATGTCGTATGATGACTAACGATATTGCAGATAGGCTCCAGGAATTCCGATGACTGCTTCCCCTCTCTACATCCGCGTGCATCCGGACGACAACGTCGCGATCGTCGTCAACGACGGCGGTTTGCCCGCAGGCGCGACGTTCGCCGACGGGCTGACGCTGGGCGAAGGCGTGCCGCAAGGGCACAAGGTCGCGCTCGTCGACCTCGCGGCCGGCGACCCGGTCATTCGCTACAACGTGGTGATCGGCTATGCGCTGACCGACCTGCGGCGCGGCAGCTGGGTCAACGAGCGCACGATGCGCATGCCCGAGCCGCCTGGGCTCGACGCCCTGCCGCTCGCCACGCGCGCCGCGCCGCCGCTCGAGCCGCTCGAAGGCTATACGTTCGAGGGCTTCCGCAATGCGGACGGCTCGGTCGGCACGCGCAACATCCTCGCGATCACGACGACCGTGCAGTGCGTGTCGGGCGTCGTCGAGCACGCGGTGAAGCGGATCAAGGACGAACTGCTGCCGCGCTATCCGAACGTCGACGACGTGGTCGGGCTCGAACATACGTACGGCTGCGGCGTCGCGATCGATGCGCCCGACGCCGACATCCCGATCCGCACGCTGCGCAACATCAGCCTGAATCCGAATTTCGGCGGCGAGGTGATGACCGTGAGCCTCGGCTGCGAGAAGCTGCAGCCCGAGCGCCTGTTGCCGCCGGGCGCGATTCCGGTGGCGGCCGACGGCGCGACCGGCAACGGCGGCGTCGTGTGCCTGCAGGACGCCGCGCACGTCGGCTTCAACTCGATGATCGACTCGATCATGAAGATGGCCGAATCGCATCTGGAGCGGCTGAACCGCCGCCGCCGCGAGACGTGCCCCGCGTCGGATCTCGTCGTCGGCGTGCAGTGCGGCGGCAGCGACGCGTTCTCGGGGCTCACCGCGAACCCGGCCGTCGGTTTCGCCGCCGACCTGCTCGTGCGCGCGGGCGCGACGATCATGTTCTCCGAGGTGACGGAAGTGCGCGACGGCGTCGCGCAGCTCACGTCGCGTGCGGCGAACGAAGACGTCGCCCGCGAGATCATCCGCGAGATGGACTGGTACGACCGCTATCTGGAGCGCGGCCGCGTCGACCGCAGCGCGAACACGACGCCCGGCAACAAGAAGGGCGGCCTGTCGAACATCGTCGAGAAGGCGATGGGGTCGATCGTGAAATCGGGCAGCGCGCCGATCGCCGGCGTCGTGCGCCCCGGCGATCGGGCGAAGCAGAAGGGGCTGCTGTACGCGGCGACGCCCGCGAGCGACTTCATCTGCGGCACGCTGCAGCTCGCGGCCGGGATGAACCTGCACATCTTCACGACCGGTCGCGGCACGCCGTACGGGCTCGCGCAGGTGCCGGTGATCAAGGTCGCGACGCGCAGCGATCTCGCGCGCCGCTGGCACGACCTGATGGATCTCGACGCGGGGCAGATCGCGACCGGCGCGGCGACGATCGAGGACACGGGCTGGGCACTGTTCCGGCTGATGCTCGACGTCGCGAGCGGCAAGCGCCGCACGTGGGCCGAGCAATGGAAGCTCGCGAATGCGCTGACGCTGTTCAATCCGGCGCCGGTGACCTGACGCCTGACGCGTGCGCGGGTTGCGGCGAGACGATGCGGGCGCCTTCGGGCGCCCGTTTTCATTGGGGCGGCGTATTTGCGATTCGACGCGAACATACCGCGCGTGGCAGGCGCGATTTCCTTACCTCGTACGTAATCGACCACCGTCACGCGCCCGGCGACGATAGCGGCACGCGGACCCGAAACGTCCGCGACATCGTCCACCAATACAAGGAGCCTCGCCATGAACACCGCTCAATCCGCATCGCCCGTCCACGCCGACCTGATCGACCGCTACTTCGACGCGTGGAACGAACCCGACGCCGCGCGCCGCCGCGAACTGATCGACGCGACCTACGCAAGCGACGCGGCCTATCGCGATCCGCTGATGGCCGGCGACGGCCACGCGGGCATCGACACGATGATCGCCGCCGTGCAGCAACGCTTCCCTGCCTGCCGCTTTCGGCGCACGACCGACGTCGACGCGTTCGGCCCGCACCTGCGGTTCTCGTGGGCGCTCGTGTCGTCCGACGGCGCGGCGATCGTGAAAGGCTCGGATTTCGGCATCGTCGACGCGTCGGGCCGCCTCGCGTCGGTCACGGGTTTCATCGACGAAATGCCGGCCGCAATGGGATGAGCGGCAAGCACACGCTATCAGGCGTTGCTATTGGAGGCCCACGAATCCGCCGACGCCGCTGATTCGGTGCCGGCAAGCCAGGCAATAGGACGTTGGGGAGGCGCGCACGCCAACTGATGGCATCAAAGCCGAACGTGCGCGCTTTCCCCGCCTGAACCGCTGTTGAGCAATACGACGGGATGAGGTTGGATGACGTCAGCGAGTGGCGAGGTGAGCTAAGGCTTCCTGCTCAAGCGTGCGCACCTCTCGTTCGAGTTGTTGATGATCGAGGTCGCTATGTAGCCGGCGCGCGGAAGCCTGGTGGTCGTTGAGCTTTCGCATGACTCGCTCGGATGCGGTTGACAGGTCGCGCTGAAACGGGAATTCATCGCGAAAGACGAGATTGACGGCCTTGAACGTGTAGTCGATTACGATTGCTTGCAATGGGCAGGCGTCGACCATTTCTCGGAACTTGCCGTCGTAGGAGGCCACGAAGGGGACGAAGAAGTCGGCATGGCCGGTTCCAATTGTCCGCGGCGTTGCTGACAAGAGCTCTGCCATTCGGAACAACGTCAAATCCCATGACATGCTCCGCAGGCGTTCGAGAGACTTCATTGTCGGCTGGGTTACAGGTGTGAAGAACAGAGGGACTTCCCCGGCACCGCCGAGCAATTTCCACGCAAAGTAGATTTCTGCCTTGGGAAACTTGCCCAGCGTCTCAAGACTAAACATCACCAGCTCTTCCAGCGCCTGAACGGGTTCGCGCTGCTGCCCGTGCCAATTCAGTAATGCAGCTTTCAAAAGCACAAGGTAGGTTGCTAGTCGACGTGTCTGCAGATAGCGCATGGGCTCGGCAAACACGACGGTCTTGAGCGTGTCCTGAACGATCGAATCAATTTCGTCTTCGGATACGGTGAATATTGGTTTGCCTGGGGACTCGTCCAGTGCGCCGGGGGCGAAGTGATCGAGCTTCTTGAGCGCCATCAAGGTCTGAACAGGGCGATTGTTCCCTTCTACGGAGAAATGCTCGAATTCTTCGGAGAGGTAGGCAAAGTAATCGAAATTGAAACTTCTTGCTCCACGACCGCAGGCGAGCTTCAGCAGTTTGTACAGGTTTTGAGGTTGTGACGGCTGCTTGCCTTCGACAAACAAGCGAACTGCATCGGTTACATTTTTATCAAGACTAATGGAGAAATCGATTTTTATCGGTGCCTTTCCATTCAAAGATTGCTGATAGATTTCGTCGGTATAGAACAAGAGTCCTGTGCCATCAAAGAAGCTTTTTAGCAACGGGCACTCGCTTTCGATTTTGTCGAGCTGTATGTCCTGGATGTCGAGTGTCGTCGCCCGAGTCGCATATGTCACGTGTAAGCCTCGAAAGCACTCGCGATCGGATTCAATGATGCTTTGGAATGAAGCTCCATGATATGCAGTCGCAATCGCAGTTAGGGCTCGTCTGATTTTTTCGACGTTATTCATTGGGCTCCTGTTCGGATTGATGTGAGTGGTGAATTGGGTGGCTGGTAGTATTGCGGCCGAATCGGAGAGTATTCAATTTTCCGATTCATTCATTGAGATAGTTGTTGATTTTGTTTTTAAGGGTATCGGTGCTAGCCTCGATAATACATGCACGGCAAACACGCGATGAATTTGCAAGTACCGCATCAGATTGCATGAGCCGGATTGAATCGACGCGTCGGGCCGCCTCGCGTCGGTCACGGGTTTCATCGACGAAATGCCGGCCGCCGCGTCGTAACGCGAACGATGCCTGCACCACGGCCGCCGGGATCGGGTAACGTTATGCGATTCGTTACCCACCCCGGAGACCAACCCACATGCTGAAGAATCTCGACCCGCTGCTGCACGCCGACATCCTGCACACGCTGCGCGCGATGGGCCACGGTGACGAAATCGCGATCTGCGACGCGAATTTCCCGGCGGAATCCGTTGCCGAGCACACGGTGGTCGGCCGCGCGCTGCGCGTCGACGGCGCCGATTCGGCGCGCGTCGTGCGCGCGGTGCTGTCGGTGCTGCCGCTCGACACGTTCGTCGACACGCCCGCGTGGCGGATGGAAGTCGTCGGCGACGCAGCCGCGGTGCCGCCCGTGCAGCGCGAAGTGCAGGCCGAGATCGACCGCGCGGAAGGGCGCGCGGTGCCGCTCACCGGCGTCGAACGTTTCGCGTTCTACGAGCGCGCGCAGCAGGCGTATGCGGTGATCGTCACCGGCGAAACGCGCGGCTACGGCTGCTTCATCTTCAAGAAAGGCGTGCTGTTGAGCGACGCGGGCTAAACGCGTTTTTCAGCGCGCCGGGCCGCCGGCGCGGCCGCCGCAGTGTAAAGATTTGCTACAACCTCTTGGACACGGCGGAAAGACCCTCTATGCTGGCCCATTTGCCGCGCGCCCTCCCGGGCCGCGCGGCGCCGAACCGCCCGGGCGCGCCCGGTGCGGGCGGTCGAATTGCATACGAGGAGAGAGGCATGACGCGTACCGTCGATTCCGGCGTCATTTTTTTCGCACGCCTGGCGCTGGCGGCGTTGTTCTTGTGGGGCGGCATCATGAAGCTGCTCGGCTACAGCGATTTCGTCGCGTATCTGCACGGGATGAACGTGCCCTATCAACAGGTCGTCGCGCCGATCGTCGTCGCGATCGAGGGGCTGGGCGGCCTGCTGCTGATCGTCGGCTACAAGGTCCGGCCGCTCGCGTTGCTGATGGCGGTCTACACGATCGCGACCGCGATGGTCGGACACAATTTCTGGGACGCGACGAATGCCGCCGTCCAGCACGACATGGTGATTCACTTCTGGAAGAACGTCGCGATCGCCGGCGGGTTCCTGCTGCTGTTCGTCACGGGCGCCGGCGGCGCGAGCATCGACGCGCTGCGCCGGCCGAGTTCGTCGTACGGCGTGCTGCGTTGAACTGATCCGCGTCGCGGCGCCAAGCCGACGCAAGACAAAAGGGCCGAATCCCGCATGCCGCGGGATTCGGCCCTTCGTTCATCCGGCCGGCGCGTGCGCGCCGACGGTTCAGCGTGCGTCCTTCACGTCCTTCGCATCCTTCGAGAACTGCACGGCGATCGCGCCGAGCACGCAGATCGTCGCGACGTACACGACCGGTGCGAGCGGATTCGACTTCATCATCAGCGACACGATCACCGGCGTGAGCCCGCCGAAGATCGCATACGCGACGTTGTACGAGAACGAGATGCCCGAGAAGCGCACGACGGCCGGGAAGCTCTTGACCATCACGAACGGCACCGCGCCGATCGTGCCGACCATGAAGCCCGCGATCCCGTAGTAGAGCGGCAGTGTCGACGCGTCGGCCGCGACCTGCGCGAACAGCAGGTAGTAGCACGCGGCCAGCCCGATGCCGCCGATGGCGAGCACGCGCTTCGCGCCGATCCAGCCCGCGAGCGAGCCCGCGGTGATGCAGCCGGCCGTCAGGCACAGCGTCGCGACGCTGTTCGCGAACAGCGTGGTGGCGGGCGTCAGGTGGAACTGTTTCTGCAGCAGCGCGGGCGTCATCAGGATCACGACGACGATCGCGGCCGACAGCATCCACGTGAGCAGCATCGACACGATCACCGCGCGGCCGTGGTCGCGCAGCACGGCCTTCAGCGGAATCTCGGCGGCGAGCGCCTTCTTCGCCTTCATCTCGGCGAACACCGGCGTTTCATGCAGCCAGCGGCGCAGGTACACGGAGAACAGCCCGAACACGCCGCCGAGCAGGAACGGGATGCGCCACGCGAACGCGCCGACTTCGGCCGCGGAGTAGCGGCTGTTGATGCCGGCCGCGACGAGCGAGCCGAGCAGGATGCCGGCCGTGAGGCCCGCGGTCAGCGTGCCGCAGGCGTAGCCGATGTGGCGCGACGGCACGTGCTCGGACACGAACACCCACGCGCCCGGCACTTCGCCGCCGACCGCCGCGCCTTGCAGCACGCGGAACAGCAGCAGCAACACCGGCGCGAGGATGCCGATCGTGTCGTAGGTCGGCAGCAGGCCCATCAGCAGCGTCGGCACCGACATCATCAGCACGCTCAGCGTGAACATCCGCTTGCGGCCGAACAGGTCGCCGAAGTGCGCCATGATCACGCCGCCGAGCGGGCGCGCGAGATAGCCGGCCGCGAAGATGCCGAACGTCTGCAACTGGCGCAGCCAGTCGGGAATGTCGTGCGGGAAGAAGAGTTGCCCTATCGCCGGTGCGAAGAACACGAAGATGATGAAGTCGTAGAACTCGAGGGCGCCGCCGAGTGCGGCGAGGCCAAGGGTCTTGTAGTCGCTGCGCGTGAGCGCGCGTTCGGCGGCGCGAGGCACGCCGCTCAATTCGGAAGCTTGCATGGTCAGGACGATCGGTTTTCGAATGTAGTTGTCGGTGCTGCGTCTCCAGGGCCCGCTTTTCGGCATGGACTGACAAGGCGCGGCTTGCGTCGTCGAAGCGCGCCGCGTGCCGGGTGAGGCACGCAACACGCGCCGCCGCACCGGGATGGGGCGCGGCGGAGACGAAGCGTCAAAGCGGGTGGGGGGATTCTACAGGAGCGCGAAATGCCTGCGCGCGAGCGCGCGTCGGGAGCGGCTTCGGACCATGCAGCCGAAGCGCGCGCGGCGCGGGCGGCCGGTGAGCCGTGCACGCGCCGCGCGGGGCTGGGGGCCAATCGGTTGTCAGTTGCCGGCGATCGTGTCGACCGGCTTGAACGCGCCGCGCTCGACCTTGTAGATCGTCACCGGCGCGTCCTTCAGGTCGCCCTTCGCGTCGTACGCGATGCTGGGCGCGGACACGCCCTTGATCGACACCTTGCCGAGATACGGCGTATATACCTTCGGATCGGTCGAGTTCGCGTCCTTCATCGCGGTGAGCAGCGCGATCGTGCCGTCGTACGAATACGGCGAGTACGTGATCACGTCTTCGTTGAAGCGCGCCTTGTAGCGTGCCGCGTAGCCGGAGAAGCCCGGCATCTTTTCCTTCGGCAGCCCGCCCATGTAGACGATCGCGCCTTCGGCCGCGTCGCCGCCGACCTTCAGGAACGTCGGCGAGCGCGACATCTCGCCCGTCACGAACGCCGACTTCATCCCGAGTTGCCGCATCTTGCGGATCATCGGCGACGATTGCGCGTCGCCGCCGCCGTAGAAGACCGCGTCCGGATTCACGCCCTTCAGGTTGGTCAGGATCGCGGAGAAATCGAGCGCCTTGTCGTTGGTGAAGTCGCGCTTGACGATCGTGCCGCCGGCCGCTTCGACGGCCTTCGCGAATTCGTCGGCGATGCCCTGGCCGTAGGCCGTGCGGTCGTCGATGATCGCGATGCGCTTGAAGCGCAGCGTCTTCACCGCGTACGTGCCGACGATGCGGCCCGCCTGCGCGTCGCTCGTCAGCAGCCGGTAGGTCGTCTTGTAGCCGCGCGCCGTGTATTGCGGCGACGTCGCCATCGAGATCTGCGGCAGCCCCGCGCGATCGTAGAGGTCGGATGCGGGAATGCTCGTGCCGGAGTTGAAGTGGCCGATGATCCCGCGGACGTTGTCGTCGATCAGCCGCTGCGCGACGGTCGTGCCGGTGCGCGGGTCGGCCTGGTCGTCCTGCGCGTCGAGCTGGAACGTGACGGGCTTGCCGCCGATCGTCGGATGCGTCGCGTTGAAATCGGCGATCGCGAGTTGCACGCCCTTCTGCATGTCCGTGCCGTAATTCGACTGCGGGCCGGTCAGCGGTGCGGCGAAACCGATCTTGACGACGTCGGCGGCGATGGCGTGCGCGCCCGACAGTGCGCAGGCGGCGGCCAGCGCGACGTGCGATACCTTCAGCTTCACTTTCACTTCCCCTTGATGGCGTGGTTGGGCTGCCGCCCGCATGCGGGCGACGCCGGTAAACCGGGCGAGACGGTTCGGTCGGCAGGCCGATGCGCCGGCCATGCAGGCGCGCCGCACGCCGCACGCGCTGTGCCGGAATCGGCGTGCGCGACAGCGGTGGCGGTGGCCCGTGCATGCCGATTGCGGCAGCGGCGGAAGGTCGTCTCGTGACCGTGAAGCGAAGTCTAGACAGCGAAAATGCGTGCGTCTTGCGCGTTCGATGCGTGGCCGGCGACGATATCGGCATATCGTCGATTACCCTGATATATGCCGAAATCGTCATGACGAATGCGCAAACCCGCCAAGACGCGGGGGGGCGGCATTTTTAGGATGATGGTTTCGGGCGCGGGGTGCCGGCGTGTCGATGCGCTGCGCCGGCTGCGAAGAAGGCAGAACGTTCGCCGGCCCGCGCGCCGTGTACGTTGGTTGCGTGCACAACCAGCGGCGCCCACCGGCCACCGGTCTTGCCTGCCCTGTATTCGAAGCGACGCGATCGAAGGGGCGCTCCTATAATCGACGCCATCTGCCACTCGCTTCGCGGTTGCCGGGATGACGACCTTGCTTGCCGTACCGCCCATGAGCCTGTCCGACACGTTGCGCTACCAGCCCGACAACGCCGATTTCGGCGCGATGCTCGCGCATTTTCGCCTGCTCGAACCGGTGTTCGATGCGCTGCCGGACGTCGCGTTCTTCGTGAAGGATGCAAGTGGCCGCTACGCGATCGTCAATCGCACGCTGGCGATGCGCTGCGGCTACAAGGACAAGCGCGACCTGCTCGGCAAGACGGCCGACGAGGTGTTTCCGCGCCGCTTCGGCCGCAGCTATTTCGAGCAGGACATGGCGACGATCAACGCCGGCCAGCAGTTGATGGACCAGCTCGAGCTGCACCTGTATCCGGGCCGCCAGCCGGGCTGGTGCCTGACCTGCAAGGAGCCGCTGCGCGACGCCGCGGGCGGGGTGGTCGGCCTCGCGGGCATCTCGCGCGACCTGAAGGCGCACGAAGGCTCGCACCCGGCGTACAGCCGGCTCGCCGACGTGGTCCAGCACATCCAGGATCACTACGTGCAGCCGCTGAACCTGAAGCACCTCGCGCAGATGGCCGGGATGTCGGTCGCGCAGCTCGAGCGCTACTTCCACAAGGTGTTCCACCTGACGCCGCGCCAGGTGCTGCTGAAGACGCGGCTCGACGCGGCCACCGCGCTGCTCGTCACGCACGACAAGGTGACCGACGTCGCCGCGCTATGCGGCTACACGGATCACAGCGCGTTCACGCGCCAGTTCAAGGCGACGGTCGGCGTGACGCCGACGGAATACCGGTTGATGCTGCAGGAGCGGGCAGGGTGACGCGACGCGCCGGCGTGGCCGGCGCGTCGCAGGGGGCGGGGTAAGGCGGGGAAACGGGAAAGGGTGAAGCGTCGGGAAACGATGGCTCAGCGGTAGCCGAGTCCTTTCAGGATGGCCGTGCCGTCTTCGGTCAGCCGGAAGCTCGGGGCCGTATCGGGGTCGAGCTTGACCATTTCGACGAGGCCGGCTTCCTGCAACGCGGGCAATTCGGGTTTGGCGTTCGCGCCGATCGGTGCATGCAGCAGCACGAGCAACGTCGCGATTTCATGATGACTGAGCAGGCGGCGCAGCATCGTCTTCTTTGCAGGGGGCGCGGCCGGGCGGCCCGCGGGTGCTTCTACGGCGCTCATCGCTGTCCTCCTTTTCGAGATAACCATCGGGTACTGGTTGCGGATGGTGCCGTCGAAGACTTAAGCGGTTCTTAAAATCATAGTGCGCGGCCCAATGCTGCACCGCGGTACGGGTTACGGGATGTAACGCCGGACGGCGTGCGGGTTGCTGGCGCGAGCTCGATCGGCCGCGCGGCCGGTATCTGGCGGTGCGATTTACCGCGATGGCGTACGCGAGATGGGCCCCGTTGCGTGATAGCCGAATCGCGCGATGCGATCCGGCCCCAACAGGTTGATTCGCCCGTTTTCCTTATTTCCGCCGCTGCGCCTGCGCGGCGAGCCGCACGGCCGCATTTGCCGCGCCATAGCCGTCGTACCCGCCGCGCCGCTCGACGATCTCGAGCGAGAAGCGGTTGTCGACCAGTTCCGTATACGCATGCAGGAATTCGCCGCCTTGTTCGTCGCGGTCGTAGAGCAGGTGGTGCGCGCTCAGCGTGTCGATCAGTTCGTCCGGCAGCGCGTAGCGCGCGGCGAGATCGTCGTAGTAGTTGGCCGGAATGCGCAGGAACGGGACGCCATCGGCCGCGAACGCGGCGACCGTCTTCACGATGTCGTCGGTGCGGAACGCGACGTGGTTCAGCCCGGTGCCGTGGTAGCGGTCGAGCGATTCGGCGACGGCCGTGTGACGGTCGACCGACGCGTTCAGCGCGATCCGCACCGAGCCGTCGGCGCTGCGCACCGCGCGGCTGCGCATCAGCCCGTACGGGTCGGGCACGAGCCAGCTGCGCTCGGCCTCGAACCCGAACGCCGTCTTGAAGAACAGGATCCACGTGTCGAGCGCGTCGGCCGGCAGCGCGAGGCACACATGGTCGATGCCCGTCAGCGGGCCGACTTCGGTCGGGCCGTCGATGTCGGTCAGCACGAAGTCCGATTCGTACAGGGTTGGCGCATTCGGCGCTTCGTCGACGAAATATTCGAGGCTGCCGTCCGGTGCCTTCACGCTCGGCAGCACGCGCTCGTTCGGCCCGACGCGGCCGGAGAACGGCGCGTAGCCGAAGCCGGCCGCGCGCTCGAACGCCACTTTGGCGTCGTCGACGCGGAACGCCGACGCGCACAGCGACAGCCCGTGCTGCTGGAAGAACGCATCGGCGAACGAGTCGCGCTCGGCGTTCAGCACGATCGATGCGGCGCCGTGCTGGAACAGCGTCACGTCCTTCGAGCGATGCCGGCCGGCGAGCCGGAAGCGCATCCGGCCGAGCCATTCGCCGACGGTCGCCGCCGCCTGCGCGTCGACCGCGAATTCGATGAACTGGAACCCGACGTGCGCGGGCGGCGCGGGCGGCGCGAACAGCGGCTGGCTGGCGGCCGGCGCGCGGCCCTCCTGGGCGAGCCGCGCGCGCGTCAGGTCTTCCAGATAGAGCAGCGAGCGGTGGCCGTCGGCGGCCGTGAGCGCGGTCGGCGCCGCGCGGAAGCCGTCGTTGAAGATCTCGAGCGACAGCGGCCCCGTGTAACCCGACTCGATCACGCGCGCGGTGAAGCGCGCCAGGTCGAAGTCGCCCTGGCCCGGGAACGAGCGGTAGTGGCGGCTCCATTCGAGCACGTCCATCACGAGCTTCGGCGCGTCGGCGATCTGCACGAAGGCGATCCGGTCGCCGGGGATGTCGGCGATCCCGTCCGGCGAATCGTCGAGCGACAGCGTGTGGAAGCTGTCGAGCGCGAGGCCGAGGTGCGGGCTGTTCACCGCATTGACGAGCTTCCACGCGTGGCCGTACCGCTTCACGACGCGGCCCCACGCGAGCGCTTCGTACGCGGCCACCACGCCGGCCTGCCGCGCGGCTTCGGCGAGCACGCCGAGCTGGTCGACGAGCAAGCCGTCGTCGGCGATCGTGTCGGCCGCCACGCTGCTGCACACGAGGATGCGGTCGGTGCCGAGCGCATGCATCACGTCGAACTTGCGCTTGATCCGGTCGAGATTGCGCGCGAGCTGGGCCGCGCTCACGCCCTCGAAGTCGCGAAACGGCTGGAACAGCACGATGTCGAGGCCGAGATCGGCGGCCATGCGCCGGACGTCGGCCGGCGATCCGTCGAAGTAGACGAGGTCGTTTTCGAAGATTTCGACGCCGTCGAAGCCCGCGGCCTGGACGGCGGCGAGCTTCTCGGCGAGCGTGCCGGACAGGGACACGGTGGCGATCGAGCGCTGCATGGGGCGATTCCTGCGGATGAGCGGGGCATGACGCCGGTCTGACCGACCGTGTCTAACCGACCGTGTCGAACCGACCCTGAATGAACCAGTCGTTGAGTTCGATGCACGCGCCATATCCCGAATTTACTAGGCTAGTCATCCGTATTGTACAAACTAACTAGATGGTACAAATTAGCGAAAACCCGGAAAGACAGCCCGCTTGCGCGGGCGCACACTAGCGCCAAATTCCGATGTCTTCGGGGCGGCGCCGATCGTGGTCCGCCCCTGTTTCAGGAGCAGAAACACGATGAGCAAGCACAAGGTACTGGTGCTGAACGGCCCGAACCTGAATCTGTTGGGCACGCGCGAGCCCCATATCTACGGCGCGGAAACGCTCGCCGACCTCGAGCAGCGCTGCCGTACGGCGGGGGAAGGGCTCGGGCTGGAAATCGACTTTCGCCAGTCGAATGCCGAGCACCAGCTGATCGACTGGCTGCACGCCGCGCGTCACGACACGCACGGCATCGTGATCAACCCGGCCGCCTATACGCATACGTCGGTGGCGCTGGCCGACGCGCTGTCCGCGATCGCGAAGCCGGTCATCGAAGTGCATATCTCGAACGTCCATCGCCGCGAGGCGTTCCGCCACCATTCGTATGTGTCGGCGCTCGCCGAAGCCGTGATCTGCGGCTGCGGCACAGAAGGCTACGTGTTCGCGCTGCAGCGCCTGGCGACGGTGTTCGCGAAGGGAGCCGCACGATGAGCCGTCCGTCGTTCCTGATCGGCCTGATCGGCCAGGGCATCGGCGGTTCGCTGTCGCCCGCGATGCACGAGGAAGAGGGGTTCCGCCAGGGCTTCGGCTACGTGTACCGGCGCATCGATCTCGACGTGCTCGGCGTGACCGCCGACGCACTGCCGCAACTGCTCGACGCCGCGCAGCGGATGGGCTACAACGGGCTGAACATCACGCACCCGTGCAAGCAGCGCGTGATCGAGCACCTGGACGCGCTGTCGGACGACGCGCGTGCGCTCGGCGCGGTGAACACCGTGCTGTTCAAGGACGGCAAGCGGATCGGTCACAACACCGACTGGTCGGGCTTCGCGAAATCGTTCAGCCGCGGGCTGCCCGGCGCGTCGCTCGCACGCGTCGTCCAGCTCGGCGCGGGCGGCGCGGGCGCGGCCGTCGCGCACGCGGCGCTGCAGATGGGCGCGGCCGAACTGACGATTTTCGACGTCGACGGCACGCGCGCGACTGCGCTGGCGGGCGAATTGCAGCAGCGCTTCCCCGCCGCCCGGGTCACGCCGGGCAGCGATCTCACGGCCGCGATGCGCGTGGCGACCGGCCTGATCCACTGCACGCCGACCGGCATGGCCAAGCATCCGGGCCTGCCGCTGCCGGCCGAGTTGCTGCATGCGGGCATGTGGGTGGCCGACATCGTGTATTTCCCGCTTGAAACCGAACTGATCCACGCCGCCCGCGCGGCCGGCTGCGCGACGCTGCCGGGCGGCGGGATGGCCGTGTACCAGGCCGTCGACGCGTTCGAGCTCTTCACCGGGCGCACGCCCGACGCCGAGCGGATGTTCGATCACTTTCAGTCGCTCGTCGCGCGCTGACCCCTTACAGACACAGAAAGAGACCAGGAGACGACCATGCAGCACACCACCCACACGAGCGCCGCGCCGGCGCAGGCGGCCGGCACGGTCCGGCGCACGTCGGCGCGCTACAAGATCCTCGCGCTGCTCGCGATCGGCACGATGATCAACTATCTCGACCGCACCGTGCTGGGCGTGGCTGCGCCGCAGCTCACCAAGGAGCTCGGCATCAACGCGGCCGTGATGGGCATCATGTTCTCCGCGTTTTCGTGGACGTACGTGGCGATGCAGGTGCCCGGCGGCCTGTTCCTCGACCGCTTCGGCAGCAAGGTCACCTATTACTGGTCGATGACGCTGTGGTCGCTGTGCACGCTCCTGCAAGGCTTCGTGCCGGGCATCGCGACGCTGCTCGCATGCCGGCTCGGTCTCGGCGTGACGGAAGCGCCGTGCTTCCCGACCAACAGCCGCGTCGTCGCGACGTGGTTTCCGCAGAACGAGCGCGCGATGGCGACCGGCACCTATACCGTCGGCGAATACATCGGCCTCGCGTTCTTCAGCCCGGTGCTGTTCGCGCTGATGGGCGCGTTCGGCTGGCGCTCGCTGTTCTGGGTCGTGGGCGGGGTCGGCATCGCGTTCGGCCTCGTCTGGTGGAAGTTCTACCACGAGCCGCGCAACCATCCGGGCGCGAACTCGGAGGAACTCGCGTACATCGAAGCGGGCGGCGGCCTCGTTCACGGTGCGCGCAAGAGCGGCGACAAGCCGGCGCAGGCCAAGTTCAGCTGGTCGATGGTCGGCAAGCTGGTGAAGAAGCGCCAGCTCGCGGGCATCTGCCTTGGCCAGTTCGCCGGTAACTCGACGCTCGTGTTCTTCCTGACCTGGTTCCCGACCTATCTGGCGACCGAACGCCACATGGGCTGGCTGAAGATCGGCTTCTTCGCGGTGATGCCGTTCATCGCCGCGTCGGTCGGCGTGATGTTCGGCGGGATCTTCTCCGACTGGCTGCTGCGCCGCGGCAAGTCCGCGAACCTCGCGCGCAAGCTGCCGATCATCGCCGGCCTGCTGCTCGCGTCGACGATCATTCTCGCGAACTACGTGCAGAGCAACGAGGCGGTGATCGCCATCATGTCGGTCGCGTTCTTCGCGCAGGGGATGGCCGCGCTCGGCTGGACGCTCGTGTCGGACATCGCGCCGGACGGCCTGCTCGGCGTGACGGGCGGCATCTTCAACTTCGCGGCGAACCTCGCCGGCATCATCACGCCGCTCGTCGTCGGCTTCATCGTCGCGTCCACCGGCTCGTTCGTCGGCGCGCTCGTGTTCATCGGCGTGATCGCGCTGATCGGTGCGCTGTCGTACATCTTCGTCGTCGGCGATATCAAGCGGATCGAGCTGTAAGCGCTGGTTCCCCGCACACAGGGTGCGTTCGCCCGGCGGCCGATCGGCCGCCGGGCTTTTTTGTTTGCGGGCGCCGGCGGGCGGGCCCGCATGTCCGCCACCTCATGCGTGCTGCATCGCGATGCCGAGCGATTCGACCGCGGCCGCGATGGCGGCGACCGCACGCCGGATATCGCCGGCATCGATCGCGCCGATGCAGCCGACGCGGAACGTCTCGCGCCGCGTGAGCTTGCCCGGATACAGGATGAAGCCCGCGTCGCGCACCGCGTCGTAGAAGCGGCGGAAATCGTAGGCCGGATGGTCGGGCGCGTGAAACGTGACGATCACCGGCGCCTGCACGTTCGCGTCGAGGAACGGCACGAAGCCGAGCGCGCGCATCGATTCGACGAGCGTCCGGCAGTTCTCCGCATAGCGTGCCCCGCGCGCCGGCTGGCCGCCTTCGGCGAGGTACTGGTCGAGCGCGGCGCGCAGTGCGGCAAGCACGTGCGTCGGTGGCGTGAAGCGCCATTGCCCCGTCTTGCGCAGATACGCGTACTGATCGTGGAGATCGAGCGCGAGCGACCGCGAGTGGCCTTCGCTCGCATCGAGCGCGTCGCGCCGCACGATCGCGAACCCCATTCCCGGCACGCCTTCCAGGCATTTGCCGCTGGCCGAGATCAGCGCGTCGATGCCGCTGTCCGCCAGCGCGATCGGCAGCGCGCCGAACGAACTCATCGCATCGACGATCAGCCGCTTGCCGTGCCGCCGGCATGCGGCCGCGATCGCATCGAGCGGATTCAGGATCCCCGCGCTCGTTTCCAGGTGCACGAGCGCGACGTGCGTGATGCGCGGCTCCCGCGCGAATGCGGCCTCGACGGCCGCCGCGTCGACGGCCGCGTCCTCGCCGAATGGCAACGCGATCGCGTCGATGCCGAGCCGGCCGAGGATCTTCAGGATGCGCGCGCAATACGCGCCGTTGTCGGGCACCAGCACGACGCCGTCGCGCGGCACCAGCGTGCCGAGCGCCGCTTCGACCGAGAACGTGCCGCTGCCCTGCATCGGCACGCACACATATGCGTCGCCGCCCTGCGCGATGGCGACGAGATCCGCGCAAACGCTGGCCGTCAGTTGATTGAAAGCGGCGTCCCACGACCCCCAGTCATGTTGCATTGCGTGGCGTGTCGTGGCGGACGTGGTGAGCGGGCCGGGCGTGAGCAGGATCGGGGCGGGCATGGCTTTTGTCTCCAGCAAAGGGCGAACGAAACGCCGGGCGGCATTTCCGGATGACGTGCATGATAGTGGCAAAATGTGTCATTTTTTGGAAATTGTGGCATTCGTCACGGCTTTGTCATCGAACGCTGTGATCCTTCGGTTGCCGCGCGATACCCAGCCCGAGCGCGGCGGCGCGGCGGCCGTTCAGCGGCCTGCCCGGAGATAACAGGAGAGCCGGATCGTGCCCCGGCCGTTTGGTGTTCCGCCTACGGAGAAGTGAGATGACACTGCAGAAACCCTCGCGCGCCGCCGCCGGCGCATTCCGCAAGCTCGCGCTGGCCGCCTGCGCCGCCGGCCTGCTGCAAGGCGTCGCGATGCCGGCGCACGCGGCAAATGCGGTCGTGCTGTACACGGCGGATGGCCTCGAGAACCTCTATCGCGATGTGCTGCCGGCTTTCGAAAAGAAGGAAGGCGTGAAGGTCAACATCGTGACGGCGGGCAGCGGCGAGGTGGTGAACCGCGCGAACATCGAGAAGAATTCCCCGAAGGCCGACGTGATCGTCACGCTGCCGCCGTTCATCCAGCAAGCCGGCCAGATGGGCCTGCTGCAGCCGTACCAGAGCGTGAACTACAAGAACGTGCCGGCCATCGCGAAGGCCGAGGACGGCACGTGGGCGACCTTCGTCAACAACTACTTCTCGTTCGCCATCAACCCGGACGTCGTGAAGAACCAGCCGAAGACGTTCGCCGACCTGCTCGCGCCGGCCTACGCCGGCAAGGTCGCGTACTCGAACCCGGCCACGGCCGGCGACGGGATGGCCGTGCTGATCCTGACGACGTCGCTGATGGGCGAGGACAAGGCGTTCGACTACCTCGCGAAGCTGTCGCAGAGCGTGAAGTTCCACACGAAGGGCACGGGCTACCTGAACGTGCTGCTGTCGCGTAACGAGATCAGCGTCGCGAACGGCGACCTGCAGATGGATCTCGACGACGCCGAACACGGCGCGTTGTCGGTCAAGCCGATCTTCCTGGCCGCGAAGGACGGCGATCGGCCGACCACGTTCCAGCTGCCGTACGGCATCGGCCTGATCAAGAGCGGCCCGAACCAGGACGCCGGCCGGAAGCTGATCGACTACCTGATGTCGACGGAAGTGCAATCGAAGGTGCCGGACATGTACGGCATCCCGGGCCGCACGGACGTGCCGCTGGCCGGCAAGAACGGCGAAGCGGTCAAGAAGGCGATCGCGGGCGTGAATCTGATCCCGGTCGACTGGACTCACGTGATGGCGAAGAAGCCGGAATGGATCGAGCGCTGGAAGAAGGATGTGATCGGCAGCTCGGGCAAGCAGCTCGACGTCGTCAAGCCGAAGTGAGCGGCGCACGCCGCCTGTATCAGCGAGCAAGAGGATGAACCCGGTGGATACCACCCTGACCCATCCCGGCGCATTCGGCGCCGCCGAACCGCACGCGACGCTGCGGTCCGGCGCGCCGGGCGGCGTGCAGATCGAACACCTGAGCGTGCGCTACGGCGCCCGCACGGTGCTCGAGGATCTGTCGCTATCGATCGGCGCCGGCGAATTTCTGACCGTGCTCGGCAAGAGCGGCTGCGGCAAGACCACGCTGCTGCGCTTCATCGCCGGGTTCGTGAAGGCCGATGGCCTGATCGGCACGCTGACCGTGGCCGGACGCGACCTGACCCATGCGCCGCCGCACAAGCGCAACCTCGGTCTACTGTTCCAGAATTACGCGCTGTTCCCGCACCTGTCGGTGTTCGAGAACGTCGCATTCGGGCTGCGTGCACGCGGGATGGCGTCGTCGGAAGTGACGCGCCGCGTCGCCGATGCGCTGAAGCTCGTGCAACTCGGCGATGCGGGCCACCATCTGCCCGCGCAATTGTCGGGCGGGATGCAGCAGCGCGTCGCGCTGGCGCGCGCGCTCGTGATCGAACCCGACGTGCTGCTGCTCGACGAGCCGCTGTCGGCGCTCGACGCCAACCTGCGCGCGTCGGTGCGCAGCGAACTGAAGGCGCTGCACGAGCGCCTGCCGAACCTGACCGTCGTCTGCGTGACGCACGACCGCGACGACGCGCTCGTGCTGTCCGACCGCGCGCTGCTGATGCGCGACGGCCGCATCGCGCAGCTCGGCACGCCGCAGCAACTGTACGACGCACCGCGCGACGGCTACGTCGCGCGCTATCTCGGCCCGGCGAACCTGTTGCCGCCGCACGTGATCTTCCCGCTCGGCGATCCGCGTCACGAAGTGCGCGACAAGGTCGCATGCGTGCGTCCCGAGCGTCTCACCGTGATGCCGCCCGCGGCCGGCGGCCTGCATGGCACCGTGTCGGCCGTCGAATGGCAGGGCGCGGACCTGTCGATCGCGGTCGTGATCGACGCGGCGCCCGACGAGCCCGTGCGCGTGACGATGCAGCGCGGCCGCGGCGCGGCGCCCGAGCGCGGTGCGCGCGTGTCCCTGCATTGCGAGGCAGACGATGTCGTCCTTATCGAGCCCTGAAGCCGGCCTGCCGCCGCACGTGCTCGCGTCGGCCGCCGCGCATGCCGCCGCCGCGCGACGCCGCAGGCGCATGGGCGATCTGCACCTGGCCGCGCTCGCGATCGTCGTGCTCGGCCCGCTCGTCGTCTATCCGCTGGTGCGGCTCGTGCTGCTGAGCGTGACCGGCGATCACGGGCTGAGTTTCACCGCGTACCGGACCTTCTTCGGCAATCCCGACACGCGCAACGTGCTGCTGACGACGCTCGGCGTGCTGTTCGCGAGCGCCGGCACCGCGTCGGTGCTCGGCGTGCTGCTGGCCGCGCTGCTGTTCTTCAGGCCGTTCCCGGGCGCGTCGCTCGTCACGCGCTTCCTGGAGCTGTACGTCGCGTTTCCGTCGTTCCTCGTCGCGTTCACGCTGATCTTCCTGTACGGCTCGCAAGGCTCGATCGGCATTGCACTGCAGCACCTGTTCCATCTCGAGAATCCGCCGCTCGACTTCCTGTTCGGCATCGGCGGCGTGATTCTCGCGCAGACCGTGTTCTACACGCCGTTCGTCGTCCGGCCGACGCTTGCGTCGTTCGCGACGCTCGACTTGCGGCTGATCGAAGCCGCGCGCAGCCTCGGCGCGCCCGGCTGGATGCTCGCGCGCCGCGTCGTGCTGCCGATCGCATGGCCGGGCATCGCCGCGGGCACCGTGCTGTGCTTTCTGCTGACGCTGAACGAGTTCGGCATCCTGCTCGTGCTCGGCAGCGCGCGGCTCGTCACGCTGCCGGTCGCGATCTATAGCAGCGCGACCGTCGATCTCGACCTGCCGACCGCGTCGGCCGGCGCGGTCGTGATGTTGTCGCTGTCGCTGGCGTTGTATGCGGTTTATCGCCGGGTGAACCGGCGTGCGACGGGAGGAAACGATGTCCGCTGAATTCCGTATCGGGCAGGCCGTGCCGCGCCACCAGATCGGCTGGACCGACGCGCTGCTCAAGCATGCGTCGCGCGCCGCGCTCGCGCTGGCCGCGTTCGCGTGCTTCTGGCTGTTCGTGCTGCCGGTGATCGTCGTCGCGTTGTCGAGCGTGTCGACGCAATGGTCGGGCACGATCTTGCCGGCCGGGTACAGCCTGCGCTGGTTCGCGCGGCTGGGCTCACCGGAATACGACGCGCTGCTGACGAGCCTCGAAATCGGCTTCGGCGTATCGGCGCTCGGCACGATTCTCGGGCTGTGGCTGGCGCTCGCGCTCGAAGGGCGTGATCGGCGCGGCCTCGGCGCGGTCGTCGACGCGCTCGTGATGGTGCCGAACGGCGTGCCGAGCGTCGTGCTCGGGCTCGCGGTGCTGATCGCGTATCACCAGAAGCCGCTCGACCTGTCGAGCTCGGCCGCGATCGTCGTGCTGGTGCAGCTCGCGCTGATTCTGCCGTTCTGCTATCGCTGCGCGGCCGCCGCGCTGCGCCCGGAGCTGACCGTGCTGCGAGAAGCCGCCGCGAGCCTCGGTGCGCCGCCCGCGATGGTGCTGCGCCGCGTGCTGTTGCCGCAACTCGTGCCGGCGCTGCGCGCGAGCCTCGCGCTCGGCTTCGCGCTGTCGCTCGGCGAGCTCGGCGCGACGCTGACGGTGTATCCGCCCGGCTTCGCGACCGTGCCGATCGTCGTGATCGGCCAGGTCGAGCGCGGTTATTACCTGCCGGCATCGGCGCTGTCGCTGCTGATGCTCGGCGCGTCGCTCGCGGCGCTGCTGCTGATCGCCGCGCGCGTGCCGCGCGGCAAGCGGGTGGCATCATGAACGCCGCGTTCGCATTGCGGCGCCCCGGCGAGCAACCGGCCGCCGGCAACGGGTCGACGAAGCTCGCGGGACGCTCGATCGACGTCAACGGCCGACGCTACCGGCTGCCGGTCGAGCCGACCGTCGTCGTCTGTGTCGACGGCTGCGAGTACGACTATCTCGAACGCGCGGTGGAAGCGGGCGTCGCGCCGTTCATCGGCCGGATGATTGCGGAAGGCACTGCGTGGCGCGCCGATTGCGTCGTGCCGACCTTCACCAACCCGAACAACCTGTCGATCGTCTGCGGCGTGCCGCCGGCGGTCCACGGCATCTGCGGCAATTATTTCTGGGATCCGGCCGCCGACGGCGGGCGCGGCGCCGAAGTCATGATGAACGATCCGGCCTACCTGCGCGCCGGCACACTGCTCGCGGCGGTGGCCGACGCCGGCGCGCGGGTGGCCGTCGTCACCGCGAAGGACAAGCTGCGCCGGCTGCTCGGCTGGCAGTTGAAGGGCATCTGCTTTTCGGCCGAGAAGGCTGCCCAGGCCAATCTCGCGGAAAACGGGATCGTCGACGTGCTCGACTGGGTCGGCCTGCCGTCGCCGGACGTGTACAGCGCGGCGTTGTCGGAATTCGTGTTCGCGGCCGGCGTACGGCTCGCGCAGACGCGGCAGGTCGACCTGATGTACCTGTCGACCACCGACTACGTGCAGCACAAGTGCGCGCCGGGCAGTGCCGGCGCGAACGCGTTCTACGCGATGATGGACGGCTACCTCGCGCAGCTCGATGCGCTCGGCTGGGCGATCGGCCTCACGGCCGACCACGGGATGAACGCGAAGCACGATCCGGCGACGGGCCGGCCGAACGTGATCTATCTGCAGGATGCGTTCGACGGCTGGTACGGCGCGCGGGCTGCGCGCGTGATCCTGCCGATTACCGATCCGTACGTCGTGCATCATGGTGCGCTCGGGTCGTTCGCGACGATCTACCTGGCGCCGGGCGTCGACCGGGCCGAGGCGATGTGGCGCGTCGGCGGCCTCGACGGCATCGAACTCGTGCTCGACAACGCGGAAGCCGCCGCCCGTTTCGAACTGCCGGCCGACCGGATCGGCGATCTCGTCGTGATCGGCCGCCGCGACATGACGCTCGGCACCCGCGAGCGCGAACACGACCTGTCGGGCCTCACGGTGCCGTTGCGTTCGCATGGCGGCGTGTCCGAGCAGGAAGTGCCGTTGCTGTTCAATCGCCGTATCGAACGCGACGATCCTGCCCGCCGCCCGCGCAACTTCGACGTGTTCGATTTCGTGTTGAACCGGATCGCGACATGATGGCTCATCCGCGGCAGGATCATCCGTCGTTTCGTGCCGAAGCATTGCGCTGGTGCGGCACGCGCGCGATGCGCGAGCGCACGCTCGACGTCACGGATCCGTACACCGGCACGCGCGTCGGCACCGTGCCGCTCGCCAGCGTCGACGACGTGCGCGCGGCGTTCGATTACGCGATGGCCTGCCGGCCGACGCTCACGCGCTACGCGCGTTCGCAGATTCTCGAACGGGCGGCTGCGCTGCTGCGCGAGCGCACCGAGGAAGCGTCCGACCTGATCACGCTCGAGTCGGGGCTGTCGAAACAGGATTCGCGCCACGAGATCGGCCGCGTGGCCGACGTGCTGAAGTTCGCGGCGGTCGAGGCGCTGCGCGACGACGCGCAGAGTTTCTCGTGCGACCTGACGCCCCTCGGCAAGACGCGGCGCGTGTTCTCGCAGCGTCAGCCGCTCGACGGCGTGATCGTCGCGATCACGCCGTTCAATCATCCGATGAACCAGGTCGCGCACAAGATCGCGCCGGCGATCGCGACCAACAACCGCGTGATCGTGAAGCCGTCGGAGAAGGTGCCGCTGTCGGCGTTCTATCTGGCCGACCTGCTGTATGAAGCCGGGCTGCCGGAGCCGATGCTGCAGGTGCTGACGGGCAGCCCGGCCGAGATCGCGGACGAACTCGTCACGCATCCGCATGCGTCGCTGATTACCTTCACGGGCGGCGTCGCGATCGGCAAGGCGATCGCCGCGCGGGCCGGCTACCGGCGCATCGTGCTGGAATTGGGCGGCAACGATCCGCTGATCGTCCTCGCCGATGCCGATCTCGACCGCGCCGCATCGTTGGCGGTGCTCGGCTCGTACCGGAATTCGGGCCAGCGCTGCACGGCCGTCAAGCGGATGCTGGTGCAGCGCTCGATCGCACCGGCGTTCACCGAATTGCTCGTCGAGAAGACGCGCGCATGGAAATACGGCGATCCGTTCGATCCTGCCAACGAAATGGGCACGGTGATCGACGAGGCGGCGGCGCGGCTGTTCGAGGCGCGCGTGAACGAGGCGGTCGCGCAGGGCGCGCGTCTGCTGACGGGCAACGTGCGGCGCGGCGCGCTGTATGCGCCGACCGTGCTCGACAATGTCGATCCGTCGATGACGATCGTGCGCGAGGAGACCTTCGGCCCCGTGTCGCCCGTCATCGCGTTCGACACGATCGACGACGCGATCCGGATCAGCAACGGCACCGCATTCGGGTTGTCGTCGGGCGTCTGTACGGATAGCACGGCGGCGGTCGTGCGATTCGTGAACGAGCTGAACGTCGGCACGGTGAACGTGTGGGAAGTGCCGGGATACCGGATCGAGCTGTCGCCGTTCGGCGGAATCAAGGATTCGGGGCTCGGCTACAAGGAAGGCGTTCAGGAGGCGATGAGGAGCTTCACGAACCTGAAGACGTTTTCGCTGCCTTGGGAGTAAGCGCATGGCGTTGACGGTGGAAGAGATCCACGAGCTGTATCGCACGCATGGCCATGTGGCTTATAGCGGCGAACCGGTCACGCAGCTCGAACATGCATTGCAGAGCGGGTTGCTGGCGGAGGAATCCGGGGCGGACGAAGCGCTGGTCGCGGCCGCGTTCCTGCACGACTTCGGCCATTTGCTGAATCGCCAGGGCGACACGCCGAGCGCGCGCGGGATCGATGATCTGCATCAGTATTACGTGCTGCCGTTCCTGCGGCCGCTGTTTGCCGATGCGGTGCTGGAGCCGATCCGGCTGCACGTCGACGCGAAGCGCTGCCTGTGCCGTACGGTTCCCGGCTACTTCGAGAGTCTGTCGCCGGACTCCGTGCGCAGTCTGGCGTTGCAGGGCGGCATCTTCAGTGACGAGGAGGCGGTGGCGTTCCTGCGGCGGCCCTTCGCCGAGGACGCGTTGCGCCTGCGCCGCTGGGACGACACGGCGAAGGAGGAAGGCAAGATGACGCCGGATCTCGCTCGTTATATGGAGATCGTCGCGCGCCAGGTGCGCGCGGCTTCCTGACGATTCCGGTTGCTTCTATATAAGGTGCCGCACGCGATAGCGTGCGGCACCTTATTTTTTCGCGAAACCCCTTGCGCTCACGACGTGAGCTGCTTAGAATCACGCCTCTTTCGCGCTAACGCAAACGCGGCGCGGGAGGAAGGGAAGCAGTGCTGTTGGGTTCGGGAGGTAGCGAGCCTGGGCGGCACAGGAAGTTGAGCCCCGCAGTCGCAACGAAGTCGTGTAGAAAGTTGTTGACGAGCTGCGAAACACGGTTCATAATCTCGCTTCTCTGCTGCTGAAAACGCAGCGCTGCCGGGAAACGCTAGGTTCCTCGCAGAAATGCTCTTTAAAAATTAACAGCCGATAAGTGTGGGCGCTTGATGGCAGCGAGCTGATCCTCGGATCAGATAGCGAAAGTATCAAGAGTCTCACACTAAAGTAAGTCAGGTTTATGAAGTGATTCATATTCCTGTCAGCTTTGAGTGAGCGACCGGTTCTTAACCGAACCGAAAACAGTAACAGGTTTGAACTGAAGAGTTTGATCCTGGCTCAGATTGAACGCTGGCGGCATGCCTTACACATGCAAGT